>NZ_BATQ01000141.1 GCF_000739635.1 Verrucomicrobium sp. BvORR034 | reverse complement strand
GAAGGATTAACAAGATGGGGTCTCGGGTTGGAGTGGCCAACCCGAGGGGGCTACTTGGTTTCCTTCAACCGCGACTGCCAACCTACGGGCTGGGTCCAGGCCATTTCGGTCTGACCTTCGAAGGTGGGGCGGGGATGAGGAAGATTGGAGGTGATGATGGCGCGAACGTAGAGTTCGTCGCCTTTCAGCCGGTATTCGGCCACGGGCCCGTTTACGGTGGCGAAGGTCTTGCCCACGTCGGCAGAATAGACAATGCGCTCGGGGCGGAAGTCGTCCGGAGGTGTCTTGACCGTGGTGGTTGTTTTATCGAACCCAATGGGGGTGCCGACGAATTTGATGGTGTAGGTGACGCCTTCCTGCGGCTGGACTTGAACCTTGAGGATGCCGCCCTTGAAGCTGACGTCCTCAAGCGTGACACCGCTGGAGGCATAGAAGTCGCCGGCCCGCATGGCGGCGATGAGTTTGTCTGGATTGAGTGACTCGCTGCGCACCATGACCCACCCGCGTCCGGGGGCGCTGTCTTCGCCATGGTAATGGTGGGCGTCATCCGTGCCCACGCCGTAGAGTGGGGGTGCGTTGAACTGGGTGATACGTAGGGTGTTGGCCACATCCCAGATGGTTTCTTGCCCTGGGCGGGTGGCGTCGCCCAAGTAGTTGATCATGGGGTGACCGTTGAAGATTTCGAAGAAGTTCTCCTCCAGCACTGCGGCGAGGTCTTCCGGGGTGAGTGCCCAGCGGAAGTTGGGGTGGTTCACATGAGCCAGCACAGGGCGGCCGGTAGCCCGGCCCTGTTCGTGAATGGCTTGCAGGCTCTTGCGCATCACGTCCTGGATGCTGGTGCCAGCGGGAGGCAGGATGGCTTCCTGGATGTTGATCGCATTGATGTGGATGGGAACGCGCTTTTTGAGCTCCATCGCATAGTTGGCGCTCAGTTCTTCAGCCTGGATAAGGAGGAACTCGCCGGGGCGCTCAAATTTAGGGCGGTATTCCTCGAGCTTCTTGAGTCGAATCTCTTTGGCCCCGTCTTTTTCGCGGGTCTCCACCCAAGGGGTGCCAAAGCGGGCCAGGTATTTGTCCAGAGCAGGCGTGCTGCCAGGAGCTGTCTGGCGCTTTTTCACCAGTTCCTCGGCGACCCAGACCTCTTTGGCCTGAAGCACGTTGTGGTCAGAGATGGCCAGAAAGTTGTACCCCTGTTTCTGGTACCAGTCCGTGATCATCTCCGGGAAGTCGTTGCCGTCACTCCAGAGGCTGTGAGTGTGGGTGTTGCCTTTGTACCACTTTTTGGCCGGTGCGGGTGAATCGGCGGCCTGGATTGCGGTGGGCAGAGAAAGGCTGAGGGCCAGGTTGGCGGTTCCAAGGATGGAGCAGATCGCGAATGCCCGGCGGGTTAAGTGGCTGGTGGGAATCATGAGAGAAGCGCGGGTGAGTATTTGGAATACTGGAGGGCGGGCGAGTTTCTTCTTGGGAAATGGCGGGGGGAGGGGAAGAGGGGAATGTCGCAGAGGAAAATGGCTCACGGGATATCGGAGGCCAAGGCGAGGTTCACGAGCCCAATAGTGGCCCGCACCTGGATGCGAAGCATCTTTCGGAGTGCGGCGAGAATCGCCGCTTTTGGGAGGTCTGTGTCGGCCAAACTAGCGAAGCGCTCTGGCGGAGCGGGCGGCCTTATTCGGCTTCGGCGGCGACATCAGGTTCAAGATTGTCACAAGGCGTAGCCAAAGCGGTGATGCTCACCGCAGTCCCAAAATCCTGCTGCGCAGGATCAGGTGTTGGACGTGGTGGGTGAAGGGTGATTGGTTTTGGCTTCCCATTTTGCAGGATGGTTGGCTGAACCGGCGGGACGCCGGTAACCCGCACCGGCTGGAAGCCGGTGTCACGAACACGAAAAAAAGCCTGCGACGCGCCGGGGCGGCATCGCAGGCCGGGGGTTTGTTTTTCTATGGATGCCCTTTCACAGGCCGGTTGGTCGCAGAGGGGTTATTGCACCGCGATGACGCGTGGTTTGGCGGCTTCCTTGACAGGAAGGTTCAAGGTAAGTACGCCGTCCTCCAGCTTGGCGGAGAGTGCAGCCTCATCCACCTTGGCTGTGACCTTCAGCTGGAGCTTGTAGCCATAGCTGCCAAGTTCCCGATGAAGGGACTTCCAGGCTTCCTGGGCGACAGGTTTGCGCTGCGCGCTGAGGGTGAGTATCCCTTGGTCAAGTTTGACATGGACGCTGTCTTTGGCGGTGCCGGGAAGGTCCACCCGGACCTGGTAGGCATCTTTGGCGCTGTTGACGGAGTAGCGGGGTTTCACGAAGTTCTGCGCCTGAGTGGTCGTGTTGGTGGAGGCGGTGGCGCAGGCGCTATCAGGAGTGCAAGTGGTCATGGTCGTATGGGGTTGGAAGGAAAGTGGGGGTTTTTTAGAAAGGCAGGTAGAGTAGGTACTTTTGGTGACTTGCCGCGGCCGGGGCTCAAGGGCGGCGCCCGGCCAGCGGATGGGGATCTTTTTCAGCGAACAAGCGAGATCACTGCACCTCGATGGCTCGCGGTTTGTGCGCCTCAGCTTTTGGCAGAGTGACGGTCAGGATGCCGTCTTCCACCTTGGCTGCGATGGCGTCGTACTTGACGCTGTCTGGCACGGAGACGGAACGAGTGGAAGTGAAGCTGGATTCGCTTTCGCCATTCTTCTCTTTGCGCACGACGGTGACGGTAAGAAGGCGGTCGTTGAATTCGACCTTCACATCCTCTTTCTTCACGCCGGGGATTTCGAAGGTGGCGTAGTAGTTGTCCTTGTCCTCGTGGATGTCCGTGGCAAGGCGGCCGGTCACGGCTCCACCGAAAGCGCTGTCCCAATCGAACACTCGAGCCAGGGCTGGCAGGTTGTCAAATGGATGACTGAACCAAGTTTCGAGGTTGGAGGCAGGATGATTGTAACGGGTAAGTTTCATGGTGTTTGTTTTGTTGGACCCAAGAGTTGTCTTGGTCGGGTGATGATTACGGGTCCTATTGTTGCAAGCCTCGTGCCACCTTCATTGGATCGGTTGTATTATGCTGATGATGAGTAGGTAATGCGTCGATTCGGTTTTGATAGGAAACGGTCGCTCCCCCAAAATAGAGAGACAAAAGGTCTCTTATGGGTTATTTTGGATCACGGCCATGTAGAGTCATTATGACTCTAGTGATAAAGGATTCAACGCAGCGCTTACGTCAGCTTGCCATCAACCAGAGGGGTAGCACGTCTTTATGGTTGCAATTACCATAATTACCATTATTATGGGTTGACCTGCGAACACCCCCGTCCAAGGCATCATGAAACTCCTGCTGAAAATCGCCATCGTTGTGGTTGTGGCCCGCTTTATGGTTCACACGCCAAAGGGGGCAAATCACACCCTGGATGCGGTGAACAGCTACACGCTCCGTGACATGGCGATGCGGGTGGACAGTCTTTTCGTCTTCGTCGAAGAGACGGTGATGAGCTGGTTCTCCTAGAAGAAGAGGACGTGCAACGTGGTTGGGAATGAAGATTCAACCACAGAGACTGAAACTGAGGTTCAGACAGAATTAACAGAATTCACGGAGCCAGGGTTCAGCTTCTGAATGAAGGAGCTGACCTTGATTGGGCGCTTGAATCTGAATTCTGTCTAAAAAGTCATTCCTCTGCGTTCTCTGTGCCTCTGTGGTTAATTCCTAAACCCACGCATCAGCTTCCCATCTCTATGCTTTCTCCAGGAACAGCCGTCCTGCCTTACGGCGGAGGCGGAGCTGGCTGGGGAGATTGACTCGGGACACGCGGGGAGAGCTGAGGAGTTCGAGGGCGCTCTCGATCTCGGCATTGCCGATATTGGGCACCGCATGGACTTCGCGCAGCCACCACCGGAGAATGCGGCTCTGGAGCGCGGGGTGGGCGGCTTTCAGTGCCGTATTGACGGTGAGGCTGCGGTCTGCCTGAAGGAGTTGGTGTTCCGTGAGAAACGCGCTGGTGGCGGCTTGCAGGTAGTCTTCATCGCGGCCGGCCAACCGGGCAAAGCGCTGGAGCGTGCCGGCCACTTCGCGCTGGAACATCTCCTTCAAGAAAGGGAGCACGCGGTGGCGGATCCGGTTGCGGGTGGGGGCTCCCAGACTCGATCCCGCGTTGGTGGAGTCCTCCCGAAATGTGAGGCCGTATGTGGTGATGTAGGTGTCGATGTCCTCCCGGGTGATTTCCAAGAAGGGTCGTGTGATCAGAAGTCCACCGGGGGAGTTGGAGATGGGATCCATGCCTCGGATGCCGCGCAGACCACTGCCGCGGAAGAGGTGATGCAGGATCGTTTCCACGTCGTCGTCCGCATGGTGTGCCAGGAAGACATTGCGGCAATCGTGACGGGCGGCGGCTTGCTCAAAGAAGGCTCGCCGGGCGTCGCGACCGGCTGTTTCGAGGGAGGCCTTCGTGCGGGCCGCCTCGGCAGTGATGTCCATGGTGATCTCCTCATGCCTCAATCCGTGGGCGATGGCGAGATCCCGCACAAACTGGGCATCACCATTCGACTCTGCTCCGCGCAACTGGTGGTTCAGATGGCAGACGATGAGTTTCCTGTAACCCAAGAGCAGGAGGAAATGCAGCAACGCTACCGAATCTCGTCCGCCGGAGACGCCCACCAACTGGGGGGCATCGAGGGAAAGCTCCGACTGCCGCCCCTGAAGGCTGCGCAGAGTGGTACGAGCCTTGCGTTCCAGCCGGGTGAGGGCCGCCGACGCGTGTGCGCGCGCCGGCGGGGAAATGGCAGGGGCGGCCTGGGGCTTAGCCGATTTTTTCCGTGCCGAAGTAGCGTTGGAGCGGGGCAGGGATGGCGATGCTGCCGTCTGCTTGCTGGTACGTTTCGACGAGGGCGACGAAGAGGCGCGCGAGCGCGGTGCCGGATCCGTTGAGCGTGTGGCAGAATCGGTTTTTGCCATTCTCATCCTTGTAGCGCAGATTCATGCGGCGCGCTTGGAATTCGCCGAAATTGCTGCAGCTGGATACTTCCAGGTAGGTCCCCTGGCCGGGGGCCCAAACTTCGATGTCGTAGGTCTTGCTCGAGCCAAAACCCACGTCACCGGTACAGAGCTCAATGATGCGGTAGTGCAGCCCGAGGGTCTGGAGGACGACTTCCGCATTGGCGGTGAGTTTTTCCAGTTCCTCCATGGAGGTCTCCGGGGTGGTGATCTTCACGAGTTCCACCTTGTCGAACTGGTGCATGCGGATGAGTCCGCGGGTCCCCAGGCCGGCGCTGCCTGCCTCACGGCGGAAGCAAGGGGTGTAGGCGGCGTACTGGATGGGCAGCGACTCCAGCTTCACGATCTCCTCACGATGGAGGTTTGTGACCGGCACCTCGGCGGTGGGGACGAGGTAGAGGTCGTCCTCCTGGCAGTGGTATACTTGGTCGGCGAACTTCGGGAGCTGGGTGGTGCCGACGAGGGCGTCGGCCTTCACCACGAACGGGGTGTTCACCTCGGTGTAACCGTGGCTGGTGGTGTGGAGGTCGAGCAGGAAGTTGATGAGGGCGCGTTCCAGCCGGGCACCTGCACCGCGGTACACCACAAAGGCGCTGCCGGTGATCTTGGCACCGGCCTCGAAATCGAGCATGCCATGCTGGGCCCCGAGGGCGACGTGGTCTTTGGGGGCGAAGTCATAGGAGGGCTTCTCGCCCCAGACTTTCACCTCGGGATTCTGCTCGGCGCTTTCACCGATGGGACAGGCGTCGTGCGGAAGGTTGGGGATGCCCAGCATGAGGTCGCGCTGCTTGACATCCAGCGCATCGGCGTCACGACCGATCTGCTCGATGCGGTCGCCGATACCCCGGACCTGGGCCTCAATGGCGCTGGTGTCCTCGCCCTTTTTCTTGGCGATGCCGATCTCTTTGCTGATCCGGTTGCGGTCGCCCTGCAGCTTCTGGCGTTCCGTTTCAGCTTCGCGGCGCTGCTCGTCCAGGGAGGTCACCTCATCCACCATCGAGGAAAGGCCGGCACCACGGGTGCTGAGGCGTTCTTTGACGTAGTCGGGTTTCTCACGGAAGAGGCGGATGTCTAACATAGGGCGCGCAGACTAGCGTGGAATGGGAAAATGTCGAGCCGCAGGGCGGGAGGAGGATGTCGGGACAAGAAGAAACTGGCGCAAAGGGGGATTTTGCGCTTTGGTGGGCGGTTCGCGGCCACGTCAGGTCCGCGGTTCCTGCCCTGTGAAACTCCATCGTCACCTCATCGAACAAATCATCGCCACCCTGGCGGAAATCTTTGCGCGGGGGGTGCATGCGGACAAGGCCATCGAGCGGATGATGAAGGCGCATCCGAAGTGGGGCGCGCGGGATCGACGCTTTTTTGCGGAGACGTCCTACGAACTCGTCCGCTGGTGGCGCTGGTACTGGTACCTTGCCGGGTTGCCGGATTCGGAGTACAACAAGGTGGAACTGCTCAACGACGGCAAGGTTTGGCGGGTGTGGGCCGCCTACTGGATGGTGGAGCATGGTGAGGCACCGCCCTTTGCCGAATGTCGGGGCTCTTGGAATGCCACCGTCAAGTCCAGGTATGACGCGGACGTCCTGCCTGCCATCCGCTTCTCGATCCCCGACTGGCTCCAGGACCGTGGCTCCAAGGAGTTTGGCAAAGAGTGGCCGGAACTGATGAAGGCGCTCAATGAGCCCGCCGACGTCTTTCTGCGTGCCAATACGCTGCGAATCACCCCCGTAGAGCTGCAAGCCCGGCTCGAAGGCGAGGGCGTGGAATCCCATCGTGTGAAGGGGTTGCCCGATGCGCTGCGATTGAGCGTGCGCAAGAACGTGTTCACCACCCAGGCGTTCAAGGACGGCCTGTTTGAAGTGCAGGACGCCGCTTCCCAAAAAATCGCGCCGTTTCTGGAGGTGGCCCCTGGTCAACGGGTCGTGGATGCCTGTGCAGGGGCTGGCGGCAAGACGCTTCATCTGGCCGCCCTCATGCAGAACAAGGGTTCCCTGGTGGCCATGGATGTGCATCAGTGGAAGCTGGACGAAATGCGCCGTCGTGCCCGCCGCAATGGCGTGAGCAATGTGGAGCCTCGTCTTATTGAAGACACCAAGGCCATCAAGCGTCTCGCGGACAAGGCGGATCGCGTGCTGCTGGACGTGCCTTGTAGCGGTCTGGGGGTGATCCGCCGCAACCCCGATGCGAAGTGGAAACTGAGCGAGGAGGAGCTGGAGCGTCTCCAAAAACTCCAGCAGGAGATTCTCGTGAGCCACTCCCGCATGGTGAAGCCCGGTGGGAAAATGGTATATGCGACCTGTAGCCTGTTCCCCAGCGAGAATGACCGGCAGGTGCAAACCTTCCTCGCCGCCCATGGTGACGAATGGACGCTGGAGGAGGAACTCAGCCTCCGGCCGGATCGGGAGGGCTATGATGGGTTTTATGCCGCGAGATTGGTGAGGCAGGCGGCTTTGCCGGGTTGAAGGGGCACAGCCGTCCCGGCTGTGAGTGGGGCCGGCATCTTGCCCCGGTGGGGAGATTCTATCCTCACACGAAGGCACAACGGCACAAAGATCTGGGGGGCGCAGACTGGCAGTCTGCTGTGTCGCCGATTGGCAATCGGCACCGAGCAAGAACCGTTGAAGATGAAGTCCGACTACTGACCTGGTGCGGTGACCGTCACCGTCTGTGTCACAGAGTTGTTTCCACGATTCGTGTCGTGGAGCCGTTTTGCTTCATCGACAACCAGCCTGAACTCGTAGCTGCCCGGCGCAGGAGCGCTCCAGCCGGCACCTCGAGTCAGGGTTTCTGTTCTGCCCGGCTCTGGCAGATGCAGCGGTTCCTCCAGCCAGCGTTCGCCATTGATGTAGAGGCGAATGGTGGTTTCACGATGTCGGGCGGCGTTGGTGCCTGCATTTCGCAACTCCAGCTCTGGCACCACCACCTGGCCAGGGCTCACCGATGTGCTGGAGAGTCGAAGCTCCACGGCAAAGTCCACTGGCGTGGTGTCAGGCCGCCGTAGAAACGCGAAGATGCTGATCGCGCAGACGAGAAGGGTGAGGGGGATGCGCCAACGGAGCAGGGTATCAGAGGTGGCCATGGTGGAGTAGGGCGTCTCACAACATTGCGGCGAGGTGTTGACCCAATCGACCATGCCTTTCGTTCTGCAACGTGATCCGTGAAAAATTGACATCCCTTGCCTGGCGTCTGTATTCTTGGCGCAGATCGATTTCTGCCATGTTCGACCGCGAAACGTTGCTTCGAAACTCCAGGATCATTGTTCTGGTTTCTGCTCTGTCGTGGCTTGGGGTGATTGGGTTTGGCATCTGGCAGTGGTCGCTTTGGACCGAGCCAAAAGTGCAGGTCACGGTGGTGGGATTTGGTCGCGCCGAGTCAGATGGAAAGGACGGCTACCGTGCGCACTTCCGTCGGGATGGTGATCCGCTAAAAACCATCTCTTCTAATGTGGTCACGGCCGAATCGGGCTACGAGATCGGCCAGAAGGTGACCGTGGTGCTGGACGAGGGCGGCCGGATGGCCACACCGGTCGAAATGTCTCCAGCCTTTTTCGTGCCGGTTGGGATCCTCGCGCTTTCTGCCTTGGTCACCACGATGATTGGAGTGGGCATGTGGATTCTTGGTAAAAGGATGGTGCGGAAGGGGTAAAGGGGATCAGTTGAGATGGCAAAGGTTTCGCGGCGAAAGGCGAATCAGATCAAGGCGTGACAATTGCAGGGTGATGCTTTTACCATGGGGCAATGAAATGGCCCCGTCTCACGGTTGCGCTCTGGCTCGCCATGGTCTCGATGCCATTGTTGGCAAAGGAGATTCACGAAGCTGCTCGCATTGGCGATCTGACCACGCTCGAACGGTTGCTCGCGGAAGGCCAGCAGGTCGATGAACTGGAGGATCGGTTGGGCGTGACAGCCTGGCAGATTGCGTCTTACCACGGCAGGCGGGATGCAATTGACTTGCTGGCGAAGGCGGGAGCGGATGTGCAGCGGCCTTTTCCTGATCCCGAGGAGATTGTGGACCGTGTGCTGGTCCAGGCCGTGAAGAAGAACGGACCTGGGTTTGCCCTGCTGGCGGCGAGAGATGGGAAAGTGCTCTACGCCAAAGGCTACGGGTTGGCGGACCTGGAAAAAGGAGTGCCCATCACCCCGGACACAGTGTTTCGTATTGGGTCGGTGACCAAGCAGTTCACGGCCACGGCAGTGCTGCTTTGTCAGCAAGACGGCTTGTTGAGCCTCTCGGATCCTCTGACCAAGTATTTCCCAGGCTTTCTGGATGGGGACAAGATCACTCTGGCCCATCTCTTGTCTCATCGCTCAGGCATCCGCAACTTCACCTCGTTTCCCACATTTTCTGAACAGGTCACCGGACCGCGGACGCCTGAGCAGGTCATCGCCAGCTTCCGTGACATGAGTCTGGAGTCGGAGCCGGGCACTCGCTATGCCTACTGCAATTCGGGGTATGTCTTGCTGGCCGAGATTGTGAAGCAAGCATCGGGCGAAAAGTACGATGACCTTCTGGAGCGGCGGGTGTTTCGTTCTGCACACATGTATTCTACTGGGGTGCATCGGCCCGAGCTTGCCTTGCGAGGCGAGGCCCTGGGGTATGCCAGAGGTGAGGGCGGAAAGGCGGGCTGGCGACGGGCTTTGGATTGGCACATGTCTCAAGCCGGTGGCGCAGGGGAGTTCTTCTCCACCGTGGGGGATCTCTACCGATGGAACGAAGCGGTCTTCAACGGGAAGGTTCTGTCGCCCGAGTCTCTAAGAATGGCGCATCGTCCCACGGCACCCAAAGATGAGGTCGGCGCGGAGATGACCGGACTGGCGGCAAAGTACGGCTACGGTTGGGTTGCGGATGAGGAGCGGGGACTGCCCAAGATCCTGCACACCGGTGGGTTGCCCGGCTTCTCTTCGATCCTGATCAGGTATCCCGCGCAGAACTTCACTGTGGTGGTGTTTTCCAATACTCTGGAATCAATCGGAGGTCAGAACCCCAGCGCCCTTGCCGGGGTGGTGGCCCGGCAGCACCTCTGGCGAGAGATGGCGGCGCAGCCCTGTTTCCGCGAACTGCCTGTGCCTGAGGGCGTGCATCTCACGGACTACGCGGCACCGTTTGATTTTGGCGGACTGGGGGTGATGAGGTTTCGCGCGAAAGATGGCCGGCTCGAAAGCAAGCTCGCGGCACAGTCGTGGTTGGCAGTGCGTTACCTTGGGGTGGATGAATTTCGCAATGATGGTGTGGATGCCACGTTCGCCTTCCGGCGTGATGAAAAGGGCGTGGTGAGTCAGGTGAAGCTGCTTCAGCGTGGCACAATTTTGGAAGGCGAGCGCTTTGACGAACCCGAGACCGGCAAGCTCTCGCGTGAGGCGCTGGACGCCGTGGCTGGCAGTTATGAGTTGCCGTTTGGCCAGATTCACTTCCGCGTGGACAACAAGAGCGGCGACTTGAGAGGTCGGGTGAAAGGGCAGCAGGAGTTTTCCTACTATCCGGTGAAGGGCGACGATGGGCGCTTCATGTGCAAAGCCGTCCGGGCGCAAGTGATGTTCCTTCGCCCTGATGGTGCGAAGGAAGGTCCTGCTACAGGGCTGATCATCCAGCAAGGCGGTGGGATGGTGCCAGGACGGAAGGTCCAGTAATTCAGTAAACCAGTGCGTCAGTGCGTCAGTAGGCAAGGTGTTGGACGGGATGTTCCCTTGAGTGCAGGCCTCAGCTTGCGGTTGTGGATTCCCACTTCGCCCCTGATCTCAAGTCTGATGTCTGATGTCTGGTGTCTGGCAGTCTGGTGTCTTTTACTCGTATTCCCACTTCTGTGCCCAGGGGTCGCCCATGGTTTCCTGAAACTTCTTCAGGCGGGCTTTGTATTCTTCGAGAGTCTTGGCGAAGGCGGGGTCGGTGGCGAGGTTCTTGGTTTCGTCCGCGTCGTACTGCATGTCATACAGTTCGAACGCGGGGCGATGGATGTATTGTCCGACGGTCTTCTGGCCGTAGGGGGCGTTTTCGCCTTTCTTGAGCTGGGCCTGCCAGGTGGAGGCTGCCCAGAGGTCGGTTGAAAAGGGGAAGGGCAGGGGGTGGGCGATGTTCCAGATGAGCTTGTACTTCTGGTCCCGTACCACTCGCATGGGGTAGTACATCTGCACCTCGTGGAAGGTGTGGGAGGCAAAGATCTCTGTGCGGGTGGGATCATTCTCCTGACCCAGGATGTTGAGCCAGGACTTGCCGTGATAGGCGGGGTAGCGTTTGCCGCGGTTCTCATACTTGGAGATGCCGCGTTCTTTCCAGAAGGCGTCGGCATCAACAGGTTTGATGGGGGCGTTTTTCTCCCGATCCAGACCGCCTGCAAAGTCGAGCATGGTCGGGGTGAGATCGGTATGGTTGACGAGCGCGGCGTTCTTGATCCCGCGCTGTTGTACGTAGGGATTCCGGACAATGAGGGGAACCCTGAGTCCGGGCTCATAGACGGTGGTCTTGCCACCTGGGAAAGCCATGCCGTGGTCAGACGTGATGATGATCATCGTCTTGTCATACAATCCCGCGTCTTTGAGCAGCTTCACCAGGTGGCCGATGCCGAAGTCCACCCGGGAGACGCTTTGGTAGTACTGAGCGAGTTCAGCGCGGCTCTCGACGGTGTCGGGCAGGAAGTGGGGAACAATCACGTCTTGGGAATCGTAAAACACTTCGGTGATCCCCGGGATGCTGCCGCGGTTGGGCTTGTTGCCGAAGGCATTGGGACTGCCCTCAATGTCCAGCTGCGGTCCGCCACGATGAGGGTCAGCACTGGCGATGTAGGCGATAAAGGGTTTGTCGTCTTTGGCCGTGATAAACTCACGGGCATTCTCCATCAGTTCGCGGGTATTACGTCCCTTCTCCGCCACCATCACGTCGTAGGTGAAGATCTCGGTGGGGGCGACATGGTGCTTGCCAAAGATGCCCGTGCGGTAGCCCGCTGCCTTCATGACCTGCGGCAGGGCCAGGGAGACGACGTTGGGGTAGCAGGAGAAGTGGCCGGTGTCGTGCTGGTGCCCATACTGGCCGTTGGCGTGATTGTGCAATCCCGTCATGACGACAGAGCGGCTGGCGCTGCAGCTGGCCGTGGTGGCGTAGGCGTTCGTGAAGAGGGTGCCATCGGCAGCAAGGGCGTCGATGTTCGGTGTCTTGATGGCCTTGCTTCCATAGCAGCCCAGCTCCGGGCTCATGTCATCGGCGATGAAGAAGACGATGTTTTTCTCGGCAGCGAATGAAGGCGATGCCAGAAGCAGCGCGACAAAGGCTGAAGCCAGTTTCAGGCAGGACGAAATGAGGGGGCGCGAAGGCATGGCGGGTTAACGAAAGGAGAGTCTAGGTATTTCACTTCAGGCACGCTTTCGTGACGCATGGAGTGACACACCTCTATGGTCACCTCAGGCAGACTGGAACGATCCCAATCCAGCGGGCTGAAGGGGCTACCGCCGTTCGAACCGCAGTCCTGGATTCTGCGTACGAATTCCCGGTACGGCATGAGGAGGGCGAGGCCCTGCCGGGATGGTCGGCATTTTGCTGAATGAGGTGTCGCCAGGGGAGGCAATGATGCCTGACAGCCTCACCCCATGGGCTGTGAATGCGTGATAGGTGCCGGCGGGCAGAGGCGGGGCGATGACGCGAAATTCACTGCCCCGACCCTCTCCAGTAGGGGGAGGGGAAGGTCTTGGTCGCGGAGGTTCGGCAGCGGGAATGAGGGTCACCATCGCTGCAACCACAAGCATCGCATAGGTCAGGGCCGCTTTCATGACACAGAAAGGGGTGATCTGGCAAGGATACCATGTCAGATCACCCCCTGTCACGAGTCAACTCGGTGGATGACCCTTCAATCAGGCCAAACTTTTGGGCGGGACCACCTCAATTCGCCCAGTCGTTGGCTTTGAGCCATTCGCCCACGCGCTGGGGCCAGTCGTTCACGGGGTTGCCGGATTTTTTCATGCCGTAGCCGTGGCCGCCCTTGCTGAAGATGTGGAGTTCGGCGCTGAGGTTGGCCTTTTTGTACTCCAGATAGACCAGGGCGCTGCCTGCAGGGGTGATGCGGTCGTCATGGGCATGGACAAGGCAGATGGGCGGAGCTTGGGGACCGACTTTGATCTCGGGCTTGAGCTGGAAGTCGTTTCCTTTCTCAGTGAGGTAGGCGGGGTAGACCGGGATGGAAAACGCCGGGGTGGCGTCGGCCACGTCCAGAGCAGGATCCTGCGTGTAGGTGCGCTCATTGGGGTGCAGGGTGGACATGACGCAGAGATGGCCGCCGGCGGAGAAGCCGAGGATGCCGATCTTGTCAGGCTTGATGCCCCACTCTGCGGCGTGTTTCTTGACGAGGCCCATGGCGCGCTGGGCGTCCTGAATCGGTTCTTTGCTGGGGTCGGTCTCGCTGCGCTTGGGCACGCGGTACTTGAGCAGGACGCCGGTGACGCCCATGGTGTTGAGCCATTCACAGACTTGGCTGCCTTCGTGCTCGATGGCGAGGATGCCGTAGCCGCCACCAGGGCAGACGATGACGGCGGTGCCGTTGGGCTTTTCCGGGCTGTAGACCGTGATGGTGGGCTCTGTGACGTTGGTCACGCGTTTGACGTCGCTCTCATTTTTGGGCGGGATTTCCTTTTCCGCATCCATCTTGAAGCCCTCTTTCTCAGGCGCTCCTTGGGGCCAGAGCTTGAGGGTGGGCCGGTCCGCAGCCATGGCAGCGGTGGAGAAGCCTGCGGCGATGGCCGTGGCCAGGGCGAGGGGGAGAAGTCGGTGAGGGATGATGCTCATGCGGGGAGGGTACGGTTGGAGGCGGAAGTTTTCAGTTTCAAGTTTTCAGTTTTCAGTGATGCCTGTGAAAAGGATCGGGGTTTTGTTTTGCGAATGGGCTGCGAGTTGCGCGCATCTCGTCTCGTAGGGGTTGGAATGTCGATTTTTCGTCTTTCCTCATTGGTGATCCCTCTTCTCGGGGCGGGGGTGTTTCTAGGTGCCAAAGTTCATGCGGACGGTGCGGCTGACCCGGTGGCCGCGAATGTCGAAAAGGCCCACGCCGAGGTCTGGCGTCGTTTCATGGATCCGTACCATCTGCTGCTGGACTCCACGGAACTGGACGGGAAGTACGACCGCCCCACGCCTGAGGAGTGCCGGGAGGGCAAGCCCAATGCTCTGGCCTGGTGGACGCCGATCGAGAACGGCGCGATGTTCAATGGCTCCTATATGGAGGCGGCCTGCCTCCGGTGGCAGCAGTCCAAGACCGAGGAGGACAGGGTGAAGGCCCGGAAGGTGTCTCAGGGGTTGATGCTCCTGGCCTCCGTGAGCAAGGTTCCGGGGTTCATCGGCAGAGGGGTGGCTTCCGACGGAAAGACGCCTTATCCCATGGGGTCGAACGATCAAACCTCCCCCTGGTTTTATGGGTTGTGGCGCTATGCGGACAGCGGCATCCCGGAAGCTGCGGAGCGGCAGCAGATCATCGGGAAGATGGAGGAGGTCGCCACGGCTCTGGAAGCAACCGGCTGGCTCATGCCGTGCAATCCTCCTGCGCCGTCACCTTTCCGCGGTGACTATTCGCCCTTCACTTGGGAAGGGGCACCTCGTCTGCTCTTCCTCTGCAAGGTGATGCACCACCTCACTGGCAAGGCGAAATGGGATGCGCTGTACCAGAAGCTGCTGCGGGAGAGCGGTGGCAATCCCGCGTGGACCCGTTTGCAGCTCTGCGAGGCGGGCATGCACTTTGACAATGAGAAGCACCGCCAAAGCTGGACCGGGGCCAGTGGGGTGACGGTCTTGCGCGGGCTGTGGGAGCTGGAGCAGGATCCGGAAGTGAAGGCGGCCTATGCGCGTGGACTGGCCGCCAGCGCCGCCGTGGCGGCACCTGGCCTGGAGATGCATGCGAAGTTCAAAGTGGACGCCCCTCAGAAGTTTCACCATGATTGGCGGGTGCTGAACCAGTGGTGGAGACCTCAGCACTCCGAGCAGGAGGCGGTGGATGTGGCGATTCTTCAGGTGAAGGAACTGGGCAAGCTCTCGCCCCAGCGGTATCAGGAGCATTCGTTTGTCCGCGAACCGTGTTACGCCGCCTGGGTGGTGACTCTGTGCCCTGACACCGCTGTGGTTACGGCGCATCGCGATGCCATCCGCGCCGTGCTGGGGCACTACAAGTATGACCGGCTTTACTACTCCCAGTTCTTCCCGGTGGAGGCGGCCTGGTATCGGCTGCGGCAGCTTCCAGCGGCTGAGCCAAAGTCGTAGGCGCGTTGCGCTTTTGGTTTGTTGCGCAACAATGGCACATGGAGAGCCTCCCTGCCAAAAAGCGTGCCTGGATCTGGCCAGCGGTCATCATGGCCGTCTGTCTGGCCGTTTACGTTGCCCGCGCGGTGGCCTTTCATCCGGACATTCTGACCCTGGATGAGGAGCGCTATCTGGATTGTGCCAAGCGGATCTGTGCGGGCTATCTGGTGACCGATGACAACCCGGACTTTGTGAATGGACCAGGGTACCCTCTTGTACTGGCTCCGTTTGTGAAGGCGGGGCTGCCCCTCTACTGGGCACGGGCCATGAATGCGGTGTGGATCGGGTTGTGCGGGGTGTTGTTGTTTGCCACCATCCGCCATTATGCCAACATTCCCTGGGCTGTGGCAGGGGCTCTGTGGACCGTGTTGCAACCCAGTTTGATGAGGTTGGGGCCCTTCCTCATGTGCGAGGCATTCATGATGTTCTGCGTGGCGGCTTTTGTCTGGACGTTCTGCCGGGCGCAGCGGGCGGAGACGCGGGTGTTCTGGCATTGCTTGCTGGCAGCGGTGGCACTGCTGGCCATGGTGATGACCCGGGTGATGTTTGGCCACGTCACCACGGTCATGCTGATCCTGACACTGCTGGCGCTGCCCTTTGTGAAGAAGCTGCGCCGCCCTGTAGGGCGTACTGCCCTGATCATGGGACTGGGGCTGACCCTGTGCCTGCCCTATCTTGCCTACACGAAGGCCAAGACCGGCAAGACATGGTGCTGGTCCACCAACAGTGGAGAGCTGTTGTACTGGGTGACGAGCTCAAACCCCGGGGAAAACGGCTTTTGGTACTGTGAGTACGATGCTCTGAATCATCCGGACCTGGCCCCTAATCACCGGGCCTTCTATGAGCGGGTGATGAAGCTCCCGGTACTGGAGCGCGAAGCGGCCTTTACGGAGAAGGCCAAAGAGAATTTGCGTACGGTGCCTCCGCAGCGCCTCGCGTACAACTGGCTCTGCAACGTGTGCCGCATGGCCTTCGGATTTCCAAGGGCTTTCATGACAGAGGAAATCTCTCGCGGCGTCATGGTGGCATTTAACGCACCACTCCTGCTGCTGTTGCTGGCGGCCAGTGTGGTCTGGCTGATGCGACCCACATCGGTGTCTGCGGAGATCCCTCTGCTGGGGCTGGTGGCCCTGGTGTATCTGGGGGGGAGTACGTTGCCGCCGGCGTTGATCCGCTATGCCATGGTGGTGACGCCGCTCGAATGGGTGGTGGTGAGCGCGGTGCTATGGCGGAATGTGGAGGTGAGGCTGAGGCCGGTCGGCTTCGCCGGAGACAAAAGACGAGAAGACGAAAGACAGAAGGCCTGAGATCCAGAAGTGGCCTCTACAGGAGGGATACCTATGTTTGAAGACCTGGACCAGATACCGTGGGCGAGTCTGCACCATGCGTATGGAGTGGCGACCGATGCACCGACTTGGATTCGCGCTCTTGATTCAGAGAGCGAGGATGATCGGACGGAGGCCATCGGTCATTTCCTCTGGAGCAGTGTGTTTCACCAGTCCACGCTCTATTCCGCCACGCCATACGTCATTCCGTTTGTCATCGAGGCCTTGGGCTGTCCCAATCTGGCAAGTCGTGCCGATGGCCTTGGCAAGCCAATGAAACATGAGTTGATGCGGTTCCTGCAGTGCTGTGCCAAGGCCGGGGAGCCTGAAGGAAGGGACGCAGGAACACCTACGGTCGCAAACGCTGTCAGGGAGGGGAAGAAGACCTATGTGAGGTATCTTGAGGACTCGGATCCGGGCATGCGAGACACCGCGCAATGGCTTCTCAAGTTCTGTGAGCTGGAAAGGGGATCTTGGATCTGGGACAGCGGTGAAGGATAGGAGGCTGGCCGGAGTTGCCACGAGGCCCGAGGTGATGGCGGCACGGGATCGATTGACAAGAATGCCAGGAGCGTGTCACGAAGGCGTCGATCAACCCTATGTTCGGATTCTTCAAGAAAAAGACCCCAGTACCCGCGAAAGCCGTACCTCCACCGCTCCCCCCTTTGCCAGTGGCTGCTCCTGTTGCAGATCCTCCTCCGGCACGCCAGGGAGAGAATGTCTTTCATCTCAATCAAGAGCTGGTTCCTGAGACGGAACTGGAGCAACTCCTCTGGAATGCCAAGCGGGGGCACGCGACCTACGAAGAAGTGATCAATGGCTTCCTCCAGTCCCAAGTGAAGATCCTGGACACAGAGTTCGACCCCGCTCAGAGAAATCTTTTGCACCGCCCTTTCCTACAGTACGGGCCCCACAACGAGACGCTGCTGGCCCTGTTCACCACCACCACCCGTGCGGATCTGCATCGTCAGCGACACCCGCAATACCGCTGCCTCAAAACCTTGAGCGCGGTCGCCGTCATTCGGTCGCTGCCTCCTGACATGGGGCTGGTGCTCAACTCTGGCTGGAAGGTCGGATTGCAACTGGGACCCGCTGAGGTGGCCGAGATTCGGAGTCAGATCCTGTGATGCCGGGGCAGGGATTGCCGGGTGAGACAAGCGCTCGCTTCTACTGTGAAACGAAGGGAACAGGGATGACGCCCATCACGATCATTCCCCAGCCGCACCACCTGAGTCAAGGCAGATGGAACCTCCTGCGTGACAACGACGGGGCTTTGTACCTGCTGGTGCAGTGCGAGGCCTCTTTTGTGAGTTTCGAGCGGCTGGTGATGCTCGATGAGATCGAGCTGGAAGATTATCGGGGGCTGGGGTGGCTGTCGCTCCAGCATCTGGCATCACGCATCAGCTACTTCGCGACCCAGTATGCCGATCGCAGTGTCACTGGTGAGCGGCTACAGAGGGCTTTGGAGGTAACGCGTTCCGGGTCTGCCAATGACTCGTAGGGCGGGGGCATCTTGCGTACGCCGCAGAGACCCCGTCCGTGGGAGGAGCCTAACCTCGCCGACTGGGTCGCGGATTAGGGGATGATTCACTGAGATGCTCAGGATGGATGACCAAGTAGGGTTGGGGGCGAGCAAGTGGCTAGCTAGAGTTATCCAATTATGGAAATTATTGGAACGGACGGGCGTCGCCCGGGTGAAACGCTGTTCCAGATGACTTTTCACCGTATGGACCATCAGGTTCGGTGATCTAGGTGGGGACTATTAGCTGTGGTTATGGTTATTCTATGTGATTATAAATGCATATATCATGCTCACGATGAGCTGGTAAGCGACCAAGAATAGGGCCTCAGGTAAAGTTATATTATTTAAGCGCTGCAAATATTCTTTATGAACTAAGTGCATTTTTACGAAAGTTATTGCTTTTGCGTTTCATGGCTGCCATATATTGCTCCTGTGAGAACGCTCGCAAAAGTGGCTATCGTATTTGGAACAAGGCCGGAGCTTATTAAGCTGGGTCCTGTGGTCCGTGAGGTGGAGCGCGTGGGGATGGAGGCTTGTGTGGTGAACACCGGGCAGCATTCTGATCTGCTGACCCCTCTACTGGGACACTTTCAGGTGAGGCCCAAGTATGATTTGGCCACGATGGAGCCTGGGCAGTCCCTCAATCGCCTGGGCGCACGCATTCTCGCTGGAGTGGATGAGGTGCTGACGAAGGAGCGTCCCGATGTGGTGCTGGTACAAGGAGATACCTCCACGGCGCTGATGGGGGCGATGGCGGCGTTCAACCATCGTATTCCGATCGGTCACGTGGAGGCAGGGCTGCGCTCTGGCAATCCCATGAACCCTTTCCCGGAGGAGATGAACCGCCAGATGATCTCCCGCATGGCGACCTTCCACTTCGCCGCCACGGACAACAATGCTCGCACCCTGTTGCGTGAAGGGGTGCCCGCAGAGCAGATCTACATCACGGGCAACCCGGTGGTGGACTCCCTGCGGCAGACGCTGGTGATGAGCCGGCCCAAGGGAGAAATGGTGGACATCCTGAACCGGGTGGGACAACGCAAGATGGTGCTGGTCACCACCCATCGGCGGGAGAACTTTGGCAGCACTATGCGCGGGCACCTGCGGGCGATCCGCCGCTTTGCCACGGCGCATCCGGAAGTGTGCGTGGTCTTTCCTGTGCACCCAAACCCAAATGTGCGTGAGGCGGCGATGGCGGAGCTGGCCGGGCATGACGGCATCGTGCTCACCCAGCCGGTGGGCTATGCGGATTTTGTGCACCTGCTTTCCCATGCCTGGCTCATTGTCTCCGACTCGGGTGGGATTCAGGAAGAGGTGACGGCACTGGGCAAACCCATGCTGGTGCTGCGCAACAACACCGAGCGGCCGGAGGCGGTCGAAGCCGGGGCCGCCCGTCTGGCGGGTGAATGTCCGGCGAATCTTCACCAGATGCTGGAGGCAGCGATGACGGACATGGAGTGGTTTGTTCGCGCCAGCCATTGCCACAGCGTCTTTGGCGACGGGCACAGCTCCCGTCACATTGTGGACATCTTGAACCAGCGCCTGGTGCGCGCCGTGCAGGAGCTGCGTCTCGCTGCCTGATCGGTCCCTCCCAACCTTTTCCTCAACTCAAACTGCCTGCGCCATGTCTTTGCAGCCTGCGAGCGTCTCGATCGATCTGGACAACCTGTGGTGCTACTTGAAGACGCAGGGGGAGCCGGGGTGGGAGACATTTCCCTCTTATCTGGACCAGGTGACGCCGCGCATTTTGCAGAGGCTGGAACGGGCGGGGATCAAGGCGACGTTTTTCATCGTGGGGCGGGATGCCTCCCGGGTGGAGAACTGGTCGGCGCTGCGCTCCATCGCGGACGCTGGGCATGAGATTGCCAACCACTCCTTTGATCATGACGTCTCACTGTCCGGATTCTCGCGGCATGAGTTGCACCGGGACTTCTCACGCAGTGAAGCGGCCATCCAGGATGCGACCGGGCAGATGCCGATTGGTTTCCGCGGCCCGGGCTTCTGCATGTCGGCCTTGATGAAGGAGGTGCTTTTCCATCGTGGGTACAAGTACGATGCCTCGTCTCTGCCCACCTTTCTAGGGCCGGTGGCGCGGTTGTACTTCTACTTTTTCTCAAAGCTGTCTGCGGAGGAAAAGAAAAAGCGCTCCAGTCTCTATGGCGGCGTGGCGGGGGCGTTTCGCAAGCTGCGTCCCCATGCCATTGAGGGGGACTTCATGGAAGTGCCGGTGACGACCATGCCACTTGCGAGGGTGCCCATGCATCTGAGCTATTTGCTATTCCTTGCACAGCAATCAGAGGCTTTGGCCGGGCTGTACTGGCAGACGGCAGTGGGGCTCTGCCGGGTGGCCGGGGTGGGTCCCTCCCTGCTCCTGCATCCCACGGACTTTCTGGATGCGAACGATGTTCCTGAGATGGACTTCTTCCCCGCCATGCGGATGCCTGCCGACCGAAAGATGGCGATGGTGGACCTCACGCTGCAATCCCTGACGTGCTATTGGCAGACGGGGACGGTGGCGGATCACGCGCAGGCGCACCTGCCTGCGGAGGCGCTGCGTCCGCTCTTTGCCGAAGAGGTGCCGGTAACGGCCTCTTTCAGTGCCTGATCAGGGGCCAGTGTTGCGGCTGTCATCCTTCGATCTGGAAGCGCATCATTTCTTTCTCACAACCCCCCCCCTTGCCCACCTTGAAACCCTACTCCCACACGGTGAACTCCTCCACCCAGACTTCCACTCCCATCCGGGTGGTCCTGCCGGCCTACAATGAGGAGAAGGACCTGCCGCGTTTGCTCGACCGGCTGCAGGTGTCGCTGGATGCCTTGGACCGGCAGTATGAGATCATTGTCGTGGATGATGGCTCAAAGGATCGCACGGCGGAGATTGCGGAGGCTGCAGCCGGGCGCATGCCTGTACGCCTGGTGCAACATACGGTAAATCAAGGGCTGGGGCGGGCCATGCAGACGGGTCTCTCCGTCGCGGCTGATCTGGGTGGCGTGGTGGTGACCATGGATGCGGACAATTCTCATGACCCCTGCTACATCGCGGAGATGGTGGCAGTGCTGGAGCAGGAGTCGATGGGGTTGGTGATCGCTTCACGATTCCGGCCTGGCAGCCAGGTTCAGGGGGTGCCGTGGCACCGACGGATGTTGAGCTGGGGTTGCTTCCTGGCCATGAAGCTGGTGTTGCCGTACAAGGGTGTGCGCGATTATTCGACAGGCTTTCGAGCATACAGTCCGGAGGCCATTCGGGCACTTGTGGAAAAATACGGCGACCGCCTCGTGGAGGTCAGCGGCTTTGCCTGCATGTTGGAGATACTGGCGAAGCTGCGCACGGTTGGAGCGCCTGCTAAAGAGATTCCTTACACACTGCGCTATGACGAGAAGCAGGGGGTGAGCAAGCTGCGCATCATGCGGACGCTCAGGCAGTATGGTTCTGTTGTGGGACGCTTCTGGATGCAGGTGCCTGCCGGTGCGTGGCAACGTTCTTTGTTGTTGATGGTGGCGGATGTTTGAGTTTGTGCTTCAGTGCCTCCAATACTAACGAGGCATCCTGTGACGCAATTTTCTTTCCCTGAACCCGTGGCGAATGCAACAGCCGCGCCGGCAGCAGCCGGTTCAAGCCCACAACTCGACAACAAAGGTGTACAGCCCCGGACCGTGGCCGTCATTGGTGGCGGCATCGCAGGGCTGGCCTGTGCGCTGCGACTGGCGGAGGCTGGCCGGCAAGTCACTCTGATTGAGGCTACTGAGCAGCTTGGTGGCCTTGGTGGCACCTGCGACTACGACGGACGCACCTTCGAAAAATTTTACCACTGCATGCTGCCGACGGATGGGCCGCTGCTGGAGCTTCTCGCGGATCTTGGATTGCGCGACGAGGTTTACTGGAAGCCCACCACCTTTGGTTATGCCAGTGGGGCGACAATTTTCCCCCTCAACAAGGCACTGGACCTGCTTAAGTTCGCGCCTTTGGGTTTTGCGGATCGCATCCGTGTTGGTCTGACGGGTTTGCAGGGACGACGCATCTCCAGTGAAGGTTTGGATGACATCACAGCCGTGGAATGGCTAACCAAACTCTCGGGCCGCAAAGCCTTTGAGGTATTCTGGAAGCCGATGTTGCAGGCCAAGTTTGGTGATCGCTATGAAGCGGTGCCTGCATTGTGGTTCTGGTCGCGGTTCAATCGCGAGAAAGGGGATAAAAAGGGAGAGGTGAAGGGGTACATCCGCGGAGGTTACCGGAGGATCGCGGAAATAATCGGGAAGCGCATCACTTCTCTGGGCGGCGCGGTGCGTCTCCGTGAGCGAATGGTCATGCTGGATCTGGACCGGTCCGACCGGCCGCTGGTGGTAACCTCCCGCGGTGAGGCGGTGTACGACCAGGTGGTGATTACCACCCCGTGGCAGGGCATTGACCGCACATTGGGCGCGAACCTTCGCCGGGCGTTGCCGCCGTTGGACATGAACATTGACTATCAGGGGGTGACGAATTGTCTGCTGTTTCTGCGGCGTCCCCTGAGCCCGCACTACTGGGTGGCCACCCCGGAGTCCACTTATCCCTTCGATGGGGTGATTGAGACCTCCAATCTCACAGAGGAGACTGAGCGTGGAGCCCGTCATGTGGTGTACCTCACGAAGTATATGCACCGGGAGGATCCCCGTTTTCGCGAAGACGAAGACCTGCTTTCGATCGAATGGTGGGTGGCCTTGAAGAAGCTTTTCCCTGATCTTCGGGACCAGGATCTGGAGCGTCGTCAGGTGTTCCGTGCCCCCTTTGTGGAGCCCTTGTACACCACCGGATACAACGCCCGCCGTCCTCCGGAGGAGTTGGTGGCAGGCCGGGTGTTTCTTTCCAACACCGCTCAGGTGTATCCCACGGTGACCTCATGGAACGGGAGCGTGACGCAGGCAATCAAGACGCTTGAGCGGGTCTTGGTAGATTGCTAGTGGGTGGAAATAATGGGGGATAGGGCTGTGGAGAGTTGATACTGGAGATGTCGTGGACGTGCTGTGGCGTTTGGTCGCGTGTTCCTTCGGCGCCATGAGCCGATGGGGACCATCGGACTGCGCCGCAGCGTGGCTGCAGGTGTAGTCCGGACGTGCCGTTCGGTTCTGAGAGCGGAGGGATGACGCGGGAAATGCCGTAAACCTGTCAGACCCTCCACACCGTCATCCGGAAATTGTTCTGGCGGCGGAGTGAAGGTGCGGGGACTTGTGACCCCGCTGAGAACTAAACTGAACCGGCGGGACGCCGGTAGCACGCACCGGATGGAAGCCGGTGTCATTCCGCCCAGTTGGAGGCGGGGTAGCTGCCGAGAATCTTGATGGCATCGCCATCGCTGACCACCTCATCGAGGGCGGTCTTGAGGTTGTCGTCGTTGCAATGCCCGGTCACCTCAAGGAAGAAGCGGACGTGGCTCTGGGCGGCGGACTCATCGGAAGGAACGGGGCGGTTCTCGATCTGGCGGACGTTGATGCCTTGTTTGACGAAGGCCTCAAGGATCTCCAGCAGGGTGCCGACGCGATCTCGGGCCGTGACCATGAGGAGGGTGTGATCGTTGCCGGTAGGGGGGGCTGGACGCCGTCCTAGAATGATGAAGCGGGCCTGGGAGGCGCTGTCATCGATTGATGTGGCGATGATCTTCAGCCCTTGCAACTCGGCTCCGAGTGCGGTGCCCAGAGCAGCGGAGTGCGGGTGCTCACAGGCAAAGGCCGCAGCCTGGCTGGTGGAGGGGGCTTCGCGAAGTTCGGCGTCGGGGAAGTTTACGGCAAGCCACTTGCGGCACTGGGAAATCACCTGCGGGTGGCCGTAGATGTAGTCCACCGTATCGCGTGGGCCGTTTGACATGAGGACGGTCTCCGTACGCCAGAGGAACTGGGCGTAGATCTGCAACGGAGATTCTACCAAGTGGTCCAGCGTGTGATATACGGCACCTTCCGTGGAGTGTTCGATGGGGAGCACCCCGTAGTCGGCCTCTTGCGTGGCGACGCGCTCAAAGACGTCTTCTGTGCTGGCTTCTGGGAGATAGAGCACGCTGTTCCCAAATCGGCTGATCGCGGCCTGATGGGTCCAAGAGCCCGCGGGGCCAAGAAAGGGGATGCGCAGATCTTGCTCCAATGCCAGGGCGGCAGAGATGATTTCGCGATAAATCGCCCGGATGGACTTCTCCGGCAGGCGGCCTTTGTGCTCCTTGTTGGACTCGACCAGCTTGCGCAAAAGACGCTCTTCACGGTCGGGGGCGTAGATTTCCAGGCCTTCCTTGCGTTTGATCTCGCCCACGTGGTGCACGAGATCGGCCCGTTCGTTCAACAACCTCAGCAGCTGTTGATCTACGTGGTCAATGTGTGTGCGTACCTCTTCTAGTGTCATCGTGTGCGGAAAATCCGCCACGATTAAGAGCAAGGCTTTGCAGGGAGGAAAGCAGAAAATGCATGAAGCTGAAACAAGTGTGGATCAGCAGGCCTGTTTAGGGTGATGTCGGGGTGGGATGGGTTGCTCCCGTGGGGTTCTTCTCAGGGCTGAGAGGGGGTGGCCGGTGCGTCAGTGGGCAGTGCGTCAGTGGTCAAGGTGTTGGAGCCGACGCCCCACGGAGAACGTGCTTCAGCTTACGGAGGCATTGGTGCTTGGTAGCGTCCACGGCACTGTGGGGTGGCGACGGCCTCCGCTGAAAACTTGAAACTGAAAACTTCTGCGAAGCAGGCCTCTTACAGCCCCAGCTCCATGGCGTTCTCGGCCTTTTTCTCTTTTTCCTTGGCCTCGGCCAGTTCTGGGCTGGGGCTTTCGACGGTCTCCTCGGGGGTGGGGAGCTTGACGCGGCGGAGTTCGGCGGCGTTGGGGAGGTCGTCCAAGTGGCGGATGCCGAAGTGATCGAGGAACAGATCGGTGGTGGAGAAAAGCAGGGGGCGTCCGGGGAGATCGGCGCGACCGTCAACCTTGAGCAGGTTGCGATCCAGCAGCTGCTGCACCATGGCGTCCACTGAGACTCCGCGGACGGCTTCGATGGCGGACTTGGTGATGGGCTGGCGGTACGCGATGATGGCCAGGGTCTCCAAAGCGGGAGCGCTGAGCCGGGCTGGCTTCTTGCTGGGGTAGAGGGCGCGGCACCACTCGCCGAACTCGCCGCGAGCGCAAAGTCGCCAGCCAGCAGTGCGCTCGATGACCGTGAAGGATCGGCCATCCTGCTCGTAGTGGGCGACCAGCTTGTCCAAGGCTTCTCGCACTTGGTCGTCCGTGGCCGCCTCCATGGCAGCCTTTTCCTCGTCCACCTCGACGTTGTTTTCCTGGGCGAACTCCTTGGCCTCGCGCGCGGTTTCCCGGATGGCACGGCCCATCTCCACAACAGAGAGAGGCTCTTGTGTGGCGAAAAGCAGGGCTTCAACGATCCGGGTAAGGTCCATGCGATGCGCGAGGTGAGGGGAACGGTGAATGTGGGGAGCGAAGGACAAAGTTCAAGTTTTGATTTCGCTGGGACCAAGAGACGATTTTAGAGACAGGATTAACAAGATTCTGGAGGAGATTAACAAGATGGGGAGAGGGGCTCCGTTGGAAGACACCGGGGCGTTTTAGACGGAATTAACAGAATTTACGGAATGAGGGGGAGGGGTGGCTGGGTATGAGGCAAAGGTTTGCAAGGTCGTGTTGGTTCAGGTCTGGGGTCTGGTGTCGCCCGCCTTTCAGGAGGGAAACGAAAAGCCCCTTCCGGGTGGAAGGGGCTGTGGGGGAAACTTAGCGAGACTTGGTAGCTCGGGCTCAATTCGCTGTCGCCACAAGAGGGGCGGTGGAGCCGGCGACCGGGGGCGACCAGGAATCCACGATTTGGACCGTGGTGCCGACGGGGGCGCGGTCGAAGATGAAGTGGGCGCTTTCCAAGGGCATGCGGATGCAGCCGTGGGAGGCGGGATAGCCGGGGAGTTCACCTTCGTGCATGCCGATGGGCATTTCACCCACGCGCATCCAGCCGGGAAGGGGGCACTTGTAGATGGTGGAGATCTTTCCTTTGCGGATTTTCTCGGTGATCTTGAAGGTGCCACGCGGGGTCATGCGGGGACCGCGGCCGGTGGAAATGGGGGTCTCAAAGGCGATCTGGCCGTCCTTCACGAGGAAAGCGCGCTGAGCACCAATGTTGACCACGATGCGGAGATCCGAGTGTTCGCGGTCCAGCACGTCCCGATAGTAGCGGGGGGCGTCCTGCACGAGCTTTTGGGTCTTTACTTCCAGCTTGTCGCCAGCACGGGTGTCGCGCTGAAAGAAGGAGGTGAACTTGCCACCGGTGGGGCGGCCGACGCTGACGCCGTCATCCGCCTTGGCGGAGGCCCCGCCGAAGACGAGGGCGAGCATGGCGGCGCTGAGCAGGGCTTCCTTGAGGCCGCGGCCTTCCACCTCAGCGGCGTCGAGCAGGATGTAGTGGTTCTGGCCGGCGGCGGCACCGTCATGCCAGGACTGTCCGGGCAGGGAGGAGCGCATTTCTGCCATGGTGCGGCTGTCGGCAAGCCAGATGCCCAGGAAGGAAACGCCCACGCCCTGAGTCTCAGGATGCTGGCGCAAAGTGAGCAGGGGGACGGCCTCACCTGCAAAGCCGAGGGCGGCGATGCCGGCCATCTCGCGGACAGCTTCGGTGAAGACGCGGGCCAGTTCCTCAGGTGTGCCGAGGAAGTGCTCGTCCAGCAGGGCGTCGGAAACTTCCTGCATGACTCCAGCCCAGTCGAAGTGGCTCATGGCGGGGCGAACATTGATGTGGGGCTCACCCGATTCCTCATCGCTGGAGACCTGAATCAACTGCAGGCTGCTTTCTTCATGCAGCTCGCCGTTGAACTGGACATCGCCGTTGTCGAGCAGGAACTCGCCAGCGCGGGGGGCGGCGAAGTGCTGGAAGACCTTGAACAGCTGACCCGCTGCGGGAGCGGTCGTGTCGAAAGCATTAAAGGACAAATCCTCTCCTTCACCCGGCAGCAGCGCGGCCGGAACGAGGATCGAGAGAGAGGTGGCGGTGGTAGCAACGGCGGACATGACGGTAGGGGTGAGAATGGCAGAAGTACGCAGGTGAGAGCAGGAACTTTGCCCTACGCACTGTTGTAGAGTGCATGTCAACCAGAAATTGTCTGTGACAGGGCAGTTGGAAGTTGAAGTCGTTTGCGCGGAGGGAGGCCGCTGGCGATCTGGTGAAGCAGTCCCTTCGCCTGCAGGGGAGACAGATGGGGGAAGATGGAAAGCATACGTGCGAGCAGGGCGGCGGCCCGGGGCGCGGCGAAGCTGCTGCCGGAGGCGTCGCGACGGATCCCGCCCTTCCATGGAACGTTCACATTCACGCCCAAGGCGGCGAATTCTACCAGAGTGCCTGGCTGGTTGCGGAAGAGGCACTCCCGCTCCGGCGTGGCGAGCATGTTGACGGTGATGACTGAGGTGAAATCTCCGGGCCACTCTGCACGTCGGAAGTCTTCGTTGTTGCAGGCGGCCACGACGTGGTGACCGCTGAGGTAGGCGCGGTCCACCCAGGATTTGAACATGAGCACCTGCGCCTTGAGCCGGGCACCGAAGCTGCAGTTCAGGATGTGGTAACCACGCTCGATGGCAAGCTGGGCACCGAAGCAGATCATCTCACTCTGGGACTGATTGCGCAGATCCAGAACGCGGAAACTACCGATCTCTGCCTCTGGCGCGATCTCGTGCAGGATGCCTGCGACGGCGGTGCCGTGGCCGAAGACATCCTCGCCTCCCGCCGGGGCGGGCACCGCCTCCAGTCGGCCGTCTTCCTCCACGATGACGAGGTCATCGGCGCGGCGCACCTTGGCAAGATCCGGGTGGCTCCATTCCACTCCGGAGTCCAGCACGGCAATGCGAATGCCATGGCCGCGACCACGGCTCATGGCGGCGGCGGCTTGTTCTGGTGTGATCCACGAACCCACGATGAATAATCGACGTGGGAGGGATTAGCTTTCATCCACGCCGATCGCGGCGCAGAGAAGTTTGTGATCCAGCAGGCGACCGAGCAACCGGGTGAGGAGGGTGACTTCCTCCATCGCATCGGGTTCGAATGCAGGTGGCTCCGGTGCCTCCTGATTCGCCTTGGTGCGGTAGCAGGCGATGAGCCCACGCATTTGGCCGGAGATGAAAAACGGGGAGAGGATGCGGCTGCAGACGATCACGCCCAGCACTTCGTCCAGCTTGCTGGCACCGGACGGGTTGGAACTGAGGTTGTTTTCACAAAAGGCCTGTTGGGTGGCGAGGACCATGCCGGCGACGCCACTGTCGACAGGCATTCTAAAGCTGAGCAGGCGTCCCGAGACGGGGCCCTCCTGATGGGCGCAGAGGAGGTTGCGGCCGGAGGTGTCCATGAGCCAGATCACGCCCTCGTGAGCTCCTGCATCGCGGAAACAGTCGTGGATGAGCCGCGTCATGAGGGGGTCCAGAAACTCCTGGAGATTGGCCGCGCGGATGAGCCCGGCAAACTGGGTGACGCGTTCCTCAATGGCCGGAACAAGCGGCACCACCCGCGGCTCCGGCAGCCAGCGCATGGTGGTGGTGGTGGAGAAGTCGCCGTAGGCGGAGGACATGAGGGGAGTCTAGTCGGGAACCGCGTGGGCGTAAATCGGGAATTGTGGGGTCAGGGCTGGGAGGGCGATGGAAGGACAGGATTAACAAGATTTGGAAAGATTGACAGGATGGAGAGCTCGGGGGCGGCGATCACGGCGGAGGGAAATGAGGGTGAAGGCGAGTATGACCAGCATGGCCCGCGAAGGCTCGGGCACGGTGTCGACGGAGAAGCCGACGTAGGCGTAGTTGGCTCCTCGTCCCGGGGTGACGGAGGAGGTGGTGTTGTCTCCCCAGTACACGCGGGAGACGGCGGTGTTGTCGATCTCCGTGCCTTCATACCCGGAGGCGGTGAGGGTGCCGTCGATGTAGAAGGAGGCATTGCCGAGCACCGGATCGTAGACGATGCGGTAGTCGTGAAAGCCGGAGGAGACGGTATAGGTGGAGCCGGCGGAGTAGAGGCGGACCAGGGTGTTGCCGGAGGCATCGTTGCCAAAGTACAGGCCGTACAGGGTGCGCTTCTGGGTGCCATTCACCACGACGCCCTCATTGATGAGGAGTGTGCACCACGCGTTGTTGGATAGCGCTGTCGCTCCAAGGGGATTGGGGGGCACGTACTGGATGGAGGCAGAGAGTTCCCAGCCGGTGGTGAGAGCCTGGGTGAGCTGCGGGCTGGTGAGGTTCTGATTGTAGGTCAAGGCATTGCCTCCCCCGGGCTCCATGACCTGCCAGGCATTGGTGGAGCTGGAGGTGACGGCCTGTCCTGTGCCTGAACCAGTGAGGGCTGACGACCAGCCTTCGGTGGTGGGATTGGTGCTGCCCTGGTGGCTGAACAACAGGGTGGCACCCTTCAGGGCAGGACAGAAAAGCCCAATCCAAAAAAGAGCGAGGGGCAAAAGGGGTTTCATGGACTGACCGCGTCAGCAGCAGCCATGCCCGGGGAACCCGGAGGTCAGCGGAGTATCGGAAGAGGTGACAAGCGACGGTGTGGGCGAGGCCGTTTGGTTATGGAGACGACTCTCCCTCACTGGAGAATCCTGACGCTTGGATGCGGAAATAGGATTTTCGATCGATGATTTGAAGTTCACATCCGGGGCAGGTGCTGGTTCCCAAAGTTCGGCCATCCCATGGCTGCTGGCAGCGGGGGCAGGCCAGACCCGCACGGATCTGGAGGCGGCGGTGGTGTTTGGCAATAAGCGCGAAGAGAGACAAGGGGGCGAGGCTGGCGATGAGCGCGACGAGGCCAGCGGACTTTGCTGGAAGTGAGTCTAGAGTGACCGTGCTGGCGAAGACGTACCAGCAAGCTACCGTCAGTAGAATCACCCCGAGAGCTGCTGACAATCGCCAGGCTCGGTTGCGATTGAAGAATTGATTCAGACGGGTTTTGAATGCTTCCTTGGATACGAGCGGGCCAAACTCAGGCGGGCGGGTATCATTTTCCTCAATGGGATCACTCACTGCCGGTTGGCAACAATGCGGACATGCGCCTGTACTTGCCAGTATGGGGCGGTCGAAGGGGCCAAGACTGGCCTCACAATGCGGGCAGCGTGGGAGGGGGTGTTCGCTGAGATGTCTGCGCAGGCGACGTGAGGACAGCATGGAGACGCCGATCAGCACGCCAAAGAGGACTGCGAGCATCGAGATCGCAAGGGTTTTGGTGAGGACGGGATGATCGCGTGTGAAATCGCGAGTGAAAGTTACTCTGCCGACAACTGCGAGGAACAGCAGGGTGCCGAAGATGGTCGCCAGCTCACGCCCTGCGTTGCTGCGGTGAATGCGGCACCTTGTGTACTCATCGAGTTGATCTGCAATCTCCTGACGTGTCATGCTGGGGGGCGGTGAGGCTGGGCTAGCGGCGATCCGGGCGGTCGCGATTCCCAGGAAAGACCAATGAGATTATTCTCTTGAACCAAGGGGCAGGTGCGGCGCCTTTTTCGGCGATGGGAAATTGGGCAAACAGTTTGGGCCAACGGGTCCGGAATATTTTCTCGTCATCCTCCGGCCATGCGGTTCCGACGGGTTCATCTGGGTCCAGACTGAGGCAGGATTCGGGCAGGTCGCCTGCAAGTTTCTCGTGAACCTGCGAGGCTACGTAGGCGAACTCCTCGAACGAAGCGCTTCGGAATTCCAGGCCGGGGTAATCCGCCAGTGAGTCAGGGTTGATCAAGGCCTGCTGATACCAGTCTTTGCCCCGACTGATCAGCCAGGACCTGAAGTCTGCGAAGCCGTCGTCAGAACATCCACCGTTGATGAGATAGGCAGCACCCCAGAGTTCCCAAGAGTAGGCTTGGCGATGATAGACCCCAACGTGATGAGCGAACGCTGCGATCTCATCAGGGAGGAGTTTTCGCAGCTCTTTTGCCAGCGTTCCGGCTTGCTCGTCAGTCTTTCCTGAGCAGGCGTCAAAACTCTTTTGGATGATCAGCCAGAAGTGTTCTTCCGTCATGGGAGGTGGGTTTTCTATTCGCTGGCTATGGTGGGATGGACTTTGTACGTCGCGAGGCTGCCGTCCGATCGCCTAACGGTAAGGATCTCATTTGTGAGTGATACGAGGTACAGCTCACTGCCGAGCTTTTTGCCAATCGGGTCGAAGAAAAACAGCCGACCTCGAATGAGCCGCCATCCCAGGAGGGGGCTGGTAAACTTGCCACCGGATCCAGCGGTAACGGCGACGTAGCCTCCTTTGCTGAAGGACATGTAGGCGTAGTGGTGGGGATCCAGGGAAACCACGGTGAGGCCTTCGACTTGTTCCTTCGTCCATGGGATCGTATCGTGGAATGCTGCCGCTTCAGCAGAAAGTGGAGGAAGCATGCGGCAGGATGTGGCAAGCAGCAAAAAGGGGAGAATGCACGCGAGGAAAAAACAGCGATGCGAAATCGGCTGGAGAAAGGAGGTTGGCACGAGACGGGAGTCGTTGGGCGCCGCTGTTGCAATTCTCGATATCATCAGCGCACAAAATACATCAATCCGGGTTTTGTGCGGCATGGAAAAAAGTTGCTCGCGCGCGGTGCGGGTGTCAGTTGGGCATAGGGCGCGGCGTTCTCACGAACACAGCTACGAGTGCGTGATGGGGCTGAGGCCTGCAGCCGCCTGAACGCAAAAAGCGGCACGCTGTGCGTGCCGCTTTTTGGGAGTGGAAATGGTGGAGGTTTACGTCAGGTGCGACGACGCGGACTGACTGCAGGTCCTTCGCGCTACTCTGACAAAGCCGGCTGGCTGGTGTAGTCCGTGCCGTCGAAGGTGTCCATGGGCACCTGGGTGAAGACTTTGTCGGAAGGGCGGATAACGAAGATCTCACCCAGCACGCGCTCTTGCTCGATCTTCAGGAAGTTGAGCTTCATGAGCTCCAGCATGGCGAGGAAGGTGATGATCACCTCGCTGCGGCTGGTGGCCTCGGTGAAAAGGCTCATGAAGGGCACCTTGCCGCCCACAGGGAGGACGGAGAGGAGGTAGTCGATCTTGTCGCTGACCGTCCACCGGTCGTCCACGATTTCGCGGAGGGTGTGTACGTCCTCGAACTTCTTGAGCACCTTCTGGAAGGCGCGAATGAGGTCGAAAATGCCGATCTGCGGGAGGCCTTCCACCGGAGCGTTGAGGTCGGGCAGTTCGGGGTTGGCCGCAAAGAACTCCGCGCCCGAGCTGTCACGGATATGGAGGAACTGGGCGGCGTCTTTGAACTTCTTGTACTCCACAAGCTGGCGGATGAGTTCCCACCGGGGATCTTCCTCATCGGCTTCTTCATCAGGAGGCTGCACGTCCTTGGGCAGGAGGGTGCGGCTCTTGAGGTACATCAGATTGGCCGCCATCACGATGAACTCGCCGGAGAGTTCGATGTTGAGAGCCTTGAAGGTCTCGATATAGCCGAGGTACTGGCTGGTGATGCGCTCGATGCTGACATCATAGATGTCGATCTCATCTTTCTTGATGAGATAGAGAAGGAGGTCGAGAGGGCCTTCGAAGATTTCGAGCTTAACCTTGTAGTCGCTGTCCGTGTTTTCCACCGCTCCACATAGAACGGTGTTGGCGGTGACGCAAGTATTGTGCGTCAGGCAGCGGTCGGTGGCTCGGTGGAGACTAGGTAGCCGCGGGCGACGGATTCAAAATCAGCAACTTGTGACTTTTCCCAGGCGGCATCGCGGCCCAGTTCCCGGGCGAGCAGGGTGGCCACCTTCGGTGCCATGTGAAAGGCAGCGCGGGCATTTAGTAGAAGGGCGCGGGTCCTGCGGGAGAGGATGTCCTCCACGGTGCGGGCCATCTCCCGACGCGCGGCCCAGATGACCTCTGCGGCGGTGTAGGGGAGGGCGGGATCGAGTGGCTCGCCCAAGGACGGATCCTCCGTAATAAGGGCCTGAATCTCGTGGGCGTCGGTGCCGTACACCCCCAGCGGGCCCAGATCGGCGGTGTGGGTGTGGTAGCCGTGGATGTTGAGGGTCTTGGTGACGCAGGGCTTGTCGGGCAGGTTGCCCAAGGTGGCGGCCTGGTCCACGCAGTCCTGGGCCATGTTGCGGTAGGTGGTCCACTTCCCGCCGGCGATACTGAGCAGGCCGCTCTGGTCGATGTGAATGGTGTGGTCCCGGGAAAGGGAGGCGGTGTTTTTACCATCGCCCACCTTGGCCAGGGGGCGGATGCCGGCGAAGGCACTCAGGATGTCTGCCCGGGTGGGTTTCTTGTCCAGATAGAGGGCGGCCGTAGCCAGCATGAACTCGATCTCCTGGTCCATGGGCACCGGCTCCAGCGGGGCGTGGTCGATGGCCGTGTCGGTGGTGCCCACCAGAGTGTGGCCGTGCCAGGGGATGGCGAACATGACGCGGCCATCGCTGGTGTGTGGCACCATGATGGCGGTGTCGCCGGGGAGGAAGGATCGGTCCAGCACGATGTGGGCACCCTGGCTGGGGGCGATCATGGGCGTGATGTTGGTGTCAGCGAGCTTCCGCACGGCATCGGTGAAAGGGCCGGTGGCGTTGATGACCACATGGGCATCGGCCTCAAAGGTCTGGCCGGACTCGAGATCCTGCCAGGTGACACCGTGAACCAGGTTGTCGGGTCCTTTCCTCAAACCGGTGACTGGAGCATAGTTCAGCAGCACCGCGCCCTGGGTGGCGGCGGTGGCGGCCATGTTGATGAGCAGGCGTGAGTCATCGAACTGTCCGTCGTAATATACCACCCCGCCCACGAGGCCTTCGGTCTTCACATTGGGAAGTCGGCGCAGGGTTTCCTCCTTGGAAATGAACTGGGAGGGGCCAAAGCCGTACTTGCCGGAGAGCATCTGGTAGAGCTTCAGTCCGATGCCGTAGAAGGGACCCTCCCACCAGGAATAACTGGGGACGACAAAAGGCAGCTCGGTGACGAGGTGCGGGGCGTTTTGCCGGAGCATGCCGCGCTCCTTGAGCGCCTCCATCACAAGCGCGACATTGCCTTGCTCAAGATAGCGCACGCCGCCATGCACCAGCTTGGTGCTGCGGCTGGAGGTGCCCTTGCCCAAGTCGTGCTGCTCAAGCAGGAGCACGCTGTAGCCCCGGGTGGCCGCGTCCACCGCCACGCCCACCCCGGTGGCTCCGCCGCCGATGACGACAATGTCCCAGATGCCTTGATGACCCTGGACCGACTTGAGCATTTCGGAGCGATTCATAGGAGGAGGGGGAAGGGGAGTTGAGATGCCGCTGCGCGGCTGTTGAGACGCTACGCTGGTTGAGACGGCGCAAGCGCCTGGTTGAGAAGTTTCGACGGAGTGGAAAGTCAGGGGGCTGGAAGGGACCAATAGGCGAGGGCTTGGACCGCTTCTTTCTGTTTGATCCGGCAGTCAGGGCTGTTGGTGAGGTGGTGAATGTAACAGCGGACTGATTCCCGTTGGGCGAGGTCAAGCAGCTTGAACTTTTCCAGGTTATGTGATGAGAGGTCGGTAAGTCTGTAGATAGTGCCGTAGTCTTCGTCCTGAAGAAGGGAGGCGATCAGAAATGCGGGTAGATGGAACCGCATGCCTTCCCCGTCAAAGAAGCTGAGGCTGCTGTGGCAGGCGTTCAGCGTGTTGCGGTCAATCCGATGCCAGTCGGCTTTTTCATCCTTGGCACGCAATGCAGCGCAGGTCCTTTCGTCTGCATAGTCATCCAGACCTTGGGCTTGGTGCAATCCAATACCATTCCCGAGTGTCACCCGTGAAAAGGCGGCATCGATCATTTCGATGATCTGCTGGGCTCTTTGCTCGCCGGGCGCAGGTATTTCCGCGTCCCCCATGACGACTCCGTCGTTGCTTCGGGCACGGAACTCAGTGATTCGTTCTGGCGAAGGTGAGGACAACTGGGGTTGAGGCCGCAAGAGCCTGGTTTAGCCGGCCCGGCTGAGCGCGGTTTTAGAGGTTACGCGGGATGAGAGGGCGTAGTTGCGTTTTGAATGGGAGGAGCAGGTTCCGGCTGGGCCTGCATTTTGGTTCTGTCTAAAAGGATACCGGCTGCGATCTTGATGAACAAGGTATAAATGATAAGCTCCAGGGCCCAGATGCCGGCGGTGACTTTCCATTCGATGTCGCTGGGACGGTACTCGACGATCTCGTGCAAGGTGGAGGGCACGCACCCGAGAATGATGAGGCGAGTGGTGGGGCACGATCATGGCGCTGCCGGATGGGTTTCGGCTGGTGAGGAGCAGGAGTGTCGTCGTGACCTGTGCGGCTGCGGGTCACTAGTCTGTGTGAGATCTCGCGTCGATGATGCGTTGTTTCATGGCCGCCAGATGCTCTGTAAGGTGTTCAAAGGGATCACCAGCAGGAATCGATGCGAATTCATCGGGATTGGCCTCGGCAAAGCTGATCAAGAGATCGGCCAGTTCGAGGACGCTGTCAGCCTGCCGCTCAATGGGTTTGCGCTGTTCGCGGGTCTGCTCCCAATAGGCCTCCTGTTCGTCGGGAGTGCCAAGCGCCCGTTGTTGGCCGTAGTATTCTCTCAGCGCCCCGGCGGCCTCCAGTGTTTTGAATGCTCCGATGGCGCGGAATGCCTCGGGATGGTTGTAAATCATGGAAACGCGGCGGAAGAAGTCGCCGTCGTTGGAAAGAGTTTCATAGAAGTAGCGAAGCATTCTCCAGTCCTGCTGGCATGGGCTGAGAATTTCATGTATCTGCTCCTCGGATGCGAAGTGCCACTGCAGACCAAGGGCATCCTTCAGTTTTGCATCGATTCCGGCATCATAGTCGCTCATCCGGTTGTTTTTTTCCTGGAGGGCTTGATGCGCCGCGACCATGGCAGCCATGTGCTCGGGAGTGAAGGATTGCATGGGGTGGATGGGTGGTGTCACCATTGTAGGGCTGGATTGCGGGAACGCGAATGGTGGGGTGATTGGAGATCTGTCGCGAGAGCGGGCCTTCTGCAGGATACAGAAGGTGGCACGCAAGATGCGCGCTCCACTGCGTCGTGGAATGGGGGCTGCGTAGAGCAGACAAGGTGCCGATCAGTCACTCAAATCCCCAGACGGCACGGGTGCGCCAGCGGCTCTTACAATCGGGACATACGAAGACGCCATCCGATTGATTCTTCTTCGCATCCCAACCTTGGGACATGGGAGTTGAGCAACTCGGGCAGGGCGCCGAGTTGGCGCGGGCGAAGGTTCGGAACATCCACAGGAACGCGACGAAGGCGATGACGCCGCCGATGATCTGGACGATGATGGAGTTCCATTTGAGGCCGAGGCCGAAGACACCGATGCCTGCGGCCATGCCGAGCCAGCATGGTAGGAAGTACCCAAAGGTGCGCCGGTAGTGTCCAGGGAGGACAGGGATGTCGGCAGGCGGTGGCGAGGGTGAGGGATTCATGAGAGGAGCGTGGAGTTCACGAAAGGTGTGTGGGCTGACCCGTCGGGCTGCCGGGAAAAGCAGGCCAGCGGCCTGTGCTCCCCCAAGCTGCTATTAGGATGACGGCGGTGTATTACTACCTTGCACTTGCGTCCACTGCTTACCTCTAGCCCCTCACTTCTTACCGGCTTTCCGTGCTGCGCGTTTTTTCCCTGCTGCTCCTTTCGCTTCATGCGGTTCCCATTCCTTGGCGCGACCAAGGGCTTCGTTCCAGCGGCTGCGGAGCTCCTGGACGCGGGCTTTGGGCATTTTAGGTTCGAAGGTCTTGTCCACCTGCCACTGGGTGGAGATTTCGGCGGTGTTTTTCCAATAACCGACAGCGAGGCCGGCGAGGTAGGCGGCTCCGAGAGCGGTGGTTTCGACCACGGCGGGGCGAATGACGGGTACGCCTAGGATGTCGGCCTGGAACTGCATGAGAGGCTCGCTGCGGGAGGCGCCGCCGTCCACGCGGAGCTCGGGGAGTTTCTTGCCGGTGTCGGCGTGCATGGCGTCGAGCAGGTCGGCCACCTGGAAGGCAACACCTTCAAGCGCGGCACGGGCGATGTGGGCGGCGGAGGTGTCGCGGGTGAGGCCGACGATGGTGCCGCGGGCGTAGGCATCCCAGTGCGGGGCGCCGAGCCCGGCGAAGGCGGGTACGAGGAAAACACCCCCGCTGTCCGGGACGGAGGCGGCGAGGAGATCGACCTCCTGGGCCGAGCGGACCAGCTGGAGGCCGTCGCGGAGCCATTGCACGACCGCGCCGCCGATGAAGACGCTGCCTTCCAGGGCGTACTCGAGCTTGCCTTTGCTGCCGAGCTGCCAGGCCACCGTGGTGAGGAGGCGTTGTTTGGAGGCGACAGGCTTGGTGCCGATGTTCTGGAGCATGAAACAACCGGTGCCGTAAGTGTTCTTGGCCAGACCTGGCTTCACACACATCTGACCGAAGAGGGCGGCCTGCTGGTCACCCGCGATGCCGGCAACAGGCACGTGAGCGAGGCCGAGGGAGGTGCTGACTTCCCCGTACACTTCACTGGAGCTGCGTACCTCTGGCAGCATGCTGGCAGGGATCTTGAAGAGCTTGAGCAGGTCCTTGTCCCAGTCACCCGTGTGGATGTTGTAGAGCATGGTGCGTGAGGCATTGCTCGGATCGGTGACGTGGATGTTCTTGCCGCTGGTGAGCTTCCAGATGAGCCAGGAGTCCACGGTGCCGAAGGCGAGCCTGCCGGCCTCGGCCTTGGCGCGCGCACCGGGGACGTTCTCAAGGATCCAGGCTACTTTTGTGGCGGAGAAGTAGGCATCGAGGATGAGGCCGGTCTTCTTCTGGATCACCTTGTCATGCCCGGCGGCCCGAAGCTGGTCGCACATGGAGGCGGTACGGCGGTCCTGCCAGACAATGGCGTTGTAGATGTTCTCACCAGTTTCCTTGTCCCAGACCACTGTGGTTTCACGTTGGTTGGTGATGCCGATGCCGGCGACGTCACTGGGGCGGATGCGGGCACGTCCCAAAGCCTCGACAGCGACCGCCATCTGGGAGAACCAGATCTCCTGGGGATCGTGCTCCACCCAGCCGGGCTTGGGGAAGATCTGCCGGATTTCCTTCTGAGCGACGGAACAGATTTTTCCGTCGTGGTCGAAGAGGATGGACCGCACGCTGGTCGTGCCGGCATCGAAGGACATGATGTAGGGCATACAAATGATAAATTGGGAATTAGGAATGATGAATTGTGAAAGAGGATCGCCAGTCTCTCAGGCATAGAGGGCGCGGTGGAGGAAGGCGCCCGCGAGGCCGCCGATGATGGGACCAACGATGGGTACGATGGCATAACCCCAGTCGGAGGAGCCTTTGCCAGCAATAGGCAGGAGGGCGTGGGCGAGACGGGGGCCGAGGTCGCGGGCGGGGTTGATGGCATAGCCCGTGGGACCGCCGAGAGAGAGGCCAATGGCGAAAACGAGGAGGCCGACGAGCATGGGGCCGAAGCCAGTGGCCCAGCCGTTATCAACGAGGTTCGTGCTGCTGGGGATGGCAAGGGCACCAAAGACGAGGACGGCGGTGCCGATGATCTCGCAGATCAAGTTGGAGAGGCGGTTCCGGATGGCGGGGATGGTGCAGAAGACTCCCAGCTTGGTGGGAGCGTCCTTTGTAGCGCCCCAGTGGGGCAGATAGGCCAGCCAGGTAAGCGTGGCCCCAAGGAAGGCACCGAGGAGCTGGGCGATGAGATAGCCGGGAACGTCGGCCGCCTTGAACTTGCCAATGGCAGCGAGGGCAATGGTGACTGCGGGATTCAGATGGGCCCCGCTGAGCTTTCCCACCGCATAGGCGGCGAGCATGACCCCCAGGCCCCATCCCGCAGTGATAACGATCCAGCCACCGCCATTGCCCTTGGACTTGGTCAGGACCACGTTGGCCACGACGCCGTTTCCAAACAGGATGAGGAGGGCAGTTCCGACAAGTTCAGCCAGGTAGGGAGACATGATGGGTGGGTGGTGGATGTTGGAATGAGCAGTGCGGCAATTATTGGGATGCCCGGAGGAAGGAGCGTGCTGCTGATGCGTTTATTTTGAAGAATTAGTGTTGATTGTACCGGGAGCGTTGGAGCGAGACAATGGTGAAAAGAGGAGGGGGAGAGAGTTGAGGCGCTGCGCTGGTTGAGACAGCGATGACGCCGGAAGAGCTGCTTGTGGTGAGCGCCAAGTGCTGGTGAGGGATTGAAGGAAATCACGGAGGTGGCAAAGCGCTGTTGCACCTCGTGTGAACGTCTAGAACCTTTCGACGCCTGAGTAGTACAGCTTGCGTGCCGGGGGCTTCGGTAGTGGTCCGCAGACCATTTCTTGCTACTGGATTCGCCAGGGCGGTGAAGCTCACTGTAGTTCCAGAATCCTGCTGCGCGGGCACAAAAAAGGCGAACTGCCTGGCAGTTCGCCTCGAATCTCAAGTCTTCTGTCTTCCGCGAAGCGGGTGGCCCTCAGTGCGCGTGGGCGTGGCTCAGGCCATGGGAGCCGTGTCCGGCTCTCTCTTGATCGCGGAAGGCGCAGTGGCCAGTGCGGCCGAGTTGATCGCACTTGGCGACGATGCGGATGGTCTTGGAAGCCGGGGTGAAACCGAGACGACGAGTGATGCAGTCTTCCATCACCGCAATGTGGTCGTCCTCAAATTCAACGACCCGGTCACAGTCCACGCAGATAAGGTGGTTGTGTTCCGGTTTGTCCAGGAAGTTGGGGTCGTAGTAAGTCTGATCGCGGCCGAGGTCTACCTCGCGCAACAGGCCGCAATCCACCAGCAGACTGAGGGTGCGGTAAACGGTAGCGCGAGAGATGGTGCGGTCGATGCGGCGCGACATGGCGTGCAGATCTTCCGCGTTGAAGTGTTCCTGCGTGCCAAAGGCAGCCTCGATGATGACATCGCGTTGCTTGGTGCGGCGAAGTCCCTTGCTGGCAAGGAAGGATTCCAGGGTCTGTCGGATGGCCTCGGTCATTTCTTATCCATTGTTCTCATGCGGAATGGAATCGTCAACCCTAGATGCATCCGGGTTTGACGGCAGTTTGCTCTGGATGGAGCGTGAATTGATGTTGATTCTAGATCTCTATAAGCGTTCTGCCCGAAAAGGCAAGCCGGGTGGGCGGCCCCTGAGGGCGACCTGGATGGCGTGCGCCTTCGCTCTGGCAGCGACGGCCTGTCATCCGGAAAATACGGCCCCCAGCAAGCCATTGGACGCTGCGTTTATCCGGCTGTCACCAGCAGAGGTGGCGGCGCTGCCGACGGCTGTTCGCTTTGATGCGCCGATGGGCACGGAAAGCGGTGCCTTCACTTACAATGCTCAGCGATTTCGCGTGAACCGCCATTTGGGCGATGATCTCAACGGTATCGGTGGATGGAACTCGGATTTGGGAGATCCCGTCTATGCCAGCGGTGTGGGGAAGGTGATCTATGCGGGCTGGGTGGGACCAGGGTGGGGGAACATGGTGATCCTTGCGCATCAGGTGCCAGATGCCTCTGCGCCAATGGGATATCGTGTGTATCAAACCATCTATGCGCATCTGGATGAGATCCTGACCCAGTGCGATGCAGTGCTGCCCCGGGGTAAACAGCTCGGCACGGTGGGCACGGCCAACGGAAGGTACTTGGCGCATCTTCACTTCGAAGTGAGGGAGAGTCTCTCGGTGTATCCAGGCATCGGCTATGCGGATGCGCCTCTGGATCGCGTGCCACCTGAGGAGTTTCTGAAGCGGTACCGTGGAAAGGGTGGGGACCTGCTTTTGCCCGGGATGAGGGAATGAGGAGGGTGGAGTTTGGAATGGCGCCTGACCCTGCTGCAGGATGCCTGTGTCACGGATCAAAGCGGTAGGCGCAACTGCGTGCGGACGGGAGGGACGAGGGTGGAGACGCCGATACCAATGAGCCGAAGTGGGGACTTGACCAGCTGATGGCGCGCCAGGAGGTGGCAGGCGAGCCGGTAGATCTCGTCGGTCTGTGTGAGCGGATCATCCACGCGGAGTTGCCGGGTGAGAGTGGTGAAGTCGCTGTAGCGGACTTTGACCTGGATGGTGAGGGCTCCGACGCCTTCCTTCTCCAAGGTCTGGGCAACGTCGAGCGCCAGTTCTTTGAGGGCGGTACGGAGCGTGGGACGATCGTCCGTGTCGTTGAGGAAAGTGTTCTCGGAACTGATGCTCTTCCGCTCGTCGGTGGGGTCAACGGGGCGGTCATCGGTGCCAAGGGCACGCTGTTTTAGAGTCGCGGACCATGAGCCGAGGATGTCATTCAGCGGGATCGTGGTCTCCTGGAGGTCCCCCACGGTCATGAAACCGCGCTCGTTGAGTTCCTTGGCAGTGACAGGACCGACACCGTGGATGGCTCCGACAGGCAAGGGACGGAGGAATGCGATCTTGTCGCGCTCCCGGATGAGGGTGAGACCGTCGGGCTTCTGAAAGCCGCTGCCCAGCTTGGCGAGGAACTTGTTGGAACCGAGGCCCACGGTGGCGGTGAGTTGCACCTCCTGCTTGATGCGGGCTTTGATCTCGCGGGCCATGGCCTCGGCGGCCTCCAGCGCAGTGTCCTGGTCGTCGTAGTCCTGGAAGGAAGGGCTGACGTCAAGGTAGGCTTCGTCTACCGATACCTGCTCGATACAGGCGCTGAAGAGCTGCAGGACCTGCATGATCTTTGCCGACTCTGCACGGTACACGTGCATGCGGGGGCGGACGAAGATGCCCTGCGGGCAGAGTTTTCCTGCGGTGCGGGAGGGCATGGCTGAGTGCACTTTGAAGGCGCGGGCTTCATAGCTGGCCGCGCAGACTACCCCGCGTTGATCTGGCGGGGAACCGACAATGACGGGCTTGCCCTGGAACTCTGGATGATCACGCTGCTCGATGGACGCGAAGAACGCGTCCATATCCACGTGCATGACGATCCGGGGCTGAGCCATTGATGAGAGAGTACGGCGGGCAACCGGTCTTTGACGGTGCCAGGGGCGACTCCTCTTTAGCCCATGGCACAAAGGTGGGCCAGTGCGGGGAGAGGATCCGAGCTGGTTTCCCTTCGGAAATCGAAGGTGGAGGCGGCAGCAGGCGAAGGACCGTCGTCCGCCACCATCATCGGGAGATCGGCGTGGAACCGCAGGCGGAACTGCTGCCCGCCGTGCTGGATGAGCAGGAGGGAGGGGCGGTCCTGTCCTTCACCGCTCCAGAAACAGTGGCGGATGGCATCCACCAAGCCGGGGATCTTGCCCTGCCCGCGATCGGGGAAGTGGCGTTCTGTTCCTTCGTGAAGCAACACCCACTCCTGGCGCTCTGGGACGCTGCTGACGATGTAAACCAATTCTTGGGAGGCGGGTTGGGGATTGGATTTCATGTGTTCATATGAACACTTTGTGTGGAGTCTGTCAATCGAGATTTTGGGCGAGGGCGTGGGGAGTTGCGGGGGACGCGCAGGTAATCCCGTGAAAGCCAGTGTCTGGCAGTGAACTTCTCTACGGAAGGCCATCCAGGCGGCCGCTACTCCTTCAGAGGTGTTCCATCTGGCGCATCTAACGCCGGCTCACTGAACCATCGAGCTACCTGCTCACCGCACCACGCTCGTCACCGGCATCTTCTCCGCGCCGGGAGAGCGTGGGGAAACACTGGCAACGGTGGCGTGGGGAATGATCTCCGGTGCGTGAATCTCACCGCGCCAGGCCTTGGGTGGGGTGCCACGCGCTTCGATGAAATCCTTGAAGCATTGGAGGTCGCGGGCGATGCGGAGGGAAACGAGGCCGAGAAGGGCTCCGAGGTTCTCCACCACGCCTTCTGGGGCGTATGCCATGCGCAGGGTGACCATGGTGGCATCATCGGCCAAGGACTCAAACGTCACGCGCCCTGTGCTGCGGGGGCCTTCGGTGCTTTGCCAGGCGATAAATTGATCGGGCACTTGCTCGATGATCTCTGCCTCCCAAGTCTTGATGAATCCACCCATCTCCACTTCCCAGTGAAGGTGGCTGTCATCGATCTGCCGGACTTCTTTGACCCCTTCCATGAAATGCGGGAAGTCTTCAAACTGGGTCCACTGGTCGTACACCACTTTGACCGGTCGTTCGATGCGGATGGATTCTTCGACGGAGTTCATTGTCAGGCTGCAAGGAGTCAATGCTATATCGCCAATGGAGGGAGGATTGGACGCCGCATACACCTTTGTGAGGATAGAGTTGTCGCCAACGCCACACCGCGAATGGCGGTGATAGGGAGCAGTGACGATGAAGTTCGACAGGGGATGTTGGAAATTGCTCACTTTCAGAAATTAATGAATCGTTTTAACGAGACCCGATTAAATGATGCGCCTTTATCCATCGAAGTATGAAAAACGAGGGAGTGCGTATCGCTGGAAGCCTTGATTTTAGGGCAATAGAGCAGCGCCTCATCAATAAGTGCCATGCGCCGCAACGAGGGCTTTTCCTTGTCGGGATGGCTTTATAGAATCACCCAGCCGAAACGATGGCGGCTTCCGATTCGAACTTTATCCCTAACTCGATAGCTACAGCCTGAGCATGACCTCCTTGCCAACGATTTCCCCCCAGGTTTCAGCGTTTCAATGGCCGGAGGCAGGCGGTGAGATGGCGCGGCGGATGGCGGAGTTTGATTGGGCGGAGCACCCGCTGGGGCCGCCTGAGGGATGGCCACAGAGTTTGCGCACAACGGTGAGCATTCTGCTGACCTCGCGGTATGACATGTGGTTGGGCTGGGGACCGGAACTCTACTTCTTTTGCAATGATGCCTATCTGCCAACGCTGGGGCTGAAGAAAGACTGGGTGCTGGGGAGGCCAGCCTCTGAAGTATGGGCGGAGGTGTGGGATGACGCCGGGCCAAGATCTGAATCGGTGCTGCAGACAGGGCGGGCGACGTGGGATGAATGCCTGCTGCTTTTTCTGGAGCGCAACGGGTATCCGGAGGAGACCTACCACACCTTTTCCTACAGCCCGGTGCCGGACGATGGCGGGGGCGTGGGCGGGATGTTGTGTGTGGTGACAGAGGAGACCGAACGGGTGATCGGGGAGCGCCGCCTGGCAGTGCTCCAGGATCTGGCGGAGAGCCTGGCCGTGGCCAGTTGCAGTGAGGCACTGATGGAGGAGGTCGGAGGCTGCCTGCAACGGCACCGTGTGGATTTGCCCTTCAGCCTGGTCTACCTCTTTGACAATCATGATCATGGGGCGTCCGGGCAGGCGGTGCTGAGAAGCCAGACCGGCGTGCATCAAGGGGGAGAGCTGGCGCCGGCGGTGCTCTCGTGTGGAACGGACGACGATTCCGGCGCAGGCCCCTGGCCGGTGGCAAGGATCCTGGCTGAGGGCGAGCCGGTGGAGGTGTCGCTGGAACATCTGCAGGACTTGCCGACGGGGCCGTACAGCACCCCGCGTGCCGCAGTGATGCTGCCGTTGTTTCCTCATGGCCAGGAGGAGCCGCCCACGGGCTTTCTGGTGGCGGGGGTGAATCCGTGCCGGCCGCTGGACGGGCCGTATCGTGGATTCCTCGAACTGGTGGCGGGGCAGATCAGCGCCGGGTTGGCCACAGCGGGTGCGTTTGAAATGGAACGCGAGCGGGCGGAATCCCTGCTTGAGCTGGACAGGGTGCGGCGGGAGTCCGCCACGCAGCTCCGGGAGAGCGAGGAAAGAACACGCCTGGCGGTGGAGGCGGGGAAGGTGGGGGTTTGGGACTGGAACCTGGCTGCGGGCACAGTGGGGTGGTCGGAGCTGACGCACCGCATCTTTGGCGTGGAGCCAGGGGGCTTCGACGGCACGTTCGAAGGCTTCCTGGGGCATGTGCATCCCGTGGACCGGGTGCGGGTGGCGGCGGAGGTGAACCGGGCGCATGCGGGAGACGGGAGGTTCAACGGTGAACTGCGCGCGCTGACCCCCTCCGGAGAGGTGCGGTGGATTGAGTGTCATGGGCAGACCGCTTTCAGCCCGCAAGGGGAGCCGGAGCGCATGCACGGCACTGTGCTGGACATCACCGAACGCAAACGGGCGGAGGAACTGTTGCGTGAGACCCGGCTGAGGCTGGAGACGACGCTCTTCGCCGCGGAGATTGGGACGTGGAACTGGGACATCCGCAATGACCAGGTGACTGCAGATGAGAACATGGCGAGGCTTTTCTTCGTGGACGAGCGGGACAAGGATGGCCCGCCCGTGGAGAGGTTCATGGAAATGATCCACCGGGATGATGTGGCGAGGGTGCGACGGGCCATGGACGTTGCGATCTCGGATCCGACCGGGAACTTTGAACAGGACTACCGCGTGGTCTCACCCAAGGGGCAGGTAAGGTGGGTGACGGCCCGCGGCCGGGTGCAGCGGGATTCGACCGGAAAGCCGGAGCGGTTTCCCGGGGTGATCATTGACATCACGGGTCGCAAACAGGCTGAGGAGGATCTGGAGGGGAGCGAGCAGCGGCACCGGAAACTGCTCTCCCTGCTGCCGATTGCGTGCTACACGCTCAACGAGGACGGCTGGCTGACCTTCTACAACGATGCGGCGCGCGAGCTGTGGGGCCGGGCTCCAGACCTGAGCCGGGTGCGGTGGTGCGGGAGCTACCGCATGTGGTCGCTGGACGGGCAGTTCATCCCGCATGACCAGAGCCCCATGGTGGCGGCACTGCGGGAGGCCAGGCCGGCCCGCGGGGCGGAGGTGGTGGTGGAGCGACCGGATGGTACGCGGCGCTGGGTGGCGCTGTCTTCCGATCCGCTGCATGACGCCCGCGGGAGGTGCCGTGGGCTCATCAATGTGGCGCTGGATGTGAGCGACGAGCGGCGGACGCAAAAGGCGCTGGCACAGAGTGAAGCCTTCCTGCAGAGCGTTATTTCATCGACGGCGGACTGCATCATGGTGATGGATCCGCAAGGAGGACTTCAGTGGACAAGTGCCAACGGCATCCGCATGCTGGAGATGGACGAGGCCAGTCTTCCCGCCGGGCGCTCCTGGCTGGACATGTGGCAGGATGAGACCTCTCAACGGGTGGCGCAGGCGGCGCTGCGGCAGGCCAACGCAGGGCAGGTGGGAAGATTCCGTGGCTTCTGCCCCACTTTTGCCGGCACGCCCAAATGGTGGGACGTGATGGTGACCCCGATCCCGGCCCGGGATGGCGGGGCGGCGCGCTTCCTGAGTGTGGCGCGGGATGTGACGGAGCGCACAAACGCAGAGCATGCCCTCAGCCGCCTGGCGGCCATTGTGGAGTCCTCTGATGACGCCATCATCAGCAAGGACCTGGCGGGACGCATCCTGAGCTGGAACAAAGGGGCGGAGCGCCTCTTTGGCTACCAGGCGCGGGAGATCGTGGGGCGGCCGATCATGACGCTGATTCCAGATGACCGGTTCAATGAAGAACACGTCATCCTCGACAAGCTGCGTGCTGGCAGCCGGCTGGAGCACTATGAAACCGTGCGACGGCGGAAGGACGGCACGCATGTGGATGTGTCCCTCACGGTCTCGCCCATCCGCAATGAGCAGGGGGTGATCGTGGGGGCGTCCAAGATCGCACGGGACATCACCCAGAAGAAGCTGGATGAGGCGGAGCTGCGCCGCAGTGAGCGTTTGTACCGGGCGATCGGGGAGTCGATGAACTTTGGCATCTGGATTTGCGATGCAGCGGGGCGCAACCAGTATGCGAGTGATTCCCTGCTCAAGCTGGTGGGCATGACGCAGGCGGAGTTTGCCGGCGATGGATGGATGAAGGCCTTGCACCCGGAGGATGTCCAGACGGTGCGGCTGGCCTGGCGACGGTGTGTGGCGGGACCGGACACCACGTTCTGGGAGAGTGAGCAACGCTTCCGTGGGTTGGATGGTGCCTGGCATCCCGTGCTGGCACGCGGTGTGCCGGTGAGAGATGAGGCCGGGCGGCTCCAGCAGTGGGTGGGGATCAACCTGGACATCTCTGAACTGAAGAAGACAGAGGAGGCTCTGCGCCGCAGCGAAGCGCACCTTACGGCCGTGTTCCAGCAGGCGGGATCCGGCATTGCCCAGACCGATCTGGAGGGGCGGTATGTGATGGTGAATGACGCGTACTGCGAGATCACGGGGCGCACCCGGGAAGAGCTGCTGGGGCAGCAGGTTCATGAAATCACCCATCCGGACGACCGGTTGCACTATGTGGATGCGCACGGGGCTCTGGCGGGAGAGGGGCCGGCCTTCATCATGGAGAACCGGTTTGTGCGGGCGGACGGAGTGGAGGTGTGGGTGCGAAACAGCGTGGTGGGGCTGCGGGACTCCCAGGAGCGTCTCTCCGGGACGCTGAGCATCACCCAGGACATCACGGAGAGCCGCCATGCCGAGGATGCGCTGATGGCGAGCGAGCAGCAGTTGCGGCTCGTGACGGACCATGCCCCAGTGTATCTGGCGCAGGTGGACCGGCACCAGTGCTACAAGTTTGCCAACCGGCCCTATGCGGCGCAGTACGAGCTGGAGGTGCCGCAACTGTTGGGACGCCCCATGCGTGAGGTGATGGGGGAGGCTGCGTATGAGGCTGCCCGCGGCTGTATCGAAGCCGCGCTGGCAGGAGAGCTGGTGGAGTTTGAAATGCAGATCCATTCACCCTCCACCCACGATGAACTGGGCAGCCGATGGATCCACGCCGTCTTCATGCCAGAGTGGCTGCCGGACCAGGGGGATGTGACTGGCTTTGTGCTGGTGCAGACGGATGTCACGAACCGAAAGCAATCCGAGCTGGATCTGGAGCAGGCGCGTGATCAGGCACTGGAAGCGGTGCGGGCCAAGGATGATTTCCTCGCCCGCCTCTCGCATGAGTTGCGTACACCCCTCAGTCCGGTGCTGCTGCTGGCGAGTGAGGGGGCTTCCAATCCGGAGGTGCCGGAATCGGTGCAGGCGGACTTTGATACCATCCGCAAGAACGTCGATCTGGAGGCGCGTCTCATTGATGATCTCCTGGACCTGACGCGCATCACCCGTGGGAAGCTGGCCATGGATCTCCAAAACGTGGATGTCCACCTGGTGCTGCGTGATGCGTTGGACACGGTGCGCCAGGATGCGGAGGAGAAGAGTCTGGTGCTGACGCTGGCTCTCCATGCGACCTCCCGGTTGGTTTGGGGCGACAAGGTCCGGCTCCAGCAGGTGTTCTGGAACCTGCTCAAAAATGCAGTGAAGTTCACGCCGGAGTACGGGGCCATCGTGGTGTCCACCGCGCTTGGGCCGGAGCCGGGCATGGTAATGATCCGTGTCAGCGACAATGGCATGGGCATGACCCTGGAGGAGCAGCAGCGGGTGTTCGAGGCCTTCGCCCAGGGGGAGCATGCCATGCAGGGCGGTTCGCATCGCTATGGCGGACTGGGGTTGGGGTTGACCATCACGCGCATGCTGGTGGAGCTGCATGAGGGGCGCATTCAGGCGATGAGCGAGGGACGCGGCCACGGGACGACGTTTGTGATCACGCTGCCTCTCGTGAAGGCGGCGGCCTCTGCTGACGGCGAAAACAATGGCGGGGATGAGGGTGAGGTGGCTGCGGCCAAGCAGACTGGGGGCCCCATCTCTCCGGCGGTATGGCGGCGCATCTTGCTGGTGGAAGATCATGACGCCACGCGGGCTGCGCTCGGGGTGTTGTTGCGGCGGCGCGGGTATGAAGTATCCGCTGCGTGCAGCGTGGAGGAGGCCCGTCTCCTGGGGAATGAGGGGGCCTTTGATCTCGTGATCTCCGACATCGGTCTGCCGGATGGCTCGGGCTATGAAGTGATGCGCCACCTGAAGTCACTCCAGCCAGAGCTGCGGGGGATCGCGCTCAGCGGCTATGGCATGGAGCAGGATGTGGCCCACAGCCATGAGTCAGGTTTTTCCTTGCACCTGACCAAGCCTGTCCGCGTGGAGGCGCTGGATCAGGCGATTGAGACGGTATTCAGACAGGATTAACAAGATTTTTGAAGATTAACAAGATGGGTAGGTGTGCAAGTTTCGGGGCTAATTTTTGAGGTTTTGACATGCACTAGGTAAATGATATATTGGCGGCTTGTTGCGATGAATCAAGACCCTCCGCCTTTGCCTCCCCAGCCGTTATGCTCATCTGAAAATGTAGATGGGAACTGGGAAGCCGCGTCGAGTTTTCTCACTGCGTTGTTGAGAGCTGCCGCGGTGGTTTTTCTGTTGTTTGGCATTCGAGACCTTGGAGGTATTCCATGGCTTTCGCTCGCCATTTCGATTTGGGAAGATGAGGTTTACGAAGGAATCTTGGTCTGATCGATTGCCGCCATCTTGGTTGGAATTGTCATGTATGTGATAGGGACGATCTTAGTTTGGAATCTGGCCCCAAAAATCTCCTCGCATGCGTGCGGCAAACGGCAGGCTCCGGGGTCTGATGATGCACCACTCAGCGCCAACGAGACCTTCCTTTTCCTCGCGGGTGTTTTTGCCGTGCTTTGGGCGGTGGCTCAAGTCATCCGGATCTTTTGCCCTCCTATGACGTTCGGAGTCCAGCGTGAGGATGTGTTGCCTTAGAGTGTGGGAACGGCGCTTTTGACCCCCACGATCATATTTGGGGTCGGGCTATGGCTCTCTCTGGGGTCACATCGCATTCACACGTGGATGGTGAAGCGGAGAACTGGCCGACAACGACGAAGATGCTGAGACGCCCTCGGGGCGGGCCTCACTGCGCGGGGCAGGGGCCGTCGGTCTGGTTGGCTTCATCGAAGAGCGCCTGGGCTTCTTCGATGTTGGTGCCGAGGCGCCGTTGAATGTGCCACACGACTTCCTCCGAATGCGTGCCGGAAGGCGGCAGGGCGTCGTCTTCCTTGAGGTCGGGATGCAGATCCTGCAGGCGGCGCTTGAGGGTGGCCCAGTCGGATTTGAAAGGTGTCTCAATCATGGCGCAGGAAGGAGTGCGGTGGACAGAAGGGAATCGTTTGCAGGAGAGCGAGCGAGGGGGGCAACTTTCGAAGACTTTCGCCCTGCGCCGTACTAAGCACTAAGTCCGCCACACGATTTCCGCACGATCAACGGACATTCCAGCAAGATGTCCCGCACAGGCATTTCGGGGCGGGCCAGACGCTCGAGCATGGTGCTCATGGCGGCCTGGCCGATCTCCCGGGCAGGTTGATGCAGGGTGGTGAGGGGGACGGGCAGGAGACTGGCGTAGGCGATGTCATCTATGCCCACAATGCGAATGTCCTGGGGAACGCGGTGGCCGAGTTGCATGAGGCTGTGCATGAGCTGGCCGGCAGTGCGGTCATTGGCGCAAACGATGCCATCGGGCGTGGCGCTGTGCAGCAGGCCCTGAACCTGTTCCTGTGAGGCAGGGTCAAGGCGTTGCACGTATGCCGGGACCACGGGCAGGCTGTTCGTGTAGAGGGCTTCTCTGTAGCCAGCGATGCGTTCGTCAATGGTGGCTGCGGGTTCCGGGTAGGTGACGAAGGCGATGCGGCGGCAGCCAAGTTCCACCAAGTGCTGGGTGGCGGCGAACCCGGTGCGGCGGTTGTCGATGCCCACCAAATCGTGTCGGCTGCGTTTGGGGTAGGGCAGAAAGTCACGGTCCAGCAGCACCACGGGGATGCCAGCCTGATCCAGGGCGGTGACGATGCGGTGGTTCATTTGGTCCTCATCGTAGGCGGCTTCCAGCGGGGCGAAGAAGACGCCGCTCACCCGGCGGCCGAGGTAGCGCTGGCAGATCTCCCATGCTTGAGCGGCGCGGGAGAGCGAGGGATCCCGCGAGAGGGAGCTGGACCAGAGCAGAGCATGGCCCAGGGCCTGCGGTGACTCTGCCATGCCCTGGCACATCGGCTCAAAGATCTCTGTGCGTCCTCGGTCCGGAATGAGCAGGCCAAAGGTGAGGCCTTGCTCCGGCACGCCCGTTTCGGTAGGCAGACGGCGGACATAGGTGCCAGAGCCAGCGCGACGTTCCACCAGCCCGGAGCGATTCAAATCGCGCACCGCCCGGCCCACGGTGATGCGCGAGGCTCCAAATCGTGTGACGAGCGCGGCCTCGCTAGGGATCTTCTGACCCGGCTGGTATTTGCCGTGCAGAATCTCCTGGCGCAGGGCGTCGTGGATCTGGCGGTGTTTGGAGACTTTCAAAAGGAGCGGGGGCGGTGGGTGGCGGACAGGAGTTCGGTGACGGGATGATCGGGTGAGTTAAAGTTGTTATATCAACTTGGAAACGTCAAGATGAGAAGGGGACACCGCTTCTAGGGAGAAGGTTCGGCCTCTTTGAAAGACTTCGCAAGGCGTGGTGGTGTTGCGGAGGGTCTGGAGCGTGCTTTCTTTAGCAGGAGCTAAGACAGCTTGGCAAGAGCTGTTATAACCAAATATCAATCTATGACGACACGAAAGGAGACGACCATGAGGACCAATGAATTTGAGACCTCCAGCGAGCGACGCTTTCTGGTCGCGAGCGACTTTGACAAGACATTGAGTTTCAATGACTCGGGCTACGTGCTGGCAGAACTGCTGGGCGTACCAGGCTTTGAAGAGAAGGTGGCAGGACTGTCGAGGACCCACCTCGTGCAGCAGGGGGCGGAGCTGGCGTATCTGCTGCGGCATGATCCTGCCTTCCGAGGAGTGCGGCGTGAGCATCTGGTGGCTGCGGGCAAGAAAGTGCGGCTGAAGCACCAGGTGGATCTGTTGAGCAGGGTGCTGGCCCTCGGGTTGCCGGGTTATGAGTTCCCCTTCTACGTGATCTCCGCCGGACCGGCTGAGGTGGTGCGCTCGGCTTTGGAGGGCATTGTGCCTCCGGAGAGGGTGTTCGGCACGGAGTTCGACTTTGACCCCGCCACCGGAGAGATCGCCAACGTGACCCGCACCCCTGCAGGTTACGGCAAAGTGACGGTGCTGGAAGGCATCGAGGCCGCCCTGCGCGTGAGTCCTGACCGTACCATTTACATGGGTGACGGCAGTTCTGACCTCTATGTGATGCACCACGTGAACAGCCGGGACGGGCATACGATTGCCGTCTCGGAAACGAAGGCGGTGGGGCGTATCGCGCAGCGCACGGTGATCAGTGACAATGCCCTGAGTGTGCTGGTGCCGATCCTGGAGGAGGTGCTGCTGTGGAACTCCACGCAGATCCGGGCACTCTTTGCCAGCCACGGCATGGCCTTGCAAGACTGGGACAAGATCCACACGGACTGGGTGAGCTTTCATCCAATGGGTGGGCGGCATGACGCCGCGAATCTCGCGCTGTTGGGCTGACCCCGTTCCCTTTTCCTTTTCTCTCCTGACTGCCCCCCAATGAGTGAGTTATTACAAAGAACCCCAGCTCCCGCTGCCGTGGCGGCCCGGCGGGCGGTATCATGGCTCTTCCTGCTGAATGGCATGCTGTTTGGCACCTGGGTGTCCCGTATTCCCATGGTGCAGGAGCGTCATGAACTGACGCATGGAGCTCTGGGAGTGGCCCTGTTGGGCATGGCCCTGGGGGCGCTGGTGGCCATGCCACTGTCTGGCTGGGCCTCTGCCCGATTGGGCAGCCGGCGGGTGGCAGCCTTCTGGACGGTGGTGTATGCCGGCATGCTGCCCTGCCTGGCCTTTGCGCCCGGGGTTCTCTGGCTGAAGCTGGGCCTCTTTCTTTTTGGTGCTGGTCATGGTGGCCTGGACGTGGCCATGAACGGCCAGGCCGTGCTGGTGGAGCGGCGCTACCGCCGGCCCATCATGTCATCCTTCCACGCACTGTTCAGCGCTGGTGGTCTGGCGGGTGCGGCGTTGGGTGCCGGGATGGCCTGGCTGGCGGTGCCGGTGGAGACGCATTTCCTGACGGTGGCCGCCCTGTTGGGTGGGATGGTCGTGTTGATTGCGCTTCGCCCCCTGCTGCCAGATGATGCGGTGGGGCGCCGGGGTATGGATGAAGTTTCCTCGAACGGCGAGAGGCTTCCGGCCAGCGTGTCCGTGAAGAGCGGTCTGGCTTCCATCCCCGCTGCGGATCTGCAGAGGCTTGTTGCGCTGGGGTTGCTGGCCTTTTGCATCATGATGGGGGAGGGGGCGATGGCTGACTGGAGCGGTCTGTTCCTCAAGCAGGTCACTGGCGCCGGCGATGGGCTGGCCTCGGCCGGGTACGCGGCTTTCTCCCTGGCGATGATGTTGGGGCGCTTCACCGGAGACTCTTTGACCTTGCGTCTGGGGCCGGAGCGCCTCGTGCGCGGCAGCGGCGTCCTGGCCGCAGCCGGCTTGCTGCTGGCGCTCATCACGGCTCATCCGTACGCCGCGGTGCTGGGCTTTGCAGCCGTAGGGGCTGGGTTTGCCACCGTGATTCCTCAAGTCTTTAGCGCTGCCGGGAGGGTGAAGGAGATGTCCCCGGGGCTGGCGCTGGCGACGGTGACAACGCTGGGTTACGGAGGATTTTTGTTGGGTCCGCCCCTGATTGGATTTGTGGCGGAAGGCATCGGCCTGCGCGGTGCGCTGGGGCTGGTGGTGCTCACCAGCGCGTGTGCCGTGGCGTTGGCGGCAGCGTTGCGCACGCGGAGGATCGATGAAATGACACCTCAGGTCCAGGCGTCGCAGCAGTTGAGCGTATAGGCCGAGGTGTCGAAACAAGCTTTGAACGAATTATGAAGACAGAGACGACAAAAGTAAACCTCATGACAGAACAAGAACGCCAGCAGGTGCGCCTGGAACGGGCGCAGCTGGTGGAGGGTGAGGCCAAGGGGGCCGCACCGGTAAGGCGTGCTCTGCCCAAAGGACTGAGGCTGTGGGCGTATGCGCCGCTGATGCCCTGATCGCCCTGCCCAGAAGACGGGGTACGAGAGGCCCGGATTGTTGGCGGGGCATGCATCCTTCCCAAGGATGGGCCAACCAGAACCCGTGGAGCAAACGTATCCTATTTCCCGGCCAGATTGCAGGGGGCGGGAAACACCGGCCCCTGCCTGGACGATCAACTCTACAGAGTGGCAAGCGACCTCCTTATGATCACACGTGAACTGGGCAAGAACGGGCTGCGCGTTTCCGCGCTGGGACTGGGATGTATGGGCATGTCCGACTTCTACGGGCAGCGGGACGATGCGGAATCCCTCGCCACGATTCACCGGGCGCTCGACCTCGGCGTGACGCTCCTGGACACGGCAGACATGTATGGCCCCTGGACCAATGAAAAACTGGTGGGTGAGGCGATCAAGGATCGTCGGGACCAAGTGGTGCTGGCCACGAAGTTTGGCATCGTGCGCGATCCCAACGATCCCACCAAGCGTGGGGTAAATGGCCGGCCGGAGTACGTGAAGGCCTCGTGTGAGGCGAGTCTAGTTCGCCTGGGGGTGGAGGTGATCGACCTCTACTATCAGCATCGCGTGGATCCCGACACGCCGATCGAAGATACGGTGGGGGCGATGGCGGAACTGGTAAAAGAGGGCAAGGTGCGGTATCTGGGCCTGTCAGAAGCCGGGCCGGACACCGTGCGCCGTGCGCAGTCGGTGCATCCCATTGCCGCGCTTCAGACAGAGTACTCCCTTTGGTCACGTGATCCGGAAGATGAACTGCTGGGTGTCTGCCGGGATCTGGGCATTGGCTTTGTGCCGTACAGCCCGCTGGGGCGCGGCTTTTTGACCGGGCAGATCAAGCGGTTTGAGGACTTCGAACCTGATGACTATCGGCGGCATTCTCCGCGGTTTCAGGGAGAGAACTTTGAGCGCAACCGGGCCCTCGTGTCGCAGATCGAGCAGATGGCCGCTGACAAGGGCTGCACGCCCTCCCAACTGGCCCTGGCCTGGGTGCTGGCGCAAGGTGAAGACATTGTGCCCATCTTCGGCACCAAACGTCGCACCTACCTGGAAGACAATCTCAAAGCCCTGGAAGTGCAGCTCACCGCACAGGATCTGGCGCGGATCGATGAAATAGCACCTCAGAATGCGGCTGCCGGCACCCGCTACCCTGAGGCCTGGATGGGTATGGTCGGCCGTTGATGAAATGAGGAATTCGGAATGATGAATTAGGAACGCCCGAGATGGCTCGCCGCTGTTTCGGGAAGCTCATTACTTATCACTTTTTACTCTCAACTTTTCACTCTCTCCCCCCCATGTCCCCTCTCTCTGTTTCCCCTCCTTCCTTTCTCTTCGATCTCGACGGCACGCTGGTGGACAGTGTGTATCAGCACGTGCTGGCCTGGCGGGAGGCGTTGGAGTCGGAGGGGATTGAGCTTTCCGTCTGGCGCATTCACCGGCGCATCGGGATGAGCGGGGGCTTGTTTGTCAATGCGCTCATACAGGAGACAGGGCTGGAATTGTTGCCCGAGGTGGCGCAGCGCGTGCAGCGTCGCCATGCAGAGAGCTATGCACGCCAGCGCTCGCAGGTGAAGCCACTGCCGGGGGCAAAGAAGCTCCTGGAGGCGCTTACCCAGTGGGACGTGCCTTGGGCCATCGCCACCAGCGGCAAGATCGAGAGTGCCGGTCCGGTGCTGGAGATGCTGGAGGTGCCCAAACACGTGCCGATCGTGACGCGTGATCAGGTTTCCTATGCGAAACCGAATCCAGATCTGTTTCTCGCCGCGGCAGCCAAACTGGGCGCGGACATCACGAAGTGCATCGTAGTAGGAGACAGCATCTGGGACATGCTCGCGGCGCGTCGTGCGGGAGCGTTGGGAGTGGGCCTGCTGGCCGGTGGCTATGGACAGGAGGAACTGGAGAAGTCAGGCGCGTACCGGGTGTATGCGGATCCTGATGACTTGCTGAAGCATGTGTACGAGGTTGGGATCCGGGGGGAAGAGGGGTAGACAGGATTAACAAGATTTTGGAAAGATTAACAAGATGGGGAAGAGGGGCATTGAGGTTTGGTATTTGAAGTTTGGTTTTTCTCCGTGGTTAAACAATTCATCCTCTATCTCATGGACGCCTCTGCTGCCGTTCCTTTGACCCAAAGTCCCTTTGCGGTGCTGACGTTCATTGTGGCACCAGCGTTGCTGACGAATGCGACGAGCATGCTGGCGCAGAGCACGATCAACCGGCTGTTGCGGACGCGGGAGCGGATGGCGCAGTTTCTGGCGAAGTCGGAGAAGGGCGTAGAGTCGGATGAGGCGGGAGTGTTGCTGTTGCAACAGGTGGATCGCGCGGAGGCTCAGGCGGCTCTGCTCATGCGGGCCTTGTTTTCCATCTATCTGGCGCTGGCGGCATTTGCCGGTGCTACTTTCATCACGCTGCTGGGGGTGGTGCTGGCATCCTTGCAGCAGGGATTTTGGTTGAAGGGCTTGGTGCTGGTGGGCCTGGGGTTGGGTTTTGTAGGCTTTGGCGGGTTGATCTGGGGCAGCGCGTGTTTGTTCCGCGCCACGGCGATTTCGCTGCTGAACATCCATCAGGAAGCGGAGATCATTCGGGGGAGAGAGCGGTCCCGCCATCGGTAAGTGGTGAATGGCGAACGGTAAAAGGTGGGTTGCCGGATTCCGAAGTGCAAAGGTTTTGAGAATGGGGCCACCGGTGAGTTGTTCGAAGAGGTGTTTGACAGGAGCACGAGGGATGGTCGAGCTTGTTCCTGCTCAACTTTTCCACTGCGATCCCTATGCGCCCCATCCTGGTGATTCTTGCTATGGTCGGTCTTGTCGTGTTGCCGGTATCGGCTCACAACAACTACTTCCTGCCGGGAGATGCGTTTTTCTCCGTCACCCTGACCCGGGAGCTGATGGAGAAGTGGATGAAATCGGAAGAAGCTGCGTTCGAGTTTTCCTATGACCGGTTCGATGGTGACTTTTTTGCCTGCGGAAACATCGGCTACACGTCGTTGGTGGTGGATGGGATCACCCGAGAATTGCGCCAGGCGTTGACGGAGGCGTACTGGCGCTTTGCCTCCAATCCTGCACCCACCTATCAATTGATCGAGGATGACGGCGCGGGTCAGTTGACGCAGACCAACGGGGTGGTGGCGCTCATCTACAACAAGGATTTCAAGGTGGATCAGGATGCGCTGGGGTTGAAGTTCAATGAGGACTGGAGTGAGCAGGGAGGGGGCCGCTATTGCGGCTACATTGATGCCAGCGAGGCCGTCATGCGGGACTGGCGTGGGGCCAAGGGCGTGGCTCCTTTGGCAGTGCGGGAGAAGCCCACGGCGACGGCACATCTGGCGGAGAATTATGAGGTGGCCAATACCATGGAATCCTCCCTGCATATTGGAGGGAAGGAAATCATGATCGTGCTGGTAGGTATTGTCGATTACAAGGGTTTTGGCACCATGACGACATGTCCAGATTTGAAGGACATTTTCAGCAGCGGGAATGGGGCGGTCTACACACTGGTGAAGGAGGGAACCTTCCGGGAATTCAGCTGCAATGAAGATGGCGTGTGGAGCGCAGAGGCGGTCAAGTTGCCGGTACCAAGCGGGGAGTCCCGAGTGCCAGAGAAGGTTGTGATTCCGGTGGTTCGCTGAGGAAGGGAGCCAGTAGTCATATCATGAAAAACTCTCAGCTAAAGCCAATGGTGTGGGGTGCGATAGCGCTAACGGTTTACGTGACCTCGTACGGTGTTCTCAGGAGCTCCGGTCAGTTGCTGAATATTTACAATCCCTTGGATCCCGCGGGCAACGGGATCAAGGCTTCCGTCATGGAGTGGCGTGACGTCAGTGCGAAACTTGCGGCGGATAAGCACGTCCTGTTGGGAGCGTTCGAGAAGGCGCGAAGCGTTTGGCCCCAGGCGCTGGAAGCGACCTATTGGCCGCTAAGGGAGCTGGAATTTGCCTATTGGAAATCCACCAACAGATATGAGGACGCCGTCACCAAGTGACTGAGGACGTTTACAGGGATGAGTATGTGCGGGCGCTCTTTGATCGCATGGGACCCACGTATGACGTGGTGAACTGGGTCTCCTCTTTCGGCTTCTCTTCCATGTGGCGGCGCTTGTGTGTGCGTCTGGGGCAGGTGAAACCTGGGGACGCGGTGTGCGACATGATGGCGGGTGCGGGTGAATGCTGGCCCCACCTGCCACCGGGGTGGTCTTCCTTGGTGGCGATTGATTTTTCTCCCGAAATGGTAGCCCGGCAGAAGCGGCGTCGAGCGCGCCTCGCGGGGTCTTTTAGCACTCTGTGTGAGAATGCCACGGCGACTTCCCTGCCGGATGCCTCAGTGGACTGCGTGATCTCCGCTTTTGGTTTGAAGACCTTGAGCAAGGAGGCTTTGGGCCGCTTTGCCATGGAGATCGAGCGGATCTTGAAACCAGGTGGGCGCTTTGCCTTGATTGAGATCTCCAGGGCCGATAGCTGGGCGCTCGGACCGCTCTACCGATGGTACCTTGGCTCCGTGATCCCCTGGGTGGGAAAGCTGTGCTTGGGAGACATTGAGTGCTACCGCATGCTGGGAGAATACACGGCCGCCTTTGGCTCCTGTGCCCATGTGGCACCGGTGTTGGTCGATGCGGGGCTCAATGTGGAAGTTAAAGAGCACTTCTTCGGGTGTGCCACCTCGCTGGTGGGGGTGAAACGATGAGAGAAGGACGGTGTCAATGCCCGGTAGTTTCCCTGCCTGCAGCGTTGACCCTGTGGGGGCGCACGGCTTGATTAGGCGAATGATCACCCATAGCGACATCAAACTGGCCAGTTTTGCGTGGGGCCTGCCACTCTGCATGGTGGGGATGGTGATTTTGATCGGGCCCAATCCCTTCCAATCAAAGGAGCGCTTTCCGGTGGCGGAATTTATTCCAAAGAAGGTTGAGGTGGTGAGGGAGGTGTCCAAACGCGGAAGTGATTCCTTTGTCCTGCATCTTACTCCTCCTGATGGGGGAGATCGGTTATCACACACAGACCCCGAGGAATCTCCGGCGGTGGGTATTGAGAGCCTGATTCCCCATGGAGCCGCTTTACGCGTCATCTATGCTCCCCTTCATCGTGGGAATGTGATTTTGGAAATAACCCGCGTGGGCGATGCGGGGCCGCCGTTGCTGGCATTTGCCGACGTGATGGAGGATCACCTGAATCGTCGGGTGAAGGCATTGATGTGGGCGGGGCTCTTCTTTGTTGCTGGGAACACGATCATTTACTTCAGGTGGAAAAAGTCGCGTGATGCCCACACGGTAGGAGACCCGTAACGGACTGCCCGAGCCATTGGGCGCGGCCCGTTACGGTCATGCCCGGCCGTCCGGTCTGCCGCGCAGCTTTTGAATGCGGGCGGCAATCTGGTTGTAGACATACACGGTGCCGTGATCCCTGGTCTGAAAGGCAGTGGCGAGCCATTCGCGGGCGACCTTGGAGTCGCCCCGTAGTTGGTGTGAGTAGGCGAGGTAGCAGGCTGCGATAGACCGAGCTGCGCGATCGTGCTTCGCCTTGGAGGGTTCCTGGAGAAGCGCCATCCCTTGTTCCGTTTTTCCACTTTCGATTTGCAGGGCTCCGAGCGTGGCTCGCAATGTCAGAGAGTCGGGCATTAGCAGGTGAGCCTTTTCAGCAATCGTCAGGGCATGCGGGAGATACTCGGGCATATCATTCGCCAGAGGGAGCGTGGCGAGCCGATCAAGCATCAAGACCAGCTCACCTTTGCTTGGGGGCAGGACTTCCAGCGTCGCCACTTTTTTCATGAGACTTGTGTATTCTCCAGCCTGTAGGTCATCCAGGGCTTCATCATGGAGCTTCAGGTACTCCGGAAGTTCATGCATGACAGCCGGCGCCTGCACAGCCTTGTACCTGGGGTCGTAGTATTGCACCCAGTTGGCATAGATCTGCTTCCCGCCGTCGGTCATCCGGCTGAGTGAGCCGTTGAGCCAGAGCCACAACAGGTAGCCGTCGCTATTGGGGGTGTGATGACCTGGCTCAGGCTCGTCCCAAGAGCCGAAGGGAAGGAAGTTCATCACGAACATGAACAATGCCGCAGTGTAGCTGATGATCACGGCACCCAGGTATCCCACGTCTGAGAATGGAAGATTCAATTTCGCGGCCACGGGAAGCAGGGCATTGAGCATGACGGCATCCATGAGCGGTCCAGCCAGCGCGCAGAGGCAGTAGCGAATGCCCAAAGAGCTCCGCATGGGGAACGAAAGTGCGGTGGTGCTCAGAAGAGGCATGGGATTCCAGCGAACCTCCACAGAGCCAATGTGAAAGCGGATCCAGGTCCTGCCACTGCCCAAGAGGACGCACCGTGGGCGGATGAGGAGTGTCCATGCGACCAAACAACGTGCCAGCTCGTGGAGAACCACCACGAGGTTCATCCACACTAAGGCACATAGGGCCATGGTGAGCACTTCTACCAGTATGACGGGATCCATACTGGGGAGAAACAGACGGCGCGGTGGGAAGAAGTCAAGGTGTGACTACACATTCCGCTGGCGAGGAGCTGGGGTCGCAAGCTCGGGTACGTCCTTGTGGGTGAGGAGGCCAGCGTCGGGGCCTGATTGCCAGCGACAGCCGGGAATGGAAAGGTGAAGTGGCAACATTGCCTCCGCGAACCCGATACCGGGCAGCTTCTTTTGACCTTGACCACAGTTCGGAGCACAGAAGGTCATCCTTTTGTACTTCTTCTATCATTTTGAGGATTTGACGACCGGTGGGGGATGTTTCAATGGTGCGCGCGACGGTATTCAACCCAACAAAACAACACCCCTCCAGCGCCCTCTCCCATGGCCATTACCAATGACAACCTTAGCTCGTACTCCTTTGTCAAAGAAATGTACGAGGACGACTACTTCCCGACCTTTCTTGTAGACAAGTGCCGCAATATTCTCATCGCACTTTGTGAAGAAATCGAACGCACCAATCCGGCCAAGGACTCCGACCTGCTCGAGCTGACGCATGCGGCGACGGAGGAGATCAATGAGCTGGCCTCAGAGTTTGAAGACAACGACAGTGAACTGGAGACCAATGCGCGGGAGATCCTGGCGGCGGACTTCGATTTTATTGTCAAAGCGTACGGCTTCGACCTGGATATTGAAGAAGTGATTGCACCACGCGACTGGTAGAATGTAGGATTGGTTCGGTCCTCACGTCGAACCAACATGAAAATTATTGCGCGCTCCAACTCGAGGCCCCAACTGCGGTTGGGGCGCAACCTGACGCTGCTGCTGGGTCTCTGGATTTGCACCGCAATCCCCCGGTATGCAGCGGCGGAAGAGATCTTCCTCAGTTCCGCCTCCAAGGAAAAGGAAACGGTGATGTGGAAGGTGGATACGGCGGTGCTGGCTGCCACTCCAAGTTGGGATGGGCGCGGGAAAACTCCCTTTGATCAGGTTTCCCTGCTGGAGAAAGCTGTTCAAACCCTGGCGAAACACCACCCCGAAGTTGCTCCGAATGCCAAGCTAAACGGGATCAGTGTGCGCCGTGTATCCACGACGAAGAAAGGGGTGGATCTGGCCGACAAGTGGTACATTCAATTTACCTTCATTCCGGATAGCGGGAAATTGGTTTATTCACACGTGGTATTGCTGGCGGACGGTACTGTGGTGGAGCCGGAGGTGAAAACGCGATAGGCGAAAGGGGCTGCGTCTGTTGGGCCTTGGTGCCATGCCATGAGGGTAATCCTCGCAGGCACTCCAGCTGTGCGTACCAGGGGACCTCAGGAGAGAAGGCATCTACACAACGCTTTCAGCGTTGAGGCATTTCACTGCTTCTACCCAACGTAGACTCGCTGCAAGCTCGTGAACATTGGACTGTGCTACCCATCCCCTTCTGGAATGAACTTCGGACTGAGGCTGGCGGCCAAGAACCTGCACCGTGTATGTGAGCGTGCTTGATTGCTTGTGGAGCATCGGCAATGGGTTGCAGCGAGCAGACATCGATCAGCAAGCGTTTGGGGTTCCGAGATCGCAAACGCCGATTTTTTTTACACCACCAGTTGTCATGGGCATTTTTAGTTTCTTCCAACGTAAAAAAAGCAAGGTGCCGCCAACACCCTTTGAAACCATGGCGGCGATGAGCAAGATTCAGAATGTCAGGGAGTGCTCCGCGGACTTCTATGGCCAGCATCGCAATGCCATTGACATGACCGTGGGGTTTCTGGGCTTTCTGGGGCAGCAGCACTCAGCGTTCGGACAGATATTCTCCCATACCAACGCCCCTCTTCCTGAAATCGCCGCCGCGCTGGAGAAGGCCATCCCACGGATGGGGTTGGAACAACGCACCCTCGATTTTATCGATTCCACCATGACGACGGTGATGGATACTCTGTACAATGTGGTGAGCGCCCCGAACCTGCCGCCCTATTTGGCGGAATGTGTTTGGCCCATCACCGGGGCGTTTGAGCCCTGATAGGGATCACAACTGGGACATGCTGACTTCACGGCGGGCAGGGTCCTAGGCGGTGACTAGCAAAATGCTTCAAGGACGTGCACAATGAATACCCACTACATCGCAGACGAGGTCGCGGCTTTGTTGGACCGCACCGCAATGGTGCGTGGAACTCTCATCGAGGGTCCGCGCTTGGTGATTGGACAGCGAGGTGAGTCGCGGCATTACCACAAGCCCTTTGTGACCGAGGTTGTAGGCATTGGGATAGTTGACCCCAGTCTTGATTCAAACGGGCGACAAGGCGTCCTGCTGCGTGTCATTGAAGGCGATGTGGAAGCGCTGGGTGGAGTGACGCTTTGCTTCGCCGCGAGTGACTCCTTGCCCGCCAAATGAACGGATTTGCGTCATATGACGTCCCACCTTTTGGCGGACTGGTCGTTTTCATGAAGCCTCCCCAAGTCTTAGGACTGTGGGCTCCCACCGAGCGCTACATTGAGAGAGCTGAGATACAGGAGGGGACAAAGCGCTTCGCAATGGGAATTGGTGCGCCCTTCTGCACCCGGGCGGAACCCTCGTGTCCCCTGCAGGAGACAAGGTCTGACGTTGCAATCCGGGATGGTTCTGCGAGATTTCCAGGCGTTGTTAGCTGGAATTTCTGCACTGGATTTTGTCATGGCAAAAGAACTGGAGAACAAGGTGGCCATCGTTACTGGCGGTGGCCAAGGAATTGGTCGGGGCATTGTGATGAAGCTGCTGGCTCGCGGCATGCGGGTGGTGATCGCAGACAAGGACGATGACGCGGCGGCGGAGGCGGCGGATGAACTGGGGGAAAACGCACCGGATCGCGTCTTTGGAATTCAGACGGACGTCTCGGATGAAGGGTCGGTGCGGGACATGGTGGCGGAGACGTTTGCCACTTACGGCCAGATCGACTTGCTGGTGAACAATGCCGGCCATGGGACCAAGGAGCCCATCCCGGTGGAGGAACTGACTCTGGAGGATTGGAACCGGGTGTTGGGAACCAACCTTACGGGGACTTTTCTCTGCAGCAAGCATGCGGTGCCGCACCTGCGCAAGCAGCGGGGCGCTATCGTCAATATTGCCTCGACCCGGGCGCTACAGTCGGAGGTGGATACTGAGGCCTATGCGGCCAGCAAGGGCGGCATCGTGGCCATCACTCATGCGCTGGCCATCAGTCTGGGACCGGACGTGCGGGTGAACTGCATCAGCCCCGGATGGATCGTGGTGGATGAGTGGCAGAAGCGCAGTGAGCGCAAGGCACCACAATTACGTCCGCAAGATCATGCCCAACATCCAGCCGGCCGGGTGGGGCATCCGGAAGATATCGCGGAAATGGTGGCCTATCTTGGCTCAGCGCGGGCCGGATTCATCACTGGGCAGAACTTCGTAATCGATGGTGGGATGACGAAAAAGATGATGTATGCGGGAGAGGGATAAAGGAAAAGCTCAGAGCCGGAGCTAGCGCTCATTCACGTAGCTGGGCCAGTCGTTCGGGTGCTGGGTGAAGAAGTGGGACGTGGTCCACATTTCGAGCTCGGGCATGGCAGGGAGTTTGTCTGCCAGGAGGGAGTGCTGAATGAGCCGGGAGCCATGGGCACAGCTTAGAAGCTGAAGATCGACCGGGAGGTACATCTCTGACATGATGGCGAGGGCTTTGCGGGCTCCCTGTTGGGTGACGATGTAGGCCTCGGTCCCGCAACCGGGGGCGAGAGGGATGTAGGGATGCGCGGCCAGGTGGGCCTCCAGCTTGTCGGTGCTCTGAATGTGTTGGGGTACGAGACCCGGTACGCGATTGCTGAGGAAGATGAAGTCGGCGGTGGCGGGCCAGGGCTGGTGCCACCACGGGCTCAGGATTTGGGCGTCGTCTTCAAAAATGCAGGCATGAGGAAGCCCCTCTGTCACAACCTTCTGCCAAAGGGCCATGTGGGACAGCGCGCAGGCGATGTGTCCGAGGCTAAGAGAGAGTTTCCCTGCCCGGTCGGGGACGTTGTACAATCGGATGCTGCTGTCGTCACGGTGCTGCACCAGCTTGTGCGTGGGGCTGCTTTCTGCAACCCTCAAGTGGCGGCGGTCAATGGCGTTGAAGATGCTGACTTCCCACTGGTGGTTCTGCCTGCCCAACTCAAAATCGGCCAACCGCTCGGTGGCCCGGGCAAGGTTGATGACGAAGGTCGGGAGATTGGTAGAGGTGGTGCCGTTCTCTTTTGACCCTGTCTCTTTAGCCATTGTCGCAGGGCATTCTTTGCGACGGATCAACTTGAGCTCATGAACCGGCACCGAGGTGGGGCTGGGGGCGGTGGTTGCGGGGGTGAGCTCCATGTTAGTCAAGAGGGGCGTGATTCAGGGGGGAGTTCGTCCTCGGTCGTGGTGACCGGAGCCTTGGCGCCTGTCGGAAGGGTCTTATGGTGATGGAGTTTTGCATCGCCCCATATACTTTATTTGTGAAATCGGTCTGGCAGAGAAGTGGATGAAGTATTGAAATCGCATCCGCCGTAGGAGGTGGTGGAAAAGAAAAAGGCCGAGGCCCTGGGAAGGGGCATCGACCTTGGAGTGAGTGAGATGAGAAGACGAACGGTGTGTCTACGAACCGGAGGACTTTTTGGCAGCGGCGACCGCAGCCCAGCGCTTTTTCTGCGCTTCAATGATGCGGCGGCGGCCTTCCTCGGACATCTTGCGCTTGCCGCCTGCCGATTTGGCTTTGACCTTGTTCTTGCTTGCCGGTGGGCGTCCGGGGCCTCGACCGCGCTTTGGCGCTTCTTCAGCAGGCTTGCGTCCCCGCTTGCCTGTGCCTTTGGTGGTGACGGTGGCAACGGCGCGGGTGGCGGCGGCCAGGAACGCCGTGATATCAAGGGGGCCATTGCTGCTCGGGCGGCCGCGACGTCCCGGTGTGGGGGGCGTGGACGAACGGATGACGGTGGCGAGATCGGTCTGCAGACGCTGAATTTTCTCTGCAATGACCAGAGCTTGCTTGAGCTGATCAAGCGAGGGGAGAGAGATGGGTTGAGCCATGTGAGGATGTTAGCGAGAGATGGCGCGACTCAAAGGAGAAAATGCGGTCACGGCATCGTGGAACTGACGACAAAGGATAAGATAGAGGGGTTTTACTGGGGCCACAGCGGTTTTCCAGGTGCTCAACCTTCAAAGAGATGTTCTTTTTTTAATGGTGCACCGCAGATGACACATTGCGTTCGACGGGAATTGGTATTACTGCCGCATTGGGGACAGGTGAGCACTTGGGTGGCAATACGGCCGTCTGCCTTGCCATCGCGCAAGTCCACCTCCAGCATCTTTTCTTCCAGCTCGGCCTCCGTGGCGAGGTTGCGATCGCGAATGAGTTCCCACATGGCCTGGCACGCCAGCGTCAGACGATCCACGTGACGGCGGAGCTGAACCATGTCGTCTGTGAACCGCTCCGGCTTGAAAGGAGGACGGGCACCGGCCGGCTCATGCGGGCTTGGCGCGTCGTCGTTGTAGTTGAGTGGCCCGATGGGGGTGGGGTCGAAGGGAGGGTGATCTTGCCAGCGCATGGCGGTTATAGTGGGTTTGATTTTGGGGCGATCCGAGATCGCTCAATGTTAGTTCATGAACTTGTGAGAGGCGGGGATCGAACTGAATCAACGGTAGTCGAGTGAACTCAAAGGGTGTCGGAGGACGCGGATAGCAGTACGTGACCACGTGTGCAGATCGTCTTGCACAAGCGAAAATCGTGTCCCGGCGCGAGAAGGTTTGACCACGAGACCCGGGACTGGCGTGCCGTAGGAGATAGCAGTTGCTGGATCAAACAGTGCCAGCAGCTCGCGTTGGATCTTTTCCTCGTCGTAGCGTCGCTGCCGTTCCACTTCCACTCCAAAGGTGCCTGACAGGATGACGAGCACCATGGCAATGACCATCGCCAAAGATCGCGGTGTGGAGGGGCTCATTGGGATTGGGAAGGTCTGGATAGGTCTTTCGAGTGGGTGCTATCGTTTGTCCGGCGAGGCAAACGGGGTGTGTAAGACGCGTTCTGCGGCAAATCTCCACCAGGTCCAATGATTGCTCCATTTTTCCTGCCAGCGAACCGGGGGCATTTCAATTCTGGACTCCGTGAGGACGATGGTGGTTGGGGTGCCGAGGGCATCGACTGCACTGGCCCTTATCGGCGTGCCGTAGCCGCCCCAAGCCCGTTCGTCGTAGGCTCTCTGCCGCTCAACTTCGAAAAGAAAGGCTCCCGCGAGAGTGGCCAGCAGAAGGCACAGGGGCGTGGCAAAAACCCGAATTGCGGGAGTGGATGGAAGGGCGGTAGCGGCCAGCATGGAAGATCGGGCTGTGATCGTCCATCGTAGGGATCACGAAGTGGAAGGTATAGCGCTTTTTGTATGTCGTGTTGGACGTTGCAGTGCCGCGATTCAGAGGCATCAGATGAAGTCTGCCCAGGGCGCTGGAGGTGATGCTTTTTGGGGAGTTCCGAAATCACTGTCCTGTTTGGAGTCTTTGCGAAAGCTATTGTTAGAGCGACGACAGTGGCCACTCGACGAGATGGGGTCTCTCATGGAGCGGCTTGAACGGGTGCTTGAGAACACGCGTCGCGGCATATGCCCAACGGCCGAACCATTCATGCAGATGAAGCACAGGTTCCTCAATACGAGATTCTGTGAGCACGGTGGTAGAGGGTGTGCCAAAGACTTCGATGGCTTTGGGGTCGATGGGTGAGCCGTAGTTGATGTATCCTTCGAATTCATGCACCAGTGCCGTTTCATCAAAGCGCATCTGACGCCATGCTTCAAAGGAGAACGCTACGGCGAGGACCGCCAACATGAAACACAGCGCAGTGGCAACGGTCGAAATAGAGTGCCTTGGCGTCACTTGGGGGTCGGCGGCCATGGAGCGTGGGGGATAGAGGATCTAGCTCACTAGGGATGGTAGCGGGAGTCACTGGGCCTGCGTAGTGTTTGTTGCATGATTCCGTGGGTGAGCGGAAGACACTGGGACGGGGATTGGTTGGCTCGACGTGGGAGCGGTCGGCAAAAGCGATCTCGAGCCGCCGGCGCTCCAGGACGCTTCGGGTAGGGGTGGGAGCGGGGTGTACTCAGTAAGCGAGAGTGCCGGAGGGACTCGCGGCCCGAAATCGTGGAGTGGCTAGTTGGAGTTTCTCGGGCCATCTCGTTCCCCCTGCCAGCCAGTTTGGGGGGCAGCCTTACAATGTCCTCCCCGGGAAAACCTGAAATCCACCCAAGCGGTTGGCGACGAATCTTTTTCAGGAATTCCGAAACGGCCGTGCAGTTTCGGGATTGTGGCGACAATGACCATACAAGGACGGGTATCCTGATGGGGCGGCGCCAGAGCGGTACGGCGGAGGGGGCAGGGTGCCGGAACTGTTTCGCGATTCCAGACTCTTTTTCACGACTCCTCCCGCCATGAATCCAGACGCCTCTTTGTCAAAGGTGGCGCCCCAACCTGCCCTCCTTCCAGGGGCAGCGGGGTGTCGTTTTGCAATTCAGCCGGGCTGGAGGGTATCTATGAAGCGAAGGCTGCGGGCAGTGGGGGCGGCGATGGCCCTAGCATGGATGGGGCTGGGAGGAGACGGCGCGGCTTACGCGCTGACCTACACCTACAACAACACTGCTACGGGCACGACGACGCAGTGGGCGGCTGGCACGAATTGGACCGCCGTGCCCGTGAGCGCGAGCGATACCTCGCTGGTATTCGGGGCCGGGGCAGGATTGGTGAACACCAACGTGTTGACTGCCAACAACGATGTGGCGAATCCGTTTCTGCTCAACTCGCTGACCATGAGCTATGCGGGGACTGGGACCGGACAGAATTTTGCCAAGGTAACCATCACAGGCGGGACCTTGAACTTCGTGAGCAACGGCGGGACTGGGCCCACCCTGGCATTAAATGCTACGGGCACTACCGGATCGAACCTCAACACGATCCCTCAGATCATCATTGACTCCAACGTGATTTTGGACAGTGCCCTGACAGTGACGGGAAACTCTTCAGGCATCATCAACGGCATCGTCAGTGGCAGTGTCGGGATCACCAAGAACAGCGGCTCCTCCGGCATTCTTGCATTGGCTGGAGCCAATACCTACACGGGAGTTACCACCATCACCAACGGATCCATCAGTGTGCGTCACAATCAGGGGCTGGGGACAACGGATGGGAACACCGTCGTGACTGCCGGCGGGGCCTTGTTGATGGCGGGCAACGTCACGGTGACGGGCGAGTCACTGGCGATCGATGGCGATGGGGCGGCGACGGCTGGTGCGCTGCGGAATGAATTGGGCACCAATACTTGGGCGGGCAACATCACGGTGGGAACATCCTTGGTCACGCGAGTGGCTTCCACCTCAGGTACTCTGAACATTACCGGCAACATCGCGATCAGCTCCATTGTTGGGAATCAGTTCGTGCTGCAGGGGGATGGCAGTGGCGTGATTTCAGGAAATATCAGCGGGGCAGGACGAGTGACGAGGAGTGTCACGGGGAATGGTCGGTGGATCTTGAGCGGAGTGAACACGTACACTGGCGTTACTACGGTGAGCGGTGGTACACTACAGTTCGGGAAACGCGTGTCTCTGTACAATGCGGATACTTCAAAGTGGACGGCCTCCAACATCACCGTGGCAGCTGCGGGCATCTTCGGGCTGAACGTGGGCGGAACGGACGAGTTTACCCTGGCGGATGTCCTCTTCCTTCAAAACATGGGGTTTGCCGCGGGTGGCTCGTTGGGGCTGGACACGACCAACGCATCTGGTGGGGTCTATGACTTGAGTACTGGGCTGACCAATGCCAATGTCGGACTGGCGAAACTGGGGAGCGGCGTCCTGACATTGACGGTGGCCAGTTCATACGGGGGCGCGACGACAGTCGTAACTGGCACCGTGAGGGTGTTGCATGATCAGGGGATGGGGACATCAGCTGGCGGAGCGGTGGTGCTCTCGGGTGGGACGCTGGAGTTGACGGGTGGCAGGACGATCACTGAGACCGGTACCACTTCCTCAATCGCGGGGAGTGGCGCGAGCAATCTCGGCGCATTGTACAGCAGCAGTGGAACCAATGTGTGGAATGGCAACATCGCTGCGGACACGACATTGATCACCCGCATCGGTGTGGAGGGAGCGAGCAGCCTCACGATCAATGGCAACATCAGCACGTTGGGCACGGCGACGAGTGGGCTGGTTTTCCAAGGCAACGGTACAACGACCGTGAACGGGGTGATCAGTAACAATGGGCAGCTTACCCGCAGCAGTACCGGAACAGGAGCACTCGTGTTAACGGGTGCAAACACCTACACTGGCAACACCATCATTAGCAACGGCACGATTCAGGTGGGGGTAGCGGGAGTCGGCTCCTTGGGAGCGACCAATGTTGCCGTGAATTTCACCAACAGCACGACCAAAGGTACGCTCGCGGGGACGGGTTCAGTGGGGGGCTTAGTCACGGTCGCAAGCGGTGCCATCATCTCACCAGGTGACAGCGCGGGCGCGGGCACTGGGTCGTTGACGCTGGCCGGAGGACTAACGCTGAATGGGGGCGGTGGTGCGGTGTTGAATTACAATCTCGGAACGACTGCTGCGTCCGACAAGCTTGTTCTCACTGGGGGTACCTTCACCTCCAACACCACGGGCAGCACGACTTTTGCCATCACTCCGGGCGTAGGCTACGACAATGGCATCTACGACCTCATCGACTGGACAAATCTGGCGGTGACCGCGACGGGTGTGGACCTGACCGACTTTGCCGTCACTGGTCTGGGGGCGGGTAAGATCGGGACGTTCCAGTTTGATATCTCGGGCCGAATCCTGCAGTTAAACGTGACGCCGGAGCCGGGAAGGGCGTTGTTGTTGATGCTCGGATTGATGGCGGTGGCGGGACGGAGGAGGAGGAAGTAGGTTCTTGGTTCTCTCGTGCGTTGGCGCATGAACCCTCCGGGTTCGGGATGGAAAGGCCACTGCGGTGCAAATCCTTGACCAGACCTGGCAAGCATGCGCGCAGCGGGCCCCCCCTGTCACAATCTTTTGGCTTTTGACATGCAGAGTGTGGTCGCGTGTCGGCGTCGGGATTCGGGTGAGGATTTACCCAAGATCTGCGGCGGTGATGCGTGATGCCTGGCGGGATTCGTCCTGTGGGTTCCTCCATCTCTTCGTTGCTCAACCTGATCTCTTTCGCCATGCATCCTTTCGTTCGCCCTTCTGCTATTTGGATGAAGCCGGTGTTTCTCGCACTGCTGACGGCAATGTCTCTTGGGACCGCTGCCTGGAGCCAGAGCAAGCGGGATGGCCTGCCGCCTCGCCCCAATCGCCCCATCACCCGGTTGCTGCAAGAAGGGGAAGATCGCATTCGGGACCGCCGGCCGCCGGTGATCTGGGTGGATCCCCAACAAGGAAAGCTCAAGGCGATGACGGTGCAGGAGGTGAAGGTGGACATCCGCGTGCAGGGGCATCTGGCCACGACGACGATGGAGATGGCCTTCTACAATCCCAACAACCGGGTGCTGGAGGGCGAACTGATCTTTCCGCTGGGTGTGGGACAGACCGTGGCGGGCTATGCGCTGGAGGTGGAAGGGAAGATGCGCCAGGCAGTGGTGGTGGAGAAGGAAAAGGGGCGTGAGATCTTTGAGGAGGTGGTGCGACGCGGCATTGACCCCGGTCTGGCGGAGCTCACCAAGGGCAATGTCTTTCGCACCCGGGTGTATCCCATCCCGGCTCAGGGGACGAAGCGGGTATCGGTGACCTTTGAGCAGGAGTTGCAATCACAGGTGGGTGAGGAGGGGACGGAGAGCTTTCGCTATCACTTGCCCATGGCCTTTGGTGACAAGGTGGGCCGTATTCATGCCCGGGCAGAGGTGGTGAAGCAGGAGATGCCCCCAGTGGCGGCTGATCAGGAGGCCGCAGTGCTCACCTTTGAAAAATGGCGGGACAGCTATGTGGCAGAATTGACGCTGGAGAACTCCCGCCTGGAGAAGCCGCTGAGCTTCCTCATTCCCAGTGGTGAGAAACGGGGCGGAGTGCGTACCTTGACGGTGGCGGATGCCCGTGAGCCGGGCACGGGCTACTTTCACACCCGGCTGGCCCTGGATGTGCCAAATGCGGCGCCGGTGGAAAAGCCGGGGCGCATTGCCCTTTTCTACGATGCTTCTGGCAGTGCCGTCAAAAGGGATCGGGTGGCAGAGTGGCGTTTCCTCGAATCCTGGCTGAAGGCGCTGGGCAGTGTGGAGGTGGATCTGGTGGCGTTCCGGAATGAAGCCGACGCGCCGAGACGGTTTGTCATCCGGGATGGACAGGCAGCGGAACTCAAGGCGGCGGTGGAGTCACTTCCTCTTGACGGCGGCACATCGCGCGGGGCACTGGATCTCACCAGAGTGCCGGGGGCGGATGTCGCGGTATTGATCTCAGACGGCTTCTTCAACTTCGATACTGCAGCCGGAAGCCAGCGAGAGTTTGGCAATGGTGCAGTGGCGGTGCATGCCGTGCACGCGGCGGCAATGGTGGATGAGACCTCGCTCCGCCAGCTGGTGGCCCATGCGGGGGGACGAGTACTGAACCTCCTGACCACCCCGGTGGCGGAGGCTGTGGCAACGATGCAGTCCAGCCCCTTCCAGTTCCTGGGAGCGAGGGTGGTTTCAGGAAAGGCGACGGAACTGTCGCCTTCCAGGCCTGCGATCGCTGGAGCGACGTTCGCCATGGCGGGTCGATTCGAGGGGCGCAGCGAGATCGAGTTGAGCTTTGGCCAGAACGGCAAGACCACCCTGACCCGCAGGGTTACGGTGGACCCCCAAGAGGCGATCGAGGCAAAACGCGGGGCGTTTGTGCGACATGCCTGGGCGCAGCGTCGTGTCGCAGAACTGGCGCTGGATGAGCGTGGCAATGAGGATGCCATCATTGCCCTGGGCAAGGCGCAGGGGCTGGTAACGGCTGGCACGTCCCTGATTGTGCTGGACCGTCTGGAGGACTATGTGCGTCATGGGATAGAACCTCCTGAGGAGGAACTGCGGGATGCGTATTTGACGCTGTTGAAGAAACAGCCCAAGGATGATCGCAAAAAGAGCGCGGCGGATCATCTGACCACCGTGACGAAGGCCTGGAAGGAGTTCAAGGCCTGGCACGACCAACGCCATCCCTGGCTGGAGACGGTGCTGAAACCGGCGGCGGAGCGGGAGGCTGCTTTGTATGCGGCACTCTCTGTTGAAACCCAGGCGGGCGGGAAGACCCTGGGCCAGTCTGGAAAGCGGGGCGCGTTGAGCCAGGAAGACGCAGCGGCCGCGGCTGCTCTGAAGGAGAAGGCGCGAGATCTGGACTCCAGATGGAAGAAGGAGGGGCGTGAGACGGCGAGCCGGAACCAATGGATCGAGGAGGCAACCAAGGTGATGCTGGCAGTGGACGTGCTGCGGCAGCGGCGGCTTGAATTGTTGCCTGGATCTGGCGACCAACTCAAGCAGGAGGCTGAGGGGGGAGCGAGGGACAACTATGGGGTTGCTGGCGGAGCGGCTCCGCCGCCGCCCCGCCCGGCGACTGCGGCCCAGCCCATGGCCGTGATGCCGATGTCCCCAGCTTCTCCAGCTCCTGCTGAGGTTTCACGGAGTCGCGCCAGCGCCAAATCGGTCGTAGGTGAGAGTGGCGATGCCTCCCTACCTGCCATGACGAGTCAGATCGAAGTGAAAGCCTGGAATCCTGACACGCCCTATCTGAAGAAGCTGCGCAAGGCGGAGGATGCCTATGTGGTGTACCTCAAGGAGCGGCAGGACAATGCGAGCAGTTCTGCCTTCTTCCTGGATTGTGCGGACTTCTTCCGCGAGGAGAAAAAGGATGAGCGGCTTGCGCTCCGGGTGCTCTCGAACCTGGCCGAGATGGATCTGGAGAGTGCGCCGTTGTTGCGCATTCTGGCCTACCGCCTGCGGCAGCTGGAACGGCATGATCTGGCGGTGCCTTTGTTCGAGGCGGTACTGAAGATGCGCGGGGAGGAGCCGCAGAGCCGACGCGACCTGGCCTTGTGCCTTGCCAGCATGAAGTCTCCAGATTACGCCCGCGCCGCCACGCTGCTGTGGGAGGTGGTGCGGCGAAATTGGGATGACCGCTTCCGCGATGTGGAAGTGATCGCTCTGCATGAGCTGAATGAACTGTTGCAGAGCGTTCCGGAGACCTGCCCGCCCGCGTTGCGCCCGGAGCCTGAGGCCATGGGCATCCCCGCTGCGTTGCTGGAGGGGGTGCCTGTGGATCTGCGCGTGGTGTTGACCTGGGACGCTGACAACACGGATATGGACCTGTGGGTGATCGACCCCACCGGCGAGGTCTGCATCTACAACCACAATCGCACCAAGGCGGGAGGATACATGAGTGCCGACTGCACCCGTGGGTACGGGCCGGAAGTGTTCACTGTGCGTCGCGCGCTGCCGGGCACCTATACGGTGAAGGTGAACTACTACGGCAACACCCAGCAGAAGCTCGCCGGGGCAACGACTGTGCAGGTCGAGTTCCAGACCGCGTACGATCAAGATGGAGCGAAGTCCCGTCGTGAAGCGGTGACCCGGCGGCTGGAGGGGAAGAAAGAAGTGATAGAGGTCGGGAAGTTTTCGGTAGGACGGTAGTTCGGTAACTCAGTAATTCAGTGGGTCGGTAAACCAGCGGATCAGAATGTCGGAGGAAGTTCTAGGAATGAGGTGGACAAGAGGAGCTTTGACTTGACCCGGATGACTGAAGTCGTTTGATGCGAATCATGAATGCTGAGCTGCCGCTGGTGCGTCCCATTGAGGACTCGGATTTTCCGGGAATGGTCGCACTCATGGAGGACCTGGGGTATCCGGCGACGGAGGAGGAGCTGCGGGGGCGGTTTCAGCGTCTGACTGCTCCCCTGTATCACACCCTGGTGGCGGTGGTGGACGGCCAGGTGGTGGGATTCATCGGGCTGATCTGTCTGCCGGTGTATGAGTACAATCGGGAGGTGGGGTGGATCCTGGCGCTTTCGGTGAGTTCGCGGCATCAGCGGCGGGGAATTGGACGGGCGCTCATGCAGGCGGCAGAGGTGTACTACCATGCGCGCGGGGTGGAGGACATCCGCGTGCACAGCGGCCAGCAGCGCACGGAGGCGCACGCGTTTTATGAATCACTGGGCTATCGCAAGACAGGATACCGGCTGCTGAAGACGTTGCGAACGCCGGACTGAAAACCTGTTGGGATAAAAAATCTGGGTGTGGCAGGATAAATTAAGGAATTAAGAGGAGATGCTTCGCCGAGGCTGAATTCTGCCTCGCAACACCCCCAGCGTTTTTATCCAAACAGGTTCTGAGCGTGGCTCTTTACAGTTGGGAGCGAGGCGTTAGGTTTTGGGCATGAAGTTTACAAGTCTGCTCTTCGGTGATTTGGCGGATCTTTTCCAAGATGGCAGGATCGATGACGCTGTGACAACGGCAGATCGGGCATCGATAGCCTCCACCGTGAACCGTTCCCAGATCACCCAGGTAGCGTGGTCGCTTGAGCAGAAGATCCTCCAGCTGCAGCGTGACAATGCCGTGCTGGGCATGCTGGTCGAGCAGCTCTTTGGTGTGCTGGCAGAGCAGCAGCCAGAACGCGCTGCGCAGATCTTACAGTCGGTGAAGGAGGCGCTGAGTGGTCCTCAAGAGCCAGACAGTATCGAGCCGTTGAAGAAGGCGCTGGACTTGCCGAAATCCACGGCGCCCAAAGCTGGCAGTCGACCCAAGCCAGTGATCAAGAGGCCGGCCAGACCGGCGTTGAGGTCTGGTGAGACGTTGCCGCCGAAGCCGCTGGGGCAGGTGAGGACGGAATAGCTTCCGGCAGGAAGTGAAAGTGCCTTGTGACTGGAGCGTGGGGACAAAACCAAGATGTGACGCGACGGTGTCACAAGCAGCGGGAGCTGCACATGCATAAGGCAGAACTGCATCGTGAGTGATCGTCTGGCGACGATGGCCATGTTGCTCATCCTGGAGATTTATTGCTATGAACGCCCCCGCCGAACTCGCTTATGATTTGTCTGACTTGAAATCCTGGCGCGGGCTGCGTCCGGGGATGAGCCGCAAGGAGGTGGAGGCGGTGCTGAATGCGGAGGGCGTGGATACCTCTGAGTGGGAAGATGATGAGGAGTGTTTTCTGGTCACGAATGGTTGGGACCTGGAGCTCGTGTTCGACAAGCATCAACGCTTGTACCAGATCTCCTTTGAGGACTCAGACAAGTATCGGTGGGCCGGCAAAGCCATCGTGGATGTCCCACTGCACGAGGCCTTGCTGGCCATGCAACCGATTGTCTCCGGTGCAGGATGGCGCAAGGAAGACGCGGTGACAGATCCCTTCCAGGAATCGGACGTGGTGTCTCCATCGCAGGCTGCGAATCCCACGGGCGATGCCGCATTGCTCTATGAAGGAACCCTGTGGCTGCCAGGGGCGGGACTGGCGCTGATGATGTGCGGCGGCAGCGTCTGCGAAGTCACCTGGCGTCAACCGAAGGATGTGCCAAGCCCCTTTTTGAGTGAGGTGACGATGGCGCAGTTGGAGCTCTCCCAGCATCCGGAACTGGATGATCATCTGCGCAGCATCATGACCCGTGAACATCGTGAGGCCGCGGCTGCCAATGGCAACCCCGTGATGGCGTTGTTCATCTGGCTGGCGGTGGCAACACTGGTGGCGGCGACGGTGGTGTTTGTATTGAAGTGAGGCCCGCCCGTGGGGGAGACGGAAGACTTCAAGACAGAAGACGCAAGACGTGAGCTCACGCCTTGATGGAGGCACTTCGGAGTAGGCCCCTATTTCGTTCACCCCAAGGTAGACTCGCTGGAAGCCGTCAGCGTTGGGCTTGTAGCCTTCGGTTGAACTGGTTCCTTGGTGTCCACCCCTGTGGCATGTGAAATTTGCAGCAGGGTTGGAGTACCGTCCCGCATGCGGGATCAATGCGATCAGGGAAAGAGAGCGGCCCCTCCCATAGCCTCTCCCTTTGGGAACGAACTGAGGGCTGAAAGCCCGGTGTCATGCCCGCCCTTTGGCCAAACGCCCAAGGTGATCGTGTATGTAAAATGCTCAGGGCTGTAGGCCCGGTTCATTCAGGGATATTTGTGGTGTGCAGGCTTGATGAGGCCGAGCCTTTGGTCCTTTTGAACCGGTGGCATTGGTCCCGCATGCGGGACGGAACTCCAACCTCACGCCGCGGATGCTGAATGGGAGAGGGCGTCACCCGCCCTGTTGAAGCTCCGAGGTTCTAGGACATTAGTTGAGCCGCGAAAGCGGTGTCAAGCCACCAGCACTCCAAGACGCTTTGCGACACTTGTGCGCGTTGGAGCAATCGATCTCCGCCCGATGCTTTGGGGGCTACAGCTCCTTCTGAAAACAAAAAAGCGGGCCGCAGTTTCCTGCGACCCGCTGATGCTTGGGTTACTGGTTCACCGTTTTACCGGTTTACCGAACCACTGAATTACATGCCCATGCCGCCGTGGTCGTGAGCAGGCTCAGCCTTCTCTTCCTTGGGGATGTCGGAGATGAGGCACTCGGTGGTGAGGAGAAGACCGCTGATGGAGGCGGCGTTCTGCAGAGCGCTACGGGTGACCTTGGTCGGGTCGACGACGCCGGCCTTGATGAGGTCGACGTATTCGCCGGTGGCGACGTTGTAACCGCTGTTGCCGCTGCCCTTCTTGACTTCGGCCACGATGAGCGCGCCTTCCAGACCTGCGTTGGCGGCAAGCTGGCGGAGGGGAGCTTCGATGGCGCGGCGGACGATGTCAGCGCCGGTGGCTTCGTCGCCACTCAGCTTGAGATCAGCCAGAGCGGCCTGAGCGCGGATAAGGGCAACACCGCCCCCTGGGACGATGCCTTCCTCAACGGCTGCACGGGTGGCGTGCAGGGCGTCTTCCACGCGGGCTTTCTTTTCCTTCATCTCAGTCTCGGTGGCGGCACCGACGTTGATGACGGCCACACCGCCGGCGAGCTTGGCAAGGCGCTCCTGGAGCTTCTCGCGGTCGTAGTCGCTGGTGGTTTCGTCGATCTGACGACGGATCTGGTTCACACGGCCGGCGATGGCTTCGGAACCGCCTTCGCCTTCGACGATGGTGGTGTTTTCCTTGTCGATCGTCACGCGCTTGGCGCGGCCGAGGTCGCTGAGCTCAAGGTTTTCGAGCTTGAGGCCGAGGTCTTCGGTGATGCAGCGGCCACCGGTGAGGATGGCGATGTCTTCAAGCATGGCCTTGCGGCGGTCGCCGAAGCCAGGAGCCTTGACGGCGCAGATGTTGAGGGTGCCGCGGAGGCGGTTCACCACGAGGGTGGCGAGGGCTTCGCCTTCCACGTCTTCAGCGATGATCAGAAGCGGGCGGCCGGTGCGGGCCACTTTCTCAAGCAGGGGAAGGAGGTCCTTCAGGTTGCTGACCTTCTTCTCGTGAATGAGGATGAGGGCGTTCTCGAGAACGGCTTCCATGCTCTCAGCATCGGTCACGAAGTAGGGGCTGAGGTAGCCCTTGTCGAACTGCATGCCTTCCACGACGTCGAGGGAGGTTTCGATGCTCTTGGCTTCTTCCACCGTGATGGTGCCGTCTTTGCCCACTTTGTCCATGGCGTCGGCGATGATGTTGCCGATTTCGGTGTCCCAGTTGGCGGAGACGGTGGCGACCTGGGCGATTTCGGTCGCGTTGGTCACGGGCTGGCTGATTTCCTTCAGCTTGGCCACGATGGCCTCGGTGGCCTTGAGGATGCCGCGCTGGAGGGAGGTCGGGTTGGCACCGGCGGTCACGTTGCGGAGACCTTCGGAGTAGATCGCCTCGGCAAGCACCGTGGCGGTCGTGGTGCCGTCGCCGGCCACGTCGCTGGTCTTGGAGGAGACTTCCTTCACGAGCTGGGCGCCCATGTTTTCATAGGGATCGCTGAGTTCGATCTCCTTGGCCACGGTGACACCGTCTTTGGTGATCGTGGGGGAACCGAATTTCTTCTCGAGGATCACGTTGCGGCCGGAAGGCCCGAGGGTGGCTTTGACCGCTCTGGCGATCTTTTGCACGCCACGGAGAAGTGCCTGACGGGCGCTTTCGTCGAAGTTGAGTTGTTTAGCCATGTTCTTAGGTATTCGATGTTTGAGTTAAGTGGGGAGGAAGCGCCTGTAATTAGGCGATGATGCCGAGGATGTCGGTTTCGTTGATGATGAGCACGTCGTCGCCGTCGAGCTTCACTTCCGTGCCGCCGTACTTGGAGATGAGGACCTTGTTGCCAACGGCAACCGTGAAAGTCACGTCCTTGCCTTCGTCATCCTTGCCGGTGCCGAGTGCGAGAACTTCAGCCTCTTGGGGCTTTTCCTTGGCGGTGTCGGGCAGAAAGATGCCGCCCGCGGTCTTTTCCTCGCTCGTAACGCGCTTAACAAGGACGCGGCGGCCCAGAGGTGTGATTTTGGTAGCCATGGTTGGTATGCTGTTTGCTTTTCGGGTTTCTGTTGTGTTTTGGTTTGGTTCACCCAGTCGGTAGCGCGCCGTTTTTCAAAAATGCGGTGTCGCTACCGGCTGTGGGGAAATCTCTGTTGGTCACTGAATCCACGTCGAAGGGGGAGACGCAGAATACGGTTGAAGCACGGGATCGGACCCATTTTTAGGGGGTGGATACCACGTGCTTCAAAGGGGGAGTCTTAGCTCTTTTTGTCGCTGTCGACGACTTCGAAGTCGGCGTCCACGACCTTGCCCTTGTCCTTGGTGGACTCAGCAGCGCCTTCGGGGGCGTCACCTGCGGCTTCCGATCCGGGGGCGGCACCCTCAGGGGCATCACCGGCCTGGGCCATGTGTTGGTAGGCCTCGGCGAAGAGCTTCTGCAGCTCATCCGTCTGGGACTTCATGGCAGCGGTGTCGTTGTCGGCGATCGCCTTCTTGAGGGCGTCCACTTTGTCCACGATGGGCTGCTTCTGGGTGGCGGGCACCTTGTCACCGAGGTCGGCGAGGGATTTTTCCACCTGGTACACCATCGTTTCAGCCTGGTTCTTGGTCTCGACACCTTCCTTGCGGAGGCGGTCTTCCTCAGCGTGGGATTCAGCCTCCTGCTTGGCGCGCTCGATCTCGTCTTTGCTGAGGCCGCTGGAGCCCGCGATGGAGATCTTGCTTTCCTTGCCGGTGGTCTTTTCCTTGGCGGAGACGTGAAGGATGCCGTTGGCGTCGATGTCGAAGGTCACTTCGATCTGCGCGGTGCCACGGGGCATCGGGGGGATGCCGTCGAGCTTGAAGGTGCCCAGCGTCTTGTTGTCGCGGGACATCGGGCGCTCACCCTGGATGACCACCACTTCCACGCCGGGCTGGTTGTCAGAGGCGGTGGAGAAGGTCTGGGTGTGGCGCTTGGGAATGGTGGTGTTGCGCGGGATCATGGGGGTGGCGATGCCACCTTCCGTCTCGATGGCCAGCGTGAGCGGGGCCACGTCGAGCAGGAGCACGTCCTTCACGCTGCCCTGGAGCACACCGCCCTGGATGGCGGCGCCGACGGCGACGACTTCATCCGGGTTCACGCCCTTGTGAGGCTCTTTGCCGGCGAGCTTGCGCGCGGTTTCGATGACCTTGGGCATGCGGGTCATGCCACCCACGAGCACGAGCTCGTCGATCTTGCTGGCGTCCAGCTTGGCGGCATTGAGGCACTCGCGGACGGGCTTGACCGTGCGCTCAAAGAGGTCGTCGGTAAGCTGCTCCATCTTGGCGCGGCTCAGGGACTTCATGATGTGCTTGGGACCCGTGGCGTCTGCCGTGATGAAGGGCAGGTTCAGGTCATAACTCTGAGAGGAGCTGAGGGCGATCTTGGCCTTCTCTGCCTCTTCCTTGATGCGCTGGAGGGCGTCGGGCTGACCGCTGAGGTCGATGCCGGAGTCTGCCTTGAAGTCGTTAATGATCCACTGGATGAGCTTGTTGTCCCAGTCGTCACCACCCAGGTGGGTGTCGCCATCGGTGGCGAGCACTTCAAAGACACCGTCGCCGATCTCCAGCACGGAGATGTCGAAGGTGCCACCGCCGAGGTCATACACGGCGATCTTTTCGTCCTTCTTCTTGTCGAGACCGTAGGCCAGGGAGGCGGCGGTCGGCTCGTTAATGATACGGCGGACGTTGAGTCCGGCGATCTCACCAGCAGCCTTGGTGGCGTTGCGCTGGGAGTCGTTAAAATAAGCCGGCACCGTGATAACGGCCTCGGTGATGGTCTCACCCAGGCGGGCTTCGGCGTCAGACTTCAGCTTGGCCAGGATCATCGCGGAGATTTCCTGGGGGCTGTAAACTTTCTTTTCGCCACCCACTTCCACTTCCACGTGGGCGTCGCCGTTGGAGGCTTCAACGATCTTGTAGGGCACCTGTTTGTCGGCGGCGGTGAGCTCCGCGAACTTGCGGCCCATGAGACGCTTCACGGAGAAGACCGTGTTGCGCGGGTTGGTCACGGCCTGGCGTTTGGCAGCCTGGCCCACCACACGCTCGCCGCCCTTGGTGAAAGCCACCACGCTGGGGGTCGTGCGTGCACCTTCGGAGTTCTCCAAGACCTGGGCCTCACCGCCTTCAAGGACGGCCATGCAGGAGTTGGTGGTACCGAGGTCAATGCCTAAAATTTTGCTCATGATGTTGGTAAAGTTCCTTTCGTGCCCGGAATCGGTCCGGGTGGGTGTAGTAGGGCACGAGACGTGCCATCAGGATTGTTTTTGAGTTAAGACGTTGAAGGTGAATTGGTTGTGGGAGTGGTGGAGTGACGGGGTGAAGCGGTGATGGGTGGAATTGGGGACAAAGTGGCGCAATGGGGCGTGACGTTTTGGCCAGATTGGCGCAGGTGTGACGTTTCAGTGAGTGGTGGGGTGTCAGGTTGAGAGGGGTGTTGCAGGAGGTCGCGTGTTGCTGTGCTGGCGACTGATGCCGATTGCCAATCGGCGGCACAGCAGATTGCCAATCTGCGCTATTTGTTGCAGTCACGCCTTCAAACAAAAAGCGCCCCGGTCGTGAAACCGGGGCGCTCAGGATCAGGTCTTCTGTCTTTCGTCCGCGACTCTGTCGGTCCTACTCGTACAAGAACGTTGCACTTGCCGTGGTGTCCTTGTCCGACACAACGCGCACCCAGTAGGCGGTGAAGGCGGCAGGAAACTCGTGCATGACTGGTTTGCCGGCGGTCACCTCGAAGCTGCGGTACGCGGCCCAGTCACCGGAACCGGTGACGTCCACTTCCACTGTTAGATTGACAGCGTCCTTGCCGGTGTGGTTGAGGGTGACCTTCTTCTTGTCGTACGCCGTCATCAGATATGGCTCAGAGGGCTCGCCAGCCTTGACCGCTGTGTCCTTCCATGGACCACCTTCGCCACGGGGTTTGCCGAGCTTCCAGATGTCATCGATGGCACCGACCCAGAGGGCGGTCTTGCCATCATCGCTGCGAATGATGTGCGGATTGTCCTTGGTGGCGGCGGCATCGGTGCTGACACCGGTCATGAGGAACAGACCGCGATAGGAGCAGTAGTCTTGAATGCGGATGTTGCTCGTGGCTGCAGGGCGCACCTTGCTGAAGCCGCCGGCATTGTTGGCGGGGAGTTCGAAGAAAGAACCGTACGCGGCAAAGAGGTCGCGCTCGGTGGCCACCTCACGGGCGACACGGGAGCCTTGCAGCGGACCGGCCTTGTCGAAGCCAGCATCGCCCTTGGGAAGGCGCCAGCGCTTGCCGGCGTCATCAGTGAAGATGACGGAGGCGGCGTCGACGGTCAGCACACCCGCCGGGATGGCGGTGTGGGTCTTTGTATGTTCCAGCAGCTGGGCATCGGCTACGGCTTTCAGTTTCAGCTCGGCGTCCAGCTCGTAGTAACCAATATCCTTGCCTCCAGAGGCCTGGGCAGCGAAGGCAAGCGTGCGCTTGTTCTCGGCGCGGGCACGGATGAGTCCGCCCGTAACGTTGTCATCGCCCACACGGGCCACACCCGCAAAGATAGCGTCGGCCTCGTTGCTGCGCTTGTCGTTGTTCCGGTATTGGAAGTAGGCGGTGGCTTTTTCCAGGGCGGCGCTGGAGGTCAGGCGGATCCAGGTGCCCTTCACGTCGGTGAGGTCCACGAACTGGTAGCCGGAGCCGGAGAGCTCGATCTCACGGGCTTTGGTCCAGGTGCCGTTGCCAGCCTCGTCCACCTCCAGAGTGAGGTGGGCTCCTGCCGGGGCCTTGGTGCGGAGGTGCAGCCCCTTTTGGTCGTAACCTGCCAGGAGGAAGGCGTCCGAGGGCTCGCCCGCCTTCACGGCGTCATTCATCCACACCGCGCCGCGGCCGATGACCGGGCCCAGGTGATCAATTTGCGCGGGCTCAACGAACCAGAGGTTGGACTGGGACTGCGGTGCGGCGATCTCGCCCTTGGCCTTGCGCTTGTTCAAGAACTCATTCTTGGCCGTGTCGTCGCAGCCGAAGACGACCTTGTCCTTCCACAGGGCGAAGTCGCCGATCACCTTCAGGTAGTTCGAGCGGGGGACGACGCCGGCGGAGTTCTTTGTGGAGAAGGTTTTAGGAAACTTCCACATCGCACCATGCATGGTCATGAGGAGGTTGTCGCCTTCGCCGATCTCGCGGATGCGGGGCCACTCGGTGTTCCAGCCGTGGGCGCCGTCATAGCTGTGGCTGGACTTGGGCAGGCGGTAGGTGTGCCACTTGCCGTCTTCCAGGAGCTGGAGGATCAGCGAGCGGAAATCCCAGCCGATGCTCCAGATGGGATCCTTGTCTGGATTCTCATTGCCGTAGATGCCGCCTGGGCCGGTCACTTCGGTGAACTGGTTGCGGCGGATGAGCGTCCACTTGTCTGCTTTGCCGTCCCATTCGGCCAGGGCGCCGGAAGGCACCGTGGGGTCAGTGGTCACCTTCTTGTCACGGTCGCCGTTGTTGGCATAGACCAGGCGGCCCTGGCTGGAGTACAGGCCCTTGCCGTGATAGCCGGGGAGGTCGGCCTTCGGCTTGCCCTTGGTGGCTTCGTCAGCCCAGAGTTCCTTCACCGCCAGGGTCTTCACATCCACTTCGTAGATGCCTTCCTCCATGGTGGCGTAGTAGATCTTGCCTGCGGGGTCAGTCAGGTGCCGGGCATTGCCGGTGTGACGGCCAAACATGACGCTGGGCGGGATGACGCGCACCTGGCGCTGGGCATCGATGGCATAAGGCCCCACAAAGAGCTGGTTCGACTCGCGGTGGATCATGCGGTTGGCAGGGGTGCCGCCCACGCTTTCCGGCCGCACGATCTGCTGAAGCTCGGGGGTGATCTCGTAGAGCTTGTCCGATGAGCCCTTCGGCTGATGCGGAGCATAGGTGATGGCCCAGAGACGATCTGCCCAGGGAACGACGGCACCGGTGCCACATTCTCCCTCGTTGTTAAACATGGCCAGTCCCGGGTAAATGCCGGAGATCTGGGGCGGGGCTGCTTGGGTCAGGCGTGCCGTGAAAGGCAACGTGGCCGCAGCGAGGAAAGCGAAGGAAGGTAGGGTCAGACGCATGGCTGTGACGGGGATAGTCCCGTCACAGCCAGTTTGGACAATGAATTAATGCGTCTGTCGCAGGACTGGTTTTTTTGGTCTGTTTCCTGCGGATTAGAGGGGGTAACTGAACAATGAACTCTATGGCTTCGTGATGAGCGCGAGCACCTTGGAGATTTTAATTCCCAGGCGGATTGCGATCATGTCCGGCGCTTTTCCATTCGCGTGGAGCCGGTTCACTTCTTTTTGCAAAGGGGCAACGGTCTTGGATGGGGTTTGGTTCGATTTCATAGATGTCAGCCTTCGTCGTGCCATTTTTTGCACGGCGTCCTTTTCTTTAGAGACATCGCAATTCGCCTGCCGTTCAGCGTGAGGTGGTGGTGAAAACGCATTTGCATGGATTTTTGGGGAAAAGAGCACCTTTTTACTTGCTCTTTTTCCGGTTATAGGCATACTCTCTGCCCCGCATCCTGCGGGTGTAGCTCAGTGGTAGAGCACTTCCTTGCCAAGGAAGATGTCGCGCGTTCGAATCGCGTCACCCGCTCCATTTTTATGGAACCCGCCCGCAAGGCGGGTTTTTTTGTGCGAGCGGTTGCTCTGAGTTCCCGATTTTTTTGGGAATCCGGGGTGAGTTCAATCACTTGAACGGCCAGGCTTCGACTTGCAGTCGCTGCAAAACAGAGATTTGCGCGGTGTGATCGGAAACTGGTGATCCCTCCGACGGAACACCTGTGGGGATCACCTCCCATACAGGACTGCTCCTGCCAGTAGGTTGGAGGAAGAGCACCCGGGCTTCGCCGGTCTTGAAGTGGTTCGCGCCCCCATCCGGAGGTGCCTTCCAAAACTTCACGCCTGAGGCCGGAAGGAGGTCTGCTTGCATGCGGACCTCCTGTCCCTTCAGTGCGGGGTCTCCTTTAAACACCTCCTCCACCGTCATGCGCACCGACCACATGGCGCTGATGCCAGACGTGAACGGCAATGCCTCGGAGATCATCCCGCTGACCACCCGTTCCGATTGGGCATACAACGCTTTAAGCTGGCCTTCAGTCTGGGCTGGAAGCACGGGACAGGCGAGCCAGACCACTGAGGCCAGATGAAGAGACTATGGGAGAGCCGGCGTCGGCTGCTAGGAACACTCATGGCGGGAATCAGCGGAACGTTGGGGTTGCACAGGTGATATCAGCAGACTGGCGCATAGTCGGAAAGGCATTTGTCATGCCCGAGGAGTAACCCGCTTTCGCATCGACACTGCATGCCCAAAACGGGTCTTAGATTGTCCGGCCTGCTCGAAGCCGCATTTCGCATAGAAGGCGGCGGCGGTTTGCCCGCAGACGACCCACAGGAAGGTCGCCCCGCTGAGCGCCGCCACGCGGCTGGATTCCGCCACCAGGCGGGTGCCGATCAAGGATCGCCACGCGTGAGGCTCCACAAATAGTCCGTCGAGTTCCGCCTCGCCATCATCCCGAGGCAGGATCACGCTGAAGCCCAGAATGTCCCCGGCCCGCTCCGCCACCAGGGTGCAGCCTTCCGTGATGTGCTCAACCGGCAGATCAATGGCATCAGGATGGGCCAGAAGATCGGCCTGATGCTCCTCATTGGCCAAAGATGCCCGCCACTGCAACGCCTCCAACATCTCACGCTCTGAAACCTTCGCAGCGCGGATGATCAGATCGGAGGAAGGTGGGGAGGACATCGAATTCACGAACGGCTGCTATCCTATCACAGGGGCTTCCCAAAAATCAAAGGAACGCCGGGGTGCAGCTGCCTGCGCGGAATGATGTCACCTTTCTGCTCCAAAACGCCATGGGATCATGGCAGGATGAATTTCGGCGCATCGCATGACTCAGAACGAGAATCCCCAATCAGCTTCCAAACCTCACGTGCCCGCTGATTTTTACACGACGCGGTGGACGCGGGTGAACTTGGCCAAGGCGGACTCTGAGGATGGACGTAGGGCGCTGGCGGATCTGTGTGATGCCTACTATGAGCCGGTGGTGGCGTATCTGGGCAGTGTATTGCGGGATGCGGATGCGGCACGAGAGATGAGCCACGCTTTTTTTGCGGATGTGTTGGAGGGCGGGGCGATAGGCACGGCAGATCCAGAACGAGGGCGTTTTCGATTTTATCTGCTGGGGGCGGTGAAGCACTTTCTCTCTCATCATCGCGAGGCGGCGATCCGGCAGAAGCGCGGAGGCAGAGTGGCAACGCTCTCGCTGGATGCTGAGTTGCCGGATGCTCTGCCTTTGGAAGTGCCCGCCAGTGGCCGGTTGTCGCCCGATGCGGTCTATGACCGGCAGTGGGCCATCACGGTGCTGGCGCGAGCGATGAATGCGATCACGGCAGAATGCGCCGCGGGTGGGAAGGCGGCGTTGTTGGAAGCACTGCGCCCCTCGCTACTGGGGGAGGCGGAGCATGGGGACCAAATTGCAGCCGCTGCGGCGCTCGGCATGAGCGCGGCCGCGGTGAAAGTAGCGGTGCACCGGCTCAGGCAGCGGTTCCGCAAGTGTGTGAAGGAAGAGATTGCGGGGACCCTCTCCGATCCAGGAGCGGTGGAGGATGAAATGCGATCCTTGTTCCTGGCGCTGGGTGGATAAAAAGAAAATGTGTGCAATGCGTGTAACCATTCCCCGGCAAAACGCCACGGTGAAGCATGAGCCTATCTTCTGCCCCGGAATCGACCTGTCCACGCTGTGGCGAAAGTCTGCCTGCTGACGCGGTGGGTGGCCTATGTCCGCGCTGCCTCATGGCTGCGGCAATGCTGCCCACGCAGGTGGAAGATGATTTGGCGGCCGTGCCTCCTCCCAAGCCAGAAGATCTGGCCCGGCACTTCCCGCAATTGGAGATCATCGAATGCCTGGGCCGGGGCGGCATGGGGGTGGTGTACAAGGCCCGCCAGAAGTCCCTGAATCGACTCGTGGCTCTGAAGTTGCTGGCTCCGGAGCGGGCGGGGGATGCACAGTTTTCCGCCCATTTCGAGAAGGAGGCCCGGGCTCTGGCGGCGCTCAATCATCCGCACATCGTGGATGTCTATGACTTTGGCGAGAGCGGCGGGTACTACTACCTGCTCATGGAGTTTGTGGATGGGGTGAATCTGCGGCAGCTATTGCAAACGAAGCGACTGACTCCCGAGGAAGCGCTGACCATCGTGCCGCCCGTGTGTGATGCCCTGCAATGCGCGCACGATCACCACATCGTGCACTGCGACATCAAGCCAGAGAACGTGCTGGTGAACAAGGCCGGGGTGGTGAAGATCGCGGACTTTGGCATTGCCAGAATCGTTGAACCCAATACTGGGGCGTTTGAGGAGGCTTCTGGTAGCGCGAGTCTGGCGGGCACGCCGGACTACGCTGCTCCGGAGCAGGCCACAGGAAGAGCCGATCACAGGGCGGATATCTACAGCCTGGGGGTGGTGCTGTACGAGATGCTAACAGGTGAGCGGCCCAAGGGGAAGATCGAAGCTCCCTCCCGGCATGTGCAGGTGGATATCCGCATTGATGAGATCGTGCTGCGGGCACTGGAGAAACAGCCCGAACTGCGCTTCCCCACGGCTGGCGCGTTGCGGACGTCCATTGAGGCCGTGATCGCCTCGGCGGCACCGTCTGCTGGGGCAGCCAAGCCCGCGGTAGCGGTGGCGGCACCTGTATCGCGCCGAAAGAGGTGGAAACTCGTGTTGGCGGTCGTTGTCGCCGGCCTCTTGATCGCGGGGGTGGCTGTTTACATCTATGACCTGACGGGCAGGCCGAAGCCCAAGCGGCCCGGGACGGATGTGGTGGACTTCGACTCTGGCAAGCTTGCGGATTACTTCGCTGAGAACATCCTCTTTGGCCGGAGCGGCTATGCCAACACCATTCATGGCGTGGCGAGGACGCAGGGCTTGGTGCTGGCGCAAAACATGAGCACGGAGGGGACGCTGGTGTACAGCCGCAAATCGTATGATCTCACACGGCTGTCGTTTCTGGAGGTGTCGTGTTGTTTCCAGCGCCAGGACATCGGTGCGGCTTCCAATGCGCTGGCGCTCGGGCTTATTGCGAGCAGCGAGGGGCACCTGAGTGGTGTGTCTGGAGCGCCATTTGTGGCCCTGCGACTCACGCCAGAGGATGAGTCGCTGCAGTTTCAATTCATGAGCAAGCCTGCGGAGACAAAGGCTCCGAGATCTTGGATTGGAAAGAACAAGTTTGAGACAGAAGTGGGTCAATGGTACCGGCTACAAGTCGTCTTCATCCGGATGGCCGCTGACCGGCTCCGGGTGAAAGGGGCAGTGTACGAAGTGCGGCGCAACGGGGAGAATGGGAATCGCGTGGGCGTGTTTCACGATCGCGATTTCATGGGGGCCGACTTCCATTTGGGAGGGATTATGGAAGGGCCGGTCTGGGTGGCCCTGCGGGCCAGTGGACCCGGAGGGGTGGCCCTGGTGGATGACTTTGAGATTCTGGCCCGTCCACTGCCGACCCCGCTGATCGTGGAGGAACCGGTGGCGAGTCAGGCGGTCCGTTGAAGTGGCAGTGCAATTTGATGAGATGAAACACAGCGTCACGGAGCTGCCGTTCAACAGCTTTCTGGGTCTCGAATCGTGCAGGGACGGGGAGCTATTGCTCCGCCTTCCTGCTGGAGATCAATACCTCAATCACCTGGGGACCGTGCACGCGAGCGCTCTCCTGTCCCTTGCTGAGGCGGCGAGTGGGGAGTGCCTGTTGCAGCATTTCGGTACGAGTGACGGTGTCGTGCCAGTGGTCCGCCGCCTGGAGGCAAAATTCCGCAAACCGGCGAACGGGGTGGTGGGCGCCAAGGCATCACTCAGTGAGGAGCGGGTCACGCAATTGAAGGGAAATCTGGCGGCCAAGGGGCGGGCGGTGGTGACGGTGCAAGTAGAGTTGTATGACATGACGGACTCGCACGTGTTGAGCGCGACGGTAGAGTGGTTTGTTGCGGCAGAAGTGGGGCGGTGAAAGGTTCTTGGTTCTTTCTTGCGCCAGTTATGCCTTAAACCCTCCGGGTTCAGGGAAATGCGGAGTGCGGAATGGCGGGACGGAGGCAGTTGGGGGGCTCTGACGCCAAGTGTAGATTATTTCCTAGTCGACTTTGGTGGCGAGTCTGGATTTTGCTTCTGCTGCGGGACCTGTAGATGGTCAATTGCACTCTGCAGATGGGTGCCGGCTTTGGTGAGGCCAAGCTGGGTGCCGCGGGTCACCCACTGGGACCGGGCGGCTGTTTCCACCTTCTTTTCTGCCTGAGCCATGGCCTGACGGATGACTTTCAGATTCCGGGCATCTTCCGCCCGTCGTTCCTTGAGACTTTCACACTCACTTTGCAACGACGCTGCGGTTGCCAGCGCCTTGTCGCGTTCTTTTTGAAAGTCGAGCTTGGCGGATTTCGATTCGCCCAAGCTGTGGTTGGTAGTGCGGCTCAGCCGGGCCATGAGGGGGAAAAGCAGATCACAGGGGAGCTGGGTGCCTTCCGGGGCCTGGAGGTTCTCCGGCATCCACGCTTTGGCCCGCCCTTGAAAATGCAGGGTGGCATAGCGCACGACTTTCTCCTGGCTTGCGTATCGAGCGTGCGGTTGCCCCTTGCGATACTCGATCGGTCTGTGCCCGTCAGCCAATCTCGATTTGGTTTCGAAATCGTAGTTGATGTTCCCGTCAAACAGGGGGTGGCCTTGCTGGCCATAGCCGATCTTGAGCTGTGTGGTCAGGGAAAAGCAGGCCAGATGATACATGTCGCCAATATTGTAGACGCCGCCGTTGGCCCGGCGCCCAGCCACCCGGTTTTCGAAGGCCTCGATCGTGGCGGGATCGGCATACGCGGCTTCTACGAATGCACTGAACTCCTCCAGCGCACGGAGGTTGAAGTACGAGCTGTGTCCAGAGGAGTTCGGGACCTGTGAGGTGGACGGCCAGCTCAGAGTCAGATCGCATTCCTCGAACTGCTGGCCTGCGGCCTCGACATCGTCATAGAGCAGCACATCGCTGTCGAGGTGCAGGATGCGCTGCAGGCCGTGTTGCCGCACAAAATCGCGCATGATAAACCAGCGCTCGATGTTGAACCGGGTGTATGCGGGCCGGTTGACGCTGAAATGGACATAGTGGCCGCGAAAGCTCTCTGCAGCCGTGTGGTAGTCCTCAAGAGGAACCACTTCGACTCCGGGCAAGGTCAGGGATTCACGTGCGGCAGCATCGGCCAGCACATAGATTTTCGCATGGGGGTTCCACAGTCGCGCCTGAATGGCGGCGAGGTTGAGGTGCAGGCATTCCTGCGCATTTCCCCAGTGGAGAAAGAGGATGGCGGTCTTCATGGCTCGCTTGGGGCCTATTCCCTTCCTTTGCCTGAAGGCAGGCTTCGCCCGAGGAAACGCTCCATGCCGGCCTGACAATCTGCGCAGTACGTGCTGCCCTTCGCATCGAACTCATCTAGCGAGGCCGGGTAGGCGCGGACGCAACGAGGATCGCTGCAGCGGGTCACGCGGGCAGCGTGGCCGATGCTGGTGAGAAGCTGCTTTTCGATCCTCTCCTGCAGGCGTGATCGATTGGGCGTGGTGCCGTAGAAGTTTGCCTTGAACCGGGCGGTGGAAACCACTGCACTGGGCGGAGGCGACCAATACACGGCAAAGACGTAGTTGCTGTCGCGCTGGAAGATGTCGGCCTCGGTCAGCACCAGGTTGAGCAGCACCCTGGGACCGGTCGCGTTGGGTTCGCGGTAAGCATTCCCTGCTTTGCCAGCGACGGTCTCGGCACTCCATTGAGGACGTTCCAGTTCCTCAGAGTAGGCGTTGAGCCAGTTCATGGCGGCTTTTTTTGCCCTGCCTCGAGCATGAGAGTGGCCAGCAGCGTCACCACGTCTTCGTCGGTGGCGGCTTCTTCACCCGGAATGTTGAGTTCCTTCATGACCTGACGGGTGAAGGCTGAGTCCCAGATGATCTGTTGACGGGCTTGTGCTGTCACGGATTCTGCGTTGGTGCGGTCGGGCTTGCCAAGATCCAGCGTGATGCCGGTCAATCGCACAGGGACGCCCAGGCGGGTTTCGATGCTGCGGGCGGCAGCGTGCAGCAGCCAAGGTTGCACAGGTCCGGCGGTGGTGAGGCAAATTACTGGCTCTCCAGGCTTGGTGTCCGCCATGGGCGGTACGGTCCACTGGGGCTTTTTTCCCAGCAGGGCAGCGCTCTGGGAAATGAGGTCGCCATCTTCGGCCCTTTCATACACTAGGGCCGCCAGGGACTTGGCTTTTTGGGAGTTGCCCAGCTTGTTCTGCATCTGGGCCATGCTCCACTGCCAGTCGAACCGGTGGGGAGTAAGTCGCACGGCGGCCTGGAGCCAGGGGAGGGCCTCCTGATCCCGCCCGGCAGAGGCGAGCAAGGTCCCGGTGTGGTGCACGACGGAGGCTTGCTTGCTGGCGGCAATATTGTCCCTGCGTTCCAGCGCCAACACGTCCTCGCCAGCGGCGATGGCATGAGTGATGGCCTTGGCCATGCGTTCTGCCGTGTCTTTTCCGTCCGTGGCAGACGCGCCGTCTGACGTCGCGGCCGATGGAGGTGTGGAGACTTGGGCGTAAATCAGCGGGGCTGCTGCAAGCCAGATGAGAAAGGGGGAAATCCCAATATAGCGCATAGGTCCCAGCCTAGGGAATGGCGGGATGGGGTCAAGGCTCTGTTTGGCGATGGGGTGGGGAAACGGGAGTTCAGCGTGCGTGGAGGGAGGCAGGCGTGTACCTGGATCACAGTTCTACGAAATAGAGGCCGGCTGGCAGTCGATGGCGTCCAATCCCAGGTCGCTGATGTGCCGCTCGATCATGGGGAAGAAGGACAGGCGGTCCAAGATGGCCCTCTTTTGCCGACGGATGGAATCGATCCGTTGTTCATAGAGCCCCATGGCGATCGCTTCGTTGATCACCTTGACGGCGTGTTTGGGCTTGGACAGGTCAATCCGGACAAAACATTCAGGATCGAAGAAATCCTCGAGGTTGGGGCACCCGCTGTAGAAGGCGAGCGTCTCGGAAACAATGGCGTCGGTGATTTTCTCAGTGAAGTAGTTGGGCTCGTAGCAATTCTCGCAGGCGATGGTGTAGCGGTAGGGGCGCAGTGCCTCACTTTTGTCTTCCGTCATTCCCAGATAGCATGGTGACGGAGGCTCAGGCCAGCGACCGTAGAGGTCAACATGAGGGATGATGTGGTGCAGATGCTCCCGTACAAACCGGGCCCGGTGCCATCCACCTTTGAGGTGGTCTTTGCCGGAGATGACGGCGGAAAGGGTACGGGACTTCTCAGGTCGGTCATGAGTGAGGAATTCCCAATCACGGTCATAACCCACGTACCAGTGGATCGGCATGTGATGGCGGTCGATCGTGTGCACCAACGCGGCGGCATCAGCTGGAGGATCGTGCCAGGGGGCGGGCCAGGCGGCACGGAAGGCACTGGGTTCGTGTTGATATACTAAAGTGCGTGCTGGATCGAAAGGCCGGTCTGGGTAATTGTGCACGACGAGGACGTCGTACGGATCCTCCATCACAAGTTGCAGATGGTTCCAGCGACCGCCTGCCCTCGCATAGCGCCTCCATTCATGGTGGATCTGGGCATCGCTGCACCAAGGGGCGATGATCTTGACCCGGATGGGATTGGGGTGGGCGTTCACATCAAGCGGCGGCTTCGTCATCCAGCGCCATCCACGATGGTGGGCAGGGGTGCACCTGGCGGAACTCTGCGGCGCGGAACCAGGCCGCAGGGCGGATTATCTTTTTTGGAAGAGCTTCAGTTTCCTCTGCCAGCCAGGCGGCCCACCAGGCGAAGGTGCTGTTGGCGATGACGAAGTGGCGGCAGAGAGACATGAGATACAGGTGCGTGGTGCCGGACGGACCTCCCAGGGATTCAGGCACAAAGTGCAGCCCGCCTAGAGCAGAAAGGTTCTCCCGACACCATGCCACATCATCTGAGAACACGTACACGGGTCCGGAAACACCTGCCTCGCGCAGGGCGGCCAAGCCGCGGGCATAGTAAGACACGGAGGGGACCCCATGAAAGGCATGGGTGGGCCCGATGTTGATGTAGTCGCCGCGCCGGATGTGAAGGGCAATGGAGGATTGCGCGGCGATTTTCTGCGCCAGCGTGGCGGCCTCTGCATCATGGGGAAGGGACTGGAGCCCTTGGAAGAAACGTTGGCGCAGGAGTACGGCGCAATGGCCAAAGTATCGCTCATCCTGGAAATAACCTTCCAGATACGTATGGCGGGGCAGGCTGGCGAACTCTGGCTGCCAGGCAGGAGGTGTCGGCTCCATGTGAAATTGCACAGGTTGGAACCGGTCGCGCAGCTTTTGCGTCCAAGTACGAGATTGAGGTTCCAGGTGCTGACGGAAGCGACGCACTTCTGCCGGAGTAGCTCGAGGCTCGGTGACTCCCACGAGATTCAGAGAGTACTCTCGCGGCATGAAATTCACGCGCGGGGTGCGGTCCTCCAGGAAGCTGTGGTCCAGCTTCAGCTGTGTGCTGCGGGTCGTGGCGAGGCTGAGCCCGGCAGCATATTGGAACATCTGATTGCCCAGACCACCCATGAGCCGGACGATGATCATAGGATGGGGAAATCAGAGGGGTTGGGGAGTGCCGTTTCGGGTGAGACGTCGCAGTATCGGTGGAGATGGGAGTGGTGAAACATGGTGTTTTGTCCCACGCCATGGAACACGGTGGCGGGACGGTGCAGGGCGGCGGCCAGAGTAGCGCCTCCGGAGGTGAGGCAGTAGAACCTTTTGCAGGAGCAGATGATATCGCAGTAGTGCCAGAAAGACTGCGTCGTCAGTAAGGGAGGATGGCTCGTGAGAGGCAGGGACTTTTCCCGTGGCTGGAGCTGGATCACATGGCGCAGATCCCGGCGGAGCTGGTAGGTGATCTTTTCGGCGGATGCGTTGCCCACGTAGGAGACGTAGTTGGGATCGTAGACGTAGGCAGAGACATAGTCTGGGAGGAGCGTGGGGCGGTAGTAGACCTCCGGCTCGTGGTGGCGGAGGCCATCATCCAGCCCGCGTTCGAGCATGATGCGGTCCAGCAGATTCGTGCCGGGTTCCACCTGGTCAAACTCAGGGTACGGTGCATCCTCATCCACAAAGCCGTCCACATACGGGTTCATGGCCCAGACGAGTTCCTTGTAGTCGGCGGAACGGTATTCGGACAAGTTCGAGATGTACACGCGGTCCGCAGCGCCGGTCTCCTTGGCGATACGAGGCAGGTGGCTGTAGAAGAGGTGGTCTCCCAGACCGCCATAACGGATCTTGATGACAAACGGGTCGGGCATGAATTTAGCCGTGGGACGGGGTGGTGCCTGGGAGGGGGAGGATGCGTTCCAAGGGGTAGCCTTCGCGATGTTGCAGAGTGGCAGTGCAGGCTTGGGAGGAGGAAAAGAGAGCGTCCAGATGACGGGCGCAGAGGGGGAACAATGTCACCAAGGAGCCGGCGGCCTGACCCAGAGGGGTGGAGTCGTCAGGTGCTACGGTCACGTGCAGGCGCATGCCAGTCTGCTTCAGTTGTCGAGCCCAGCGGCTGATGATCTGCCATCCCATGGGGCACTGGATGATGTGCAGGATGCGGGCGCCGGAGTTCTGCAGCCACTGTACGAGGACGGTGAGACGCTCCTCCTCAGGCAGGTCTGCCGCGAGTGTTCCGAAGGGGATGACCGCGACGGATGCAGTTTCCTCGAACACAAGGTCTGAGTCTGCGTCTGTGCTCTCCTCTGCGGAGCCTGTGCAGACAACGGCGCAGCGGAGTCCTTCTGCGGCTGCCTGGGCAAGATGCGGCTGCAGGAGTGCCGTGGTCTCTGCCGGGTTCGGGACGATGAAGATCTGTGCGGCGCGGGCGGCATGCAGCCGGGGGAGAAGATCGCGATGGTACACGCCACCGGCGCTGGAGACGGGGTGGTAGTCATGCCACAAGAGTTGGCGGTCGTCGGGATCGGGAAACAACTGCGGTTCCACGGTCGAGAGTGCGACCATGTCCTCGATGACCCAGAGCGGCGGGGGGAGGGGCTTTGGCATCGGATCTATCTGGGGGTGTAGGCTCCGGCATAGTGTGGGCTGCGGGCCAGGGCGGTGGGCCGGATGATGGCCCGCTGGCCGAGTTGCTGCATGACCATGGAATCCGGGCGGCGACGGTAGAAGAGGGCCGTTTCCGCCGCCGTCACATGGTGGAGGCCGGCGGCGAGGGTTTCACAGTTCCAGTGCCAGTCCTCAAAGCCGAAGCCGGTGCGGCCCGTGTCCGTGGCGGTGTAGGGCAGGCACTGGTACACGGATCTAGGAGCAAAGGAGGTGACGATCCAGCGGTTGGCGGTGAGTGGAGAGATCTCGTTCAGGTCACCGCAGGTAGTGTCAAACACCGTCGCCATGCCTTTGAGAATGCCGAAGCTGACGATACGCTCAGGGTGGACAATGACAGGCCACTCAAACTGGCGGCACCGGTGATGGGCCAGTGCGAGCCAGCGGGGGGAGTAGAGGTCGTCCCCATCCAGAATGGCAACGTAGTCACCGCTGGCTTGATCGATGGCGTGGTTCCGCGAGGATCCGACATCGCCGTGCCGCATTTCCAGGCATCTGCCCAGCCGGGTGACGAGCGGGTGCTGGGAAACAATCCTGGCAGTCAGGGGATCGGCGTTGTCCAGTGCACACAGCAGTTCCACCTGCAGACCATGGCCGGCCGCAGACTGGCACATCAACTCCAGGCCGTTGAGCGTGCGGTGGGCATAGGCCCCTTCATTGTGAAAGGTGATGACCACGGAGATGCTGCTCTTGACGGGGTGGCCGTGCCACCGATCCGCCAGATACGAAGCGATGCTGCCCCCTGCCAGACGATGGGGGGAGAGTTTCAAATCCTGTCCCGAGTCTGTCGCTTCATGCAGATGCCTGCAAAGCCTGTCGGGGTGCACCCGACGCTTGGGTGTGGGCAGAATGTGCTGTTGCCACGTGGGATGATTCTTCAGGCGGGAACCGCGGACGTACATCACGAGGTTCTGGGCCAGCGAGTCCGGCACGGAGGGTGCCTGACACAGCTCATCGCGGAACAAATCGACCAGGGTGTAGCCTGCGTCAGCAAAGTGGACTGACCACTGATCTGGCCACAACGCGGCCGTAGTCTCTGCTTGGTCAGGTGAGACGAAAGGGGGAGGCTCTGCGGCGAAAAGGATGCAGTCGGTCAGCCGGGAAATCCGTTGCAGGATGGTTTGGCACTCGGACAGCGGACGCTGGTGAGCATCGCCAATCCATAGCAGGATATCCGCAAGCGGGAATTGGGATTCGACGTCGGAAGCGACTGACAGGATCTGGTCTGCAGCAATCTGAATGGTGGCAGTACCGTTGAACGGTGAGCTGTGCGCAGACGTCAACTCGAGAAGAACGGTGGTCGCCCCGCCAGCCCGGCCAAGCATCCAAGGGAGCGTTCCAGGATCTGATGTATCGAGTCTGTCGTTGAGGGGCTGCCTTGGGAGGGACGCGTTAGGATCCTTCACTGCCTGGTGCCCTCCACTTGTGAAAGGCTCGTTTCATCCAGCCGCGTTGCTGCCACTCTTTTGCAGAAGCCACTACTTTCTGAAGCCGTTTGATCGCACTCTCCTGTTTGGCGAGGCGTTTCTCCAGCGCGGTGATTTGTACCTTGTTCTCCTCGAGACGCGCTGCCTGCTGGTGAATGGCCAGACCGCGGCGGTTGAGCTCCTGGCTCAGGTAGGCGCACCGCGCCTGGAGGGCAACGAGTTCACCCGGGGGAGATGGCGAGGATGAAGGAGCCGGGGCGGCGGGAGCAGGAGGGCATAGGGCCACCTCGCCAGGCGGTGCCAAGATGGCGGCCGTGGGAACTGATGCGACTGGTGTGAGCGATGACATTGCAAGAAAAGCCGCCTCCGCGCACCGTTTGCACTTGGCAAATCAGGTAGAGCAGCGGGGAAGGCGACTGGTGGATGGGGGTATTTTTGCCATGAACTGTAATCTGGACCTCGCGGGTTGCAACTGTCGGTGCAAGGGAGCGGTGAGCGCAGGCGCAGTAGCCGCACGGCAAGGAAAGGCCGGAGGAAATTACAATCGCAGTTTTCTGGTGATGATTCGGGCCTAAAGAGTCCAGCCTATGGGACCGAGGCCGCGAAATGGACGGAGACCCTGGGCACAGACATCCCCCTTGAGTTGCGGCCTGAAAGGTCGCGAGCATGGCGCGCCGACCATCGATTCAAATGAAGTTTCCCAAGTCTAATCTTGGAGAATAGGGAGCCAATTTTGATTGGCTCCTGAGGTAGGGTTCGAACCTACGACCTAGTGGTTAATCCCGACAAGTCGGGACTCTACCGCTGAGCTACTACGTGCGACCCAGCAGATGTGTGCGGATCTGGCGAGCGGACTTCCAGGCTTTGATCTGGCGTTCCCGGCGCATGGCGGAGGCTCGGTCCGGGTGAATCTCCTTCCATACCAAGGCCCAAGGGCCGTTTTTGCGGGTGAATTTGCCTTCCGTGGGGGAGTTGTCATCGTTATGGCTGCGCAGGCGCGCATCCAGATCTTCCGTCTGACCGACATAGAACTTCCCAGATGGATTCTCGAGGACGTATACCCAAAACACGAAGCGCTTTGACCGTGATCGGTTGAATGGTCGGAGCCAATTTTGATTGGCTCCTGAGGTAGGGTTCGAACCTACGACCTAGTGGTTAACAGCCACCCGCTCTACCGCTGAGCTACTCAGGAATTCCGTGAGGGCCGTTATCTTACCCAGCCTGTGATCTTTGCAACTGAATTTGCAAAGATCCTGCCGCTTTTTTCGAATTTTTTTAGGGCTTGTCGTAGAGTTCTCCGGTGTCGGATCATGAAGGCCCGACTTTCTGCCCCATGGATCCCGTCATGAAGCCCCCGTTTCCGTCTGAATCCCGCTTCCCTACCGCGGCCAACGTCCTCCTCCGGGGGCGGTCATGGGCGTCGCTGGTCACGCTGATGGCGGTGAGTCTGGGGATGGCTGTGCCGGGGGCGGCGTGGGCCTTGGGACTGCTGGTGCTGAAAGGGGCGAATACCAGTCCGGAGTTCGCCAAGGTGGTGACGTTTTCCCGCTGTGAGGAGTTTGCGGTAAACTACAAGGTCCAGGTGACAGGGAGCGGGGAGAAAGTGTTTTTGATCAGCGAGGTCTTCGGGATGGTTGAGTACGATCCCGTGCTGCTGGCCGTGGATTTGGTGGACCTGCAGGACTATGCGCCTCTGCTGGAAGTGGTCGAGCGGACACGCACGCTGGAGGCCCGGTACCCAGCGGTGCGACAGGAGTCACCTCGTTTCTTGAAGCCCATCCTTGAGGTTTTGCTGCTTCGGGACCAGGGCATGGTGCAGTATGAAGGCCGCTGGATGACGCGGGCCTCATACGACCGGGTCAAGGAAGAGCAGCGGCAGAAGGTAAAGGACACCCGCGCTATGACAGAGGCGCTGGAGCGCACCCGCAAGTTGGAGATACAGCGTCAGGAGGAAGAGGCCAAGGCCATGGTGCAGTCTGCGGCGAATCGCGTGAAGGCGGAGGAGCAGGCGCGGATGGAGGAGGAGGATCGACGCCGGGCCGCCCAGCGGAAGATGGAGGAAGAGCAGGAAAAGGAAGCTCAGCTCCTGGCGGAAAAACGGGCACAGGAGGAGAAGGAGCAGTCGCGACTCCGTGTGAACTGGAATCGGCTGGGAAGTGGCCCGACTGCGGCGCTGTTGAAGGCGGAGTGGGAAACTCTTCAGAGTTGGTATCGGGCAGGGCGGGAGACGTTCCCTGGCATGGACTTGCCAGGCGCCGCAGAGGCACTGTTGATGCAACAGCACTTTGCCAAGGGGAGCACGGATTTGCCTGCGGCGCAGGGGAGCACTCAACCTGCCGCCTGGATGGAGTCTGCAGGGGGGAGTTCTCTGATGATTCGCGTGGTGCGAACGGGCGAGTCCGGTTCGGCTGAGGCAACTCGCTCGGGATTGCTCATGGCATTTCAGGTGCCGACCGATGCGAAAGGTGGCCTGGTGGCAGGGGAGGAGATCCGGAGTCTGGCGGCTGCGGTGGGAGACGTGAGCCGTGAACTGCAACGGGCTCTCCCGCGAGCGATGACGGTGGCGCTCACCTCATTGTCGCAGACGGGAGCACTGTCCCAGCGGGTGCCGTTGATGGTCGGGGGAACCACGGGCTACCTCGCTCTGAGCCGTCCTCTTTTGGGAGAAGATGGGGGCTATCATCAGGTCGTGCTGGTGGCGCTGGGGCTGGCGGACGATCGTGCGGCCGTTTCGCCAAATGGCCGTTGAGGCGAGTTGGCTGAGTTGATGCAACACCCTTTATCGTGATATCCTAGAGCCGGGCCTGAAAGCACCATGGAATCTTCACTGCCACCGCCTTCCGCACCTCTGGTGCCGCCGCCTATGCCGTCTTCCATTCCGGCCCCGTCGGGATCTTCCAACGCGGGTGTGCCGATTCCATCCTCGCCACCCCCGCCGCCACGGTCTGCTTCACCAGGTATGGCGGTCGCTCCTGGTGTATCGGTCCGCCCTGCCCAGACGGGGATTCCGCACGGGCAGCTTCCGCTCCCGGCCCGTCGGGCTGGGCGGGCTGGCTTGCGGGTGGGGATTGCAGCAGGAGTGCTGGTGGTGCTCGCAGCGGGCCTGGCCTGGGACGCTACCCGGTCAGGCCCGGTTTGGCATGCATTGAGAAAGGCGGCGGGTCTTGTGGAGGCGCCTCATCCCACCGGACGCTGGTATGAGTTTGGTCATCGCCTGGGGCGCACTCATGCTGGCGTGTGTGCGGCGTTTGAGACTGCGCCCGTGGCCACCGCTGCGGATCTCGCGTATGCGCTGAAATCATTGGGTGTGGAGAATCCGCCCCGAGAGGTATTTGAGATGTGCCTGCGGGGCTATGAGGATGGCGTGGCGGGACGGGAGCGACGCTATGCGACCGATGGCAAGGGGGCAGATGGCTTCCCGACTGCGCTTGAGAACCTTTAGTGCAGGTGGGAAGGCCGGGCTGCCTCCGGAAGGCCTCGACCATTGCGGACTTTACTTTTTCCCCAATTGGCCTCAAGGTTCCGACCCGCTATGAGCCGACAAGACAACCTTGAGACTTTCTTCCGTGACGGAAAGACCGTCATTCTGCCGATCGACCACGGAGTGGCGATCCCCGTCCCCGGTCTGGAGAATCCGTTCCAACTGATCGAGGATGTGAACCCCTATGTGGATGGTTATGTCTTGAATCTCGGCTTGGCTTTGCGCACGGGCGACATGCTCACGGGCAAGGGCATTTGTCTGCGCACTGACGTGTACAACGTCCGCACCACGGGCAAGGGAGCTGGCAGCATCAACATCTACGGCCTCGGCGAGGCGGAGATGGTGGGGGCTACCGGCGTGATGAACATGCTCTTTCCCTTCAGCGAGAATGAAGAGCTGATCACCCAGAACTGTGCCGATCTCATCAGCGAGAGCCTGGACGTGGACATCCCCGTCATTCTTGAGACGCTGCCCTACGGACTGGGCCAGAAGGACAAGTACACCGTGGAAAACATCGGATTCGCCGTGCGTCTGGCCGCCGAGATGGGGGCTGATGTGGTGAAGACCGCGTACCCCACCAACGGTACGGTAGAGGACTTCAAGCGCATCGTAGAGTCCTGCTACGCTCCGGTCATCGTGCTGGGCGGCGCGGCAGACGGCAATGATCTGGACCTGCTCTCCATGGTGCATGACGCCATGAAGGCCGGTGCCGCGGGCATTGCGATTGGCCGCAACGTTTGGCAGCACAAGAGCCCAGCGGCAATTGCCCGCAGTTTGGCGGCGATCGTGCACGAAGGCGCCAAGGTTGACCAGGCGCTCACGCTCCTGAAGGAGCCCGTTTGAAGGGACTGGAGCTGGCGGCGTTGAGGTGAGTGTATATGACCGGGTGGATCGCCTCCACCCCGGCCTTACGGGCCGAAACTCCGTCGAGTGACCCCGATTGCGAGAGCGAACAAAAGATCTGCGAAGAAGACGGGCCGAAGCCCGTCTTTTTTGTGTCAAAAATGCACCTCTTGCTTGACTCTGAAGGCGGCTCGGCTAAGAATCTCTTCCCGGGCTTAACCGCCTGAGCTGAGCATTTATTGGAGAGATGGCTGAGTGGTCGAAAGCACATCTTTGCTAAAGATGCGTAGCCTTTAACAGCTACCGAGGGTTCGAATCCCTCTCTCTCCGCCAGCTTTTTCCCCTCGGAAGTTTTGCATGAAGCACATGCGGACCAAAGCTCTTGATCTTGAGCGGGGAGTCTCTAGGTTTTGTATGTGGCTCGCTACCTATGTGGGATCCTCTCGGCGGTGGTGTTGAATACCTGCCTTCAAATTGAAGTCTGGCATTTCCTGGCTGGCGGCAACATGTTGCCCAACAGGGAAGGAGGAAGGTTACGCTATTCCCCGTTCGAAAGAGAGGAGATTTGGAGAATCGCAAGTAGCATTGAGACTGAAGATCCGTCCCTTAAAGAAGGGAAACTGTTGACTTCAGAAGAGCGCAGCATCTTCGAGAAGGACAAGGAACATGCGCGCAGGTGGAACAAGGTTATGGAGTGGACTGGGGGCATGGGCGTTCTTCAGTATCTGCTCTTGCCAGTCGCATTGTTCTGGTCCGCATTGCTGGCGTCTCGCAGCACTGTGAAAGTTGAGAGAGCCGTAGCATGGGTGTGTGTGTTCACCAACGTCATCAGCTTCATTTCCCTGGGGTATCGTGGTTATTTCAATGATTAGTGTTGCCCAGATGGTGGTGGGCAACGACAGGCGGCTCCACTGCGGTGTATGACAGAGGGATACAGCGAGGCAACGAATGGAAGGTGTTAATTTCCATCTCGGTCCCAATCCAGCGTCGTTCCCGAAAAAACTTGATTTCCATTGGCCTAGAGCATTCTGCTGCAAACATTGGCGTCATGCGGAAAGGTTGGAACGGGTGATTTCAATACGCGCCCGCAGCCCTCATGCATGGGCGCGCCGGAAGGCTCCGGGAGTCCGGCCGTAAGCTTGCTTGAAGGCGGCTTGCAGATAGTGGCTGTGCGCGAAGCCGGTCTGCCGGGCAATGATGTCGATCGTGAGGTCCGTCTCGCAGAGGAGGCGTTCCACCTCGCGAAAACGGATGCGCGTGATCTCTTCCTTGGGGCTGCGGTTGAGCGCGGCTTTCATGCGGCGGTCGAGCGTGCTTCGTGAGGCGTTTAGTTTGCGACAAAGGTCGTCCACATTGATGCCGGTCATCGCGTTCTCACGGATCAAGCGCGCGGCATGGGCAACGAGCGCATCATTGATGACCAAGTCATCAGACGAGCCGCGCACGACGATCCCTTTAGGGGGCGAGAGTATCTCCCGAACAGGTGCCGTCTTGCCGCGCATCATATTGTCCAGCACTGCCGCACCATGGTACCCAACAGCCTGGCCGTCGAATCGGACGCTGCTCAAGGGTGGCGTGGCGAAAGTGCAGAGAGTTTCCTCGTTCTCCGCACCCACGACGGCGACTTCCTCGGGCACGGCGACGCCTGCCCTCTGACAAGCGGCAAGAAGGTGAACGCCGAGCTGGTCGTTGGCTGCGAAGATGCCTACGGGTTTCGGCAATTGCGCCAACCAGGAGATGAGGCGGGCCTGGTTCTTCTCCCAGTCAGAGACATTGTCGGAAACGACCTCAGGAAGCTCTGCGCAGGTGCAACCGTAGGCCTCGACGGTGCTGACAAAATTCCGCACCCGTTCGATGAAGAAGATCTCGGTTGTCAGGCTGTAGACCGCAAATCGCCGGTAACCACGCTCGTAGAAATGCTCGGCGACAGTGCGTCCGATATGAGCGTTGTCGATGCCGACAAAGGGGCGATTTCCGGCGAGGGCCTTGGATCGCAATTCGACGGCTGGCAGGCCGGTGGCATCGATCAAATCAGCCGTCTCTCGGGTAAAGCTTCGCGTAAGGATGCCGTCGCCATCCCAATGGCGCAGCCAGGCCGGCGGTGCCGAGTCAGGAGCGCGGAGTTCGAGGAAGGTGGACCAGGGGCCATGCTCTGCCACGTAACGACGGACTCCCGCGAGCATATCGCGCGAAAAGGTGCGAGTCGTCTCGATGAGGAGTGCGACGCGAGGGGCGCGGCGGCGTTTGCGGAGGCTCATGTCCGGAAAAACGGGTGACGAAAAACCTGAGGATTGGTGCACCATAGTTGTATTGGCGCCTGCTGGCAAGGGGATAGGGTTGCCGCCGTGGATCGACGCCGTTTCATCGCACACTCCAGTCTCGCTGCCGCGGGAACTGTCCTCCTGCGTGCGGCATCGGCATCGGATCCATCTCCAACTCAATCCAAAGAATCCTCATCATCCATGAGCAAGCCCAAAGTCCTTGTCATCGTCGGCGACGCCACCGAAACGGTGGACACCCTGTACCCTTACTACCGCCTCATCGAAGCGGGGTTCCAGCCCGTCGTCGCCGCGCCGGAGAAGCGCAAATACCAGATGGTAATGCATGAGGTGAAGCCTGGCTGGACGATTACCAAGGAGTGGGAGGGCTACACGATCGATGCCGAGATCACTTTCAAGGACATCAAGCCCGAAGAGTACGCGGGCATCTTCTTCAGCGGCGGTCGAGCGCCGGAATACATTCGCGAGGATGAGGACCTGCTCCGCGTCACCCGTTGGTTCTGGGAGAACGAAAAACCCATGGCGAGCGTGTGCCACGGAGTGGAGATCCCCGCCCGTGCTGGCATCGTGAAGGGGCTGCGGATGGCGACGGTGGCGAAGTGCAAGTTCGACCTCGAAGTCTGCGGAGGCATCTATGTCAACGAACCGTGCGTCGTCGACCGCCACATGGTCAGCGGGCGCACCTTTCACGACAACGGCCACTACGTCGGTCCTTGGATCAAGATGTTGGAAGCGGCACGCGGCAACTAACAAGACCCCTCCCCAATGCCAGTCATCACCCATGACAAACTTCAGGAGAACTACGATGTGATCATCGTGGGCTCTGGTGCCGGCGGCGGCCAGACGGCCTATACGCTCACCATGGAAGGCGTGAAGGTGCTCGTGCTGGAGGCGGGGCGTTCGTTTGATCCGGCGACTGAGGTTGCTATGTTTCAACTGCCCAGCCAGGCGCCTTTGAGGGGCGTGCCCACGCCGGACAAGCAATACGGTTTCCACGATTGCTCGATCAACAGCGGTTGGGAGATTCCGGGGGAGCCTTACACAAATGCTCACCCGGAGCCGGCGAATCAGTTCCGCTGGTGGCGGCAGCGGATGATGGGGGGACGCACAAATCACTGGGGGCGCATCACCCTGCGCAACGGGCCGTATGACTTCAAGCCGCGGACGCGTTTCGGAGCGGGTTTTGACTGGCCGATCAGCTATGAAGAGGTTGCACCCTACTATGACAAAGTAGAGATGCTGATCGGTGTATTCGGCACAAACGAAGGTTTGGAGAATTCGCCCGATTCTTCGCCAGGTGTGTTGCAGCCAGCACCGAAGTTGCGAGTCGGCGAACTGTATGCGCAAAAGCACGGGAAGAAGGTGAATGCGCGCGTCACCTCCATTCATCGTGCGGTACTCACCCAGGTGCAGGACGCGGAGACCATTCCGGCGAAGCTGCATCCGCACAATGCCACAGCTCAGCGCATTCTGGCGGAGCACATGCGATTGCGGGCCCCGTGCTTCTGGGCGACGGACTGCCATCGTGGATGTTCGATCCGCGCGAACTACGATTCGCAGACCGTGCACCTGCGACCTGCGCTTGCGACGGGCAACCTCGACATTCTGCCCAATGCAATGGCGCGTGAGATCACGATCAACAAGCAGGGCCGGGCCACAGGGATCACCTTCATCGACAAGACCAGTGGTCGCGAAGGCCATGCCAAGGGGCGGGTCGTCGTGCTGGCAGCGAGTTCGCAGGAATCGGTGCGCCTGCTTTTGAACTCAAAGTCGAATGCCTTTCCTCAAGGGCTTGCGAACTCGAGCGGAAAAATTGGCAAATACATCACAGATTCTGTTTCTACGAGCCTCAGTGCGCATATCCCAGCCTTTGAAGGAATGCCAGTTCACAATGAAGACGGCGCAGGCGGCCCTCATGCGTATGTGCCGTGGACGCTGCATGACCAGAATCGCGAAGGCGGGCTGGGATTCCCCGGTGGTTATCACCTGGAGTTCACTACTGGGCGACAGATGCCATCACTAACATCACTGAATGGCATCGACACTTTCGAGGGCAATGGCGGCGTGCTCTTTGGCAAAAAACTCAAAGAAGACGCAAGGCGCTACTACGGCTCCCGGGTCGGGTTTGGAGCACAGGGCACGATGCTGCCCAATGATGGTTCGTTCTGTGAACTTGATCCGACGGTGCGGGATCAATGGGGTATTCCGGTGCTGCGCTTCCATTGGAAGTGGAGCGACTTTGAACTCAATCAAGCGCGCCATCAGCAAAAGCACATCGGTGAACTGCTTGAGGCGATGGGGGGCAAGGTTTCGCCCAAGACGGATGCCGATGTGCTGAAGTCCCTGAAGCCCGGTGGCACGGTCATTCATGAAGTTGGAGGTGCCATCATGGGCGATGACCCCTCAATGTCTGTGACCAATCAATGGAGTCAGACATGGGATGTGAAGAACGTCTTCCTTGCCGATGGCGCACCCTTTGCCAGCACTGCGGACAAGAACCCCACGCTGACCATCATGGCCCTCGCCTGGCGCATGGCTGATCACCTCATGGACGAACTCAAGAAAGGAAATATCTGACATGGGCTCCCCAGACGACCTCCCGCGCGTGGATCGCCGCGTTGCCATTCAGTGGATGCTTGGGGCTGCGGCAACGCTTGCCGCGCGTGATCACCTTGCCATTGCCGCCGACACCCCAGTCCAAGCCAAGGGTTACGGCCCCGACCCAGTGATGGCGAAGATCTACAAGCCTGGCGACGTGTGGCCGCTCACACTCACCGGGCCACAGAGGCACACGGCACGCGCCTTGTGCGATGTGATCATCCCCGCCGATGATGCTTCGCCGAGCGCTTCCGCCGTCGGAGTGCCCGACTTCATTGATGAATGGATCAGTTCGCCGTATCCCGCTCAAGCCGGTGATCGCCGCGTCATCCTCGAAGGTTTGGAATGGATTGACGAAGAAGCCCGACGTCGTTTCTCCAAACCCTTCGCTGATCTCACTCACGACCAGCAAACTACGATCTGTACAGACATAGCCGGCGCAAAAGTGAAGCCCGAGCACAAGAAGCCCGCTTCATTCTTCAAGCGCTACCGCGATCTCACCGCAGGCGGCTACTACACCACGCCTGAGGGCATGCAGGCCATCGGCTACGTGGGCAACAGGCCAACCGCCACCTTCGAAGGTCCGCCCATTGAAGCGTTAAAGCATGTCGGACTTGCTTGAATCAGCCTCCACTCAATACACCATGCCGACTCGCCGCCAATTCCTCCAACAAACCGCCGCCACCGCTGGACTTGCGCTGCCAAACTTCCCCCTGCCGGTGGATGCGGCAGAATCCAATCTCAGCCTGGGCTTCAGCCTCTATGGGATGAAGTCGCTACCCGTCGCGGAGGCTCTCAAGGCGTGTGCCGAGATCGGCTATCACAACGTTGAACTCCCCCTCAATGCGGGATTCCCAACCGAGCCGGGCCGGCTGTCTGCGGCGGATCGTGCCTCTCTTCGCGAGTCACTTGGCAGACATCAACTCACCGTCTCCGGTCTAATGAACAACCTCAGCCTCGTGGTGGACGATGCCGCACACGCTAAGAATTTGGAGCATATCAAGATCGCGGCCGAGTTCGCATACGAACTCTCGCCCGGTGCGCCGCCTATTCTGGAATCCGTGCTGGGTGGTAAACCCGCCGAGTGGGGCGCGCTGAAGGAAAGAATGGCGGATCGGGTGCGGGATTGGGCGAGAACCGCGGCCGAAAATAAGCTTACGATCTGTCTTAAGGCACACGTCAACAGCGCGGTGAATTCACCGGAACGATTGCTCTGGCTGCACGCGCAAGCTGCAAGTCCGTTCGTGAAACTCTGTTACGACTACAGCCACTTTGAGCTCCAGGGAATGGAGATGGAAGCCACGCTCAAGCCGCTCATCTCCGAGACGCGCTTCATCCACGTCAAGGACTCCGCGGGTGATGCGAAGAAGGTCCAGTTCCTCCTGCCAGGCGAAGGCCGCACCGACTACGCTCAGTTCGCGAAATTGTTGAAGCAGTCCGGTTGGAGGGGCCCTGTGGTCGTCGAAGTGAGTGCCATGATCTTTAACAAGCCGGGCTACGATCCCGTGGCGGCGGCGAAGCAGAGTTTCGCCATGCTGGCGCAGAAGTTGGGCTTCAACCCTGAAATGCGCCGCTAGGTGCCAGTCGTTTGGCCGGGTGCGGCGGGCTGATGGCGGCGGATGCGCGCTGGGATGAGCAGGACTGGCAAAGGTGCCGGAGGTATCTCCTTTTGAAAATCACGATAAAAATATATCGACAAACGATAAATGATCGATGTAAGGTCGGAGCATGAAGAAAAGCTCCACGGTCTTTCTGCAAGCGGTGGTTGTGCTCGTCGGCATGGTTGCGCTTGGCCTGATGCTTTGGGAGCCTCAACTTGAAGGCAGGAATGCCCACTCCACAGTTTTTCAGATCTACTTCAACGATCCGTTTCTGGCGTATGTGTATCTTGCTTCGATCGCTTTCTTCACCGCGCTTTACCAGGCTTTCAGGCTTCTTGGCTATGTGGGGCAGAATGAGGTGTTCTCGCAACGCGCAGTGAAATCTCTGCGGACGATCAAGTACTGCGCGATGTCGCTGGTCGGTTTCATTTTGGGAGCAGAGGCCTACATCTTCCTATTTCAGCGTGGCAAGGAGGACATTGCGGGTGGGGTGATGATGGGGCTGCTGCTGATGTTCATCTCCACGGTTGTTGCTACTGTCGCTGCTGTGTTCGAGAGGACTCTGCAAAGTGCCGTGGAACTGAAGTCCGAGAACGACCTGACGGTTTAGGAGCCAAGATTCAAAATCCAAACTCCAAATTTCAAACTTCAAAGTCCAGTATCGGCATTCCGACTTCCGCAATCCTTTCCTCCATGGCAATCATCATCAACATCGACGTCATGCTGGCGAAACGGAAGATGAGCGTCACCGAGCTCGCCGAGAAAGTCGGCATCACGATGGCCAACATTTCCGTCCTGAAGAATGGGAAGGCAAAAGCGGTTCGACTGTCCACTTTGGAGGCGATTTGCAAGGCGCTTGATTGTCAGCCGGGCGACATTCTGGAGTACAAGTGACCCTGCGCTATATGGAACGGCGGCTTGTGCTCAAGGCACAAGCCGCCGTTTCTTGGTGGTCATTTCTTCCCGCCTCAAGCTTGGCGTCTGAGGTCTGGCAGTCTGGAGTCTCCCGCAAAGCGGGTTATTTCTCCGCCTTCAGACGTTCGAGGAGATAATCCTCGGCGGTGGCATGCTTCACTTCCGGGGCCCCAGGGTACACCAGTTCACAAGGGACGTTGTTGGTACGGCAGTGTTCCTGCAGCTTCACGCCAAAGTTCGCGGAATGGGTGGGGTCTTTCTGATTCTGTCCCATGGCGGGAGCGGCGCTGTAGGACATGTAGATGGGCGGATCATCGGAGGTGACGAGAGCGTAGGGCGAGTACTCGGCGATCCAGGGGAGGATAGTCTCCCGTTTGGCGTGGAATTCGACGAAGGAGGAGGTCTTTTTGGCCATGTCACCCGAGATGCCGAAGGCATGGGCACCGTAGCTGCTGTTGGGCATCCATTCCTTCATCTGCTGAGGGTCCAGGGTGGTCTGGGCTCCGAGGACGGCCGCGCACCAGAGGCGGGTGGATTCACGTGCGATGGGATCGTCACTCTTGGGATCGGCGAGGTCGGGATGGAAGGCAAGCCAAAGGGAGGTGCAGGCTCCGGCGGAGCCTCCGCTTGCGCCAATACGCTGTTTATCGATGTTCCACTCGGTGGCCTTGCTGCGCACCAGTTGCAGGGCGCGGGCAGCGTCATGCAGAGGACCTTTCACAGGCGGGACCACGCCGTCCTTGGTGGCCTCACCGACGAAGCGATATTCCACGGAAACGACGGAGATGCCCGCCTTGAGCATCTCGGGCAGCATCTTGGTGACACCGCTCAGGCGGCCACCACCCGACCAACCGCCGCCATGGATGAAGAAGAGCAGAGGAGTGGGCTTGGAAGACTCAGCCTTCCAGAAATGCATGACCTGCTTCGGGTGCGGTCCATAGGCCACGTCGTATTCGGTGGGGTTGGGGATTGGAGGATTCTCGGCGACGAATTTCTTGGCCTCGGCCTCCTTGATCTCGCGGATGAAGATGTTGCGCCAGCGGATCTCTCCGCCATGGGTCTGAAGCATGATGGGCCCTTTGGCCGGGAACGGTTGTGTTTTGTCCCAGTAGTTTTCCATGCGCACGCCGTCGACCACGAGCCGGGTATTGTAAGTCACCCAAACGCGGTCACCGATGTGCTTGATGGAAAAGGCGTTCCACTGGCCGAAGGGCTTGTCTTTGAGTTCAATCGGATCCCGGCCGAGTGTTTTGGGCGGGTTGTTGAAGAGACCTCCTGAACCCAGATGGGGGCGGCGGTCGGGCTTGGTGGGATCAAAAACCTGGTTCCAGTCCCAAATCTGCACCTGCGGAACGCCGCGCAGGTAGATGCCACTGTCGGCCTTGGCCACCGTCTTGTACTCGAGCATCAACTCATAGTCGCCAAAGTCCTCGTCGGTCGTGGCGTAGGGGCCAGTACCATTGTTGACGAGTTCGCCGTTCTCCACACGCCAGTGGGTTGGGAATTCCTCGCGCATCTGCTTGAGGGTGGCGTCCTTCTTTTCACCCGTGAGCCTGGCGACGGAGTGCGGGTTGAGCCCATGCCAGCCAGTGAGGTCCTTGGTGTTGAACAGCGTCCGGAACCCTGCAGGGGGCGTCGCGGCCGGGGGCTGCGTCGTGGCAGGCACCGATGGGACCGCGGTCGGGGTCGGTGGAGCTTTTTCCTGGGCTGTGGCGTGAAAACTGGCGACACTACTGGTGGCCAGGACGAGGGAACAAACGAGAAGGGCGGGGCGGGACATGGACGTAGGCTTGAGCGTGGGAGGGCATACGTGGGTGACTGGGGAATCATTCGTAGAATTTGAGCAACGTGTGCGGAGGGCGGGGCGGGGAACGGTTCGTGGAGGCGACCTTGTGCGGTGTCCGGAGAGGACCTCTGGGGGCTGTGGCAAGTCGGACCGCCGAAACTCCTTCGGAGTGAGTGCTCCACCCTCCTCAACCCCACGTAGACGTTGAGGTTCCCTGTGGCGATTGTCAGAGGCCGGGATGAGGTGATAGTCGTGGGTCTTACGACTGACGAGCTAAGGCCCAGCACTACTTATTGTTTCAAAGTGATTTCCAAACGTGAAGGACGGCATAGCTCCGCCAGGGACGCCAGCGTTGTGACATCTCTTCCGCCCGCTTGGCGGTCACCCCGCCGAGTTTGTTGCGTACGGCGATGTCTTCCTTTGGGAGGGCGTCGGGCCAGCGCAGGGCGCGCATCGCGATGTAGTGGGCAGTCCATTGGCCGATGCCAGGGAGGGTAACCAGTTGGGCGATGGCGCTGTCGGGTGGGGATCCAGCGTCTAGCTTGAGGGTCCCGTCGTGATAAGCGCGGGCGAGGCCAATGATGCAGCTGGCGCGGGCAGCGACGATGCCCAGTCGGGCGACATCATCCAGCGTGGCGCGTGCCACTCGATCGGCTTGAGGGGAGAGCCGCGTGAGGTCGGGGAACGGAGTCTCGATCTTTTCCCCAAAGGCCGCGGCGAAACGACAGGAGATGGTGGTGGCGGCCTTCACAGTGACCTGCTGGCCGAGAATGGCGCGGATGGCGAGCTCAAATCCGTCAAAGGCTCCGGGCACTCGCAGACCTGGGTGGGCCTCCAGACTCGGGCGCAGGAGGGGATCCTGGGAAAGGTGCGAGGAAATCAAGTCAGGGCGCGCTGCAAGGTCGAAAAGGTTGCGAAGCCGGTCCAACAGCGCGGGCAGCACCGGGGCGAGGCTGTGGGTGAACTCCACGAGCAGGGCATGTTTCTGCGGTGACTGGGTCACGCGTACCCAGCCGGCGTGCTTGCCCAATCGGACGGTGCGGGCGTAACAGGTGCTTGTGACATGCTCCACGTCCTTGATCATGCGTCCCTGTAGAAACTCCAGGATGGCCTGCCAGTCATACGGAGGGCGGTAGCTGAGCTGGAGGGTGGAGGTCACTCCGGCAGGAGCCGTTGTGTCCTCGCCAGTGGTGGCTTCCTTGCGCAGGCGGCTGGGGGGCATGCGATACTGGGCGCTGAAAGCGTCATTAAACCGGCGGAGACTGGAGAAGCCGCTGGCAAAGGCGACGTCGATCACAGGAAGGCGGGTCTCTGTGAGCAGCTGCTTGGCCAGGAGCAGCCTCCGGGTTTGGAGGAGTTCGATGGGGGAGACGCCCAGTTCTTTCTGCACAATGCGGCGGAGCTGACGGGAGCTGACTCCGAATTCGCTTGCGATTTCCTCGATCCCCGCTCCGTCTTCCAGCAGACCCTCGTTCATGCGGTGGGTGATGAGGTGGGCGATGCGCTGGGCATTGTCCACCGGTGCATGGCCGGGGGCGAGCTCAGGCCGGCATCGTAGGCAGGGGCGGAACTGTGCCTTCTCGGCCGCCTCGGCACTCCCAAAAAACCGGCAGTTTTTTAGCATCGGCACCTTGGCAGGGCAGATGGGGCGGCAGTACACGCCCGTGGAGGTGACCCCCACGAAAAACACACCGTCAAACCGCGGATCGTGGGAGGTGAGGGCCTGATAGGCTGCCTGGTCATCAATGAGTGAGCTTCCTTCTGGATTGTTCATGGCTGAGGACAAGGTAGCCGGACTGGCGCGCTGAAACTCGCCGTTTTCGGACATGGATGTCATTTTACTTTCATGTCCGAAAACGGCCAGCGATAATCCTGCCCCCGTGGCATGCTGGGGCCGTAAATCATCCAATCAAGACCATGAAGCATGTTTACAAATCCATCAAATCACCCGTGGGCGAGCTCACGCTGGTGGCCAGCGACAACGGACTGGTAGCGATCCTTTGGGAAGACGACGATCCCAAACGTGTGCCGCTCGGTGAGACCGTGCGCGATGACCAGCATCCGGTGTTGCTGGAGACGGAGCGGCAGTTAAACGACTACTTTGCGGGCCGGAGGACCCAGTTTGATCTCAGGCTCGCAGCCGAAGGCACTGCGTTTCAGAAAGAGGTATGGCGGGCGCTATCGACCATTCCCTTTGGTGAGACCCGCAGCTATGGGCAGATTGCAAATCAGATTGGCCGGCCGAAGGCCGTCCGCGCCGTAGGAGCGGCGAATGGCCGCAATCCGATCTCCATTGTGGTGCCATGTCATCGGGTGATTGGCAGCAACGGCAAGCTCACCGGCTTCGCCGGTGGGCTGGAGGCGAAGAGCGTGCTGCTCAAGCTAGAAGTTGGGAATGATGAATTGGGATTGCGGTCATAGCGGCTTTTTCAGGTGCCAGTTGCAGTTGCTCCACCGTTTGCCGTTTTCTTTTTGCTGTTCACCCATCCGCCGGGGCGCAACAGCTGAAGAAAGCGCTTCAATACCGGGTTGGTGTCGCCCTTGCGCCAGGCGGCGCCGACCGTCCACACGGCTTCTTTGTCACGCAGGGGATGAAAGCGAATGCCGGCAAACTCGCTGGTGGCAGTGGACTGGGGCACCACCGCGAGGCCCAGTCCGGCGCGAACCAGGGCGAGCGCGGTGGTGATTTCTCCAACCTCCTGAACGATGCGGGGGTGAAAGCCGTGCTTGGCGCAAAGCAGCAGCATGTGGTGATGGAAGCCGGGAGCGCGTTTTTCGGAGATGGCGACAAAGGGCTCGTTGCGACAGTCAGCAATGGTGGCGTTTTCACGCAGGGGAGAGTTCGCGGAAGAAACTAAGGCCAGACGGTCTTTGATGACGGGCAGGGTCTGCAACTGGACAGGTGCGGGAAGGCGCACAAAGCCGAGGTCGATCTGGCCGTTGTTCAGACCCTCGATTTGCTCAGCAGACGAGAGGTCGCGCAGACTCACTTCCACCTCAGGCCATTGCTCGCGCAGTTGCACGATGAGGTGTGGCACCAGTTCGAAGGTGTGGAAGCCAAACGCGACATGCAGGCTGCCCGTTTCACCCAAGGCTGCTTTGCGGCCTTGCGCCAAGAGCCGGTCAAACCCAGCCAGAATCGGGCGCGCGCCCTGGAGGAACCGATGGCCGATGGCGCTGAGCCGGGTGCCGTGGCGGTCCCGCTCGAAGAGGGGCGACCCCAGAGCTTCCTCCAACCGCAAGATCTGCTTGGTCAGAGCAGGCTGGCTCAGGTTCAGCAACCGGGCGGCGCGCCCATAGTGGAGCTGCTCAGCGAGGGTGACGAAGGATCGCAATTCGCGAATGTCCATAACAACAGGTTATCACCATCATGAAAACATGCCATTGGAAGAATGGCCAGTTTGAAGGGAGCGTGAAGCATGAACGCAACCCTCGAAATGGAAGCTGACGTGAAATGTGATCTGGAGAGGTGTGGGATAGGGAAAACGGGCCTGCAGGTGGGATCCCGCCTGCTGGATGGCATGAAGGCCATCTTGTTTGACATGGATGGTGTCTTGATCGACTCCGAGCCGGTGCATGCGACCTGCATTTCCTCTCTGGCAGAGGAGATGGGCGGCCGGGCGCTCGTGGAGACGGAATTGCTGACCTTCAAGGGCGTGCCGGACCGAGAGGTGGCGGCAGGGCTGATGCGGTTGTTTCCTGAGTCCGGTCGAGAGGCGTCGGCAGTGATGAAGCGGGCTTTTGACCTGTTTGTGGAGCGCTTTTCCCTGGTGCGCCTGATTTCTGGAGCCCGGGAGTTTGCAGTGGCTGCCGGGGAAGCGGGGCTGCGGCTGGCGGTAGCGACGTCTGCGGCACCAAGCATGCAGAAGATGGCGTTCGATGCATTCGACCTGAATGGACTCTTCGAGACCGTGGTGACGGGCGATGACGTGAAACGTGGCAAGCCGGATCCCGAGCCGTATCTCCTGGCTGCGGAGCGCTTGGGCGTAAATCCGGCCGAGTGTCTGGTGATTGAGGACTCAATCAACGGAGTAAGGTCTGGAAAGGCAGCAGGATGTCGCGTGGTGGGGCTGACGACAAGCTTCCCCAAGGAGGCCTTGATAGCGGCGGGGGCGGATGGGGTGGTGGGAGCTTATGGGGGTTAAGCGCGCTTCACGCTGGTTGGGCGGCCCGCAAGCGGGCTGTTGAGAGGCTGCGCTGGTTGAGAGGCTGCGCTGGTTGAGAGGCTGCGCTGGTTGAGAGGCTGCGCTGGTTGAGA
>NZ_BATQ01000142.1 GCF_000739635.1 Verrucomicrobium sp. BvORR034 | reverse complement strand
CTCGGATGCGGGGGGGTTTTTGCGTGAACACGGTGTCGATACATCGAACCTAAGTAGCGCGCTAAAATCTCTGTCTTCGGATAGGGAAGGAAAGTCGAAAGATGGCGATGTCTCGGACGTAGTGGAGCGCAAAATTCGGAATGTAGAAACTGGGTTATGGGAGTTTACGCCGACTGGAATCAAACATGTGCACGATTTGCTCCAACATCATGGAGCATTTGATCCAAATTCAACTCACTCTTTCTCATGAGTCATCTCGAACTGGTTCGTCAGATTGGGCAGGAACCAAGCACTGCCTACTTTGCGTGGGGCTGCTTGGGAGCGTTCGCTGCCTTGGTGGCGTCCTTGCTGGGGTTTACGAATCTTCTGCCGGATCGATTTCTAGAACATAAAGGGTGGTGGCTTTTCCTCGCTTGCAGCGCCTATGTGTCTTGTGGCGGAATTATTTCCTATGGAGTCGGAAGTAGCGTTAGCTATCTAGATAAACCTTTGGTTTTGATGCTTGTTGGAGCGGGTTGGTCTGCAATTTTGAAACTGCGAACTGCAATATTTGGGTTGCTGGAGCGCTTATACGGCAAAGGGGCTGGGAACATTGGGCGCGGAAAGTGAGAGCGAATTCTAAGGCCGTGTAGGAGGCAACTTAGCTAGTCTCAAGGTAAGTTTTACATCAATCATCCGATTTGCCTGCAATCAGCAGGGCTTCCTAACCTTGGTTCCGCAGCGCTCGGGTGCCCGGTGCCGCGTTGAGATAGGAACGATTTATGAGAACCCCGGCCTGCATGATGCGGCCGGGATTTTCTTTTTGGTGGACGCCTTTCGAGTAGCGAGAGAGGACCAGAGTCCGTCGAAGCCAGGTGACGTCGGCTGGAAGGCGAAGCTTGCAGATGCCTAAGCCAGGGCCTGCCAAGGAATCTTGAGTGTGAAAGGACCTCAGACCGCCACAACTCCTTCAGAGTAGCAACTTCCAACACTCGGACCCAACGTAGACTCGCTGGAAGCTCGCCAACGTTGGGCTTGTAGCTCCATCCTCTTCGAGGAAGAACTTCGGCTGAGGACGTGGGAGCTGTTGGCTCCTTGGCGGCTACCTCAAAACGTGCGAGGTTTGTCGGTTTTCCTCACCTCGGTTGACAACCGGACAAGTGGCAGTTTTGTCATAACGCTTCGCCTATTGGAACTCACCACTTGTCTGCCACGATGAAAGCCCAACAGTCCGCCACGGTGTTTCAAGTGTCCAATCTGGAGGCAGCGCTCAAGCACTATGTGGAAGTGCTGGGCTTCACCGAGGACTTCCGCTTTGGCGAATACGCGGGAGTCACGATCGGTGATGTGTGTGTGCACCTCTGTGCGCACTCCATCCACCAGCGCCCGGTGGGCGGGGGCACGGTGTGCATCTTTGCCGATGAGGTGGATTCCTATTACAGGGAAATTCAGGCGAAAGGGGCACAGATTAAAGCGGAGCCCCGTGACTATCCCTACGGCATGCGGGACTTCATGGTCGTGGACCCGGACGGGAATCACCTGTCCTTTGGCTGCGAGGTAAAGAGCGAATAGGCCTCTAGGGTTGCCCTGCCGCAGCTTTGACCGCTGAGGGCGACTGACAGCTGACGATGGCGGGGGCTTCGTGGATCAGGGCGTCATTCTTCAGGGCTTCTACCATGAACAGCGCGTAGTCGACACGGCGGGTGCGATTGCTCTGCAGGATAGGATCGCCCACATGGCGGCTCCATACGGGCAGGCCCTCACTGGGGCCTTCTTCCAGGTCGCTGCCACGCACCACCGTCCAACGGCGATCACTGGCAAAGATTCGTCGGCAGGCTTCCACCTGGTCATTAATGTCAACGGCACGCAGCAGCCGGGCCAGCCACGTCACGACTTTCACGGTCATAAGAAAGGTGCGTGTGTACTGGTCTTTGCCATCCTTGCTGATGTGCCAGCCGCAAGAGAAGACCAGTCGGGCCTCAGGCGGAGCGAAGTCCAGCACTGCTTGTGCGGTGCCTGAAGAGTAGTGTCGCATGCCCCACGGTGCAAGCACCGTGAGCACACCATCGCAGTCCTTCACTGCCTGCTGGATCACTTCCCGATCATCCGTTCTGCCTGGCAGGATGGTGATGCGATCTTTGAATCGATCGAGCTTGGGCACGCTGGCGGGGCGGCAGACTCCTACCACTTCATAGCCTCTGTCGAGGGCCTGTTGCACCATGTACTGCCCCAGTTTGCCGGAAACGCCTACAATACAAACTCTGCCAGTTTTCTGCGGATGCATAAGGAGGTTTTGCCGGGAACTGTCCGGGGATTGCAATAGCGAGTCAAGCAAACTGACGGCGTTGCTTGGCTGTAGGAGCCTCGTGGGATCCCTCCACTTTCGGCATGAGCCCTCTAAAAACCGAACCAGCCCCGGGCTACAGGCACTGGGCCTGTGGGCAGCCGACGCAAGGCCGGCCCTTCCGGGACTGGTTTAATGGTCTAAATCTTGGATGGCAAGGGGCGGTGCAAATCCGCTTCCCGAGGTGCACTATCTAATTCGTCTGCCAGGGGTTACTGGATGCCCAGGGATTCGAGGAGGTAACTGTCCACTCGGCCTGTCACCGGCAGGTTGTAATCCTGCTGGTAGTTGATGATGGCGGAGCGGGAACCGGGGCCGATCTGGCCGTCGATCTCGCCATAGTAGTAGCCAGCGTTGGCAAGTTCTACCTGCACGGCATAGAGGGTCTCCATGTCGTACCCATAGCCATCGTACGTGGAGCGTGCCGGGTAGCTGTAGCCGGGCGAGTAGTACGAAGGACCGCTGGTGTCAAAGATGAAGGTGGCCATCAGGTCATTGTAGTAGCGGTGCTGGCGGTGGACGCGGTAGTAGTCGTAGTCATAGTCCCAGCCGTTGTTGCGATACCAGTCGTGAGAGTGGTGCTCATGACGGCTGTGATAGTGGCCGCGGTCACGGGGACGGGCATTGTGACTGTGACGCGTTTCACGATGGCTGCTGACATAGCGATTGCGGTCATGGTCGCGGTCCCTGCGGACCACATGATTTCTGTCGGAATCCCTGCGGACCGGGGCGCGGCGGATGTCGCGGTGGCGGTCGCTGCTACGAGCGATGGCACGGCTCCGGACCTCCCTTTCGCGCTGGGAAATGGCAGAGGATCGCCTGACGGGCGAGCTCCGGTTTACCCGGTGATCACGGTTGCGATCATTGTCGTGACGATGGACGGAAGCCGAGGCCAGACGGTGTTGGGGCGCGCGACTGCGAGGCGAGGAACGCGATGCCACATGCCGCTCGGCAGGCTTGCGGTGAATGGTGCGCGAAGGGCTGGGGCGGTGCCGGTTGCTGGCCACTGCGTGGCTTCTCGAGCTGGGGCCGCGAGAAGGGGCGGACTTGCGGGCAACATGAGCCGTCCGGGGGCTGCCCCGGTTTTCACGATGCTGCACGCTGGACCGGCTTTTTTTCTTGCCGCGGTCATCGTCTTTCTTTTTCGCTTCCGCCGCAGGCGGGACGCTCAGGCCCAGCGCCAGCATGGCCGCCAGGGCAGGCGTGAGATATCGTGTGGGGGTCGTTTTCATAGGAGTCATCATCTTGGTTCACAAGTTTCGACGCCCTGCTTCCCGAGGTATTCAAGTTTAGGGAAAGATAGAGAGACATTTTGGCACCAAAAAAGAGGGCCATTTTTGGACTGGAAACGTACGCCGGATAATTGTGAATGAGGAATTATATAAGGGATGAGGGGCTGAGAGTCATGGGCTGAGGGTTGGTAATTCCTTGAACCGGATGGCATAGGGTGGGAAACAAAAAAACCGCTCCCTGCCGAAGGGAGCGGCTGCGGGGAACGGTTCTACGGTTGATTACAGCGTGATCTTGGTCCCCAGCACTTCCAGGAACTTGGCCAGGAAGGCGGGGTGGGCTGGCCAGGCGGGAGCGGTGACCAGGTTGCCGTCCACGAACGCACCATCCACGGCGATGTTCTGGAATTCCCCACCGGCCAGGGTCACCTCCGGTCCACAGGCATAGTACCCGGCACACTTGCGACCTTTCAATCCGCCGGCTGCGGACAGAAGTTGCACACCATGGCAGACCGCGGCGATGGGTTTGCCCGACTCGGTGAAGTGGCGGACGGCATTGAGGACAATTTCGTGGAGGCGGAGGTACTCGGGGGCGCGACCTCCGGGGATGAGCAAGGCGTCGTAGTCGGCGGGATTGATATCCGCAAAGGTGGCATTGAGCGTGAAGTTGTGCCCGGGCTTTTCCGAGTAGGTTTGGTCGCCTTCAAAGTCGTGGATGGCGGTGCGCACCTTGTCGCCGGCTTTTTTGTCCGGACAAACGACGTCAACTTGATGCCCCACCATCACCAGAGCCTGATAGGGCACCATCAGTTCGTAATCTTCGACGAAATCACCGGCCAGACAGAGAATCTTTTTTGCGCTCATAGATGGCAGGAGATTACGAAACGGGGGCTCGGTTAGGCGAGGCTGAATAGCGTCCGGCTTCAAATGTCACAGAAATCGCAAGCTGAGCTTCGGGAGAGCAGCAGCGTTCAATCGCGTGACAAGTGAGGTCCAACGAGTTATTCTTTGCCGGGGGTAAATCACCACCCTCAAAAAAACACTCTTATGAAAAGGCGTGCTTTCTTCGCCATGAGCGGCGTCGTTCCTGCCATCAGCATGGCTGTGCAGGATCCCGCAGAATCCCCCGATCTCTGGACCCGTTGGTCCGAGAAGCTGGAACGACCCACCGATTCCGTGTTTCAATCCACTGAAGGTCGGCTGCGTCTGGAAGTATCGCTCATTCGCGAGGAGGAGACCACCTCTGAGACCTACAAGGTGGGGGACAGCGAGTTTGTGCGCTATTCCTTTGGGGACAGACGCCTTCCTGATACTCTCCATCCCACTGACGGCGTGCTCAAGACCTTCCGCTTCTATTGGGACGGACAGGAGATCAAAGTCCCGGACCGCTTCTGGAATGACGTGGGAGGGTTTCGTCTGGAGAAGTGCACATTCGTTGAGGCAAAACTGGCCCCTGCCGAGACTTTGCAGGTGGAGGAATGGAATGCTGGTCTGCTGCATCCCCAGGTGGTGCTCTCTGCGGATGGGGGCACCGCCATGGTGGAGTGGTCTATCATCGATACCGATGCCTGTTGCGGGCACCAAGCCACGCTGCGGTGGTTGATCAGCCGGAGTGGTCACATCATGCGGCATCGTCATACGACGCCAAATCCATGCTGAAGTGGTGAAGGATGAATTAGGTAGATGGCGTTTGTGAGAAGCATGCACCGTCACCTCACCGCCATCTTTGCCAGTCTACAGATCTTTTCAATCATGGCCGCCGCCGATGACGCGGCCGCCGTGAAGGAACAACTCGTCGCCGTGGGCGGGAAGGTGGTTGAGAAAGGGGGAGTGATCACGGAAATCACCATCACCGATTGCAAAAAGCTCGGCCCGGCGGAGTTCAAGTTGATCGGTCAGGTGACTTCCTTGAAGAAGCTCACCCTCTACGGTGGCTGTCATGGACTGAATGACGAAACACTCCCTAGTCTGGCCGGACTGAAGGAACTGGAAGCGATCGGGACCGACGGAGCCAAACTGACGGACGACGGGCTCCGGCATTTCGCCGCCTTTGGGAACCTGAAACAGGCCTCGTTTTTTCATACGTCTTTCGGCATGCCGGGCTTCACCGGTGTGGGCTTTGGCCATTTGAAAGTCTGCCCCAATCTGGAACGGCTGACGGTGGCGGGTATCTCCATGGGAGATGATGGATTCGCGGCAATCGCGACCATCACCCAGCTCAAGGACTTCTCCACCTGGCACACGTATCAGACGGAGGCGGGAAATGCCCACATTGCCAAACTCCCCAATCTCCGCTCTCTGAAGCTGGGGCAGCGTCTCCCCGGCAAAGACCGGAAAGCCACCAGCCTGAGTGATATCTCCCTGGTGACCATCGCTGGCATAAAGACGCTGGAGGATCTGAAGATCGGTGAGGCACGCTTCACTCTGGAGGGGGTGAAGGTGCTGAAGGGGCTGCCTTCTCTGAAGACCCTGCTGCTCTATGAAACCGACTTTCCTGAAACCGGTGTGGAGCCCCTAAGGCAGGCGCTGCCCACTGTGAAGGTGACGCTCGATCCGCTCACGGAGCCACAGCGAAAGAAGCTGGATCAGTACGTGCCCCAGTGAATGACGCCGCGACAGTGAAGAGAATGGAGGCCAGGTCTTCCAGCATGGCGTCCACCTTCGCGGGATCGTAGAGGCCAACGTCATAGATGGCGTGCAGGTCAATGCCGGCATCATTTTCCACTCCGGCGATGTTCATGCCCCAGGGGATGGCGGTCCTCTTACGTTTGGTAGCCGTCTTCCATCCACTGATCGTCACTCCAGGGACCAAGAACTCGGGCAATTCTGCCTGTCGGCGGTAGTTGAAGATCATGAGAGGGTGGGGGGCGTAGAGGCTGGCCTTGGCACGGGCTTTGGCCAGCTCTTCAAAGGGCAAATCCTGGTGTAGGGCGATCTGGTGCAGCGCCTCAGTGACGGTGTGCAAGGCCTCCAGAAAATCTCCGGCCGGAACCTGCGGCATGGGCATCACTATCAGGTTCACATAGAGGCCTGGCAGCCGGCGCAGGGCAGGACGCCGGCGGTCGGTGACGTAGCTGCCCAGGAGAGCCCGGGCGTCTGTGCCATGTCGGCTCAAGGCCAGCACCATAGCGGTGTAAACCACATTGGCGACGGTGCTACCTTCCTGCACGGATAGGGCTTCCAGTTTCTGAAGTGTCTTCAGCGAGATCAGACGTCCGACGCGACACTGCTCGGGATCCAGGGTGGTCGGTGCCTGCTCCCACCGGAGTCCCGCGCAGGCGTAGGAGGGCGGTGTGCTGCCCAGAAGTTCGTTCCACCAGGTCACGTGTCTTGTATAGGCACTGCCATCCTCTTTAAGCCATTGACGCTGCCAGGTGGCAAAGTCGGCCGTCTGGACCGTTAATGGCGCCGGCTCGGAAATCCCGGCGATCGCACCCGCCAGGGCGGCCTGGTAGATCTGGCCGAGGTCCTCGATGAGAATCCGGTTGGATTCTCCGTCACAAATAATGTGGTGAATGAGAAGGCAGAAGAGGTAGTTTCCTTTGCCCAATACAAAGAGGTGAAAGCGCGCGAGTGGGCCCACGGAGAGGTCGATGGGCTGCTTTACGGCCTCCTCGATGTGAACCCTCGCGCTCTGTTCTGCGCCCTCTTGTCCGGTGAGGTCGATGATCTCAAGCTCGCCGAGCGGCGAAGGGTGGATTTGCTGCACGGGCATGCCACCAGCTTCGGTGAAGGTGGTGCGCAGGGCTTCATGGCGCAACATGAGCCTGGTCACGCTTTCCTTCAGCACAGGAAGATCCAGTTCATCCCCAGTCAGCCGGAGGAGCCGCCACACTATCTGACGTCGATCATGACCGTTGACCTGGTACTCCCGCCACATGCGTTCCTGAGCGAAGGTTTGGGGGATCGGGATATCTCTGGACACCGGCACAATGGGGAGCTCATCCATCTCCGAAGAAGTCTGGGTGAGGTGGCTGGCAAGGGCGACGATGGTGGGGTGCTCCCAAATCAGCGAAGGGGGCAACTCACGGCCAAGGTGGGCGGCGAGGTCGCCCGTCAGTTCCAGCATCCCCATGGAGTCCAATCCCTGGCTGGCAAAGGGTTGGGCGGGGTCGACGTAGTGAACGGGAAGTTGGAGAAGGGAGGCGGTTTTTTCAACCAGCCAGGCGGTGAGAGCTTCGGGTGTCATCGGGAGAGAGGAGGGAGCTGACGGTCGAGGTAGAGTCGGCGCGCGGCATGCCGCTGGATCTTGCCGCTGGTAGTCTTTGGCAGGGAAGAGGGCGGCAGCAGCACGAGCTCATGCAGGGTGATGCCGTGTTGCTCGCTCACATCTCGGCGGGCATTTCTGAGGATCTCGGTGTGCAGGGTGGCCGCATCGCCGTCGGCCGTTTCGCCTCGTGCAGGACGCCCCAGTTCCGCCAGCACCACCAACTTCTCAGTGTCCCCATCATAGATGCCAAAGGCTGCTGTGGCGTGGGGTCGGATGCGCGGGTGGCTGGCCTCCACGGTCAGTTCGATGTCGGCCGGATCATGATTCTGTCCGCAGACAATGACGATGTCTTTGAGCCGGCCGGAGACGCACAGTTCGCCTTGATACATATAGCCCAGATCACCCGTGCGAAGATGGGGCCCGTGCGTGCCGCCCGCGGTAAAGGCGTGGAAGGTGCGGGTGGTCGCCTCAGGTTGGTTCCAATAACCGGCGGCGACATGGGGGCCGGTCAGCCAGATCTCCCCAACCACTCCGGGCGGGCAGGGTTCGAGCGAATCGGGATCGACTATGAGCACCTGCCCACCCTCCCACGGTGGGCCGCAGGCGACCTTGGGGCGCGTCGTGGTGCTGTCGGGTGTGGTGGAGGGGGGCGTCAGGTGGAGCACCGGCAAGGCGGCGCAGGCACCGGAGGTGACAAACGCCGTGGCCTCTGCCAGGCCGTAGCCGGGATTGAGAGTCTCCTGGCGGAAGCCGTACGGGGCAAACTTGGTGGTGAACTGCTGCAGGGTCTCCGCCACCACCGGCTCGGCGGCATTCATGGCCAGACGCCAGGCGCTGAGGTCCAGATCCTGACATTGCTCAGGCGTGACTTTTCTCACACAGAGGTCGTAGGCAAAATTTGGAGCGCCAGTGGAATGGGCGCGGTATCGAGACATCGCCTGGAGCCAGCGGGCTGGCTTCATGATAAACGTCTCCGGCGGCATGATCACCACCCGGGACCCTAGATAGAGCCCTTGCAACAGTGCAGTGATCAACCCCATGTCATGAAAGAGAGGCATCCAGCACACGATGGTGCTGTTCTCATCCTGATCATAGGCCGCCTGCATCATGGCATGATTGGCCAGGAGGTTGCCATGGGTGACCATCACACCCTTGGGCGCGGAGGTGGAGCCGGATGTGTATTGGAGAAAAGCGATGTTGCTGCGCTCCAATGCAGGGGCGGCCCATGAGTCTGCTGAGGCTTCTGGGATGAGTTCCGTGGCCACCCAGGGTATTTCCGAAAGGGCCGGGGCGGTCTCGCGTCGGCTCATCATACTGGTGGTGGTCAGCACCAGCCCCGGCGAGGTGTCTGCGATGATATGGTCCAGCCGCTGCATGTTGCGGTTGAACCTTGGAGGGAAGACCGGCACGGCGATGACCCCCGCGTAAAGACAACCGAAGAAGGCGGTGACAAATTCCAGGCCCGAAGGATGCAGCAGGAGCACGCACCTGCCCCCCAGGCCAGCGGACTGCAGATGCCCGGCGATGGCCCGGGCGCGCAGATCCAGTTCGCGGTAGGTGAGGTGCCCGCTCTCCGTCTCCCCGTTGGCCAGCAGGGTGACCGCTATCTTGTCGGGGACGCGGTCTGCATGCTGACGGAGGAGTTCCATCCAGGAACGAGCAGGCGGGGATGACACAGGATCGGGGAATGGCACGGGTCAGTCAGGGAGCTTGGGGGAAGGGGGAGTGCGGGAAATAACACGAGCAGGCAGGCCATTGCGCTGCCGTAGCGTGACCAGCGGGGACGCGGCCAAAGGAGGCTGGCCCTCGGCGAGCGGCTCGACCACAAAACGGCGCGCCAGTGTGGCGAGGATCAGGGGACCCTCCATCATGGCCAGCGGAAGGCCCAGGCAGAGGTGGCGACCAGCGGCAAAGGGAATCCATGCTCCCTTGTGCCGCGCGGCCTCAGCCTCCGGGGTGTAGCGAGCCGGGTCAAAAACATCCGGATGGGGCCAAAATTCCCGATGACGATGCAGCGTGTAGGGGCTGATCATTACCTGCGCACCGGCAGGCAGATCCACTCCGCCGAGTTTGCATGGCTCCAGGGGACTGCGCACCATGAACCACACTGGGGGAAACAGGCGCAGGGCTTCTTTGAAGAGGCCCATCGTCAGCGGAAGGTGGGGCAGGTCAGCCTGGGAGAGCGGGTGTCGGGTGTGGGCATCCACCTCGGCATGCAGGCTTGCGACAAGATCCGGGCGCAGGGCCAGCGTTTCCCAGGTCCAGGAGAGGACATTGGCGAGGGTTTCGTGACCGCCGATGATCATGCTGGCGACCTCATCGCGGATGAGTTTCTCAGGGAGCGGTTCGCCTGAGGCGGAGCGGGCCTGGTCCAGCAGGTTTAAGATGTTAACGCCCCCTCCCGTGCCGGGCGGCAGAGCCCGATGATGGCTGATGATGCCGTGGATGAGGTCGTTTACCGTGGCGAGTGCTTCTTGAAACTCCGTGTTGCGCCGGGGGCTGACTTGGTGAGGTTGGAGCAGGAGGGTGCCTGTGAGCAGGCCCAGATCATGGATCACCACCGTCAGAGCCGCCCCCATGGTCTCCAGCTCATTGCCCATGCGGATGCCAAAAAGGCACCGCAAGATGATGTCCAGAGTCAGGCGTCGCATTGCCGCTGCTATCTCCACCCGCTCGCCGGTACGGGAGGCCAGCTCCCATCTGGGGATGAAGTCTGCCAGTGCAGCATGTATGCCCGGAAGGAGGGCGTGAACGCAAGGCATATGGAAGGCGGGCTGCAGCAGACGCCGCTGCGTCTTCCACAGAGCCCCCTCACTGGTGAGCAGCCCGTCTCCCAGCAGGGACTTCATCAGGGGTGGGCGGATGAAGTTGCGATCCTGCAGGACGGATCGCACGTCATCTGGGTGATTGAAGAAAAATACCCTCCCATAGGGGGAGGCGTAGCTGGTGCGATCTTCGCCGGTGGCGACGAGTCGGTCGAGGAACGTCAGGGCTTCAGCCGTCGGGATTCCTGTGACATCGTTGTCAGGCAGGAATGCAGCAGGCCCCAATGTTTTCATCGACCAAAAAAGTATGATTTGTTGTCATACTGACGAATTGGTCAGACTCTGGCAATACGGTTTTTGGTGCAGGATCTGCCCGCACCGATAGTTTTCGTCCCGGCATTTTTTAGTGCAGCAGGCCGCTATGATTTGCTGCACTGATGAGGCTCAGTCTCAACCAATTTCAGTAGCCCGGGAAAACGTTGGTCCAACTCCTTCTTGCGGAGTGAGGTCATGCACTTGGTTCCCTCTGACTGCGTGTGAATGATGCCCGCCTGACGAAGCACGTCGAAGTGGTGGGACCGGGTGGCTTTGGAGATTTCCAGCGGCACCTCATGACAGGCCAGAGACACGTCGCGGGTGAGAAGTTCCCGCACAATCGCCACCCGGCACGGGTCCGCCAGCGCCTGCATCACGGCAGGCAGGGTGACGTCTTCCATGGGAGGATGGTGGTAGGTCTTCATGTCTTTGGGGCCTTTGATTTACCACTGAGGGCGGGGTTCGACAATGGATGGAAGTTTTTTCACGCAAAAGGATGCGTCCGTGGTTCGACGAAGTTCGAACTTGCAGGGAATTCATCACCATATGCCTTCCCTTCAAGATCCACTTCAAGTCGGCGCCTGGACGCTGCCCAACCGCATCATCATGGCCCCGCTCACGCGGTGCCGCTCCAGCGAAGGGCGCGTGCCCAACGCGATGATGCAGGAGTATTACGCGCAGCGGGCTGACGCGGGACTCATCATCTCAGAGGCTACCTCCGTCACCCCCATGGGCGTGGGTTATCCTGACACGCCGGGCATCTGGTCGGACGCTCAAGTAGAAGGCTGGAAGGGTGTGACGGATGCCGTCCATGCCAAGGGCGGGCGCATCATCCTGCAGCTCTGGCACGTGGGCCGTGTCTCGGACCCCGTGTATCTGGACGGGGAACTGCCAGTGGCCCCCAGTGCCATCCAGCCCGCTGGCCATGTCAGCCTGATCCGCCCTGAGAAAGCCTTCGTCACTCCGCGTGCTCTGGAGCTCGATGAAATCCCTGGCATCATCGAGGCCTATCGGAAGGGGGCCGAAAACGCCAAAGCGGCCGGGTTTGACGGCGTGGAGATCCACGGAGCCAACGGTTACCTTCTGGATCAGTTCCTTCAGGACAAGACCAACCATCGTACCGACGAGTACGGCGGCAGCCTGGAGAATCGGGCTCGCCTCATGTTGGAGGTGACGGATGCCGTGATCTCCGTCTGGGGGGCGGATCGTGTGGGCATGCATTTGGCTCCGCGTGGGGACGCGCATGACATGGGCGACAGCCATCCGCTTTCCACCTTCGCCTACGTGGCCAAGGAGTTGGGCAGAAGGAAAATCGCCTTTATCTGCGCCCGCGAATCGCTGGGAGACAAGCGCATTGGGCCTGCGCTGAAGCGCACATTCGGCGGGGTGTACATTGCCAACGAACGATTCACCAGGGAGACGGGGGACCAGGTGCTGGCCGCAGGCGAGGCGGATGCCGTGGCCTTCGGCGTGCCTTTCATTGCAAACCCGGATCTGGTCGAACGATTTCGGCAGGATGCCCCGCTGAACGCGCCGGATCCTTCCACTTTCTACGGCAAGGGGCCCAAAGGGTACACGGACTATCCCACGCTGGAAGCCGTCTCGGTCCTGGCCTGACCGGATCTCGTTATCGTGAATTCACATCGGGCGGCAGCAACCTGCCGCCCGAAAACCGATTTCCCAAGTAAACCAATAAGCAACGCAGCCCCAATCCGGCCTTCCGACCACCTCACATGAGCAATCTCACTCACGCACCTGACCTCACCCAGCGCCCACCCCGCAGCCCCCGCGTCCGCCTCGGTGGTTATGTCATCCTGCCCCGCATGCTAGATAAAGGACGCGCCTCCCTTATCGGCAAAAGTGGCGACTATCACTATGCCTGTCCGCTGGATCAGCGATTTCTGGCCTTCGCTGGCATTGATGCCGAGAAACTGAAAGAGCAACTCGCGGCTGGTGCGGGCGATGAAGAGGTGCTGAACTGGATTGTGGAAAACAGCACGACCAAACCCCAGGACTGGGAGATTGCCCACTGGACCAGCTATCAGGAGCAGCGCGCTCCGTCCGATGTAGAGACGAAAGGTTATTTCACGAAGCTCCAGTCATCGATAAGCGAGACCCGGGAAGACATTCTCACCTGGTTTGACCTGCTGGATGCAGACGACTTCGTCAGTTACGGCGGCAAGCGTTGACCTGCCTGCTCCGGGCTTCATGCCGCAGCATGGAGCCCGGAACTTTGTCTGGCCAATAGCAGCACTGCCTGCTTTTTTGTCTTTGTTCGACCAACTCCACCAATCCCTTCTCCACCCCTCGATCTCACCTCTCATGAAAGCTGCCCGTGGTTACGCCGCCCCAAGTGCCGATAGCCCGCTGAACTACTATTCTTTCGAGCGCAGGGATCCCCAGCCTCATGACGTTCAGATGGAGATTCTGTTTTGTGGAGTGTGCCACTCTGATCTTCATCAGGCCCGCAATGAATGGCAGAACACAATCTACCCCTGCGTGCCGGGTCATGAGATCGTGGGGCGGGTGACCGCGGTGGGCAACAGTGTGACGAAGTTCAAAGAAGGGGATCTCGCCGCCGTGGGCTGCATGGTGGACTCCTGTCGCGAGTGTGAAAACTGCAAGGCAGGGGAGGAGCAGTATTGCGATCACGCCCCCGTGTTCACTTACAATGGTCCTGACAAACACTCAGGCACCCAGACCTTTGGTGGCTACTCGGACAGCATCGTGGTGGATGAAGCTTTTGTGCTGAAGGTGCCCACGAACTTGGACCTCGCCGCGGTGGCTCCACTGCTCTGTGCTGGCATCACCACGTACTCCCCGTTGCGCCACTGGAAGGTGAAGAAAGGGCAAAAAGTCGGCATCGTGGGCTTGGGCGGGTTGGGCCACATGGGACTGAAATTCGCCCATGCCTTTGGTGCCCACACCGTCCTCTTCACCACCTCTCCGAACAAGGTGGAGGATGCTCTGAAGCTCGGCGCAGATGAGGTCATCATCTCCAAGGATGAGGACGCGATGAACAAGCACGCCCTGAGCTTTGACTTTATCCTGGATGCGGTGTCCGCCCAACATGATCTGAATGCCTACCTGAACCTGCTCAAGCGAGACGGCACTCTGACGTTGGTGGGCGCCCCGGAGCACCCATTGCCGGTGTCTTCCTTCAGCCTGCTGTTCAAGCGTCGTCAACTGGCCGGGTCCCTGATTGGCGGCATTGCCGAAACTCAGGAGATGCTGGATTTCTGCGGCACTCACAACATCACGTCAGAGATCGAACTGATCAAGATCCAGCAGGTGAATGAAGCCTATGACCGGCTGCTGAAGAGCGATGTGAAGTATCGATTCGTCATCGACATGGCTTCGCTCAAGGAAAACGCCGCGGCGTAGCCTTGGGGGTAGGGAGGGCGAGTATGGAGACCTGCATGTGCAGCCTCGGAAATTCTCCTTGCCCACCGCAGAAGTGGTGTAAGAAGAGGGCGCACGGAACTCGCGTGCGCCCATGATCCCACCCGCTTCCGCCCGCACTGCTGACACGCTGCATCGTTCCACCTTATGGATGATGGCGGCAGCGTGTGGGGCATCGGCGGCGAACATCTTCTACAACCAGCCCCTGCTGGGAAAGTTTGCGCTCGCCTATCAGGCCAGCCCTTCCAAGGCCGGGTTGGTGGCGACCGCGGCGCAGGTCGGCTACGGCATCGGGCTGTTCCTCTTTGTGCCATTGGGGGATCTGCTGAACCGCCGCAAGGTGGTCTTGCTCCTCATGAGCTTGTGTACAGCCCTGCTGGCTGCCACGGCAGCCGCGCCAGGGTTGCTGACGTTGATCTGGCTGCACCTGCTCATTGGCATCACCACCATGAACGCGCAGATCCTCATTCCCTTCGGCATGGAGCTTTCTCCGCCGAAAGAACGGGGGCGCACGGTTGGAGTGCTCATGGCCGGTCTGCTGTGCGGGGTGCTGCTGGCGAGGGTCGTCTCAGGCTTTGTCGGGGAGCACATCGGCTGGCGCATGGTGTACATCATGGCGGCCGCGGTCATGCTCGTGATCCTGGTTTCCTTGTACCGTGGGTTGCCCCATCGTCCTCCGGTGGCGGCGCACATGGGCTATGGGAGGTTCATGAAAGAAATGTTCCAGCTCTGGGGGCGGCTTCCGGCCCTGTGGACTGCCTCTGCAGTGAGCGGCCTGTCTTTCGGCTGCTTCACCGCGTTCTGGACCACGCTTTCTTTCCTTTTGATGGATCGTTTCGGGATGGGCGCGTCGGCCGCTGGCGCTTTTGGAGTGATCGGCCTGGCCGGAGTACTGGCTGCACCTCTGGCAGGCAGGGTCTCAGACCGTCGCGGTCCCCGCTTTACAGTGACCGTTTCGCTCCTGCTGATCGCCCTTTCATTTGTCGGCATGTCCCTGTGGCTCAGCCTGCCCATGCTGGTGCTGGGAGTGATCTTCATGGACCTGGGAGTCCAGGCCATTCAAGTGGCCGCTCAGACGCGAGTGATGTCTCTTGTGCCTGATGCGGGGAGTCGGCTCAATACCTTTTACATGGTGTTCCGATTCGTCGGGGGAGCCTTGGGTTCTTTCCTTGGTGCGACGGCCTGGGCTCACTGGCAATGGCCCGGCGTCTGCTGCGTGGCGGTGGCCTTGGTGGCGGCAGCGATGGCGGTGCATTTGTTGGAGCGGGGGAGTCGGTGATTCAGCAAAGCGGTCAATCAGTAATTGGGTGAACCAGCAACCCGGTGGACGTGTGGACCATTGGGCTCGTGGGGCCGCTGAGCGCAAAAAAACGGCGACCTAGGGAGGGCCGCCGTTCTCTAAACTGACGATGAGCAGTGGGGACGCTTACTTCTCCAGTCGCACCATGAGGTCCTTGCTCTCGACCGTGCTGCCCACGGCCACGAGGATTTCCTTCACCACACCGGTGACCGGGGAGGTGACGGTGGTAAACATCTTCATGGCTTCGAGCGTGAGGAGGGCGTCGCCTTCTTTGACCTTGGCTCCAGGATTGACGGCGATGCTGGCCACCATGCCGGGCATGGGGGCACCTACCTGCAATGAGTCGGCGGGATCTGCCTTGAGGTTGGTCTTCACTTCCTTCGCCACCGATTTGTCCCGGATCTGAACGTGGCGGGGGTAGCCGTTGAGTTCAAAGATGGCCGTGCGCTGCCCTGCCTGGTCTGGCTCGGTGATATTGAGCAGCCGGGCGAAGAGGGTCTTGCCCGCCTCGAGGTTGATGGTGATCTCCTCCTTGTCCTTCAGCCCGTAGAAGTATGCCGAGGTGGGCAGGACGCTGACATCGCTGTAGGAGTCGCGGAATTTCACGAAGTCTGAGAAGACCTGTGGGTACATGAGGTGGCTGTACAGATCGTCGTCGGTGACGGCGTCGGCGGCGACTCCCAAGCTGGTTGCGAGCCCCGCACGTGTCTTGGCCAGGTCCACCTTCTCGGCGCGTTCGCCGGGGCGGTTAGTGAAGGGCTTGCGCTTGCCGAGGATGATCTTCTGCACGTCTGCGGGCCAACCGCCCATGGGCTGGCCGAGGCCGCCCTGGAGCATGTCGATGACGCTCTCCGGGAAGCTGGTGCCGGCGGGCAGTTCGTGCAGGTATTTGCGGGCCTCGCCGGACTTCACGCCGCGGGTCACCATGAACATGCACATGTCTCCCACCACCTTGCTGGAAGGGGTGACCTTGACAATGTCGCCAAAGAGGTCGTTCACCTCCGCATACATGCGGGCGATCTCCGGCCAGCGATGGCCAATGCCCATGCTCTCCGCCTGTTCCTTGAGGTTGGTGTACTGGCCGCCAGGCATCTCATGGAGATACACCTCAGCGGTGCCGTAGGGCTCGGCAGTGTCAAAGGGCTTGTAGAAGGCTCGAACCGCGGCCCAGTAGTCGCTGAACTCCTGAAGCGCGTCAGAATCCAGCCCGGTGTCGCGTGGCGTGTGCTGGAGAGCGGCGACGATGCTGTTGAGGTTGGGCTGGCTGGTGCAGCCGGAGAGGCTGGAAAGAGCGGCATCGCAAACGTCCACGCCCGCCTCGGCGGCCATGAGAATGCTGCTGGCGTTCAGGCCGCTGGTGTCATGCGTGTGGAAGTGGATGGGGATGCCGATCTCTTCCTTGAGCGCCTTGACGAGCTTCTTCGCAGCCATGGGGCGACAGAGGCCGGCCATGTCCTTGATGCAGAGCATGTGGGCTCCCATCTTCTCCAGCTCCTTGGCCAGCTTCACGTAGTACTGCAGGGAGTACTTGTCGCGCTTGGGATCAAGGATGTTGCCGGTGTAGCAGATGGTGCCTTCGCAGATGGACTGCGTTTCTTCACGGACAGCCTGCATGGCCTCAGTGAGGTTCGGCAGGTAGTTGAGGCTGTCGAAGATGCGGAAGATGTCCATCCCGTTCTGCGCCGCATGCTTGATGAAGCCACGCACCACGTTGTCGGGATAGTTCGTGTAGCCAACCGCATTGCTGCCGCGGAAGAGCATCTGGAAGCAGATGTTCGGGATGCGCTCACGCAGATCGCGGAGGCGTTCCCAGGGGCACTCGCGCAGGAAGCGCATGGCGGTATCGAACGTGGCGCCGCCCCACATTTCCATGGAAAAGAGCTGGGGTGCCCGGCGTGCCACGGCGTCGGCAATGGCCAGCATGTCGTAGCTGCGAACGCGCGTGGCCAGAAGAGACTGGTGCGCATCGCGCATCGTGGTATCCGTGAGGAGCAGGCGCTTCTGTTTGCCCACCCACTCGGCGAATTTCTCCGGCCCGAGCTTGGTCAGGAGCTGCTTGGTGCCCTCCTGCGGAGCGGTGAGGTGGTCGTAGGCCACTTTGGGGGCAGAGACGAAGGCCTTGGCGGGCTTGTAGCCTTTGGCATTGGGGTTGCCGTTTACCGTGACATCCGCGAGGTAGCTCAGGAGCTTGGTGGCGCGGTCTTTGCGCTTCTCAAACTGGAACAGCTGCGGGTTGGTGTCGATGAAACGGGTCGTGGCCTTGCCTTCCGAGAAGATGGGGTTGGAGATGACGTTCTCCAGGAAGGGGATGTTCGTCTTCACCCCGCGGATGCGGAACTCACGCAGGGCGCGGTCCATCCGGCTGAGGCTCTGCTGGTAGGTGCGGCCGAAGGTGGTGACCTTCACCAGCATGGAGTCGTAGTAGGGGGTGATGACGGCGTTGTTCGTGCCCAAGGCACCGTCCAGACGCACGCCGAAACCACCCGCGCTGCGGTAGGTGAGGATCTTGCCAAAGTCGGGCGTGAAGTTGTTTTCCGGATCCTCGGTGGTGATGCGGCACTGAATGGCGTAGCCGCTCTTTTCCACCTGATCCTGTGCGGGCAGGCCAAGAGGTTCCTCATGAAGCTTGTGCCCCTGCGCGATGAGGATCTGACAGCGCACGATGTCGATGCCGGTGACCTCCTCCGTCACGGTGTGCTCCACCTGGATGCGGGGGTTCATCTCGATGAAAAACCAGTCGCCGGTATCCACATCCACGAGGTACTCGACCGTGCCGGCGTGGGAGTAGTTCACTTCTCTGGCAATGTTCACCGCGGAGGCGCAGAGGCCGTCGATGATGTTCTGGTCAATGCCGTAGCTGGGGGCCTGCTCAATGACCTTCTGGTGGCGACGTTGCACAGAGCAGTCGCGCTCATGCAGGTGCAGCACGTTGCCGTGCTTGTCTGCGAGGATCTGCACTTCGATGTGCTTGGCGCGACCCACGAACTTCTCCAAGAAGACGGCTCCATTGCCAAAGGCGCGCTTGGCCTCGGTCTGGGCTTCGTCGAGCAGGCGCTCCAGTTCTTCAGCCTTCTGCACGACGCGCATGCCGCGACCACCACCGCCGAAAGCGGCCTTGATGATGAGGGGGAAGCCGATTTTCTTGGCAGCGCTGAGGGCTTCCTTGCGGTTGTCGATCGGATCGTGGGTGCCCTGCAGGGTGGGGACCTTGAGCTTGTCCGCCACGTTGCGGGCGGCGGTCTTGTCACCCATCATGTTCAGCACCTTGGGATCGGGTCCGATGAAGATGATGCCTTCGCGGGCACAGGCGGCGGCGAAGTCAGGGTTCTCGGAGAGAAAGCCGTAGCCTGGGTGGATGGCGTCCACGCCTTTTTCCTTGGCCAGGGCGACGATGCCTTCGATGTCGAGATAGGCTCCGAGCGGTCCTTTCTCGGTGTTGAGCTGGTAGGCCTCGTCAGCCTTGAAGCGGTGGGGGCAGAAGCGGTCCTCATTGGCGTAGATCGCCACCGTACGGATGCCCAGTTCCGTGGCTGCCCGCATCACGCGGATCGCGATTTCTGACCGGTTGGCCACCATCAGCTTTTTGATCGGCCGGATCGCTGGGGCGGCGGACTCGGCGACGGGTGCGGCAGTCTTGGTCTTGGCAGTCTTGGGCATGGTTCGTTGAGGAAGGAGGATGGGAGTCCAAATGGGAAGCTCGCGATTGTCGGATTGGATACCGGGGTTTGCAAACGGATCATGGGAAACGTCAGTAACCGGCGCTATTTTGAGCAGGATCGGCACAAGTTGGCGATTGGCATTTGCGTCTTGGCACGCTTGAATGGCGGGATGAAGACGCCTGCAGTTGCCCTGGTCACTGGAGCTGGAAAAGGGATCGGCCGAGAGGTGGCCCGGCTGCTGGTGGAAAAGGGTCTGGAAGTGTGGGTCGCAGCGCGCAACGCCGGGCAAGCAGCGGAGGTGGCGGAATCCTTGGGACCGCAGGCGCATGCCGTGACCCTGGACGTCACCCACGAAGGTTCGGTGCAGGCTGCGGCAGCGGAAGTGGAGCAACGTTCCGGCCGACTGGACGTGCTGATCAACAACGCCGCCATTCTGCTGGACCGGGCGGATGACATCGCGGGCGTGCCAGTGGAAGTCCTAAGGCACACTCTGGAAACAAACGTACTGGGAGTGTGGCGGGTCATCCAGGCCTTCCTGCCCCTGCTGGAGAAGAGTGCGGCTCCACGAATCGTCAACGTTTCCAGTGGTGCCGGGCAACTCAGCGACCCTGGCAGCTGGGCCCCGGCCTACAGTGTCTCCAAGACGGCCCTCAATGGCGTGACCACCCAGCTCGCGGTGGCTCGCCCGCAAATGGCGGTGAACGCCGTATCTCCCGGCTGGTGCAGAACGGACATGGGCGGAGCTGGCGCGACGAAGTCGGCAGTGGAAGGTGCAGACAGTATTGTCTGGCTGGCGGTGGAGTCGCCCCAGAGCCTGACGGGAAAGTTTGTCGCAGACCGGCGGGAGATGGCTTGGTAGTCAGGGGTGAGAGGGCGTTTTTTCAGACAGGATTGACAAGATTTCTGAAGGATTAACAAGATGGGACCTGGATGGGATTCTTTGGGGCGAATGGACGACAGACATGAGCAGCTGTTTTGCTAAAAACTGAAAACTGAAAACTTGAAACGGTGCCCTCTCCCCAGGTCGAAGCGATATTGCTGCACCTGATGATGAGGTCTTGCAGGGACTGGTATCTGCGCGACTTGGCGGCATGACGTTGGAATATTTGGCGGACTCTTTCGTATGGTGGTTGTTCGCAACCTCCCTCACACCATGACGCGCCGACACTTCCTCGCCACCACCTCCGCCGCTGCTGCATCCCTGCCTTCTCTTCATGGTGCCCAGGAGGGCAAACTGAAGGTGGCGGTAATCGGGCACTCCGGTCGCGGTGCCTACGGGCATGGGCTGGATACGATGTGGCTGCAAGTGCCGGAGACCGAAATTGTAGGCGTGGCGGATGCGGACGAAAAGGGGCTGGCGGGCGCGGTGACGAAGCTCAAGCTGAAAGGCGAGCAGGGATTTGCCGAATACGCGAAGATGCTGGCGACGGTGAAGCCAGACATCGTGGCCATTGGGCCGCGTCACCTTGACCAGCATCGCGACATGTTGATCGCGGCCATCCAATCCGGGGCTCGGGGCATCTACATTGAAAAGCCCTTCGTCCGCACGCTGGCTGAGGCGGATGAGGTGCTGGCAGCGGCGAAGGCGAAGAACGTGAAGATTTCGATCGCTCATCGCAACCGCTTTCACCCTGTGCTGCCGGTGGTGCAAAAGCTCATCGACGACGGCACGGTAGGTCAGGTGCTGGAGATGCGCGGTCGTGGCAAGGAAGACCAGCGTGGGGGCGGACTGGACCTCTGGGTGCTGGGCACTCATGTGATGAATCTGGCCTGTTACTTCGGGGGCAAACCGTTGGAGTGTTCCGCCGTTGTATTGCAGAACGGCAAGCCGGTCACCAAGGCCGACGTGGCGGAAGGGGCGGAGGGCATTGGCCTGCTGGCTGGGAACGAAGTGCATGCCCGTTACCAGTTGGAGCGCGGCATGCCGGTCTATTTTGACTCCATCCAGAACGCGGGGGTGAAGGAGGCGGCCTTTGGACTGCAGATCATTGGCACCAAGGGCATCGTCGATTTCCGCATTGATGTGGAACCTCTTGCGCACTTCCTGCCGGGGAATCCTTTCCGTCCCGTGAAGGAGCCTCGCGTGTGGCAGCCCATCACCACCGGTGGCATTGGCCAGCCGGAGCCAATTGCGAATCTGGGTAAAAATGTAGGTGGGCACCTTACGGCGGCAACAGACCTTATCTCTGCCATCCGGGAGAATCGGGAGCCGCTCTGCAATGGCGAAGAAGGGCGCACTACCGTGGAAGTCGTGGCTGGGGTGTTTGAGTCCCATCGGCTGGGTGGAGCCAGAGTGGCCCTGCCCCTGGCCTACCGCGGGAATCCTCTTGCGGGGCTGTAAGGAGTGTCCGCATTCATTCCAGAAATTATCGACTCAGAGAGACGATCTTGTGCACCTTCTCAAAACTCGCGTTTGACAGGGCCGCCAAAATGAATTTCATCGCCTATGGGCGAAATCTCATTGTCTCTCTCTTTCGATGACGTGCTTCTGCTGCCTGGCAGAAGCGAAGTGCTTCCTGGTGAAGTTTTTCTGGGTACGCAGCTGACCAAGGCGCTGCCTCTGAACATTCCCGTGCTGTCCTCCGCCATGGACACTGTCACGGAAAGCGAACTGGCCATCGCACTGGCTCGTGAAGGCGGCATGGGAGTCATCCACCGGGCCTGCACCATCGACTACCAGGCTGAGCAGGTGGCCCGCGTGAAGCGGTCGGAGAACACCGTGATTCAGAAGCCCCTTACCGTCCGCCCTGACACCACCCTGGCCGAACTCGCCCGCCTCATGCGTGAGAAGGGCGTGAGTGGCTTCCCCGTCGTGGATGAAAAGAACGTTCTTATGGGCATGGTGACCAGCCGTGACATGTGGTACCTCGAAGACGAGTCCACCCCGGCGCATAAGATGATGACGCCGCGCGAAAAGCTGGCGGTGGGTGAGCCCGATACGAACTGGGAAGAGGCGCTCAAGATTCTTTATATCAACCGCATTGAGAAGCTGCCTCTCGTGGACGCCGCCGGGCATCTGGCGGGTCTGATCACCAAGCAGGATATCGAGAAGCGCCAGATGTTCACCAGCGCTGCCAAGGACGGCCAGGGCCGTCTCCGGGCCGGTGCCGCGGTAGGCGTGAGCGAAGACTGCGTGGATCGTGCCCTCGCCATGCAGGCTGCAGGTGCAGATGCCATCTTCATCGATGCCGCCACGGGACATACTTCGCGCGTCATGAACGTGATTTCGCGACTGCGTGAGGCACTGGGCGACGGCACCCCAGTTGTCGCTGGCAACGTGGTCACCAAAGACGGGGCCAAAGACCTTTGCGATGCTGGTGCGTCTGCCATCAAAGTGGGCGTGGGCCCAGGGTCCATCTGTACCACACGCATCATTTCCGGTGTAGGGATGCCTCAATTCAGCGCGGTGCAGGAAGTGGCCGAAATCTGCCGCCCGCGTGGTGTGACCGTCATCTCGGATGGCGGCATCCGCTTCTCCGGCGATGTCGTCAAGGCGATCGCCGCAGGTGCCGATCTGGTGATGCTGGGGTCACTTCTGGCCGGTACTGCGGAAAGCCCCGGGGCCATGGTCAAGTGGCAGGGCCGGACCTTCAAGGAATACCGTGGGATGGGCTCCCTCAAGGCCATGCGTAAAGGCGCTGGCGACCGTTATGGCCAGAACTCCTCCGGCAAACTCGTCCCAGAAGGTGTCGAGGCCCGAGTACCCTACAAGGGGCCGCTTGCCGATGTCGTCTTCCAGCTCATGGGCGGTCTCCGCTCCGGCATGGGTTACGTAGGTGCTGACAAACTTCAAGAACTGCGAGACAAAGCCCGCTTCGTCCGCATCACCGCCGGTGGTCTCAAGGAAAGCCATCCTCACGACATCGTCATCACGGAAGAGCCCGTGAACTACGAAGTGGGTTGATGGGAGACCAGAGACTGCAAGACAGAGCCTCCCGCTTGGTTCCGAAAGGGCCGGGCGGGAGGCTTTTCGTTTTGCTGCAGGATATTCAGCAAGGTGTGCGACAGGGCTTTGTGTGTTGACTTCGATCGAAATTAGAACAGTGGATTTTTGGGGGCTTGTTTGCGTGTCCTGAACGTGGAGTGTCCAGCGTGCGTCGAAACTTGGAGATGTGAGGGCAAGGACGAAGCTTGCAGACGCTTCAGCTAGTGCCTGCCAAGGAACCTCGCGGTGTGAACGGCAGTCAGACCATTACCATTCCCCCTTAGCAACGGATTCGCGAAGGGGAGAGCAGGCGGCTCGCCTGCTTCAGCCCGGCGGCCCGCCGGGCAGTTGAGGTGGCTGGAACAAAAAGAGGGCCTCCATCGGATAACGATGTGCTACGCGGGCGGGGCCGCCCTTGTGGCAGGCGAGCCGCCTGCGCTCCCCCCAAACACCCGTGTGCAGGTCGGTTCCCTGGCGGCCTCAGCCGAGGCCTTTCCGCGAAGCGGATGCGGCTACAAGCCCAACGTTGACGAGCTTCCAGCGAGTCTACGTTGGGTGCACGCGTTGAAGTTGTTTACTCCGAAGGAGTTTCGGCGGTCTGACCTCATCTCGCATCCAAGGTTCCTTGGCGGGCACTAACTTCCCCGTCTGCGATGGTTGAATTGTGGAAGTGCGACCGCGTACCCAAGGGGCTCCATGGCCGCGAGGGGGGGGCAGCATCAAACAACCCATCCCCTGTCTAACACCGTTACGTTCCAATGAGTGATCAACTTCGGACTGATGCTGGCAGGCCGTTAAGGTGCCGTCCTGCGCAAGGTCGTATGCAACGCTGTGACCGCTCTATTGAGTTCGTGGAGACTACATCCACCGCCAAAGCCCACCACCCGGTCGCTCAAGACAATGATGCCGCGGTGCTGAGTCTCAGTGGAACTCTCGTTGCCGGAGGTGGATTGAATCGTTTGAAACAACCCGGTGCGAATGTCTTGCACCTCGGAGGCGGGCACGAGGGTTTCATGCTGACTAAGACCACAGGACTCCAGGATCTGCAGCGCATCGGGCGTGGCGGTGATCTGGAAGCTGGTGCGATTCATGCGCCAGCCGGCGATCATGACCGCAAGGCCCATGAGCCCAAAGATGGATACGCCGCCGCACCAGAAGAGGCAAAAGCCGTTCCACAGCAGCATGAAGGGCAAGGGCGCGCCTTCTGAAGGCGGCAGCCACATCCGGGAGCCCATGACGATCATGAAGGTGGCGACCGCCACGAAGATACAGCCCATGACCAGAACATGTTTCCCATGGTTCCCGGGGGCGATGCGGACTACGCAGCCGTGACCGCGGTGGTTCACTTCAACGCGAGGGTTCGACGAAGTTCCCAAGACCGATGAAGTGTCCCGCAATGATTCAGCGGAATGGGTCGCTGAACGGGCAGCGGTGTGGCGCAGGCTGACAGCGTGGCGCAACTCCTCGCAGAGCCAGGCTTTCTCTTCAGGGGTGAGCCCGCTGCCGAACCGGATCTTCCGTCGCCCGGCTTTGATCTCAATCCCATGCACGGGTTTGTAGTTTTCCGAGTAGAACACCACGAGCTCTACGCTGGAGATGTCCTCGCGTGGCAAAGCCTTGCGCTTGACGTTGCCAAACATGCGCCGCTCATGGACAAGCTCCACCGCATCCACATTTAGGACGTGATGAGAGAAGCTTTGCCCAAGTCCGCCATAGATCAGGCCGACCCCAATGAGGAGAAACGCGCTGATGAGCAGGAAGGCCGGAATGTTCCCGATGCCTGATACATTGCCGAACAAGAAGATGGCAAAGAAGACAGAAGAAAACAGAAACCAGATGGTGCCAAACCCAAGCAGCGGATTCCACCCGCCTTTGGCAGGAAGGATCCAGGTGCGGGAGGAGCCCGTGTCTTCGACCGTGATGCGGGTGGCGACGGGTGGAGTGGTGGCGATCCGTCCCGCAGCGAGTTTTTCTTCCGGAGTCTTGTTGTGATCCGCAGCGAAGTCCATCAATGAGGCCGCGTGCCCACAATGGGGACAGGTCACCAGCATATCCCACATGGCGTCGTTCAGCCGGTGTGGGAGAGGTACGTGTCCCTGGCATTGGGGACAGGGAAGAGGGCGGTTGTTTTTCCGGATTTTGCGGTCGAGGAACCAGCGCAACAGAGCGCGCTGCCAACGGGGCAGAGTTTGGACTGACATAGGAGTCAGATGAATGGCTTGTTACTGAAATGATGATCCTCATGGGATGGATCCAGCAGGTTCGCTGGGAGACCATGGGGGATGGATTGAATCTGCTGGCAGATCGGCTTTGGCCCGGGGAGGGCTCGCAGGGATCGGTCAGGGGAAGGTCACTCATGTCCCAGCGCTTGCTTGAGCGCGGTCGTAGTGGATTGGAGTTCAGGCAGACTGCACTCACCGCCAAAGCTGATCACGCGATCTTGTAGGACGATGAGGGCGCAGTGGTTCACCTTGGTGGCTCTATGCGGGCCTGAACCGGAAGCCATGGTGAAATAGATGCTGGTGCGGATGTCCCTCACGTCTGAGGCGGGGACGAGTGTTTCATGTTGCCAGTTCCCATGGCTCTCCAGCACCTGTAGCGCTTGGGGCGTGGCGGTGATCTTGAAGTGGGTGCGCAGCATGCGATAACCCGTGAGAATGGTGCCCAGCCCTAACCCCACGAAGAGGATCACGCTGAGACACCATAGGATGAAGAGGCCGTTCCAAATCAGAACCCATGGCAGGGGCCAGGCTCCCGAGAGTGGCAACCACAGGCCCCGTGCCATGATCAGCAAGAAGGTCGCGAAGGCGAAAATCACGCTGCCTAAGATCATGATCCCCTTGCCCAACTTCCCCGGGGCCACGTGAACGACGCATCCCTGCCCGGGTGTCTCTATGAAGATGCGGGGCGCCGGTACTGACTTGGGGCTGCCCGTGTCCGCAACATCCAGCGAGGCGGTGTCCTGCCGGGTCACCAAGAGGGCGCGGCGCAAATCACCACAGAGCCATGATTTTTCGTTGGGAGGGAGCCCGCTGCCGAACCGAATCTTCCCTGAATGCCCCTTGATTTCGATCACATAAACTGGACGACGGTTCTGGGAGTACAGGCGCTCCAACTCCACGCTGACGATGTGGTCACGGGGAAGAAACCGGCGTTTGATGGATCCGAAAACGTTTCGCTCGTGGACGAGTCCCGAAGCATCCAGCGACAAGACGTGGCTTGTGAAGCTCTGAAGCAGGCCAGCGATGAGCAGTCCGACGCCGACCAGGACAAACCCCGCCACGATCAGGGGCGGCAAGTACCCCTGAGTGGCGGACTTTTCAGAAGAGAAAATGGTAAACGCGATGAAGACGCTGAATGCCATCCAGAGGGTGCCGAACTTCAGCAGTGCGTTCCAACTCTTGGGCGCGGGCAGCGTCCAAGTGTGGGTTGTTCCGTTGTGCTCGCGATGGATGTGCGAGGTGGCAGGGGGACTCTCTTCCGCGTGTTCCCCGGCAAACGCTTCTTTGACTCTCTTGTGGCGGTAGGAGGCGACTTCCAGAACAGAGCACGCATGGCCGCATGCCGGGCACGTAATGACCGTCTCCCACAGGATTTCATCGCTCAACCGATGGGGGAAGGGAAGGTTTCCCTGGCACTGGGGACAGGGAAGAGAACGCACTCCTTTTCGGAGCTGTCGCTCTAAAAACCAACGCAACACGGTGCGCTGCCAACGGGGCACTAGGAGTACTGACATGCATTGCCGGACCCTCCGGCGCGGCTAGCAACGCGCATGGACGGAAAAAATCAACTCCTTCCTCGCGAAACCTTTGTCACTTGGGGGTGGAATCCCTCCGCCGCAGGTGGGACGGTAGAGCCCCTATGCGAACACGAGCTTTGCCGGATGCCCAGAGTGCCACGCTTTATCAGCGGCTGGCAGCGCATTTCATTGATGGATGCATCATGGTGGCGCTCATGCTCGTGTTCGTGATTCTTGCGGCAACGGTGGAAAACGTGAGCAGCCATCTCGCTGGAGCCTTTCGAATTCTGGGGGCTTTGGCGGCGCTCGCCTACCGGCTGCTGGTGGATGGATTCTTGCAAGGCCAGGGGGTCGGAAAGCGGCGCATGGGTATTCGGGTGGTAGCCAGCTCAACGGGGCATCCCTGCGGGGTGGGGCAGTCTGTCATAAGGGCGTTGCCGATCTTCATCCCTTTCATCGGACTGGCGGACGTCTTTCTGCTTTTGGTGAACAAGCGTCGACGACTGGGGGATTTTCTCGCTCGAACAGAGGTGCTGCAGGGCATTCCACCGCCGCCGACCGTGCGGAAATCGAGAGCGCGGGCGAAGCAGAAGGCCTGAGGGCGGCGAGGGTGGTTTTGAGATGTTGGCAACAAAATTGCTGCAACGTGCCGCCAACCTGTAGAGAATCGGCGATGAAAAAAGTCAGTGGGGAGGGGCTATCGTGTGTGAGGCCGCTGCCCGTGATCAGATAGCCACACACTGCCACCTGCGATTTTCCCCATGACTGAGATCATCAAACCGACTGAACTGGAAACCGCGTCTGTTGCCCAACGGGTGGTGGCGCATCTCATTGACCTGGGGGTGATGATGGGGATTTGGATGTTGCCGGCTCTGGTAGGGGCGACGGGAAATTTTGCCATTTTTCTTTACCTGGTCGCCCTGGTCGCCCTGCTCACCTATCGTCTGCTGGGCGACGCGGTCTTCGGCGGGGCCGCCTTGGGCAAACGCCTGCTGGGACTGCGGGTGGTGGATGCGGAGACCCGCCATCCTTGCTCCTACATGCAGTGCGCCATTCGTACCGGGATCACGCTCATCCCTCTGGCTCCGGTAGTGGAGTTCATCCTCCTGGCCATCGATGGTCAACAGCGCTGGGGTGATCAGATCGCCCGGACCTATGTGCTTCGTCTGCACGCGAAAGCGGAGCCCTATCACGCTCCTTCGCACCCCATCGATTTTGCTGGTTTGAAAGAAACGGTCAGTCACCTGCACCCTCACGGGCATGCAGAGGAAGAGGGGAAGCGGTAGGTCGGTGAATCGGTGATTCAGTAGTTCGGTAAACCAGTGCGTCAGTGCGTCAGTGCGTCAGTGCGTCAGTGCGTCAGTGCGTCAGTGCGTCAGTGCGTCAGTGCGTCAGTTTTGGGTTCGAGGTAAGTTTATGTGTATTTAATGCTGGTCTTCCAGGAATCACTTCTGCTGTGCCTTCGTGGCGGGCTCACGCCCCAAATATCCGCCCACTGATGTTTGACTGCCAACCATCCAGCGTCCTGTAGTTGCCGACATGAGGAGAACGGACCAACCGCGCGCGTTTTTGGGGTGGCGACCAAGGAACCGGCTCCGGCTCAGTCCGCAGTTAATCCCTGAAGGGGATTTTGTAGCACAGCCCAAGGTTGGACGAGCGCTAAGCGAGTCAACCTTGGGTACCTTCCGAAGAGGGGTCTCAGGTGGGAAGGCCGACAGCATCCGCTTTCCCCCTCACCGTCTTCAGCGCCTCCATGTCGCTGGTTACACGTCGCGGAGCCACCCGCTGACTGAAGTTCCCGGCAAGACGCCGGAAACAGCACACAAGATGCGTGCGCTGGCAGGCACTTGTCGCAGTGTCTGCAAGCTTCGCCTTCGCGTCACGCCACCAAGATTCGACAGACGCTGGAGCTCCACGAAGAAGATCTGAGGCATGCTTGACGAAGTCCGGCCCTCATCAAGGCCGGGCTAGAGCTCTGGACAGCTTTTACAGACGAGTCTTGAATTTGAGCGAGTGCTTCAGGAGGGCGAAGTACGTGAATCTGAGCCGACCGATAGACGGTTGATCTCCTGCCGCAGAGCTTCGTTTTCACTTTCCAGTATTCGGATCTGTTCGTGAATGGGCAGAGGCGGTGGGCCGGAGCCTGGTTGCACAACCCTCTCATGGCGGATCATGACATGGCGATGGGGGCCAGTCTGCGCAAGTGCTTCATGAATCCGGCCGGTCTGGTCTCGATATCTGATCTTGTAAGTGCGATAAGGGCTCCTTCCGTTAAGGAAGGCTTCGGAACTGCATGAAAGGAGGGTGTGCCCCAACGCCGTCACATGGCGATCGATCAAGCGGCGGCTTCTTCGACTCAATTCGCTGTAGCAGAGGACCGCCAGGGCTGCCATGAACAAACAGCATGCAGGAAACAACACATGGAGAACGTCAACTGTCATGCCGTTGTGGATTGGCGTCGAGATTCTTCGCTGCTCTGCAACTCTGCCAGATGGTGTTTCAAGAGGCGATTCTCCTCCTGAAGCCTGAAGAGATGTTGAAGATCCGATTCTGAGGGTAGATTGATCGCGCTGGTAGGCGTGTAGATGGAGTCCCAGTGTTCTTGAGGTGCCTGAACCGGGGTTGCTGCTTCTTTAGAGTTGAGGAGCTTCTGTTCACCGATGAACACACCAGCGATAGGCGTCACGGCCGCGACAGCCTCATATTCCTGCCCTGCTGCATCGCAGTAACGGATGGCATAGAGGGCACCGTCCAAGGGCATGTGAACACGCTGACAGCGTTTTCCCGCAGTCAAAGTCAGGCCCCTGAGAGCCAGATACTCACCGATGCGTTGAAGGTACTTCGGTTTTCCAACGCCGTACTTCCAGTAGAGCAAGGGCGGCAGAATTGCGATGGTCGCCAGAAGCAGCCAACCAATCGCATAGATGAGATTCCTGGCGAGCTCTGGGGACATGAGGCATCTTAGATAGAGTAAGAACTCCGACGAAACCCGTCAAGCCCGCGCCGCGGACGGGTGTTTCGTTGTGTTGGTGAATGGAGCAACCATCCCGAAAAAATAAAACCGCTCCGCCGGAGCAAAGCTCAACAGCAGAGCGGTTTAGAGTCCCACTTGTGTCGTTTCAGAAGCTGGCTGCCGTTCCCAAGGAAAGCGACAGGGTGGAGACCCGCATAAAGTGCGTTTGCCGTCCAGTGAAGGCGTGGCAGCGGCACCCAAAGCGCAGTCTCCGGTGCTATCAATTATCGGTTCGGGCCATATGCGTCTGCAACAACGAACACCGCAGGAGAGGGGATTCCGTTTCCGGAAAAGTTGATGTCAAAGATCGAAAGAAAAGCTCCAAGAAGGGCTGTTTACCGGATGGTAGCGGGGAGCGTGCCAACCAGTGTTTTCAGCACACGAGCGTGAGCTTCATCCACTTCTTTCGTCGCCAAGGTGCGGTCAGACGCACGGTACGTCAAGCACCACGCCACGGACTTTTTGTCACTGGCGAGCTTTTGTCCCGTGGTGTCTGTGAACACGTCGAAGAGCGAGGCTCCTGCGAACAAGGGTTCCTTGAGAGTGCTGAAAAACGCGGCCACTTTGGCGGTCGCCAGATCGGCTGGCACCTCGAGGGCGACATCGCGTGTCACGCTGGGGAAGCGGGGCAGATCAGTGAACTTGGCCACGCCTTGGGCGCCCTGTTGGAGGGCGCTGATGGCGAGCTCCGCCACGAAGACGGGGCTGCGGGCGTCCAGCTCGCGGGCGCGGGAAGGATGGAGCTGGGCCACCCAGCCCAGTGTCTTGCTCCCCCGTTTCACCTCGGCGCTCAGGAGCCAGCCGGGGAGGGGCTTGGGCACCAACTCTAGACCCTGACCAGCCAGACCCGGCAGCGCTTCCAGAAGGCCGCGGAGGTCTGTGAATTCCAGAGCGGGGCTTTCTTTGGCGTGCCAACTGGGCGGCAGAGAAGGGCCGCTCAGGAGCAGGGCGAGGCGTTCTTCCTCACGAGTGCTGCCGTTGGGATTCTTCAAGAAGACGCGGCCGATCTCGAAGAAACGCAGGCGCTGGAGTCCCTGCCGGATATTGAGAGCTGCGGTGGCGATCAGTCCGGGGACCAGGCTGGGGCGCAGCGTGGTGTGATCTTCGCTGAGCGGGTTCTTCACTCCCACGGCTTTGTCCGGCGTCAGGGCAGGCCCGAGGACGTCGGTGAGCTGGGATCCGGAGATGAGGCGCAGGGTCTGGGCCTCAAAGACGTCCCGGTTCACCAAGGCCTGGCGCAGGGTCATGGTGAAGTCATAGGTGCGGTCGGGGGCAAGGCTCGGAGAGAAGGCGGCGGCGGTGCGGCTGGGCACACGGTCCAGACCGATCACGCGAGCGACTTCCTCGACCAAGTCCACGGAGCGCTGGAGGTCCCCGCGGTAGGAAGGGATGTGCCAGAGGGAGGTGGTCTCTGTTTTGCTCTTCTTCGCCAGCCCCAGGCCGGCGAGCACGCCGTGCATCTCCTCGCGACTCAGATCGGGGATGCCGATGAGATTGCGAGCCCGGGTTTCGTCGAAGGTGACATCCTGGGTGAGCTGGGGGGCGGTGCCCGCCACTAGCACTTCGGCCTCGGCGGTGCCGCCGGCGATCTCGAGGATGATCTTCACCGCCAGGTCTGAGCCGGCCAGAGCGCCTTGCGGATCCACGCCGCGCTCAAAGCGGTAGCTGGAGTCGGAGCTGATGCCCAGACGCCGGGCAGTACGTCGAATGAAGCTGGGGGTGAAGTAGGCGGACTCCAGCAGGAGGTCGGTGGTTGTTTCCGTGACGCTGGAGGCTTCGCCACCCATCACTCCGGCGATGGCCACCGGGGCACTGGTATCCGCGATGACGAGGTCGTCGGTGGTGAGCTCATAGTTGGCCGCATCGAGCGCCACGATCTTCTCACCATCCACCGCCTGGCGGACGATGATTCCGCCGTTCAACTTGTCGAGATCGAACGCGTGCAGCGGCTGGCCCACCTCGAGCAGGACGAAGTTCGTGATGTCCACCACGTTGTTGATGGGGCGCAGGCCTACGCTCTGAAGACGGCGCTGGAGCCACTCAGGGCTCGGGCCCACCTTCACGCCCTTGATGATGCGAGCGCTGTAGAGAGGGCATCGCTCGGTCGTATCCAGACGCACCTGATCGGGTGTCGCCTCCTTCACCGTTGCTTGCGGAACAGGCGACTTGGGTTCGAGACCTTTCTTGGTCAGGGCGGCCAGTTCGCGGGCCAGACCGGTGTGGCTCAGCAGATCTGGACGGTTGGGGGTGATTTCCAGATCGAACACCACATCTGGGGGCACCACTTCCGTGAACGGTGTGCCCACCTTCAAAGAGGGATCCAGGATCATAAGGCCGGCGTGATCATCGCCAATGCCCAGCTCGCGACCGCTGCACATCATGCCATTGGAGACCACATCGCGGAGCTTGCCCGCCTTGATCTCCAGTCCGCCGGGGAGAATGGCTCCCGGCAGTGCCAGCGGGATCTTGTCGCCCACCTTGTAGTTCTTCGCGCCACAGACGATCTGGCGCGGCGTGCCGCTGCCGTCATCCACCTGGCACACGCTTAGGCGGTCCGCATTTGGATGCTGGACGGACTCAAGAACCTGCGCGACCACGATCTTGTCGGAGTCAACACCCCGAACCTCAATGTCCTCCACCTCAATGCCCGCAAACGTGAGGAGATCACGCATGCTGTCGACGGTGTTGTCGGAGAGGTCGAGGTGCGTTTTAAGCCAGGAGAGGGAGACTTTCATAGACAGGATTAACAGGATTTTAAAAAGATTAACAAGATGACGGTCGGGAGGGCGTCATTCGGAGGCTGTCAGCGAAGGATGACCGTCGAAGGAAGCTGGTTTGGGTTTGCTAAGGCGAAACTTGCGTTTGGGCTGGAGGCTTTGGCTGCCAAAGTTGAGAAGCAATCCGTTGTCGATGCCGGTGGCGGCGAGGTAGTTCACGAGCTGCACCTCATGAGAGGGCGTGATCGATTCGATCGCCTTGAGTTCAACAATTAGTTTCGGGGAGATGTACAGGTCAGCGATGAAGTGTCCGACGATCTTGCCTTCGTAGAACACATTGAGCTTCCTTTCGGACTCAAAGATGATGTTTTGAGCGGCGAGCTCAATTTCCATGCATCGATGGTAGACGGATTCGAGGAAACCAGGACCGAGGGCGTTGTGCACCTTCATGGCGCAGCCAATGATCTTGTGCGTGAGCTCGTCCTCAGCCGTTCTCATCTTGTAAATCTCTCCGAAATCTTGTTAATCCTGTCTAGAACTGAGACAAGAAACGGACGTCGTTCTCAATGAGGTGGCGAATGTCGGTGATGCCGTGCAGGATCATCGCGAGGCGGTCGAGGCCCATGCCGAAGGCAAAGCCGGTGACTTCCTCGGGGTTGAAGAGGTTGTCGCCGCGCATCTGGGATACGGCCTGGAAGACGGCAGGGTCTACCATGCCGCAGCCAGCGATCTCGATCCAGCGGGCCTCCTGGCCTTTCACCTCGAGCTTGATGTCGATCTCAAAGCTGGGCTCGGTGAAGGGGAAGAAGTGGGGGCGGAAACGGACCTGGGTCTGGGGGCCAAAGATCTCCTGGAAGAAGACTTCCAGAGTGCCTTTGAGGTCCGCGAGGCTGACATTCTTGTCCACGTACAGGCCTTCGAGCTGATTGAAGACGCTCAGATGGGTGGCATCGATCTCATCGCGGCGGTAGGCGGCGCCGGGAGCGATGATGCGCACAGGAAGGGCCTTCACCACCTCCATGGTGCGGATCTGGACGGAGGAGGTGTGCGTGCGCAGCAGACGGCCGTCCGGAAGATAGAAGGTGTCCTTCTCATTGCGGGCCGGGTGGTCGGCGGGGGTGTTGAGCGCGTCGAAGCAGTGCCACTCTGTTTCGATTTCTGGACCGTCCGCCACGGCAAAACCCATCCGGCGGAGCGTCTGGATGGCGCGGTCGCGGATGCGGGAGAGTGGGTGGAGCGTGGCACCGGGGGAGGGACGGCCAGGCAGGGTGATATCGATGCCCTGAACGGAGGCAGCGTCTTTCTCTGCCTGAAGGGAGAGGAGTCTTTCCTCGATGCCGGCAGTCAGGGCGGTGCGGACCTCGTTGAGTTTGGCGCCGACAGCGGCTTTCTGGTCGGGAGGAACGTCCCGCATCTGGGAGGCGACTGCGGTGAGGCGGCCTTTTTTGCCCAAGAAGTTCACTCGCAAGGCTTCGAGGGCGGTTTCATCGCCCACGGAGGCCAGCAGGGTGAGACCTTCGAGCTGGATGGTGTCGAGTTCTGAGAGCATGGGAAAGGGGAGGAGTGCGGGAAAATCGGGTCAGGGCGGACCGGTTAAAAAACAAAAAAGCCGGAGCAAAGCTGCCCCGGCTTTCGTTGAATTTTTTGGAGGGGTAAAGTGTGCTTTTCGTCGCGAAACCGGCACACCTTACGGGGTTGGCTCCGGATGCTTAAGCAGCAGCCTTCTTCTCCAGGGCTGTTTTGGCTTGCTGGATGATGGCGTTGAAAGCAGCGGCGTCCTTGATGGCGATATCGGAGAGGACCTTGCGGTCAAGCTCGATGCCCGCGGCCTTCAAGCCCTCGGTAAATCGGCTGTAGCTCAGACCCTGTGCGCGAGTGGCGGCGTTGATACGCTGGATCCAAAGCTTGCGGAACTCACGCTTGCGAACCTTGCGGTCGCGATAGGCGTAGGTCATCGCCTTGCGGACGGCGTCCTTGGCGTAACGGAACAATTTCGAACGGAAGCCGCGGAAACCCTTGGCTTTCTGAAGGGTACGCTTGCGGCGGGCGCGACTGGCGGGTGCGTTGGTGGCTCTTGGCATTTTCTTCTTTCCTGGATCAAGCTGTTGGTTTGGAACTCGACGGTGGCCTCACTTGATCGAAGGTCCCGCTAAAAGAAGCGAAACCAGGCCGGGTCGTCGTGGCTGCAATAGCAGCCTTCATGGTCACTCAGGAGCGAGCATCAGGACCAAGGCATGTTGGCCTTGACTGCTGCGACGTCCGTGTGGTCCACGAGGACGGTCTTACCGAGGGAGCGTTTCCGTTTGCGGCTCTTGTTCTGGAGCAAGTGACGCTTGCCCTGCCGGCGACGGAGCACTTTGCCCGTTCCGGTGATTTTGAACCGCTTGGAAACTGCTTTCCGCGTTTTGGCGATGCCTGCGTTTTTGGACATAGGGGTCGCGAGAATACGGGAAAAGAGGGGCGACGCAAGGGAATTCTACCTTGCCCGCCAAGATCCTTTCCGCTGGTTTGGCGGGAATGGAGACTGTTTCCATAAAAATCGCGCACTTCAATAACCCCTGCGTCCCATTTACTATAATATGGGTGAGACTGAAAAAATGGCTTTGCTGTAAAGCTCGTAACATGCTAAAAGCTAAGGACTGTTAACTATTATGGCCGACATGTCCGCCCTCGCCGTCGAAACTCCCCGCTCGCGCGTCTGCGCAGCTCCCGACACGGGCGCAGATCCGCTGAAGACGGCCCATCTGGCCAACTCCTTTTTGCGTACCGCGCTCGATCAAGCGAGCGAGGGCATCATGATTGTGGAGGCTAACCTCTCTCACCGTCTGGGACCCCGTATTCTGCTCCACAACACCCGTATGGCTGCCATGGTGGGCGCCGAGCCCGAGAGCGGGCTGCGGGAGCGCTTTGTCACGCAGCTCGTAGCCTCTCAGACTGAGGCCGACGATCTCATGCAAACTCTGCGTGGAGCGGTGAAGCAGGGGGGTGCCTCCCAGTGGGAAGGCAGTCTGAAGACGCTCTATGGTGGCGGCACGCAGCGGTGCGCCTGGCGCATCCGCGCGGTGCAGGACGAGCACGGCAGTGTCTATAACTACACGCTCACGGTGGCGCCAGCACTCGCGGCCCCGGCGGCGAGTCCTGCTGGTGGGCCAGGAGTAGTGGAGGTGGACGACAGCCGTCGCCTGCGCAATGACAACCTGGCGACGCTTTCCCTTGGGGTGTTTCACGATCTGAACAACCTGCTGGGCATCATGATGACCAACCTCTCCGAGGCGGCCCGGCTTTCCCCGGGTGGTGTCCCGGCGGTGGGGCATCACGTGGATGAGGCGTTGGCAGCCTCGCAGCAGGCCCGTGCATTCATTCAGCAGACTATGAAGATGGCCAAGGACATCCCCGCCTCACGCGAGCCGGTGGACATGGCCGATCTGATTCGCGAGACCGCTCGCGTCGCCCAGAGTGGCAGCGGGGTGACCCTGCACATGCATCTGCCCAAGGACCTTTGGTGGTCGGTGGTGGATGGCGCGAAGATCACCCAAGTCCTGCAGAACCTGATCATCAATGCGATCCAGGCCATGAACAACCATGGCTATATGGATGTGCTGGCCCGCAACGTGGTGGTGCCTCAGGGTCACCACCAGCTGCAGCCCGGACCGTATGTCGAGCTTCTGGTTCGCGATCGCGGTTGCGGCATGGATCCTGACGTGGCCCGTCGCGTATTCCAGGAATCCTTCACCACCAAGCCTGATGGCAATGGCATCGGCCTCACCACCTGCCGGCGCATCATTCTGGAGCATGCGGGCCACATCGTGGCTTCCTCCATGAAGAATGTCGGCACGGAGATCACTTTCTGGCTCCCGGCGACCCAGCCGCGCGCCAAGCAGGCTGTCTCCGCGCCTGCCAAGCCCGCCTCACGCGGTCTGCAGTCTGGCGTGGGAACCGTGCTCGTGGTGGATGATGAAGACCGCCTGCGCCAGGTGATTCTGGCTGTGCTCAGGCAGTGCGGCTACAAGGTTTACGAAGCAGAGAGCGGCGAACAAGCTGTGTCCACCTACCGGAGCCTCCTTCTGGAAGGCGAGCAGGTGGACACCGTGATCATGGATCTGACGCTGAAAGGCGGCCTCAATGGCGAGGAATCCATGAAGGCCATCAAAGCTCTCGATCCCGCGGCCCGTGTCATTGCCTCTAGTGGTGGTATGGTGGAGGAGGCTCGCGACAGCTACATCTGCCAGGGCTTCGATGACATTCTACCCAAGCCCTACCTCGCGCCCGATGTGGCCGCGGTGGTGCATCGTGTGCTGCATCAAGGCAAGAGTGCCTCGAAGGGCGACATGGTGGCGGCGTGACGGCTTCGCCTGAGACAGAAGACGTGAAGGCCTGATGTCCAAAGGTGGCGTGACTGAACTGGACAGGAATGTCTCGCTCACCTTTTACTGAATGCCGGCCCGGAAACCAAAAGGAGGCGGGGGTTCCAGCCCCGCATGTGAGCGGAGCGATGGACGACTGCGATCCCTTCTTCCCAGTCACCGCGATGGACTCAGTTCGCACGTCCCTTCGGCGTACTGGATGGCGGGGACAGTCGAACTACGGCCGACAGCACCGCACTGAACTGTACCGGCGGGACGCCGGTACCACCCAGAGGCTGGAAGCCTGCGTCACCACTCAGTCTTTTTTGAGCTTGCTGCCTGCGGTCTCGCTGCGATAGAGACGCCATGAACATCTGGGTTGCCGCCATCATTGCCATCGCTCTGGCTTACTTGAGCGGTTCGCTGCCGTTTGGCTATTGGGCGGGGTTGATGAAGGGTGTGGATATCCGCAAGCATGGGAGCGGTAATATTGGCGCGACCAATGTCATCCGTGTGTTGGGCAAAAAGACTGGCATCCCCGTTTTCGTCCTCGATATGTTGAAAGGCTTGTTGCCCACACTTTTCGCCCAAGCCTGGTTGAGCAGCCTCGGGGCCTCCAGCACCATGGTCACCACGGTGGCGGTGTTGTGTGCGGCGGCCTCGGTCATCGGGCACAGTTTCACCTTCTGGCTGGGCTTCAAGGGCGGCAAGGGCGTGGCCACCTCCGCAGGGGCGTTTCTGGGGCTCGCCCCGTGGGCGCTGCTGGTGGCGTTTGTGGTGTGGCTCGTTCTTTTCTTCACCACTCGCTATGTGGCGTTGGCCTCGATCGGGGCGGCCATCAGCCTGCCGATCTCCATGTATGTCATCATGCTCATTGGAGGCGGGCTCAATGTGGGTGCCTACATCCTGCTCGCCCTCGGGTTGGTGATGGGCATCCTCGTGGTGGTGCGGCACCGTTCCAATATCAAGCGGATGATGTCCGGGACTGAGAGCCGGTTCAATCGCAAGTCCAAGGACAAAAAAGGGGGCGTAAAGCAGTAGTCATGGGTGCAGAAACGGCGAAGATGGAACGTGCGATTGTCATGGGTGCGGGCAGCTGGGGCACGGCCCTGGCGGCGATGCTGGCCCAACGTGGCCTGCGGGTGCAGTTCTGGGGGCGGGATGAATCTCTCATGCAGGAGATCGCCACCACCCGGTGCAATGAAAGGTATCTGCCCGGCCGGGTCATCGAAGGTGAGATGGAGGCCACGCACGACCTCAATCGGCTGCAGCCGGCAGATCTTGTGCTGTTTGTCACCCCGTCCAAGGCCATGCGCACTGTCGCAGGGGCGCTGAGGGATGCTGAGGTGCTCTCAGGCAATGAGGTGCTGGTCTCCTGTACGAAGGGGATCGAGCTTGCCACGGGGCGGCGCATGTCACAGCTCCTGGAGGAGTACTTTCCTCAGCACCATCTCGCAGCGCTTTCCGGGCCAAATCATGCGGAGGAGGTCTCCCGAAAGATGCCCTCGGCCGCCGTGGTGGCCTGTGCTGATGCTGCCTCTGGGGTGGCGCTCCAGAGCTGCTTCACGCTACCGTGGTTTCGCTGCTATACCAGCGAGGATGTCTCGGGCGTGGAGTGGGCGGGTGCCTTGAAAAATGCGTACGCGATCGCGGCTGGCATCGCCCTGGGGTTGAATCTGGGTGATAACGCCATTGCGGCGCTGGTGACACGTGGGCTGGCTGAGATGGTGCGTCTCGGCGTGGCCTCAGGGGGGCAGGTGGAGACCTTTTACGGACTCAGCGGGGTAGGGGATCTCGTGGCGACATGCTATTCAGAGCACAGTCGCAACCACCGGGTCGGCAAGTTGCTTGGGCAGGGCATGCCCCTGGCCGAGATCGTCGCCAGCACCCGCATGGTGGCGGAGGGCGTGCCGAACACTGAGAGTCTCTGGCATGCTGCTCGCGCAGCGGAGGTTCGCACCCCGCTGCTGGATGAGGTGTATGCCGTGCTTTACCAAAATAAGTCCCCCAAGCTCGCGCTACGGGAATTGCTTGGTCGGGATCCGCGTCCAGAAGTAGATTGAAACCGTAGGAACCATGATTTCACAAATCACATGGGCAGGGAGTGATCACTCTGGGTGCCAGTGTGACTGTTTTCTGCTCTGATGCGCGGGAAACTACTATCGGTGCTTTCGTGATTTAATGGGATCAAGCGCTTGCAAGATGTGCTTGCTTGTTTCAAGCTCCCGCGCGCTCCGCCCTTGGAGCTCTGAGTTTTTCTCCATGCACGACTTTAGCCCCAAGCCCGGTAGATTTAGTACCCCGCCAGAACGCCTTTTTATGCGTGTTCTGGGAGGTATGTACAGGGTACAAACGGTGCGCTAAGGTTCGGCTGGTGGGTGTCACGCACGTGTCACTGCACCTGTCATAAATGTATCATTCGAAATTAACTGTTCATCCCAGGAGGTCCCCAACGTGAAGTTCAAGTGCCCATCATGTGACATGAGTCTGAAGGCCGAGCCGGAATGGGCTGGCAAAGTGGTCCGCTGCCCCGGCTGCAATACAAAGCTGCAGATTCCTGAAAACATTGGTGGTACGCCGCCTGCCGCAGACGCGCCCTCTCCTGGTGCCGCCCCTTCTTACAGCAGCTCTGCACCGTTGCCTGACGCCGCTCCCCCTCCGCCTGTGGGTGGGGGCTTGGACAGCTTCGTTCAGAGACCCGAGCGCCTTGGGTGGAAGGAAAGCGATCCCACGAACCCCAACGGGTATCTGAGCTTTGCCATCGGCGTTGTGTTGACCATTGCCTGGTTCGGCATCGTGTACCCCTTCCAGGCACCAGCAGCCAAGGCTGTGGCGGAATACTCCTCGATGGAGACGATCGCGAACGTGTTCTTCAAGCACTTCCTGATCAGCTTCATCAACACGATGTTCTTCTTCTGGGCGGCTGCGATTCTCTATCTCAAGCTCGGCAAGTTGAAGCACCAGCGTGAAGCGTTGTTCCTGGATGTGCTTCCAGCAGAACTGGGCCGCGAAATCAACGGCCAGAACGTCGGCAGTTTCATCGACCACCTCTACAACATGCCTGTCCGTCTGCGTGACAGCCTGATGGTGAACCGCATTCGCAAGGCGCTGGAACTCTTCGAAGTTCGTCAGAACACCCCGGATGTCGGCTCCATGATGTCCAGCCAGTCGAGCATCGACGGTGCCCGTATCGGCGGCAGCTACATCATGCTGAAGGCGTTCCTTTGGGCCATTCCGCTCATGGGTTTCATCGGTACGGTTATCGGTCTCTCTCACGCCATCGGTGGCATGAGCTTTGCCAACATGGATGACGTCAGCGCGATCGTGGGATCCATCAGCGCGGTGACAAGCGGTCTGGGTACGGCGTTCGATGCGACGCTGCTGGGCCTTGTGCTTGCCGTGTTCCTGAACTTCCCCATGAACGCGCTCGCCAAGAACGAGGACGAGATGCTCAACGAGATCGACGCCTTCTGCAACGAAGTGCTCCTGCCCCGCCTGAACGATGGTGCTGGCGCGGGTGGTGGCGATGTGGCGGCAATTGCCGACTCCGTTATGCGCGGCCTGGCCGGTGCTCAGAAGGAGTTCCTTGTGGACCTCAATGAGCTGTCGAAGCGGATGAACGAATACGCCAGCAATCTGGACAAACGCTCTGACGCCTTCCAGCAGGTGGTCACCAAGGAATTCATCAACAACACCACCCAGATGCGCACGGAGATGCAGGAGTCCCTCAAAGATTCCCTCAAAGTTGTCACCCAGTACATGGGTGCGCTTGAGACGGGTGTGCGTGGCTTGAACACCGTGCTCAAAGAGCTGGGTGAAAAGCAAATTCTCGTTCAGCAGGTGAAGAAAAAGGGCTGGTTCGGCCGCGACTGATTTCTTCCCCTGTGCCTGTGCTGACTCTTTCACCCCTGCAATTCTGAGCCGCTGACCGCTGATCCATGAGCCGCCGCCGCCACAAGACTGAGGAGCTTCTCCTAATTCCCTTCCTGGACATTCTGTGTTCCCTGATTGGGGTGCTGATCCTCATCATTGTGGTGCTGTGCGTGGCCCAGTCCCAGCAGACCAACGGACGCACGCCAGAAGAACTGGCGATGTCCAAGGAGTTCGTGGAGCTTCAGAAGAAGCAGAAGGAAGACGTCAGCACAGAGACGCTGATTAAGGAAAAACTCGCCGCCCTGGAGAAGCTCAAGAAAGAGCTCCAGGAAAAAGAAGAACGCTCAGCCAAGCTGCGCAAGCTGCTGAGCACCGGAGCGGACATTCAGAAGATGAACGAGGAGCTGAGCCAGAACCTGATGAAGGAACTGGACAACCTGCTCCTCGAAATCGAAGGCCTTACCAAGACGCAGGCGGAGATGAAAAAGGAAATCGCCGCGCTCATGGAAGAGCTGAAGAAGCTCCAAATTCCGCCGGACAAGAAACCCCCGCCGGTGATGGTGCAGCCGGGTGGTTCCGGCCTGGCGAAGGGGACCAAGGTCTTCTTTGTAGAGGCGGGCGGTGGACGTATCATCATCTATTGGGATGCCAAGACTCGCACTCAGGTCAGTGCCGCGGCAGAAGTGATCGTAGCCGACGCGGCCTACAACCACTTCCTCAAGGAAGTGAAGAATGTGCCCAACTCCAAGATCATCTTCCTCATGCGGGATGATGGCACGGGTGCTTTCAACAACGCCGCAGGTTGGGCCCAGACCACCTACAACTATCAAGTCACCCAGATCGGCAAGCTGCTGCTGCCGGGGCGTGGAGATGTGGACCTTCAAATGTTCAAGGATTTCCTCGGTACCCTGCCTCCGCCACCTGAGGCGAAGCTCATGCCCGCCGCTGGTGCTGCTCCTGCTGCAGCACCAAAGCCAGCAGCTGCCGCCGCGCCTGCTGCTGCACCCGCACCCGCACCGGCTCCCGCTCCTGCCGCAGGAGCCCAGCCCCCCAAGCCTTAAGCCCCGTCTGATCGAAGCCTCAGCCCCTTACTGCCATGGCCAAACGCAGAGAAGCTCATGACGAAGAATTGCCCTTCGTCGCCCTCATGGACACCATGACCAACGTGGTGGGCGTGTTGATCATCGTGCTGGTGATGATCGGCATCAGCCTTGCCCAAGCCGTGCGCAAGGTGCTCTCCGATCTGCCGCCCGTCACCAAAGAACAGCTGGAAGAGCTGAAGAAGGTGGTGGTCAAGGATACCCCCAAGGAAGATCCCAAGAAGCTCGAGGAAGAGATGAAGGAGACTCAGCAGGCTCTTAAAAAGGCCACTGAAGAGCTCAAGACCATGGATCTTTCCATGGATAAGAATTCGCCCAAGCACATGGACTTGGATGAGCTTCGTAAGCAACTTGAGGAGCGTAAGAAAGTCCGCGACACCAGCAAGGAAGATGTGGACAAGCTCTTGGCCGAACTGGACAAGCTCAAGAAAGCGATTGATTCCACGCCCCGGTACGTGCCGCCACCCGCGACAGTGGTGAAGCTGCCTAATCCACGTGAGATTCCTGAAAATGCCACAGTGCAACGCTTCATCGTCACTGGCGGCAAGGTGTACTATTTGAACGACATCGAGTTCATGAAGTATGTCGTCCAGGAAATCGAGAAGAATCAGAAGAGTCTCGTCTTTGGTGAAGTGCCGGTGAAAGACACGTTTGGCAATCCGGTCATGGAGAAAGTGCGCGGCAAGGATGTGCCGAAGATGAAGACTGTCTTCGACCAGAAAAAGATCGCGCAGCACTTTGTGAATCTGCGCCTCCCGGTGCGCGACCTGAAGATGGAGGTGGTGGAAGCTCCCAATGCGCCGCGCATGCCCATGCGTTTGACCCCCAATCCGCAAGGGGGAGAAGGCATTGAGCAGTTCAAGAATCCCGCTTCCACGTATCAGCGTGCGGTCCGTAAATTTAAGAGCGAGCCCAACACCGTGATGTGGTTCTATGTGTTCAAGGATTCGGTGGAAGCCTTCCTTGCTGCTCGTGACTATGCTGACACCGAAGGCGTGCCAGTGGTGTGGGAGCTTTACGGCAATCCCTTCTACCAGAAGAATGTGGCCGAGTTCGAGGTGAACTTCACCCCGCCCAAGCCGCAACCGCCTCCGCCTCCTGGAACGGTGAAGATCGCTGCACCGAAGATGACGGCGGACTAAGGAAGACGAAAGACTGGAAGACAGAAGACCAAAGACTTTGACTGCTGGGACGACGTGAAGTCGTCCCAGTTTGCGTTTGGGGGGCGCAAGTTCTCCCTGGATTCTGATGATGGCTGGAATTACCGGACTGCACGCCAGAGTCCTGGAGCGTCGCTTGCATCTGCTGCGTCCGCCTTCTCCTCCGCTCACGCTGCCATTGCCGCAATTCGTCTGTGATCACGGTTAGAGAACGGAGTCGAGCCACCGTACTCCAAGACGCTTCGCGAGATTTGGAGGTGCTGGAGGATGGCGATGGGGCAGTCGTGGTGCGTACTGACCGTCCCGCATGCGGGGCGGAACTCCAACCTCGCCTAAGGAACGAAGGGGGGGCGACTTCACTCGGTGGAAGCTGAAGCGCGCGGAGTATTCGAGACCTCGCTCGCTTCAATTTGCCGTTGGTTTGACCAAACTTACTTCGAGATTCTACCGGCTGATCAACCAAGGGTCAGATGGCGAGTTGATCATGGATTGAATGAAGGGTGTTCTTCAAGGATGAGGGGTTTGTGCCTGTCGGCCAAAAGCCTTGCCCATGATTTCCGGTTGCCTATCTCAGCGTCAACCACCCGACCACCGCCAGGACTGGCACGAGCATGGGCAGTGAGAAGCGGAACAGATAACCCAGAAATCCGGGGGTATGCACCCCGGCCTTTTCTGCAATCGCTTTCACCATGAAGTTGGGGCCATTGCCGATATAGCTGCCAGCACCAAAGAACACTGAGCCGAGAGACACGGCGACGACAAATGGCGCGTGAGAGGCGAGGAACATTCGAACGTGGTCAGCGGACCCGACATCCAGCCCGGCATTTCCCATGGCCGCAGCGAGGAAAGTCAGGTAGGTGGGGGCGTTGTCCAGAAAGGCCGAGAGCGACCCGCTGGTGAAATAGTATTGCAGCGGAGTGGTGAGATGGATGCCCTGACCTGAGCCGAGCAACTCCAGCGCTGGCACCATGGTCAGGAAAATGCCGATGAACAGGAACCCTACCTCTTTCACTGGACCAAAGCTGAAGTCATTGGCCTCATGAACTGGACGGGATGTGGTGAAATAGGACGCTGTGGCGGCGGCAATCATCACGATGGAGCCGATGCTCAGCGAGAAATGGTCCGTGCCCACCTTCCAGGTTTGCGGAAAGAACACTGCCGCCAGCACCACCAGCAGGAAGAAGGCGTTGTGCAGGCCCCGAAACTGCCAGGTTTCCTGGGAAGTGTTTGCCGTGGCGATGCCCTTGGGGGCCCGGCCATAGTTCCGCCGATCCAGGATGTAAAACAGCGCCAGTAGCAGACCCAAGGTCAGCAACCACGCAGGCCAGACATGCTGAATCACCCACCAGAAAGGAACCCCGCGGAGGAAGCCGAGGAAGAGCGGGGGATCGCCGATGGGGGTGAGGGCACCGCCCACGTTCGAGACGATGAAAATAAAGAACACCACGTGAAGCTGCGTGATGCGGTATTTGTTCATCCGGATCCAGGGGCGGATTAGCAGCATGGAGGCTCCCGTGGTGCCCACCAGATTGGCCACCACCCCTCCCACCAGGAGGAAGAGGGTGTTGACCCATGGCGTAGCCTCGCCCTTCACCCGGATGTTGATGCCACCGGAGATCACAAACAGGGAGCCGATGAGGGCCATGAAGCTGAGGTACTCCATCATCGAATGGAGCATGGCGCTGCCGTGCTGGAGACCAAAGACGTAGTAGGCCGTGGTCACCAGGCCAAGGCTGATGACGACTTTGGCGTAGTGGTGTTCCCAGAACCGGGCTGCGAACAAGGGCATGAGCGCGATGCAGAGCAGCAGCACCACAAAAGGGAAAACCATCCACGGAGATGGAAGTGTCGTCGCAGCGGAGGTGGAAGCTGCTGATGCAATGAAATTGTGAATGCCCATGAGGATGCGTGTGTTTTCATCCTGAAGGGGCGGGAGTCCAAGTCAAGGAGCGGGGTGAGAGAAGGAGACGGCACCTGACTCCCAAGGCCGGGTGCAGCAGTTCGATGAAATAAAAAATCCCGCACCTTGTGAAGGATGCGGGATGGGGGGCGTTCTAGATTTGCAATGCTGCGCGAGGCCTAAAGCAGGGCCCGCATCGTCACGGGAAGTGTCGCTGCAAGACGGTCACGACGGCTGACAGGCAGCGGTGTGGTGAGGGTGCGCTGACCCGGGAGGACGATGCGTCGCGTAGGGGCATCGGCATTGAGGTCGTTGTCCATGGCTGCGGGGGCGACGAAGTTGGCGCCGGCTGTCTCCACGATCATCCAATAGCGCAGAGCGCGCAGCGGAATGGAGACATCAAACTGCTCCTGCAGCCATTTGCGGGTTTCAGTGACGTTTTGCCATTGATGGCGCTCGATGCCTTCTCGGAAAGCCAGCACCACGTGTTGAGGTAGCCGGGAGACTGCGGTGCTGTCCAGCAGCTTGGCAAAGCCGCCATTGCGCCATGCGGCCAGGCAGCCCGCCACGCTTGCGCGGGACATGGTGCCAGCTTCGGCCAGCCGGGTAAGACTGCGCTCGCCCATAAGGGCCAGCCGGAGGACGTTCAGGCGTTCCCTGTGGCGACGGGGGCTGCGGGCGGCGCACAAAAGGCGTTCGACTGCAACAGCTTCACGCGATGGGGTGGGATGGGGGGACCGGTTTCGTGTCATGAGCAAAGGGGTTCGGACTGTCATGCTCAGAGCACCGGCCATGCCATAAATGAAGCATAGAGAGGGGACCTTAGTGAAAATGATTCTTTTGTGATCGAAAAATTGGGGAGTTTTTCCATTGCACGTGTCTCTACAAGCATTTCTGTATCAGATCAAGTCACAATCCTGTTGCACAGGACATGTGTTTGTTCGCTCTTGCTCAACGCGTTGTGAGTTTTTCCTGGGGGCCGGAGGATGCTGCAGGATTTGGCCTGTATTTGGTCCGGAAGTGATGTTAAAAAGGAGGCGTGAAATCACTTTTCGTCGCTACCGGTAACCCGCACAAAACGGGCGAGATTCGCAGCATGCTTGGAGACGCTTATGACGTTTCGGACCTGACCGCGCACCCACATCTGCCCCAGCCTGAGGAAACGGGCGAGACTTTCGAGGCCAATGCCACCATCAAGGCACTCGCCGCCAGCATGGCTCTGCCCGATGCGCTGGTGCTCTCAGATGACTCAGGCCTTGAGGTCGATGTCTTGGATGGTGCGCCGGGCGTTATCTCGGCTCGATACGCTGGAGTCAACGCAACGGATGCAGACAATCGCAAGCTGTTGAAGGAGCAACTTTCCGAACTGGCCAAGCAGACGGAAACGCCCCTTTTCAACGGCCGTTTCCGCTGCTGCATGGTGCTGGCTCAGAATGGACGTGTGCTGGGTGTGTTTGATGGCGCGGTGGAAGGGCGACTCTTGCTGGCGGAGGATGGAGAGGGAGGTTTTGGCTATGACCCGCTGTTCGTCCCCGAAGGCTATGAGAACAGCTTCGGTGTGCTGCCGCCGGAGGTGAAGAATCAACTTAGCCATCGATCCCGCGCCTTGGGCAAGGTGGTGGCGTGGCTGGCGGAGCGGGCTTGATTTGAAGATCTTTTACGAGATGGCCAGCGGCATGACTCGGCGACTTGCAATGATCCTGCTGCTGGTTTCGGGCCTGCCTGGAGACAGCAGCGCCCAGTCGCAGAGGGAGGTTGTTTCCTTGGGCCACGAAGTGGCGTGGAGCCGAAAGGACCTCAGTAATCCACTGGACGGTTGGTTGCAGGTAGTAACCTTCGACTCCTCAAAGGTGAAAGTGGAGGTGTTGGCGAGGGGGACCAAGGAGACGGCACTGCCCATGCATCGCTGGATGACGGAGGAGAACGTGATCGCCGGCTGCAATGGCGGGTACTTTGATCCAGCCACATTTGCTCCTGCGGGTCTGCAGGTGGTGCAAGGGCGGGCCACGGGCGAGTACCAGCAGTTCGGAGAGTGGGGTGGCGGAGTCGGAGTGCGGTCAGGAAAAGCCCAGATCTGGACGGAGAAAGAGATTCTCTCGATGCGGATCTTCGAAGCGGAGTCCTTTGTGCAATGCAGTCCAGTGCTGGTCGATGGCGTGCGTCGATTTACCGGTGCTGGAGAGGATGTTCGCGTTCGCAGAACTTTCATCGCACACGATGGGGGCTCGCTGTGGGCCATGGGGGTGACTTCGAGGATTGGGTTGAGAGAGCTGGCCGCACTACTGGCCAATCAGGGACCTGGCCTGGTGGGTTTTAAGGTGAACCGAGCGCTGAATCTCGATGGCGGCCCGTCCTCGGGGCTATGGGGCAAAGATGAAATGGGAAAGGTAGTGGTCCACGAAAAGGAAATGTGGTTCGTGAAAAACTGTGTGGTGATTCGCCCCCTTCAGAAATAGATCGGGTCCCAAGAACTTCTTGAGTTTCCGGGGCGGAATCGTTCTGTGGCGCATGGTTTTCTCCTTCCGGCTCACTTCTCGTCTCGCACCGTTTTTGCTACTGATGAGCGCGATGGTGGAGACGCTGCCAGCGCAGTGGACAGTGCGCTTTCAATCCGCGGCCGAAAGACTGTCCGGCGGTGCGGTACAGGTCAAGAAGCAGCTGGCCGGCCCCACCGAGGCAGATTTGAACCTGATCCTTTTCACCTCAGGCAAATATGATCTGCGCGTGATAAGCCAGCCGGACCGTGCCGGAGCGGTGTCTTTGGCCACGAAGATGAAAGAGCTGGGCGCCGTGGCGGGATGCAACGGTGGATACTTCACCCCGGAGTTCCAACCCTTGGGCCTTGAGATAAGCAACGGGGCCAGGGCGGGAGCATTCCAGCGCAGTTCTTTGTTAGGGGGAGTCTTTGTGGTGAGAAATGGCAGACCCACCTTGATGTGGAAGGACGAGTACTCCGACCTAAAAGGCACGACCCAACTCTTTCAGGCGGGGCCTCGTCTCGTTGACGCGGGGCAGCCGGTGGCAGGGCTGGAGGCGACCAAGCGCCGAGTTCGCACCTTCATCCTGACCGACCAGGCAGGGAGCTGGGCGATTGGCACCTGCAAAAGCGTCACGTTGCGTGAGCTCTCCGACCTGCTCGCCACCCGTGCGGTCATCCCCGAAATCGCCGTGAAGCGCGCCCTGAATTTTGACGGCGGCAGTTCCACAGGACTCTGGTGGCGGACGGAGGATGGCCAGGAGCACAGTGAGCGAGAGTTTTCCAGGGTGCGGAACTTCCTCGTCGTCATGCCCCGCACGTCTGGTCCTCGGCGGTCATCGTAGCGTGATATGAGGATTCCTGGCGCGCGGTCTGCGAAGCAGTCGTGCTTGATTGATCCCCGTACTTGTGCCCACTGTCCAGATCTGGTTTTAATTGCATCCTTTCCATCTGGGTTCGACCACGATCCCGTAGAACTTCTCCAACCCTCCTTTCACCGTTCTCAGTCCCATGCTTGAAGCCTCTGCCAAAGAATTCCTCCTCGATTATCTCAACACCCCCAGCCCGACCGGATTCGAGTGGCGCGGCCAGCGCAAGTGGGCTGAGTATGTGCGCAAGTTTTCCGATCGCGTAGAGAGTGATGCCTACGGCACCGCCTGGGCCACGCTGGAAGGCAGCGCGAAAAAGCCCAAGCAGATCATGCTGGAGTCCCATGCCGATGAGATCGGTTTCATGGTGAAGATGATTACCAAGGACGGCTTCCTCTACCTCGACCGGGTGGGCGGATCCGACGCGGCCACGGCCCGTGGGCGTCGTCTGGACATTCTGGGGGACAAGGGCGTGGTGCGCGGCATCATTGGCAACACGGCCATTCACATTCGTGAACGCGAGAACGAAAAGGCCCCCCAGGTGCACGAGCTGTATGTGGATATTGGTGCCTCGAACCCAAAGGAAGTCGCTGAGGCTGGCATCCGTGTGGGGCACCCGGCGGTGTATTCCTACGGTGCGGAGTTTATGGGCAAGGAACTCATCCTGGGCCGGGCGCTGGACAATCGCATCGGTGGCTTCATTATCGCGCAGGTCATGAAGCGCCTGAGCGCGAAGAAAAAGCGCCCCGGGGCCACCGTGGTGGCGGTGAACGCCATCCAGGAGGAGATTGGGGGTAACGGAGCCAAGATGATCGCCAACCGGCTCATGCCGGACGTGGCGGTGGTTCTGGATGTCACGCACGCCACGGACACGCCGGGCATCGACAAGACCAAGCACGGCGATGTGACCCTGGGCGGCGGCCCCAGCATCACCCACGGCACATGCAATCACCCCATGGTGGTGCAGCGTCTGATGGACTCGGCGGAGAAAGCCAAGGTGGAAATCCAGCACGAGTCTTCCTCCCGCTACAGCGGCACGGACACCGACAGCATCTTCACTGTGGGCAACGGCATCCCCAGCGGTCTGATCTCCCTGCCGCTACGCTACATGCATTCCGTGGTGGAGATGGCCAATCTCAAGGACGTGCAGCAGGTCATTGACGTGCTCGTGGCATTCGTCGAGAGCGTGGGACCTGACGACGAGTTCAAGATCAAGATCTAGTCTTGAGGCCCGGTCTCGTGTAGGGGTGGGATGGATCAGCATCCGGACTTGGATTTAAATCTTGATCGCGGTCTGAAACTTCATCTCCTTTTGTGACGCCTCCGCCTGCCCCTCGTCTGCTTTTGAACCTCCGCGATGGCACGCCTGTGCTGTTGCGGATGTTCACCCCAGCGGACCGGGCGGCGGTGCAGGAGGCCTTCCGGCGGCTGTCGCTGGATTCCCATTACTATCGGTTCTGGACCCAGCACCGCGAGCTGCCCGACTCGCTGCTGACGCGATTTCTCAATCCCGAACCAGGCCTTCACGAGACTTGGGCGGTGTTGGATCCCGCCCTGCCGGATGAGCCGGGCCAGGGAGGCGGCTCCTTCTGGCGGCTGGAAAACGAGCCTTGGCGGGCTGAGATTTCCTTCACGGTCGCAGATGAAGTGCAGCATCGTGGGGTGGGCAGTTTGCTCCTCGCCCTTCTCTGGGTCCGAGCCCGTGAAGTTGGCATTGCCGAATTCTTCGGCGTCGTGTTACCGGACAACTATACCGTGCTGGATTGGTTTCGCGCGCTCGGTGCGCGGGTGACCCTGCACGGCGGCCAGTATGTTTTTGAACTGGAACTGGAGGAGTCAAAGCTGAAACCGACTCCAACGACGGAGCGGTTCAAGCAGCGTTTGCGGGAGGTGGAAGCGGCGCTGACTGAAGCACAAGACTAGACGTCCAGAAGACCCACGGCCTGGGATTCTGCGCTGGATCCACTTTTCCCGCTCAATCGCCCAGACCATAGGCCTCGGCCAAAATTTCCTCGTCTTCCTCCCAAAAGGAGATGCTCATGGGGCGGCAGCAGACTTCACAGTCATAGTCCATAGTGCACGGCACCTCCGAGAAGTGCGGGGCCGGGACCTCGAACTCCTCAAAGCAAGTGGGACAGATGACGGAGGGCATGGGGAACAGGGTTAGCAGTTAAGGGGGTGGGAGATCGGAGAGTCTCCCATAACTCATAACGCTTAACTTCTAACCGTTTTCATTACGGCAACTTCCACGCCGTGCGCATCTTCTGGTACTCGCTCTGGGGCAGGAGCACGTAGTAGGGGTACTTGTCCGTCTTGATCCAGCGGATCATCGATTCCAAATTCTCCAGGGCCATCGTCGTGCAACCGGCGCTGGGCCTCGTGGGGCCGCGGCGGACATGGAAGAAGATGGCGCTGCCGTATCCCGGTGAGGCGGGATTGGTGTTGTGGCGGATTTCCAGGAGCCACTTGTAGGCGTCGTCGCCCAAGCGCATGCGCTGGCTCTCAAACCACGGGGGCACATTCTGGGGATCTACCCGCACGTGTTGATTGTAGTGGGGGAGGCGAGGGTCATCCACCCATGCGTCCCATGGGCCCACTTGCAGGTAGGGCCAGGAGGCTCCCTTCGGTGGGGTGGCTGCGGCTCCATGGAGGCGCCCCAGCTCAAAGACTCCAGCAGGAGCTTTGCCATCCTTTTCCACCTTCCAGGAAATTTCCGGATTACTAGGCTGGAATACTCCACGCCCCCATGCCAGTCCGTGCCGACCCAAATTGACCGGCCACGCATTTTTGAAGACGGGGCGCCAAGGACTCTCTGCGGAAGGGCGTTCCCAGCACTGGAGCGTGGCTGTCGCGCTTTCCCAGCTGGGGGCCACGGCCACGATGACCTGCCGGGCAGAGTTGGGAATTTGAGAATATGCTCGTCCGGGAGATAAAAAATTCGCGATCGCCAACAAAAGGGCAGCACATGTAAGTACGGAGTGGTTACAATGAGGGGTCATCGACGGAAAATCTTTGGTTTAGGGGCTGCGTTTTAGAGATTTTTCTTTGCACAGAGAGGGTAACTAGGTATTTTTGCACAAAGCGATCCCGTTGGATCATTGTCCTCTAGGTTTTGGGGGTTTTTTTTCCTAGAGTCAACCCAGCGGGATCGCTTTTTTATGCCTAAATGAGATTTTCTTGAGTTTCATGAGGGGTGGGAGAGGCGAACATGCCTTAATACGCAGCCACTTTCGGAATGGACGGCGTGAGGTTGTAACAAATGCAGGAGGCAAGAATGCTCCAGTTGCGACGTACTTTTGCCTCCTCATTCAAGCGATTTCCGCGTTCTTCCCATGATGGCTATTCAGCTGCCTGCTCTGGTGTCCGTCCTATTGGTGGCATCCTCCACTGCCTTACCCGCAGCAGGTGATGCCCCTGTCCGGCGCATCAGCTTCAACCGGGATATCCGGCCCATCCTTTCCGACAACTGCTTCGCGTGCCACGGCTTTGATGCCAAGCACAGGAAGGCTGGACTGCGGCTGGATGTGGTGGAAGGGGCCCGGCTGCCCAATGATGAGGGTCAAGTGGCGGTGAAGCCGGGCGATCTGGCATCCAGTGAGGCGTGGCAACGCATCATCACGACCGATGCAGATGAGTTGATGCCGCCGCCGGAATCCCACAAGACTCTCAAGCCGGAGCAGCGGGAATTGATCCGCCGTTGGATTGAGGAAGGTGGCGAGTATGAGATCCACTGGTCGTTTATCGCGCCCAGTTTGCCCCGGGTGCCTGGTTTGTTGCAGGCAGAGAGTTCCGGACCAGGAGGCGCAGTGGATGCGTTCGTCAGATCCCGACTCGAATCTGAGGGCATCAAGCCGTCTCCAGAGACGGATCGTGCAACGCTGATCCGCCGCGTGACTTTTGATCTCACCGGTCTGCCGCCGACTCCGTCAGAAGTGGACGCCTACTTGCGAGATACTTCGCCGCAGGCCTATGAACGAGTGGTGGACCGCCTCCTGAACGGCTCTGCCTATGGCGAGCAGATGGCGCGTTACTGGCTGGATCTGGCCCGCTATGCGGATACCCATGGGCTGCATCTGGACAACGAGAGATCCATGTGGCCCTATCGGGACTGGGTGGTGCGCGCCTTCAATGAGAACCTGCCCTTTGACCAGTTCACGGAATGGCAACTCGGTGGAGATCTGGTTCCCCAGGCGACGAGGGACCAGGAGATCGCCTCCGGGTTCAATCGGTGCAACGTCACCACCAGTGAGGGGGGCAGCATCAACGAGGAGTTCGTCTTCCGCTATGCGGTGGACCGAGCCTCCACCGCTGTGGAAGTGTGGATGGGGCTGACAGCTGGCTGTGCCGTCTGCCACGATCACAAGTTCGATCCTATTTCGCAGAAGGAGTTCTATTCCCTCTATGCCTTCTTCAACAGCGCTGCGGACCCTGCGATGGATGGCAATATCCTGCTCACCCCGCCGGTGCTGAAGCTGAGCAGTGCGGAGCAAGCCCGCCAGTTGAAGGAGTACGATGAGAAGCTCGCCTCCTTGAGCGCACGCACGACGTCGATGCTGGCGCAGATGCCGTACACGGATCCTGCCACCGTTCATCCCCGTCCCCCGGTTCAGGAATCGGAGACCGTATGGGTGGAGGATGATTTCCCTGCTGGCGTCACGGCCCAGCATGCAGGGCAGCACCCCCTCCAGTGGATTGCTGATGCTGCGGGCAAGATCTTCAGTGGCAAGAGAGTCCTCATGCGGAAGGACACCGGTCTGGCGCAGGATTTCTTTTCCGGCTTGAAGGAGCCGTTTGTCGTCCCTGCAGGCGGGCGGGTCTTTGTTCACGTGTACCTCGAACCCGGCGACCTGCCGAAGGCGGTGATGTTGCAGCTGCACGTGGATGGCTGGTCGCACCGGGCCGTATGGGGTGACATTGATGCGATTCCGTTTGGAGAGGTGAATACAGAGCAGCGCAAGAGCATGGGGCCGCTGCCGAAAGCGGGCGAATGGGTGCGCCTGGAAGTGCCCATGGAGGCGCTCAAACTCAAGGCGGGGACGAAGGTGACGGGGCTGGCCTTCACACAACAAGGCGGCACCGTGTACTGGGACAAGGCAGGCGTGAAGAGCAGGGTGGACCCAGTGACGGCAGAGGAAGAGTCCGAGTCCGCCTGGCTGACGAAATGGCAGGGCAAGCGCCATCCTGAGGCTCCAGATGACGTTCGCGACATTCTGCGGACCAAGAAGGCAGAGGAGCGCACAGAGGCGCAGAAACAGCGGCTGCACGCCTACTGGCTGGAGAAGGTGAGTCGGGCGGGGCGGGCTCTGGTGGCGGAACTCCAGGCGGAACGCGCCCCCATGGAGCAGGCCCGGAAGCAATTGGACGAGGCCATTCCGGCCACGCTGATGATGAAGGACATGCCTACCCCGCGGGACAGCTTTGTGATGAAACGCGGTCAGTACGATCAGCCCGGTGAAAAGGTGCAGCGCGGCACGCCAGCCATTTTACCGCCTCTGCCTTTGAAGAAGGAAGTGGGCAATGCGGTGTCGGAGTACAACCGCCTTGATCTTGCCCGCTGGCTGATGCGCCCCGAGCACCCACTCACGGCGAGGGTGGCTGCGAACCGGCTCTGGCAGCAGTTCTTTGGCACCGGTCTGGTGAAGACGAGCGCGGACTTCGGTTCCCAAGGCGAACCGCCCAGCCACCCTGAACTGCTGGACTGGCTGGCCGTCACCTATCGCGAAAGTGGTTGGGACACGAAGGCTTTTGTCCGCCTGCTGGTAACCTCCCAGACCTATCGCCAGAGCAGCCGCGTGACGCCAGAGTTGCTGGCCCGGGATCCTGAGAACCGCCTGCTGGCTCGGGGGCCGCGCTTCCGTCTGGACGCGGAGCAGCTTCGTGACAACGCTCTGTATGTCAGTGGGCTCCTCGATCCCACGATGGGTGGCAAGGGGGTAAAGCCCTATCAACCGGAGAACATCTGGGAGCCGGTGGGCTTTGGCGGCAGCAACACCCGCAATTACAAGCAGGATACAGGCAGCGCACTCTACCGCCGCACGCTCTACACTTTTCTGAAGCGCACCGCGCCTCCTCCCAGCATGACCACGTTCGATGCGCCGAACCGCGAACAGAGCTGCACCCGGCGGGAGCGGAGCAATACGCCTCTGCAAGCACTGCAACTCATGAATGATGTGCAGCACTTTGAGGCCGCGCGCCACTTCGGCCAGCGGATGATCAAGGAAGGCGGCCTCGCCGGTTGGGAACGCCTCGCCTGGGGCTGGAAGGTGGCCACTTCCCGGCTCCCCACCGACGACGAGATGAAGGTGGTGCAGGATGCACTCAATCTGCACCTGGAGCGGTATCGCTCCAGCCCGGACGCGGCGAAACTGGTGGTCAACGCTGGCGAATCGAAGCCGGACCCCGCCCTGGACCCTGGCGAGCTGGCTGCCTATACCATGGTGGCGAATCTCCTGCTGAACCTGGATGAGACCGTGACCCGGAACTGACGCCCATAGATTGACTCCATGAACCCGTTTGTTGACTATCACGAGCAGACCACCCGGCGTCGTTTCTTTCAAGGCACCGGCCTGCGTCTGGGGGCGTTGGGCCTGAGCTACCTGCTGGGAGACCGCTTGATGCTGGGGGCGACTGGCGGTGGAACTGCGGCGCAGGTGCACCCAGCGCAGCCAGGGTTTCCGCACTTTGCGCCCAAGGCCAAGCGGCTGATCTACCTGCACATGAACGGGGCGCCGTCGCAGATCGACCTGTTCGACTACAAGCCGGGCCTGCGGGAGTATTTTGACAAAGATCTTCCGGACAGCGTGCGCAACGGACAGCGCATCACGGGCATGACCAGCGGCCAGTCGCGGCTGCCGGTGGCGCCGAGCATCTTCCAGTTCAACCAGTGTGGTCAGAGCGGCACGTGGATGAGTGACCTGGTGCCGCACATGCAGACGGTGGTGGATGACCTGACCATGATCCGGACGGTCCACACCTCCGCGATCAACCATGATCCTGCCTGCACCTTTGTCATGACGGGCAGCGAGGTGCCGGGCAAGCCCAGCCTGGGTTCGTGGCTCAGCTATGGCCTGGGCAGTGAGAGCAACAACCTGCCGGCGTTCGTCGTCTTCACGCCCACCTTCCCGTCCACCGGCAATGCCCAGGCCCTGTTCACCCGCATGTGGTCCAGCGGCTTTCTTCCCACGAGTCACAACGGCGTGGCACTACGGGGCCAGGGAGATCCCGTGTTGTACATCAAGAACCCGCCCGGCGTGGAGGGGGGCGACCGGCGCACCATGCTCAATGCGCTGAACAAGCTGAATCAACAGAGCTTCGAGCGTTTCGGTGATCCGGAGATTCAGACCCGCATCTCACAATACGAGATGGCGTTCCGCATGCAGACGAGCGTGCCGGAACTCACAGACCTGAGCACGGAGAGCAAAGCCACGCTGGATCTCTACGGCCCGGACGTGCAACGCATGGGTTCCTTTGCCTCCAGCGCCCTCCTGGCCCGTCGTCTGGTGGAGCGTGGCACCCGAGTGGTGCAGATTCTGCATCGTGGCTGGGATCAGCACAGTGGGCTGCCCAAGAATATCAAGGAACAGTGCCTGGATGTGGACCAGGCTTGTGCTGGATTGATCAAGGACTTGAAGCAGCGTGGGTTGCTGAACGATACGCTCGTCGTGTGGGGCGGGGAGTTTGGACGGACGGTCTATTCGCAAGGCACCCTCACCAAGGACAACTACGGTCGAGACCACCATCCGCGGAACTTCTGCATGTGGATGGCCGGTGGCGGCGTGAAGGCCGGGACGACCTATGGGGAGACGGATGACTTCAGCTACAACATCCTGAAGGACCCTGTGCACATCAATGACCTCAACGCCACCATTCTGCACCAGATGGGGGTGGATCACTCCAAGTTCAGCTTCAAGTTCCAGGGGCTGGATCAGAGGCTGACCGGCGTGGAAGAAGCGAGGGTGGTGAAGGGCGTGCTGGGTTGACTGTCAGGGCGGGGGCTTTTGAGACAGGATTGACAAGATTTTTAGAAGATTAACAAGATGGGGAATTGAGGATGAGTCGGGCTGGATGAGGGCGATAGGTTCTTGGAAAATACCAGGCTTGGAGCAACTGTGCTGCGATTGCCCTTTTGCTGGGGCTCGGTGCTTTTGCTTTTCGTCCCGGAGGGACGGTGGAGCGTAGCCGGTGGTGGAGGCCTGTCATCAGGCCGGGAACCACCGGTCAAATGATGAGAAAGGTTTCCGTCCCGGAGGGACGGTGGATCGGAGCGTCTCCTTCGGTTATGCCGCCTTCAGGTTCATAAGGTCATGGAAGAGCTGCGTCTTATCTTGGGGAAGGATCATCTCAATGTAGGAGTCCAGATAGTCTTGTGGTGCAGACATGGACTGCACCTGACGGAGCAATTCTTCCATCTGGGAATGTCGGTCAGCGGCATCGTCCGCCAAGTCTGCCCAGATGAAGAGGATCATCACAAGGGCGTTGGCCACTTCCGTTTCCAGGTTGTGGGAAACAAGCAGATCACGAAGAGGTGTCATCCAGGGCTTGCGGCGGCGACGGGCCAGCCGATGGAAGTATCCAAAACGTCCACCGACATTTGCAAGCAATTGCTGTTTGCGATCGGTTGACCGCGCAACCTCTGGAAATGATGCTGCCGGAGCCAAATCCAATCCGTCGTACGCGGTGTGGGGTGATCGAAGTGCCACCTTTCCGAGGGAAGAGCGCTTCTTGATTCCGAAAGCTGCTGGTGACAGCGCTGCTGCCGCAGCCATCGGAAGTGAATCAAACATAGCCCCGCCAACCGCCACAGACGGTTGATACACTTCACGCGTGGCTACAGAGACCTTCTCTTGCTCATCCCAGGCGATGAAGGAGGTGCCTTCGCAGACGAGGTTGTGGGAGATGGCCAGTTGGATGGCGGCTGGTTTGCGATGGGAGGCCAGGAGATCCTGACATCGGCGTTGAGTCCAGATCAGACGAGGCAGAGCATTGCCGGGTTCGAGGTTCAATGAGAACGTCTGGCTCCAGGGGATGCCTCCCGGCTGGAGGGCGTGCAGGGTGATGTGGCTCGCAGTAGAGCGGCACCTCACAGCCAGCAGCGTGACCTCGCTGGCGTATAGGTCAGTGATTTTCTCGGGCAGATCTCCTTCCTCCATCCCGGCCTCCGCCTGCTCCAGGTGAATTTTGGTGAGCACGGGACGTCGCAGGGTGAGGGCGAGCCGCTTCACGGCTGCCGGAATGTCGTCCTTGGGCGTCATCAACGTACAGCGTCCCCCAGATTGACGGGCGAGAGCCTTCAGGAAAGCATCGTTCACGGCATCATCGATGCCAAAGCAATGGACTGACAGGGGTGCAGCGTCTGGCTGCTGCATACGATGCAGGTTCTCCGGCTCGTTGCCGACTTGGCCGTCGGTGATGAGGATGATGCGAGAAGGGCGGGAGGCGTCCGCATGGGTGGCGCGTTTCGCCAGCACGTGTTTGAGTGCAGGTAGCAGTTCAGTGCCGCCGCCTGTACCCAATTTGGCGATGGCTTGAAAGCCTTTGTCGGCCAGCAGTTCGTCGCGTCGCAGGGGACGCTCGGCGAAGTCGCGGAATCCCGTCTCAAAACAGGTAATCCAGATGCGGTCGTTGGCGCCCAGCTCTTTCACGAAGGTGTGGAGAGCTTCGGCACACTTCTGCCACTTGTCCCCCTGCATGCTGCCAGAGCGATCCACCAGGAACCAGAAGTCCTGAGCAAGGTCTTCTTGGACGGCCAGTGCTTCGATCTGTGGAGCCCGCAGTTGCAGGAGCGCATAAACCGAGTTGTCCCGTTCGTGGTCGGTTCCGGAGCGGGGCCCGCCCGTCCAGGCACGGCCCATGGCCGAGCTGCCAGTGGTAGTTTCCTCCCATCGTACGACAAAGTCGCGGTCGGGGATCTGCTCCTCGCCGGACAGTTCTGCCTCAAGACGTCCATGAAGGCTGCGGAAGACGGCGTGATGGGAGGGGGATGTCAGGGTGCGCACATTCACCTCATCGGCATCAAATTCCCCGTGCAGATACATCGTGGCTGCGTCGGGGTGGTTGCCCCGGATGCGCGGTGGTGAGATCTTTGAAGCGTCGGGAACTTGATCCGTGTCGTCCACGCTGCCCTGGCCTCTGTTACTGCGCAGCAGCGGCTGGCCGGGAATGTAGCGGATCCCGGGGCTGAAGGGGATGCGCAGACTCAGCTGGGGGCCCAGGCGGTCGAGCCACTCCACGTAGGCGAAGCGGATGACGATGCGATCTCCCGGGCTGACGTTGCCCAGTTGCAGGGTGAAGAGGTTGTCGCGAGTCACCTCGACCAAGGCGGTGCGATGTCCCTCCGCTTTTTTGGTGGCTGCAGTCTCGCGGGCTTCGTTTTCCTCCATGACCACGGCGCGAACCACGCGGTCGTTGATGATCATCTCGCAGCGATGCACTGCCGCACTGGCGGGCAGGGGGAAGGTGTAGGTGACATCCAACGGTTCGCGGGAGGTTTGTTCAAACACTTGATCCATCTGCACAGAGACCACCTCCCCGGAGATGCGAAAACGTGTCTCGATATGGATGAGCGGGAGGTGAATGCGGGTTTGAGCGAGCTGCGCAATGAGGCCGAAGAGTGGAGAGGTCATGGCGGGGTGGGGTTGGAACGGATGAAAGCGGAGGTGGAAAGTTTTAGGAAACTTTCCGTGTGGTGAAGAGGTTCAGCGTGGGGCTGGCCTGATGGATTGGTTGGAGGACTATCCTCGTGCGAGGATGTCCAGGATGGCAGCGGTCTGCTCCGGACTGAGGTGAACTCCGGGCTTGCGTGAGATGAGCAGGAAGTCGGATCCCAGCGGCCAGGTTTGCCAGCATTCAGGTTGCGCGGGCAACGGTGCTTGATTCGGAGAAGGAAGCTCGACAGTGCCCTTGGCCGCCGCGTCGATGACAGATTGCAGTTCACCATCGCTTCGACCGAAGAGGAGCGATTGAATGCGGTTGAGTGGAAGGCCTTCCGCCTGCAGCACCCGCACGGCACAAGCCTGCAGGAAATGTCGCTCCCCGTAGCCCGCCCCGCCGCCCGACGCTGGAGCATCGAGAAGATTCACCGTGCGGTAGTAGCGCAGCGTTCGGACAGACAACTCAGTGGCCGCCTGGCCATTGGCAGGGGTAATCCGGTGCTGGGTGCACCAGGCATTCACCGCGTCCGCAAGACTGTCCAAGCTGTAGGCCATTTTCTGAGTACGGATTTACAGTGACAGTGTTAGTGTAAATTGTAAAGAAAGAAATGAACTGCCCAAGAAGCGGAAGAGAGCGCGATGAGCTCACCGGGTGCATGCCTACGACTTCGTGGGGCCGCGGTATGAACAGGACTCTGCAAACATCCAACACCTGGATGAGCAGCCTCTTTGGGACTGCGGCGAGGATCGTTGCGTTAGGGAGTTCTGTGCGCGTGTCAGGTTTGGGGGGATGTAAATCCCGAGCGTGACGGTAATTCCGTGTTTTCTGGCGGAAATCCCACGCCAACGGCGTGATACATAACAGTCCCGCAGTCGCGGGATCAGACCGCGAAGTGGTCGCCACCCCAGGTATAGAGGGGGCGCGGGAACTCCAAGGGAGTTCAACAAACCGTCCAGATCACCTGGATGCGATCGTCCTGCATGCGGTGGCAACCTCAGGGATGCTGTCACGGTTTGTTGAACTCACTTCGGAGTTCTGGTCCACTTGCCCATGTACCCAGGGTGGCGGCTCGTTCCTCGCCTGACCCTGGGCTACTCTGTTTGACGCCTTTGGCGTCAGACCGCTCGCGCGCAACAACGGTAACCCCTTAACCTGACTCGCATGCGCTTCGCGGGATCAAGTGGAGATTGCGAGGGGTGGAAGAAGGCGCTTTCAGCCTTCGGCGTTGAGGCCGCCCAACATAGCTCTCTGCCTGACTCAGATCTTGATCTTCCTCGATTGGCCGGTCGCTGGATCCAGATGGAAGATCTCGCCGTGTTCATTGGTGACGCGCAGGGTGGTGGATTGATCGGATTTGCTTCCCGATAGCGGGTGGATTTCCATCTTGGTGATGAACACCCACTGGACGTCCTTCTCGAGCCCTGGAATCAGGATGACTGTGTACAGTTTCTTTTCCCAGAGCTTCTTTCCGGTGCGGATGTCCGTCGCTGTCACGACGCCCATGGTGTCGGGCTGATTGCGAACCGTGAACTGGACGCCGTTAAGAGTGACCGGCAGGACCTGAGGGGGAGCGGCGCGCTTGGCGTGGAGCGCAGTGGCGCCTGCCATCGCCATAAAGAGAAAGAGACAGAATGCGGTCAGCAGTTGATGGCGAGAGTGGTGCATGCGTGTCAGAGCGAGGATGGTTTCGACAGGGCGTAGTGCAAATTGCTCAGACCGCGATCGAAGCAGGATGAAATTCCTGCAATACCGACAGGTTCGGAAACCTATCATACCAGCGCAGACTGAACCGGCTGGAAGCCGGTGTCACGCGTAAGGCAAAAAAAGGGCGTTGGACGATTCACGGTCCAACGCCTTGACGCACTGACTACTGACGCACTGCCCACTGGCACGCAATATCAACGAAGCGCACCCATCTCCAATCCACCCAGCGCTTACCGCCGCCGCTTGCCTGTCTTCCGGCCGGTCATGATGGCCTTGGCTTTGTCTTCGTTGTCCAAAACCGTGGTGAACTTGTACTTGAAGCCGTCGAGCTTCCGGCGCTCGATCTTTTGATCAATGAGGCGCTCGATGGAGTGGACGTAGGAGATCTCATCTGCGGCAAAGAGGGTAAAGGCATCGCCCTCTTTTTGCGCACGACCGGTACGGCCGATGCGGTGCACATAGTCTTCCGGATTCTCGGGCACCATGTAGTTGATCACATGGGTCACGCCGCTCACGTCGAGGCCACGGGCGGCAAGGTCGGTGGCGACAATGATGTCGAAGGCGCCGTCGCGGAAACCCTGCAGGGCCTTCTCACGATCGCGCTGATTGATGTCGGAGTGCATCACGGCCACCTTGTATTTGCCAGTCTGCTGGATGGCGGCAAAGAGACGGTCGGCATGCACTTTCATGCGGGTGAAGATCATCACGCTGTGGAATTCGGTGCTCTGGAGCAGGGCCAGCAGCAATTCCTCACGTTGATCGCTCGCGACGGGATACATGTAGTGGCTGACCGTTTCCGCAGGGGAGAAACGCAGGCCCACTTCGATGCTCTCAGGCTCACGCAGGGCCCAGTCGGCCAGGCCCTTGATCTGGGGGGGCATGGTGGCGGAGAAGAACAGCGTCTGCCGTGATTTAGGGGTCTCACTCACGATCCGGCGCACATCAGGAAGGAATCCCATGTCGAGCATGCGGTCCACTTCATCCAGAATGAGCACTTCGATATCGGCGAGGTTCACCGTGCCATCGCTCATGAAATCAAGGAGGCGACCGGGAGTAGCCACTACGACGTCCACGCCGCGCTGCAGGCCTTCGCGCTGCTTGCCGTAACCTACGCCGCCGTGCACGAGAAGGGTGCGGAGGCCGGTGTGCCGGTTGAACTTGTCGAACGCTTCCACCACCTGGGCGGCGAGTTCGCGGGTGGGCTCCAGGATCAGGCAGCGAAGTTTGCCAGGAGCGCCGAGGCGGGAGAGAGTGGGCAGACCAAAGGCGGCAGTTTTGCCAGTACCAGTCTGGGAGGCGCCGATGACATCTTTACCGGCGAGAACTACGGGGGCGGTGCGGGCTTGAATTTCAGTGGGCGTTTCGTAGCCCATATCGCGCACCCCGGCGAGAACAGCGGGGGAGAGCCCCAAGATTTCAAAAGCTTCTGGATAAGGACCTTCAGGAACGGGCGGTGCGGGCGGCGGGGGCTCGGCGGCGACGGCTGGGGCGTGGCGGCGGTCGCCAGCTTCGCGTTCCTCGCGTGGAGACCGGTCACGATCGCGTTCGCGACCTCCACGGGCTGGGCGGCGATCCTGGTCGCGGCCAGAACGGGGGCGCTCACGGTCGCGTTCCCCAGTGCGGGGCGGTCTGCCGGCTCCGGCTCCACCACCTTCGCGCTGGCGGTCGCGTTCACGTCCACGGTTGCCATCGCGGTCACGTTCACGCTCCACTTTGGGGCGATGTTCGGCGGCATCCCTGCGGGTGGCGGCCTTCGCGGCGTGCAGCTTCTCCGGGTGCTTTTCGTGATGTTTCGCGCTGTCGTCAGCGGTTTTCTTCTTGCCCAGGCCCGTGAGGCGTTTCAGCCCTGACGTGATTCGTTGAAGCAGGGAGGGTTTGGTCTTGGTCGATTGGCTCACGAGCGATAGATGGGGAAGAACAGGGGGGCACTAGATAGAAGTACCCCTAATCCGATGTCATCCCACTTTTTTACACCTTTTGCAAACGGAGATGTGCCCCGGAGCGGGAATCGCCCCGGGGACGGGTGTTTTTCTAGTGCATTTCCACCGAGCAGGATCCCAGGCCGCCGCGGAAGTAGTTGAACTGGACGTTGGGGTGGTCCGCAAGCAGGGACATGGGCACGGCGGAGTCGGCCAGGCCCTTGGAGATCATGAGAGCGGTGAGACGCTGTCCCAGTGGGTTGTCATGCGTGCCCGCCTGCCAGATGCTGACCTTCTCTGCGAGCCAAGTTTCTTTGGGCCCCACGGTAATGGCGGTCTTGGGCACCATGGTGATATTGCCGCCGCCGCTGGTGCGGGCGTTCTGCGCCAGGGTGATGGGATGCAGTTCCACAATGCGGGTGCCGAGCTTCCGGTATTCCTCGGGAGTAGGGGGCTCGTTCTTGTACTTGCCCGTACGCTTGAGGGGGTCGTTGAAGGCCCAGTGCTTGATGTCGCCCTGACCGCCCTGCATGACGGCGCAGCGCACGCCAGCGTTCCAGCTCTGCACAAACTCTTTCACATCGCCCTTGGGGAAATGGAGGTTGGCATCTGGCATGGCCAGCTTTTTCTGGATGCGGTTGAAAAGCAGCTCACGGTCAGCCTTTTCAAAGGAGAGGGGGTGGGTGATGGGCACCTCTTTCTTGGTCTCCACATCGTACCACTCATCCATGCCCCAAAAGTGGGAAGTCTTCAGGCTAAGGCCCAGTTCATTGACAAGGCGGGCGACGAGCGGGAGTTGCTCGGTAGGCCCGATGGGACCGCAAACGCCCACAGGATTGTCGGCGGTGGACTGCCGCCAGGCGGCGATGTACTCCAGCGCCTCAGCCAGATAAAAATCCTCGAGAGTGTCATACATCACGACCTTGAACCCGGGGCGGGAGAGCTGACGCAGGTCCTTCTCCGAGAGCTTGGCGGCATCGTTGATGAGGCTGCTGTCCAGGGTGGTGTAGTCCCACCAGTCGGGGGCGATGTGGCTGAGTTTGCGAGGCATGAGAGAGAGGGAAAAGGGGTGAGGGAAAAGGGATAAGGGCGAGAGGTTTAGCTGTGCCGCACGCGGCACGTTGAGGCGCTGCGCTGGTTTAGGCGGGCTTCGCCCTAGTTGAGGGGGAGAGAGTTCGGGAGTCTTGAGGCGGTCCTGGGGAGAGTGAAGTTTGGAGTTTGAATTTTGAAGCTTCGACAGCGGAGCGGTCGGCTACTCCTCGAGCCAGCGTTCGTAGGCTTCGTTGATGAGGCAGTCGCCGCCGAGCGCTTCTTTGAGGGGGTCGGTATCGCCGGCGCTGAAGCCGAGGTGGAGGTGGCGACGCCAGCCTTCGGCGTGGGTGAATTTGCCGGAGAGCGTGCCGACCTTTTGCGCGGCCTCGTCCATGGAGATGAGGTAGGAGTCCATGCCCTGGCTCACGTCGAGCCAGTGCTTCTGGCTCACGTGCGCGGCGAGGGCATTGCGCTTGATTTCATGAACCGGGGCCGTGTTCACATAGGCTCCCGCGTGAATGCGTTTGCGCAGCGGATCCCGCAGGCCGTGGGGCATGGCATGGTACACGGTGACGTCATGGAAATAGGCGTCGCGCGGGGGATCGGTGATGAAGTTGGGGATGCCGTGGGTGAAGGCTGCGGTCACGGCCAGGCGGGAGGCGGCCATGTGGTCCTCCATGTAGTCGCTAGGCGCATGGGTGAGCACGATCCGGGGCTGGGCTTCGCGCACGATGGCGGCGACTTTTTTGAGTGCCTCCGGGTTGTAGGTAAGAACCAGGTCGTCGCTGATGGGTGGGTAGAACGAAGATCCGAGGATTCGGGCGGCCTCCTGGGCCTCCTCGAGCCGTTTGCGGGCCGTGGTGGGGCCGTCCATCTGTACGGAGCCGCCATGGCCGTTGCAGAGGTTCACGTAGTGCAGGTCCCACCCCCGGGCCTTGAGCTGGAGCAGGGTGCCGGCGGCGACGAATTCGATGTCATCAGGATGGGCGAAAATGGCGAGGACGGAAGGCATTGGGAGAGGGAAAAGGGAAGAGGGCGAAGGGATATGGAGTTTCAGTGTGGGAGCGAAGGCGGCCGCTTGGAGATAGGGTCTGGGGGCAAGGGGCGCCGTTTGAACTGCACTGGCGAGATCCAGGCGATCACGTCGTCGGGGCTTTCTTTTGATGGGCCCGGTTTGCCAGGAGGGATGAAGGCGTCTTCGAGAAATCCGTCGATGGTATCTGGGATGCGAACCTTGCTGGAACGCTTGGGTGGCGATGAAGTTCTGCCCAGCGGGTTCTTGGCGTAGTAAGTCACTTCCAGGAGGTGCTCTGGATCCAGTCGATGTTTTTCTTTCTCGAGCGGGTGGGTCCCGATTGAATCAACTGCGACCCGAACGGGAGTGGCCACTGGCTTCTCCATGGGAGGCAGCACGGCGTAGAGCTGCCGGCGGTACATGCCGGGCTTGATGCACTCTGCCAGCTCGTCGTAGCCTTTCTGGCGATCCGTCTCTTGAGTGGACCGGCAGGATACCATGGTCACCGCAAAAACTGCCACAGCCAGCGCCTTGATGAGGGGCGTTGGACGGGAGTGTGTCGCCTGGGACAGATCGGTGAAGGTTGGAGGCATTGAGGGGAGAGAGGGAAAAGGGAAGAGATAAGTAGCTATGACCTCCGTTGCAGATCTGAAATGCGAACGACGGCGTCCTGTGGGTTTTCGAGAGAGAGTACCCACCCGCCATCTTCGGGTCTCTTGCCGACTATCAGTAGATCAATGTGGAGATCAGGGGCTGGCTGAGAGCGCTGGTATTGCACCTCGACGAAATACCCGTCCTGCAGTGGGTGGTGTTCCAGAACCTTTGCAAGAAATGGACCCCGAAAGCTGTTGGGGGGTATCAGAGTGAGCGGGGGGCTCGAAGGAGGCAGTGTCGCATAGAGCTCCTTGCGAGAGATTCCTGGGCGGATGCGCTTCAGCGCCTCCCTTGTCTGCGAGATGGAAGGCGTTGCTGCCGGCTGAGGCTTGGACGCGCAGGACACCAAGGTCCCCGCAAAAACTGCCACAGCCAGCGCCTTGATGAAGGGCAGCGTGGACTGTGGCAGTCGGATCATTGCAGGAACGAAGCGGGAAGAGAGCGGGGCTTAGGCCAGCTCGCTGATTTTTACGGGACGACCGCCTTCCGAGGCGGACTTGTCGGCAGCGAAGAGGACTTCGAAGCTCTTGAGGGACTCCCGCAGGCTGGTGAGGGGCATGGCTTCGCCCTTCTCCAGGGAGGCGAAGAAGGTCTCGAACTGCGTCTGGTAGGGGTGATCGCTCACGTCGCCGCTGTCGAGCATCTTCATGTTCAGGTTGCTCCAGCCGGCCTTGTTGGTGTGCAGCTTCATGGAGTGGAAGCGGTTGTCCAGCAGGCTGCCTTCACTGCCGCACAGGTGGGTGTGGAAGTAGTAGGGCTGCAGGCAGTCCACCACGGCGGAGCATTTGCCCACTTTGCCGTCCTTGAAATGGACGAGGGTGACGCTGGTGGTGTTGTACTCGTAGGGGGCGAAGATGTCGCTCTTGGACTTGGTGGAGAGGCTGGTCACGCTTTCCACCTCGCTGCCCATGACCATGAGCAGGGCGTCCAGGGCGTGGCAGCCAGCGGTGAGGAGGGCGCTACCGCCGTTTTCCTTGCCGATGTTCCAGCGGAACTGGCCGTACCAGGGCCCAATGCCGTGGTAGTAGTCCACCTCGCCATAGTGCAGCTCACCCAGCAGCCCCTGATCGAGGATGGCCTTGGTGGACTGGAACTGGCCGGAGAAACGGCACTCGAAACAGACGCAGCCGAGCACATTGTTGGCCTCCGCGGCGGCGATGATGTCGCGGCACTCCTGGATGGACATGCCCAGAGGCTTCTCGATGATGAGGTGCTTCCCGGCGCTGGCGGCGGCCACGGCCTGGTCGCGGTGCTGGGCAGGCATGGAGCAGATGTCCACGACCTGGATGTTGGAGGCGAGGAACTCGTCGAAGTCCGTGTAGGTCTTCACCGGGCAGCCGTGACGGGCGCTAACCTCCGCATTGTCGAGCTTGCGGGAGGAGAAGATGGCGGTGACCTGCGCGTGCGGGGTGGCGTTGATCGCAGCGATGTGAGCGCCTGCCGCCCAGCCATATCCGATGATTCCGACGTTGTATTTCTTCATGTTGTTGCGTTAGAAAGGGCCTTGTGAGTCTGTTCTGTGTGACATCAAACTCATGTCTGCCTTATGAAAAATGGTACGCTTTTTAAGCCAACAATTTGTCAGGCGGGCAAGGGCCTGTTGATCCTGGGAATCATGCTCTCTGGTTGGTGTTTGCAAGGACCGGCGCAGGAGCCCGTGCCGCCCCGCGCGCTGCGTGATTTAAATACCAGTTACTTTCCTTTCACGCCAGTCAAGGATGCGGCTGCCTGGGCGAAACGTCGGACGGAAGTCGAGCACCGGGTGCGGCTGGCGTCCGGGCTATGGCCCATGCCGGAACGTCCACCGCTCAATGCCGTCATTCACGGGCGCATTGAACGGGAAGATTACACGGTGGACAAGGTTTACTTTATGTCTGTTCCCGGTCATTTTGTGACTGGAAACTTGTACCTGCCCAAGAGTCCGCCAGCCCGGATGCCGGTGGTGCTTTGTCCGCATGGACACTGGCCCGACGGACGGTTCATGCGTGCCAATGATGCGACGGTGGCCAAGGAACTGGCGACGGGGGCGGAGCGTTGGGAAAACGGGGCCCGCTCACCCCTGCAGGCCCGTTGTGTGCAACTGGCGCGCATGGGCTGTGCGGTGTTCTTTTACGACATGCTCGGGTATGCGGACAGCGTTCAGTTTCCCGAGCACCGGCATGGACCCCAGGAGGAGGGGTTTGTGAGTGTGGATGCAGAGCAGAATCTGTACGGTTATTTCCCGCTCCAGATCTGGAACGGCGTGCGGGCGCTGGATTTTCTGCTTTCCGTTCCAGGGGCGGATCCCACCCGGGTGGGGTGCACGGGGGCGAGCGGTGGCGGTACGCAGACGATGGTGCTGGCGGGCATTGATCCGCGTATCACCGCAGCCTTCCCGTGTGTGATGGTCTCCACTGCCATGCAGGGCGGCTGCACGTGTGAGAACTCGAACCATTTGCGCATCAACCAGGGGAACATCGACATCGCGGCCCTCACCGCTCCTCGCCCGCTGGGCCTGACGGCGGCCAATGACTGGACGAAGGAGCTGGAGACCAAGGGATTCCCGGATCTGAAAGGACTCTACCAGATGACGGGCAGCCCGGGAAATGTGAGCGCTCTGTTCGCCACGCACTTCCCGCACAACTACAATCACGTGGCGCGCACCGCCATGTACAACTTCTTCAACAAACACTTCAAGCTGGGCCTCGCGGAGCCGGTGCTGGAGCGGGACTACGTCCTCTCCAGCAAAGCGGAGCTCAGCGTGTGGGATGCCCAGCATCCTGCACCCACCGGCGACCAGGTGGGCCAGCCCCATGAGGTGGCGGTGGGCAACTGGTTCAAGGAGCAAACGACGAAGACGCTGACCCCTCTGCTGGCGGCCAAAACGGAAGAGGAACGCACGAAAACTGACGAGGTGGTGGGCGAGGCCTGGCGCATCCTGCTGGGGCGCACCCTGCCCGGCAAGGGGGAAACCTCCTTTGATGTGGGAACCAAGGAGGAGCGGGGAGATCATTTCCTGATCCGCGGTCAGGTCCACTACAAGGACACGGATCACATTGACGTCACTTTCCTCTATCCCAAAACCTGGAACAACAAGGCGCTCCTGTGGCTGAGCGGGAAAGGGCCGGAATCTCTGGTGAGTGCGAGGGGGGATCTGACCGAGGCAGGACGCAAGCTGGTGGCAGAGGGCTATGCCGTGGCGTGCCCGGTGCCGTACCTGGCGGGAGCTTCCCGCAACCCCAACGTGTATGGGAAACGGAAGCTGCAGACTTATGAAGGGTATGCGGGCTATCACTATGGGTACAATCCCAGCCTCTTCGCCGAGCGGGTGCGGGATGCTCTATCGGTGATCGCGATGATCCGCGACCATGACAAGTATCACCCCGACCAGATCCTGGTGGCAGGCTTGGAGGGGGGCGGGCATGTGGCTGCGGCAGCCGTGGCCCAGGCGAAGCCAGTAGTGGCCCAGGGGGTGATTGCCACGGGAGGTTTCCGCTTCGGGCAGCTCAAAGACGTGTGGGACGTGAATTTCATACCCGGTGCGGTGAAATACGGAGATGTTCCGGCGCTGCTCACTCTCTGTGCTCCGGTGAGTTTGAAGGTCCTGGATGAGGCGAAACCCGGTGAGGTGGAGTTTGTCCTGGGGGCGTTGGGGAGGTGACACGGGCGTCCTGCCTGTGAGTGCCACCGGCATCCTACCGGTGGTTCGAGGTATGTGTGGAGGTGTTGGGTGGTTGATCGTCAAACTCTGCCGACTGAAGTCCAATGCTATCAGGGAAACAAGTCGCCACTCATCGTGGGCAGGCTAGATGAGGCCGGGCCTTCAGCCCTTCTGAAGTGGCATTCCTGCGACTCCGGGGCTCACCAACGCAAAATAACAAGACTATCCTTTCCCCTGATGGCATTGGTCCCGCATGCGGGACGGTACTCCCACCAACCTGTCGAACCATCTGAAAACGAGCAACCGCGAAAGCATTGTTTGAGTACCCCCTTCAGTCGGCTCAGTGGTGAAGCGGGTCCATGTTCGACTCGCAACTTGCAAGGTGTCTTGCGAGTTGCCATGCAGGTTGCCCACGGCGATGGCCGGTGTAGGGGGAAGTGTCTTTGCATAAGTAGTTGATTTAGAGTGTGATGCAGGATGCGTGAGGCGGGTGGCCTGCGTTATGCGCAAGGGAGGGATATCCCGGCGTTTTTGCGTCGGGTTGTGAGGCAAAGACCCCTTTCACTCCCAAACCAAATCCAGATGAACCACATGAAAACGTACCTTTTCTCCGCCCTGGCAGCCGCATTGATCCTCCCCAGCTGCGCTTCCTCAGATGTGGCCAGAAACAGCACGCCGGGGCAGCCGATGGCGATTGACCGGGCCGAGCGGAAGATCTACGCCACCCCGACGCCAGTATCGGAGGACCCCACCTCACCGCTTTATCACGTAGAGTCCAATGGCAGCGCCGCCAGTGTCGCGCTGGCAAGCTTCTAGCATCTAGTGGCCAGGCCGGTGTCCGCCGGTTTGGACTCGTGTTTGTGACACCGTCCGGCTAGACTGGTCAAACAATTCACTCATGAAAACGACACTGGTCAGCTCCGCACTGGTTATTTTTGCCACAAGCCTGCTCTCAAGCTGCGCCTCCAGTGATCCCACCTCCTCCGGGCAGCCGGAAGCGGCGCAACGGGAGGAGGCGAGGAAATATGGCACCCCAACGCGACTGTCGTCCGACCTTTCTTCGCCGTTGCATGATCTGGAGTCCAATAAGGGACAGGTCAGCACGAAGATTGCGGAATTTTAGATCGGATGGAGCGCGTTTGTAGACAGGATTGACAAGATTTTTGAAGGATTAACAAGATGGGGTCTCGGGTTGGAG
>NZ_BATQ01000143.1 GCF_000739635.1 Verrucomicrobium sp. BvORR034 | reverse complement strand
ACGGATCAGCGGCGACGACGGATCCCAACCCGCCGCCCGCGACACCGGCCAATGCTGGCGCAGCGGCAGACCGTGCCTCGCTTCCGCCTCTGGGGGGCAATCCCGGTTATCCTGACCGAGGGGTCACGGGTGAGAACCTCTCCGGACTCGCTCCAGCGACGGGCAGCCCGGCTACCCCGTCTGGCAATTTCCAGCAAAACGGGAAGAACATGACTTCTCCAGGTGCTGCTGGCAGTGGAAGCAATGATCGAAGCTCTCGCAGTTCTACAGATCGCGATCCGAACGGCGGTGTGGCCAATCCGGGACTGCCAGTCATCATTGGACCGGGTACGGGAGTGAGCGGGGGCATTCCGGGAGAAAATGCGGTGAACACGGGGCCGGCTGCAGGCGGCACTGTAACGAACACGAACCCCAACGCCACGGCTCCGAATAACAACAACAGCAATGGCAACATGAACCGTGGAAACACGGGCAATGGTGGTGAAAACAATTCAGTTACCAACCCTGCTGCCACCAACACGGGGGCCACCGGGACGGTGCCGGGAGCGCGGAGCACGGACTTCAACAGCAATACCACGAACCCGAATGCGGTGCCGGCCAGAGGATCAAACACGACCCAACCCACCGCAGGCGGATCGAACCTGACCCCTGGAAGCCCGGCGTCTAACGAGATCAATCGGCGCACCCCTGCGGCAGGGCAGAATACAGGGACGAGCACTGGCGCTGGCACAAATAGTGGAGGGACTCGCCCATCTAGTGGAACCTCCGGTTCCGGCACAGGCACTGGCACTGGTACAGGTAATGCCGGGCGATAAGTGTCATCCGTGAAACATGGCTCCCCCCGCTGTAGCGGAGGCCTCCAGAGAATGTGAGTTTTTCAATCAGACCAAGAACAATTCACCTGTGAACTCCATGAACTTGAGAACTTCTCTTCTGTTTGCCGGCGCGGGAGCCGGTGCAAGTTTGGTTGCCGCGGTGGCGGCGGGATTGATTTCCCTCGGCGGGCTGACTCCTTCGTCAGCCCGTGCCCAGAATGTGGTGGTGGAAGCTCCTCCTGGGTCGACGGGGGGCACCTTGCAGACAGCTCCACGCATTGAGCAATACAAGGTGGTGGACATCTCGGCAGTGTCCGTGGCAAGAGCCTCAGGCGGCCCGGTCGGAACCTTGGAAGCTGTGCTCAATGGCATGGCGGCAGAGGGGTGGAGGCTGCGTGAGACTACAGGAAACTACCTCATTTTTGCGAGATAAGAGTCGCGTGATGGATGTCTTTTTGAGACAGGATTAACAAGATTTTTGAGAGTTTAACGGGATGCGAGGCTCAAGGCCAATGGGCTCCGGTGTAGGGCTTTGTGTAGAGTGGCTATGGTATTAATGGAATGCGCTAGGCGCGAGAGGGCGGGTATTGCTTTTTATTATGCCCCTTTTGCATCTATCTCAACAGTCGCGGATGCGGATACATGGAGAAATGATGGTTGGGAAATTGAAGCAGCGACGCGCTTCGTTGAGCCTGGGGGGCTGATTGGACGCCTGAAGGGGGGGTGCTGTGAATGGATGAGTTCATGGAAAAAACGAACGAATCTGAAAAGTTGCCTCCACGTGGGCGGGTTCGGCAGCCATGGAAACGGGTATTGCGTGTGGCTTTTCTGGCGTATCGTTGTTGAGATGAAGAATCAGAACGCGCTCAATGCGGGGCTGTTTGGCGCTGCCCCCGTCCCTCACCCAGAACCGGTATCGGAGTCTTGGAAGGAGATTGTGCGTAAGTACCAGGTGCCCTCCTCCTGGCGCGCGAGCTGGCAGGTGGTGAACACGCTGGTGCCGTACGTGGCCCTGTGGGCGCTCATGTACTGGGCGATGTCGGTGTCGTACTGGTTGGTGGTGCCGCTGGCCATCCTGGCCGGAGGATTTGTGGTGCGCACCTTTATCATCTTTCACGACTGCACCCACGGCTCCTTCTATGCTTCGCGTCGCGCGAACGACATTCTCGGTTTCATCACCGGCGTCCTGACCTTCACACCGTACCAGCACTGGAAGTGGGAACACACGGTGCACCACGCCAGCGCGGGGAATCTGGACCGTCGCGGCATGGGAGATGTATGGACTCTCACCGTTCAGGAATACCTTGATGCCTCACGTTGGAAGCGTTTTTCGTACAAGCTGTCTCGCAATCCAGTGGTCTTGTTCGCCTTGGCTCCGCTGGGCCTTTTCCTCGTCTTGAACCGGTTTGCCGTCAAAGGAGCGAAGGAGAAGGAGCGTCGTTCAGTTTACGTCACCAACCTGATGCTGCTGGCCATCGCGGGCCTGCTGACCTGGGCCTTTGGCTGGAAGGCATATCTCATCATCCAGCTCACGATCTTGATTGTGGCCGGCACCGCGGGTGTGTGGCTGTTTTATGTGCAGCACCAGTTTGAGGACGTGTATTGGGAGCGGCATGACGAGTGGGACTTTGCCCAGGCAGCACTGCAAGGCAGCTCATTCTACAAGCTTCCCAAGATCCTCCAGTGGTTCTCCGGGAACATTGGTTACCACCACATTCACCATCTCAGCCCGCGTATCCCCAACTATCGCCTGGAGCGCGCTCACAAGTCCGAGCCTCTCTTCCAAAGCGTGCCGCCGTTGACGTTGCGCAAGAGTTTGAAGTCGCTGACCTTCCGGCTGTGGGATGAAGGCAAGCGTAAACTGGTGGGCTACAAGGCGGCGAGGCAGGCACGTGCCGAGAGGGCGAAGAAGGCGGTGGAGTGATGGAGGGAGATACTGAGGTTCAACCACAGAGACACAGAGCTGTGATCTTTTTAGATGACTGAGTTTCTGGGCGAAGGTAGTGGGTGGTGATGCCTTCGCACCTTTGGATCTGGATTCAAAACCTCCTTTGTGTGGTGGTCCTGATTCTCGGTCCTGTGGCGGCTGGGTTTGGGAATCACTTTGAAGGAGTGTCCCGCTGGGGAGTGCAGGTGTTGGGAGGTGCTTTGATTCTACGAGGGGCATGGCTCGGCATCGCCGGGGTCCGGGATCTTGGGGGCAGTCGTTCACCTCACCCGCAGCCGCTGAAGGGTGGTCAACTGGTGACCCATGGCGTGTATGCACGCGTGAGGCATCCCCTGTATAGCAGCCTGATGCATGTGGCCTTTGGCTGGTCAGTCGTCTGGGGGAGCTTCGCTGGGATGTTGGCTTCCGGGCTCTTGACCGTGTGGTTGATCGCGAAGGCGCGGTTGGAGGAGGGATTGATGAGGAGGCGATACCCTGGGTATAAGGATTACGAAAAGCGGGTAAGGGGATTCTAGCTGAATTGTGCTTCTGCACCGTCAGAGAGGTGTCAAAGTTGCATCATTGAATGGTTGAACGTTTTTTTCGTGCGGGCATCTTTCCGGCGCATCGTTGCACCGGAAAAAATGAAGAAGCGTACTCGGCCGTCAGGATCAAAAAGTTCGGAGTTTGGTCGCTCAGCCAAACCTGAAGCTCGATCATCTTTGGGGCGTGCGAAGGGCCAAGCAAGGTTCACTGCTGCATCTTCTAAACTGGGGCTTCCAGATGCGTATGGGACCGCCTTACAGGAGCTCAAGCTAAGAATTGAGAAAGAAAGGGTGCGGGCAGTTCTTGCTGCAAACGCGGCCATGGTCTTGCTCTATTGGGATGTTGGGCGTGTCATACTGGAACGTCAATCTGCCGAAGGATGGGGAGCAAAGGTGATCGACAGGCTCTCGTCAGATCTTCGCGAAGCGTTTCCCGACATGAAGGGGCTGAGTCCTCGCAACCTCAAGTATATGCGTGCTTTTGCTGAGGCTTGGCCGAAGAAGGCAATTGTGCAAGGGCCTCTTGCACAAATTACATGGTATCACAATATCGCTCTCTTGGAGAAGCTCGACCAGCCGCAGGTCAGGTTGTGGTACGCCGAGAAAATACTTGAGTGTGGCTGGTCGCACAACGTCCTGATTCTGCAAATTCAAGGTCAGGCCCATGAACGAACCGGAAAGTTGACGAACAATTTCGAGCTCACGCTGCCTCCAGCCCAGTCTGATCTGGCGGTCCAAATTTTCAAAGACCCCTATCTGTTTGATTTTCTCGGGACGGCAGAGCCAAGGACGGAGCGCGAGATGGAGGCGGCACTGGTTGATCACATCCAGAAGTTTCTTCTTGAGCTGGGGGCTGGGTTTGCGTTTGTGGGCAGGCAAGTGCACCTGGAAATTGGAAACGAGGATTTCTACATTGATCTTTTGTTCTATCACCTTCGCTTGCGTTGCTTCGTGGTGGTAGAATTGAAGTCGGTGGCATTTGATGCGGCATTTGTTGGACAGCTCAATCTTTACCTTTCTGCTGTCGATGACTTGCTTCGACACACTGACGACAAGCCGACGATTGGCCTGCTGCTCTGCCGATCACGCAACAAGTTCGTGGTCGAATATGCCCTGCGGGATCTGAAGAAACCCGTTGGCGTAGCAGAATGGCAAACTCGGCTGACTCAGTCGTTGCCCAAAGATCTCAAGGGAAGTTTGCCGAGTATTGCCGAAATCGAGGCCGAGCTGGCAGCAGGGGAGATCGAACCGCTAAAAGTCGGCAAAAAATCTCCGTCTCAACGTAAAAGACGATGACCTACGAGGGGGCAAACAGCGTGGCAAATTATTCTGAAGTGCTTTCTGCCAGCGAGCACATTGCTTGGACAGGGTAGAAGTTTGCGATGCTGAAAGCGTTGTGTAGGCGCGGCGTCTCCTCAGGTTCGTTAGAATGGTTGGCCTGCGCAGAACTACGGGTTCAGGTGAGCTGGACGGTCTATTGAATGCGCTGAGGGACATCGCTTCCTCGATGACACCCGGGGTGCCACAGCATGCCCCCTCAAGGTCACTTGTTCGGAGCTGGTATGGCGTTCTTCCCAGCAGCGAGCTTGGCTTTATTCTTCTGGGCTTCAGCCAGGGCCTTGTGAAGGTCTGTGCCGACCCAAACTTCGGTGCAGACTGCCGGGGCGTTGGCGAAGTCACCGGTGAGGTTGATGATGAGGGCGTCGCCCACGGCGAGATCCTTAAGTGCGGCGGGTGTCTCAAGTTTCCCTTTCCACACTTTGGTGTCTTTGTTGAGACGGATGAGGCTGCGGCCGATGTCGGGCGGGCGTTCCATGTCGCCGTTGTAGTTCTTCACCTCGGGGATCTGCCAGCTTACATTCACCGTGACGCTGGAGGGATCGGAGGAATTTGGCGTGGGCTGGATGGACTCTACACGATAGGTCATGGCGTTGGTGGCCAGGCGCGTGAATTCATCGGTGACGAGGCTGGCCTTTGTGAACTTGCCCTGCTCATCCTGGAAGAGGTGAAAGCGACAGCGGGTGCCCACCGGCACGTCGCCGAGAGTGGCATCGGTGTTCAGATACTTCACCGCCCCGAGGTTTTGCGGAAGGAGGCTGAAGTCCATGAGCTCGCCCGTGCGGTCGGTTTTGAACTGGCCGGTGCGAGTGGCAGCATCCACCTTCGTCAGTTCTCCTAGAACCACGTGTTGGGCGAAGGGCGGCGGGGCGATGCCCGGTTTGATCTGGTACCAAGGCAGGTGTTCGTTGCCAAAGTCGGTACGGAAGGGAAACTGATCGGGATACTCCTTGGCGGGGTTTTCATCGAGTTCGGGGGTTTGAAGCCGGCCGAATCCGTAGCCCATGAGACTCTCTCCGTAGAACTGGTCCTTGGTGGGCCAGCCAGATCCGAAGAAGCGGACGACGCGCCCCTTGCGGAATCCCTCGAGCATATTGGAGACCTTGAACGTTGCGCGAATGCCGCTGTTGCCATAGCCATCGGGAGGGATCTTCTCTGAGGAGATAATACTGCATCCGTCCTTGTCCACGCCTGGATTCCAGGTGCGCAGATCCTGGTTGGCGACACAGAGATTGCCACCCTTGCCTTGGGCGAGCGCATCGCCGTAGAGAGTCTGGTACAGCTTGGCGTCACCGCTGAAGAAGGTGACAGTCACGGTACTGCCCTCGGTCTTGTCCACCCAGCCAGGAAGGCCGCGATGTTTGGTGAAGGCATCAAACTTCTCGCGCATCTGTTTGGTGGCCTGGGCGTGGGTTTCCACGCCTGCCCAGATGTCCGTGCATACGCCCGGGTTCGAGGAAGTCTTGCCTGTGAGGGTGTAGAGCAGCTCTTCGCCGGGCTTGAGATCTTCTGGTCTGATCTGGTCGGCTCCGCGCCAGTAGCGGGTGGCGGGAGAGAGCAGCAGTTCCTTCTTGCCCAGATCCTCCTGTTTCTTGCTGATGCTGTGCTTGGTGGTAAGAAGCTTGTTCTCCGCCAGCTTCACTTCATCCAGCCGGTAGGTGAAGCTGTGGCTGGCGTCCATGGTGTACTGGTCCTGCATGGTGGCCAGCCGGGTCCAGCCTCCCTGGGTGTCCTGGTTCAGGAAAAACAGGAAAAAGGTGCCCAGCGGGAGGTCACGGAGGGATGCCTCCGAGTTCAGATACTGTGCGGTGCCGTAGGGCGGTAGCGTGAACTCTACCACATTACCGGTCTTGGTGGCACGGAACTGCCCGATGCGCCGGATGAAATCGATGCTGACCAGTTCGCCACTGATCCGCTGGTCTGAGTGATGAGCAGGGAATGCCGGTGAGGAGGGAGCGGCTGGAGAAGAAGGGGTGGTGGCGGCTGCTGGGGCCTCGGCGGCCTGCGCGTACGCTGGAGGCAGGAGGGGGCTGCAGGGCAGGAGGACGCAGAGAGCGTGGAGGAGGCGGCGTTGCATCGGCGGAGTTGTCAGTGCGTCAGTGCGTCAGTGCGTCAGTGCGTCAGTGCGTCAGTGCGTCAGTGCGTCAGTGCGTCAGTGCGTCAGATGGAGGTTATTGGAAATATGCACACGATGGTGTCAATCCAGAATTGTCCCGTCTATACGATCTCTGACACGGGCCCGAGGCTGTCCACGAAGGTCTCCGAGTTGACCTCCATCTTCTGCAGCATGGTGAGCAGCACGTTATTGAGGCGGGCTTTGGGGTCCTTGGGTTTGCCACAGAGGCTGCGCCATTCGTCGTAGCTCAGCGTGTAGTCCTCCTTAAGGTGAGGGCGGTTGTAGTCGAGGTGCTGGCCGTGCTTCAGACCCAGGCCCCTGCCGCCGGCGAGGAGGATGGGCAGGTTGCTGTTGCAGTGGCTGTGACCGTAGCTCATGCCGCTGCCAAAGAGCACCATGGTGCGATCCAGCAGGGGGACGTCACCGTCTTTGACCGTTTGAAGTTCATTCAGGAAGTGGGCAAACTGTTCCATGAGGAAGGCGTCGCTCTTGGCGAGGCGCTCCAACACGACCGGATCGCCATTGTGATGGGAAAGATTGTGCCGGGCCTGGGTGATGCCGATCTCCGGGATGGCGAGGCCATTGCCCTCACTGCCGTTCATGTAGGTGACCACCCGTGTCATATCGGTGCGCAGGGCCAGGACGATGAGGTCGAACATGGTGCGCCAGTATTCGCCGGCCTGGGCTTTGGGCACATCCTTCTGGAAGGGGGCAGAGCTCTTGTTGTCCACCGTGGGTTTGGGGACATCCAGCCATGAGTCTAGCCGCTCCGTGCGTTGCTCAACATCGCGAACAGCGTGCAGGTACTCGTCCAGCTTGGTGCGGTCTTCCGTGCCCAGCGCCAGTCTCAGGGTCTTGGCGTCATCCATGACCGCGTCCAGGACGCTGCGACGTTTGGTCAACCGGGCACGCTGAGCGGCGATGCCGCCGGATTCTTCACCAAAGAGACGGTTGAAGATGACACGTGGACTGTCATCCGCAGGGAGGGGAACACCATCACGGGAGAAGGCGAGGGTGTTGCTGTTAAAGGGCTGGCCGGTGCCGGAGGAAATGGAGAGCTCCAGGGAGGGAAAACGGGTCTGTTGTCCCGTGATCTCGGCCATGACCTGATCGCAAGACACGCTGTTCTCGTACTTGCGCCCACCTTGAGCATCGATCTTGGCACCGGTGAGCCAGGTGTCTGCGCAGACGTGGGCCTGACCCAGGCCGTTGGGATGATGCAGGCCGCTGAAGACGGTGAAATCCGACTTATACTTGGCCAACGGTTTCAATGACTCGGAAAGCTCGTAGTCCCGGCCGGCCTGCTTCACCTGCCAGGTCATGCCGTTCACGCCATTGGGCACATACACGAACACGCTGCGCCGCGGCTTGGCTGCTGCCGCCACACTGGCGGTGGTGGCGCGCACTTTCATGGGCAGCATGGCATCCAGCAGCGGCAGTGCCATGGTGGTGCCCAGGCCGCGCAGAAAGCGGCGGCGGTCGAGGAGCCAATTTTGTGAAAGGATGGAAGGCATGGGCGCAGGAAAGTAAAAGTTGAGAGTAAAAAGTGAAAAGTGAAGTTAGTCGTCTGCGATGGGGCTCTACCTTTTTTGGAACAGAGGGCTGGTGACGAGGGCTTCGATGAGCGATTGAATCTTGTAGTCGGTGGACTGCGCCTGATCGGAGATCTGCTTCAGTTCTTCACGGTCGCTAAAGGTCATGCCGCGACGGAGGGCGTAGGTGGCCATCTTTTCGGTGAAGGCGAGGGCGAACTTGTCGGCGTCGGAGAGGAGCAGTTGCTTGAGTTCGGCTCCATTCTTGAAGGCTCGGCCGTCGGGCAGGGCTCCACTGGGATCGAGTTGTGGGTCCGCACCGGTGCCATCGCGCACGGTCTCCACCGTGCGCCAGCGACCGATGGCGTCATAGTTGTCAAAGGCTACGCCCAGGGGATCGATCTTGTTGTGGCAGGCGGTGCAGTTTGGATCCGCACGATGCTGCTCCAGTTTCTCACGCACAGTCACCTTCTTCTCTCCTGCTGCGGGGGTGGTCAGGGCGGGCACATTTGCCGGTGGAGGTGGCGGGGGCCTGCCGATGATGGACTCCAGTACCCATACGCCCCGGTGCACGGGGCGATGACGGGTGCCGTCTGAGCTGAGGCTGAGAATCGCACCCTGAGTGAGCAAACCTCCGCGATGATCATCAGGCTTGAGCGAGACGCGCTGCACCTTGTCCCCACGGATGCCCGGGATGCCATAGTGAGTGGCCAGTCGCTCATTGAGCATGGTCCAGTCGGAATCGAGGAAAGCACGCAGGCTGTCATTCTTCTTCAGCACCTCGCCAAAGAACCCCACCGTCTCCGCCACCATGCTCTGCTCCAGGTTCTCATCGTATTCCGGATAGAGCACCTTGTCCGGCGGGAACATGCCCACCTTGCGCAGCTGCAGCCACTGGCGGGGGAAGCTGTCGGAGAATTCCGCGGCCTTGGGATCGGCCAGCATACGGCGCACTTCAGCACGGAGTACTTCCGGTTCGTGGAGTCTGCCGGACCTCGCCTGGTTGAGCAGGCGGTCGTCTGGCATGCTGCTCCACAAGAAGTAGGAAAGGCGGGAGGCGAGCTCCCAGTCGGTCAGGAGGGGGGAGGTCTGGGTCGTGTTGCCCTCCTCCAGATAGAGGAAGCTCTTTGAGCAGAGGATGGCCACAAGACCGCCACGAACGGCGGACTCAAAACTCTCCCCAAGCTGCTGCGCTTTTTCCACTGGTTTAAGGAAACGATCTATTTCTCCCGGCTGCACCGGGCGACGCCAGGCCTTCTCCGCGAAGCGGGTAAGGATCTCCCGGGCATACGTGATGTCCTTGGCCTGTGCGGGCACATCTGCCCCGCGGAAGAAAGCCCGCTGATGCGCCGCAGTGGGCCAGGACTCCACGATGGGCCCGTCCCACTCCACGGAGTCGATGATCAACGTGGGCTGGATGGGCTTGTAGTCATCATCCGTCAACTTCATCTGCCAGGGCACGCGGCTCTTCGTGGTGGTGAAGGCATTGGCGGTGCCAGAGTGGCGGGAGCGACGGGCTTCCGGATTGGGACCGGGCACGGAGTTGATGAGGCGGACGGGATACTTCCCGGCGATCAAGTGCACCCGAGCCTCCACTGTGACAGGCGCGTTCTCAGGAGCATCCACATCCTGCTCCAGCAAGGTCTTGTCCACACTGGACAGGTACACCTTCAGGCGGGGAGCCCGTCCACCTTCAGGACGCAGACCGCTGAGCTTCACCCGCAGGATGTAGTCCCCTGTGGTTTTCACCTCCAGGGGCCAGGTGTCTGTGGTGTAGTTGTTCGGGACGATCTCGATGCGTACCTGATCTGCGATGCCGCGGGCTTCATACTCCTTGGCAAAGCCTTTCCACCGCATGTCAAACGGCATCCACCGGATGATGTCGCGTTTGGGTTCAGGACGCAGTGAGAGGGCTTCGTCCAAGACGGCCTCTGCGGCAGCGAGGTGCTTCTCCACGTGAGCGGGAGACAATGTCAGCACTGGCCCGATGCGTTCAAAGCCGTGCCAGTCCGGGTCCTCCGGCAGCCCCGCTGGTCCTTTGACGTCAAAGTTCACCCCCAGCAGGTCGCGGACGCTGTTCGCGTACTCGCGCCGAGAGAGTTTGCGGAAGGAGACACGTTCTGAACCGGAAGCCTGGTGCTGTGCTTCCGCTTCGCGGAGCTGGCCCACAATCCACTCGGCGACCTTGGCCACCTCAGCGGGGGCGGGGCGCGGTTCATCGTCAGGCGGCATGTCACCGGAATTGATCCGGTTCATGATCTCCTCCCAGTGCCCCATGGTCTTTGGGGAGCGGGCGTTGATCAGGAGGGTATCCGTGCGCAGATCCGCCTTCTGCTTCTTTTCCCCGTGACAGGCGTTGCAGTGCTGCTGGAAGAAGGGGCGTACGACGTCATCGAGTCCGGCAGGGGTGCCAATCCCTGCGGCGACAGTTGACTCTGCCGACCAGAGGGAGGGGCAAGACCCCGCTGCCAGAAAGGCGGCAATACCCAAAAGCGGGAGAGGGAAAGGGAAGAGGGGACGTGACGGGGAGGAAATCATGGAGCGGAACAGAGCAAACAAAGCGCGGACGGATGAGGACCTTTCGGGGAGTGCCCCCCGAGTTTTCGGGGTGGGAGTGTCATTTCTGGCGGAAGATCTCGCTCTCCACACACTGGGCGATGATTTCCCGAAGCGGGAAATCGGCCTCTGCCGTGCTCTCCACGATGTGACGGATGGCCGGGCGGTCCGTGACTTCCAGATCGCGGCCCAGCGCGTGGATGAAGAGCTTCTCCACCAGACAGCGGGCGAACTGGTCGCGTCGATTCAGCAACTCCGCCTTGAACCCGGTGACGTCGTCAAAATGCGTGCTGCCGAACTGACCGCTCGCATCTACCGGCAGGGCGGTCTTGTTGTTGATGTAGTGCCCCCGCCAGCGGCCGATGGCGTCGAAGTTCTCCAGGGCAAAGCCCGGCGGATCAATCTGGCGATGACAGCTGCGGCAACTCCCGCTGGCCTGGTGCTTCATGAGCTGGTCACGGATCGTTTTTGCCCCACGGATGTCCGGCTCAATGGCGGGTACATTGGGCGGAGGAGGCGATGGTGTGGCCCCCAGGATGTTTTCCAACAGCCACACTCCGCGAATGACGGGCGAGGTGTCCACCCCATTCGCGGTGAGCGTGAGCACACTGGCATGGCCTAGCACCCCGCCACGGCGGCGATCGGCGAGCTTCACCTGTGTGAAGCCGAGTGACGGTGCGTGGCCGGCCCCGTCAGGGACCAGTTCCTGAGAAGTCAGACTCGCCACTGGGGTGGAGAGGTTCTTGGTGACAACATCCGGGTTCATCCCGTAGAGCCGGGCCAGATCCTGATTCAGCAGGGTGTAGTCGGAGTCCAGCAGACGGGTGGCGGGGCCGTTCGTGTGAAGGAGCTGTCGGAAGTAGAGGCGCGTCTCCATCCGCATGGCGGGTTCGAGGTCATTGTCGTAGTAGGTGGCAAACTTGTGCACGTCGGGAGCCATGGTGCCGAGCTTGCGCAGGTCCAGCCATCCGTTGAGGAACTCCTCCACGAAGGCCTCTGAGCGAGGGTCGGCCAGCAATCGCAGAGCCTCCCGTCGCAGCACTTGTGGCCGGGCGATTTCCCCGTTGCGGGCAAGCTTCATCAAGGTCTCATCTGGCATGGAAGACCACAAGAAGTAGGACAAGCGGGAGGCTAGCTCATAGTCTGTGAGCCGGGATTCCTTCTCCTCGCGATAGAGGAACTCTGGAGAACAGAGGATGGCCTTGATGCCCTCCTGGATGGCGACCTCTGCATTCATCCCAGCCTGTTCCGAGTGTTGCACCAGAGCCAGCAGGGGAACCAATTCTGCATCAGCCACCGGGCGTCGCCAGGCTTTGACGGCGAATTCCTTGAGCACCGCATTGGCGAGCTGGCTGCGATAAGGCACGTTCCCAAAGATGGCCCGATGGCTCTCCGGTGGCCAGGTGTCGTGCAGAGGGCCAGTGACCTCTACGTTCGAGATCTGGATGCGTGGCGACTGAAACCACATGAAGAGATTCCAGTCATTGGATTTGTCCTGCTCGTATTTGGCCCGCTGCTCTGCATTCAGCAGACGCTCGAAGTTGGCTTTGAAATAGTTGCGCAGCCGGTTGTTGCTATCGCTAGGACCATTGGGGAAGCCCAGGCGGGGAAACTGTCCATGATCCAGCCACACGCGACACTCCAGCCACGTGGCCTGATCATCGGGCAGGTCCCAGATGGCAAGCTGACGCTGGCCCGCCTGGTAGCCCGTCGCAGCAGTGTCCAGCGCCTCTTTGTTCTCCGGATCGATGCCCTCCAGCGTGCCGGTGTACAGGCCCAGACGGATGGGCTCGGAAGGATCCCAGAGAGAGGGGAACTTTTGTTTCCTCAAATCCAGGGCAGGATCTTTTGGATCCAGGTCGACGTAGCGGTGCTTCGCCTCGGCGCGGATACGGATCTGGTACCAGCCACTCTCCGGGACGCCAGCACGCAGTTCATCCACTGGAGCATAGCCCACCTGGGGAAGCCCACGCATCCGCTCTGTGAGTGACTGGTGAGGGGGGCGTTGGCGCAGCGTCTTCTGGTAGTACGCATTCTCTGCGTACGCGAAGCCTCGCGTGGTGCGGTCAAAAGGAGGCAGCAGGTGCCATTGCTGCACCTCTGGCTGGGCGCGAAACTGCGCGGCCCGCGTCACAATCTGCTCTGCGGACTCCAGATATTGCCGCAGCAGGAAGCTGGAGGTGACGAGTTTCTCTCCGTTGCTGGCGAAGCCATGCACTCGAGTGTCCTCTGGGAACTCACGGCTGGGGTCGAAGCTGCTCACCTCCAGGTGCAACAGATCTCGAATGGTGAGCCGGTACTCGGTACGGTTCAGCCGACGTAGCGTGGCCGGACGGTGGGCGGCACTCCCCGCGGCCGTAATCTGGGCCCGGGCTTGAGCCACGAGCTTGTCCTCCAGAGTCTGCACCAGGGCATGGCGTTCTTCACGGGTGGGCTGGTCTTTGTCCGCTGGGGGCATGTTCTGCCGCTCGATCTGCTGCAGGACCTTCAGCCAGTCCTTGGCATTGGCGGGGGTGATGGCGCTGTCCAGGTGCTCCATGCTAAAGCCACCTTTTTTGGTGGAGTCGTCATGGCAGTCCAGACAGCGATCCGAGACGAAGGTCCCCAAGTCAGGGCCCGCACCGACGAGGGAACTGGAGAGTAGCGGAAATAACAGTGATGCGACAGCGGAAGCCGGTTTCATGGGAGGGAGAGTCAAATCACGCCATTCATCGTACCTGTGCTGTAGCCAAAGCGCTCTGCCTCCCGGCCGAAGCGCTGCGCCATGGTGAGATAGAGGTTGCTGAGCGGTACCTTTTTGCCTTCCTCCTCCGGCATCCTCACATGGGTCTGGTGGCGATAACCTCCTCCAGCCACCAGGATGGGCAGGTTGCGATTGGTATGAGCGCTGCCGTCTCCCATGCCGCTGCCAAAGAGTACTTGCGTGCTGTCTAGCAGGCCCAGGTCAGAGAGCTTGTTGATGAAGCGGGCGAGCTGGGTCATCTGGTAGCGCTCCACCTTCCGCATCCCTGCCATCAATGTGGGATCCTTGCCATGGTGGGAGTAGGCGTGGTATCCCTTGGCCTCGATGCCCACCGCTCCTGTATCGAAGGCACCGGGAATCTCGATGGTGGCCACGCGGGTGGAATCGGTTTGCAAGGCCAGGGCAATGAGGTCGAACAGGATCGGGAGTTGCTGCGTTACCGTGCCATTTTTAGGCTCTTTCATCTCCACCTTGGGACGTGGACGGGAGACCCAGGCCTGTTCTTGCTGGAGGGTCTTCTCCACTTCACGGATCGAGGTGAAGTACTGGTCCAGCTTTTCCTTGTCGCCGTGACTCAGCCGGCTGTTCATCAGGCGGGCCTGTTCCTGGATGGTATCGAGAATGGAGCCCTGGTGCTGATATCGGGCAGTCCGCTGGGCCGCCTTCTCGGCAGGATCGTCCACAAAGAGCATCTGAAACACCTGGCTCACTTTTTGGATGGAGGGCACCATCACTCCAGAGCGTGTCCACGAGAGCTCCACGCCGCCGCCATTGTTGCTGCCAGCGGAGGTGTTCAGGACGGGGAAGCGACTGGCTCCTGCCACCTGCTCAGCGCAGTACTGGTCCAGTGTGATGTTTCCGTCCGGCATGCCTGCGGCCTCGGAGGATCTCACTCCGGAGAGGAAGGCGTGGGTGCCTGAGTGGCCGCCGTTCAGTCCGTGGTCCAGATGGGAAAAAACCGTGAACTTGCCGCGCACTGCCTCCAGAGGCTGGAGACTCTCAGGCAGGGCCGCGTTCAGCCCCGTTTCTGTGGGGAAGAACGCGTCCTGAATCATGCCGAAGGGGTTGGCGACGCAGACGAAACGTTGGACTGACGGGGTGCTGGCTCCGCTTGCCCGGCTCATGCATTCCAGCCAGGGCAGGGCCAGGCAGGCACCGGAACCGCGCAGGAAGTGGCGACGGGAAAGACGATGGCGGTCAGTCAGGATATGGCTCATGGCAGAGGTGGAGGTGAACGGTAGAGGTTAACGGGAGCGCTCTGAAATTACCTCCCCCGAGTTCTCGGGGTGAAGGGGTTGAAAAACCCGGATGGCAATCGGGAAGGGCAACGTTAAGCTGGAGATCGCCCAACCCATGACCTCAGCCGCCCGCGAACGATTTCCCCTGACTCTGTCTGCCTGGCAGAGGCGGGCGAAGTTTCGCAAGCTGAGCCCCTGCCTGCTGGCGGTCGCGTTCTGGTGTCTGGGTTTCCCTACCAGTCAGGGCCAGGCGGGAGTGTTGGAATGGCTGAGCCCTGAGCTGGGGCGCATGGAGCGCGAGCGCATGGAGCTGGAAGCACAGCTTCCTGGGCTGCCTGCGGCCCCTTCAGTGCATCCCTCTGAGCGAATCGGCTGGCACAGCGATTACCTGGCTTCTCCAGAGGTGGAGCAGTGGGTGGATCTGCGGCTGAGCCGGCCGCAGGCTGTGGATGCGGTGGTCTTGATGGCACCACCACCGGGCGGATCCACGACCAAGGCGGGCTACGGTTTCCCCAAACGGTTTCGCGTGGAGGCGACAGTGGCCGACGTGACGGATGAAGGGGGGGATGAGGACGACCATGTGGTGCTGGCGGACTACACGCAAAGCGACTTTCCCAATCCCGGCAATCTTCCGGTGTGGGTTCCAGCAGGGGGGCGCGTGGTGAAGCAGATCCGTGTCACCGCCACCCGTCTGTACTCGGAGGGCGGACGGAGCTTTGTGGCATTGGGCGAGGTAATGATCATGCAGGGCAAACGGAACCTTGGTCCAGAACTGGAGACGCTGGGTCCCGATCATGTGAAAGCACGGAGCAGCCAGGGGACCAGGCCGGACTGGGGCCGGATCAATCTGGTGGATGGGCTGACCGTATTGGGGCCACCGCTGGGCAACCGGGCCAGCCCCGCTGCGGGATATCGCAGCAAGCCGGCGAGTGAGAGCCGCGGGCTCACCCGGCCCTGGGTGATGGTGGATCTGGGCGAAGTGGTGACGATTGATGAGGTGAGATTGTTTCCCGCTCATCCTCCGGCATTTGCCCACAGCCAGGGCTATGGGTTCCCGGTGCGTTATCACCTGGAACTCCGGCTGGATCAGACCGAGCTGCCCGAGTACCTCGCCCCACCCCAGGCGGGCAGCTACACGGCTCCACCTGGCGACAATGTGGTGACGCTCGTGGCGGATGGCCGTCGCGCACGCTTTGTCCGGCTGAATGTGGATGAGCCACATGTCAGCAACGGCAGCGCGGTCTTTGCCCTGGCTGAGCTGCAGGTGTGGTCAGGAGGGCAGAATGTGGCGTTGGGCCGCCCCGTGACCGCTTCTGATTCCACTGAGGCCGATGGCTGGGACACGGAGGCGCTCGTGGATGGCTATGCCAGTGTGGCTGACATTGTGGACTGGCCAGACTGGCTGGCGGGGCTTTCGAAACGTCGGGAACTGGAGCACCAGCTCGCCGTCCTGGCCGTGACGCGTGGCCGCATGGTTCAGCAATGGCAGCGGGCAGGATTGCTGACACTGGGGGGCCTGGCGGCCGCTGTGGTGCTGGCCATGGTGGGGTGGAGTCTGCGCCAGCGGCAGATGCGTCGGATTGAGATGGAGGCGCTCCGTCAGCGTATTTCCCAAGACCTGCATGACGAGATCGGGAGCAGCCTGGGCAGCATCGCCCTGATCAGCCAGGATGCCCTGGCCATGACGCCTGACGAAGCGCTGCGGAAAGAGTTGCAGGAAATAAAGGACACGGCCCAGCAGACGCTGGACTCCATGCGCGACATCGTGCGTCTGGCCCAAAGCGGGGTCTATGGGCAGGGAGACCTCACTGCGCATCTCCGGGAGATCGCAGATCGCATGCTGCGCGGCATCCCGCACGATTGGACCTCGGATTCCGTGGTGGACCAGGCATTCAATGCCCTGCCCATGAACCAGCGGCGGGATCTGGTGCTTATGTTCAAGGAGACCCTGCACAACATCATGCGCCACTCCCACGCGACGAGTGTGCAGATCCAGCTGACCCGGGCGGGTGGGATGCTGGAGCTTGCCGTCCGGGATGATGGGTGTGGATTTTCCCACACTGACCAGAAACCGGGTGTCTCGGCCAATGGCAGTGGCATGGGGCTCTCCAATCTGCAACGACGCGCTGCCAAGCATGGGGGGCGTACAGTCATTGAGTCCGCTCCCGGCCGGGGCACTTGCATTACATTCAGGCTGCCACTTTCATAACGACCATGGCTGACGCATCCGATACTTCTCAACCTTCCCCTCCGGAGTCCGTGCCTGTTTCTGTCTGGCTCGTCGAGGATCACAAGACGTATGGTGAGCGGCTCATGCGGGCACTGAACCGTCTGGAGGGCATTGTGTGCAGCCAGCGATTCACAGCGGTGGAGGATGCCGTGGCCCGGTTACAGGCCGGTGGAGGCGATCCTCCAGCAGTGCTGCTGCTGGATGTGGAACTCCCCGGCATGAGCGGCATCGAGGGAATCGCGTCCTTGAAGGCTTATGCTCCGAACCTGGCCATCGTCATTCTCACCGTGTTTGAAGATGACGACAAAATCTTCCGCGCCATCTGCGCGGGGGCAGCAGGGTATTTGCTGAAGACAGCCGGGGTGGAAGACATTGCCGGGGCTATCAGGACGGCCGCCAGTGGCGGATCACCCATCAATCCCGCAATTGCCAGGCGGGTGCTGGAGATGTTCTCCAAAGTGAATGCAGGACGGGCTGGGGATCAAGGAAACACCGCTGGGTCTGAAGGGACAGTGAACCGCGGAGGTCAGGCCTCGTACGGCCTGACCCCTCGGGAGCTGCAGATCCTGGAGCTGCTGGTACAAGGTCACACCATCAAGCAGGCAGCGGGAGAGATGGGCATTGGCTACTACACGGCGGACGAGTACATCCGCAGCGTGTATGAGAAGCTACAGGTGCGGAGTCGTGGTGGAGCGATTGCCAAAGCCGTGAAAGAACGGCTGGTTTGAGAAACGGGTAGGCCCACAGGGATTTGCGCCCTGCTCTACCGCTTAAAAGGCGGTTGCTTCGCTGTCTAAGCTTCAGGCCCGGAGGGGAAATTGGGAATTAGGAATTAGGAATTTTGAGGTTTGAGGTTTGAGGTTTGAGATTTTGAAGTGATTGGGTGCTCACGACAGGATTCGCACCTGCACTGGCGGCGCTCTCAACGCCGTGCCTCTGCTGTTGGGCTACGTGAGCGAAGTGGTGATAAATTGGCAACCCCAGCCGGATTCGCACCGGCATTCTTCGATAGAAAGTCGAAGGTCTTGGCTGATTAGACGATGGGGTCGTTTTGGAAGGGTGATGTGGCAAGCAGGGAGATCGCTGGCAGTGGTGAGCGATCTTTTGTGGACGAAGGGAGGATTGAGGAAATTGGCGGAACGCGGAGGGCATGCTCCCCATCGCACAGCAAAGTACGACGAATCCGTTAGCACCGGGCCCCAGCGCGCTTGTCTGGTTCACGTTCCGTTGAGAGAGGTAAGATGGAGTGAAGGGATGGCGTAGAGCCAAGAAAGGTGGGAAGCCGGAGATGGGTGTTCCTTCGCGCTCAGGTGGAGGAGGTGAAGAGTAGTTTGAGGGCGTGTCGGCCTTGCCGGATCACGAGACGTTCGAACCTATGGCGATGAGATGGTCCCGACGGCAGGAGTTGCACCTGCACTGACTCCGGTTTGAGCGGAGTGCCTCTGCTATTGGGCTACGCCGGGGGCTGGAAAATGGTGCTCGCGGCAGGATTTGCACCCGCATGGGTCTGTTACGGTTTCAAGGAGTTAGAAACTCCAGCCGATACGCGAGCATGGTTGTGATGGAAATGGTCCCGGCGGCAGGATTCGCACCCGCACTGGCTCCGTTCTAAGCGGAGTGCCTCTGCTGTTGGGCTACGCCGGGGATCAAGAGTGATGAAAGGAGGAAAATGGTGCTCGCGGCAGGATTTGCACCCGCATGGATCTGTTACGGTTTCAATGGGTTCGAAGCCCAAGCCGATACGCGAGCATGAGTGGTATAAGGACTCATGAGTCTCCAGTTGTGGTTCAGGTCACCAAGCGGCTCCGGATGGATTTGCGCCATCAACCTCCCGGTCCAAAGCCGGGCGCTCTGTCTGGTTGAGCTACGGAGCTCCTTGTGGTGAATCTGAATCATGGAGACAAGGGGGATTGGTCGGGCGCGTCCGAGTTGCACGGCTCAACTCCACACCGAATGGAGCATGCTGCTGTCACATCCCGCGCCCGAGTTCATTGAGTGCTGAAAAATTTGGTCACGCAGGCAGGACTTGCACCTGCTTCCACTTGTCTCCCGGACAAGTGCCTCGTCTGCTTTGGCCTCTGCGTGGATTGAGGTTCATGAAACACTGAAAAAAAATGGGACGCACGCCCCGGACTTTCACCGGGTAGTCCGGTTTTGCAGACCGGTGGTTCGAGGGCTTTGCCTTGCGTGCGATTGGCGGACGAAAATTGGGGTGATCAACGGGACTTGCACCCGCACGTCAGCCTTCACAGGGCTGGATGCTAACTTTTACATCATGATCACCATTTTATAAGGGGATTAAGAGGGTCTGGCGGAAGCCGGAGGGCATGCTCCCCATTCCACAGTTGATGTGGAACGATCCGTGTTCGAGAAGGTCCCGGCGCGCTGGTCCGGTTCAGCTTCCATCAAAGAGGGGGAAGAGAAGAAAGCGGAAGCCAGTGGACATGCTCCACAGCCTGGTAATCCCAGGCCCGGCCGGTTTCCAGCCGGCGGCGGCTCGCTTGTCCGCTTTGACTTCCAAGTTTGTTGAGGTGGGGAAAGTGGTGCGCCATGCCGGATCTGCCCCGGCGCCCGCGGTTTGGAAGACCGACATGCTGCTGTTACACCAATGACGCGTGAAATGAAGTGGCGGCTGCGTCCGGTATCGCGCCGGACTCTCTTCGTCTTCAGCGAAGCGCTAATCTGTCTCAGCTACACAGCCGTTGAAAAAATGGTCCTTCCGGCAGGGCTTGCACCTGCGACCTGCGGCTTATCGGGCCGCCGCTCTGCTGACTGAGCTACGAAAGGTGGTGGAATGAAATGAGGTGGTATGAAATAGAGCGGAGCACCAGGGACTTGCACCCTGAACGCCTGGAATGCAGGCGCGGCTGGTTTCAAAGCAGCGTCCTCGTCTGGCCGGTCGTGCTCCATGCAATGCTATGTGACAATCTAAGAAATTAAGAAATGGTCGCGCACCCCGGTGCTGCCCCGGGCGACGCCTCGCTCCAAACGAGTCGGGTTCGCTGGCTCCCTCATGCGCGATGAAGTGGTTGAAAAAAAGTACCGCGTCCAGGTAATGCTCCTGGCCGATCCTCGAGGGATTTTGGTTTTACAGACCAATTCGTGTCTTTAACGAACTACCGCGGCGTTGGGAAATTGGTTGCGGGACGTGGAGTCGCACCACGATGGGAAAGCTTATGAGACTTTCCAGGTTCTCAACCTTCCCGCGGTTGAATTTGGACGGTTCCAGAATTGGAAACTGGACCAGAACTGACGGTAAAATGGTAGCGGGGGCAGGAATCGAACCTGCTCAGTCTCCGGTTTATGAGACCGGTGCCTTTCCATTTGGCGACCCCGCCGTTTAACGATGACGAATGGCACGGCGTCCCGGTGCTGCCCCGGGCGGGCTGAGTTTTGGAGGCTCTGCTGCGCGGCTGGCGCACGCCGTGTTCGACGTCTTTTGAAAAATTGTTTCCTGAAGCGGAAACGCTGTATTTTGACTCTTCAATAAATGATCGCTCACCGCTGCCAGCTCTTCTTGAGCTCGCACCCGCAGGTGATTTCACGGCGGATGTTTCGGTGATTTTGAGGCACACCTCCTAAATTGGGGACAGCGAGGTTCACCCTGATGGGGGTGTAGTCGGGCTGCGGCCCAGGCCTGTTGGGATTTGTCTGAAAAATGGATGCCCGCAGAGGGGAGAGGCGTTGGCGCGGTGCATAAGTATCCCTAAGTTAGGCCATCCAGTTCCAACTAAGTGGATAAGTAGATGGGATAACTTGACAGTGGGAGGGCGTGCTGCCACTGTTATAGCGGAAGCCAGACCATGGAACCCAGTCTCTGCTCGGGACGGTTTATGTATCGGTGACCAATCCGGCTCCGTCGTCAGTTGCCGCTGACGGCGGGGCCTTTTTCACCTGAGGGGGCGGATGTTTGTTGGGTGGGGCACGCTCCTTTCCAGGAGTGGACCATGAAGGTCCTTGTGTAAATGGTTGAAAATGAAGAACCCTGCGAGCCTTTTGAGGGCGGGCAGGGTTCTCGGAAAAGGGATCCTCGGATGGAGATCTTGAGAACTAGCTGCCGGCGTGTGCGCACAGAATGCCCATAAACTCGGATTGCTCGTGATACGGCAATCCTCTCAGGGCTTCCATGGAGCGACTGCGATACCGCCAGGGTATTCCTGGAAGTTTCGAGAGGTCGCTGTGCCGGAGTGAGTTCATTTGCTTTGAATAGATGATGTTTAACTCGATGTTATTCAATCGTCAATAAAATTTGCATAACTTTGTGCGAATTTTTTTCCGTGTGAGAGGGGAGGTGGTTCGTGAAGTGTTAGGTATAGAACCTGGGTGTGGGGTGCTTTTGCCGTCTCCGGACAACGGAGCCCCGGCAGTCAGGTCAGGATGCAAGAGACTGCTTCCTGGTCCGACTGCCGGGGCTTCTTCGACTGCTGGTCGCCACGTGGCGCGAATGGGCTAGGTGCACCCGCGCATGAGGAAGAGAATGAGGAGCACCGGGATGGGCACTCCCAGAAGCCAGAGGAGGATCCAGCCAGCCTTGCCTTCCTGCTGACGTTGCCAAAGGGTTTGGAGCTTTGTTTTCATATCCCTGAATCGGGGGTTCCTGCCAGTGGGATGGATCAAAGATGAGCGGGAGTGCCATCTTTTGGGATGGTTGGTGCGGATCCTCCCTGGAGTCTTGCCGCATGGCGACCTGGTCCTGCCAAACTCATGCGCTATTTGAGCTTTTCTTCCTTCTCTCAATACAAAAGTGCTCTCTCCGCAACACCGGCACAGGGGCTGCGTTCTGTTTTCCTCATGTCTGATGCCGATCTCCTTGCCCAACTTGCCCCTCTGTACGCCGCCGTCGTTGCCGATGTACTGGACGGACTGGGTTTCCCCAACCAAACGCTGCCCGCGAACCTGCGGCCGCTCACTCCAGTCCACAAGATCTACGGAAGGGTGTTTCCTGCCCAGGCCACGACGGTGATGGAGGTGCCTGCAGAGCCATACAAGCTGGAAATCGCCGCGGTGGACGCCATGACCCGTGGGGATGTGCTGGTGGTGGATGTGGGCAATGATGCAAACTGCGGGTTTTGGGGCGAGTTGTTGACCACCGCCTGCCTCTTCAAAGGCGTGCATGGGGTGGTGATGAGCGCCTGCACACGGGATATGTGGAAAATTAGGGAACTAGGCTTCCCGGTCTTCGGCATTGGCTATCATCCCGCTGACAGCAAAGGCAGGGCCGACATTGTGGAGATTGCCAAGCCGATTCGGCTGGGCAATGTGGTGGTGAACAAGGGTGACTACATCCTGGGCGACGAGGACGGTCTGGTGGTGATCCCGCAGGAGGTGGCCGCAGAGGCGATCCGCCTGGCGAATGAAAAGGTTCAAGGTGAGAACATTGCCCGTGAGGACCTCGCCCGCGGGGTGCCCATGGGCGAGGTTTTCAGGAAGTACGGCATTCTCTGAAGTCGCGGCATGAGACCCCGGATCCTCATTGCAGGTTTGTTTCATGAAACCCACACCTTTGTGGAGGGAGAGACCTGCCTGGCGGACTTTGCGACCTTGCGGGGGAACGAGATGCTTGACTGCCGGGGCGACGCCTCCCCCTTGGGAGGGGTGCTGGAGACGGCCGACCGGCTGGATTGGGAGGTGATCCCCGCGGTGGATATGAGGGCCTCCCCCGGAGGCATGGTGCCGGACGAAGTCGTGGAGACGTGGTGGCGCGAGTTTGTGAGCGTGGCAGAACCAGCACTGCGCACCGGAGTGGATGCAATCTATCTGGTGTTGCATGGAGCCATGGTCTCCCCGGCGTACGAAGATGTGGAAGGGGAGCTCCTGGGCAGAATCAAGGAGTTGTCGGATGCCGCTTCTTTGCCGGTGTTTGGTGTCTTTGACCTGCATGCCAACTACACCCCGCGTATGGCTGCAGGAGCCAACTGTCTGGTGGCTTATCGCGAGAATCCCCACACCGACGGCCGCGCCATGGCGGTGCTGGCCGCGGAGTTGCTCCAGCGTTGTCTCAGGGCGGAAAAGCCCCCACTCCAATACTGGAGGCATGCTCGCGTGGTCTGGCCGCCCACCGGCACAGGCACGGCTGCGCCCCCCATGCGAGATCTGGAGACCATGGCGCGGGCACTGGAGGCCCGGCATAAAGCCTTCTATGCGGTGAATGTGGTGGCTGGCTTCTCCTTTGCCGACACGGCGGAAACTGGTGTGAGCTTTTGCATCTCCTCTGATGGTGAGCCGGCCGAGGCACAGGCGGCCCTTGCCGATCTCTGCAACTTGGCGTGGGTGCTACGCGAGGCTGGAAATGTGCGGGACGCCACTCTGGACGAGGTGATGGCTCAGGTGATCGATGCTTTGCAGACACCTTTTCGCGGCCCAGTGGTGATTGCCGAGCCGGCCGACAATATCGGAGGTGGGGCACCGGGCGATGGTACCGGGCTGCTCCGAGCGTTTGTGAAACACGACCTGCAGGATGCGGCCATTTGCATCAATGACCCCGAGGCAGTGAGTCACTTGCAGGGGAGTTCACCCGGCGCCAAGGCAACTTTGCCCATTGGCGGCCGTGGGAGCTCACTGGATGACGGACCACTTCACCTCGAGGTGGAACTGGTGGCCCTTCAACCTGGGCTCTTCCGTCTGGAGGACCGCCGCAGCCACCTCGCCAGCATGTGTGGAGACGCTTTTGACATGGGGCCATGTGCGGTGGTGCGCCACCGCGGGGTGACGATCCTGCTCACCTCCCACAAGACACCTCCCTTTGACCTCGGTCAGTGGAGCTCACAGGGGATCGCCCCGGAAAAGCTCCGGGTTATAGGAGTCAAAGCGGCCGTGGCACATCGCCGGGCGTATGACGGCATCGCCTCGCTTATGCTTTGGGCGGACACCCCTGGCCCCTGCCGCAGCAATGTGACAAAGATGCCCTACCGCAGGCTGCGGCCGGGGGTATATCCCTTTGTGGAAAGCTAAACTTTCGTCTCGCCCAAGATCTCTCTTCAGACAACAAGCTATCAACTCCCTCATGACCGTATCCTATCCTCGCGACCCTGGTACTCCCGTTTCTCATCTGCCCTTCAGCCCCGTGGTGGTGGCAGGTGACCTTGTTTTCATCTCCGGACAGGCCTCTGTGGACGAGGCGGGTCAGATTGTGAGCGACTCCTTTGAAGGGGAATTCCGACGGTCGATCGAGAACGTTCGCAAGGTGCTCGCAGCCGCTGGTTGCACGCTGGCGGACGTCATCCAGACGCGCAACTACGTGCGGGATCCCGCCGATGTGCCGCTCTACAATCAGCTCTACCGGGAGTATTTCTCCGAGCCGTTTCCCACTCGCACCACCATCACCAACTGTCTGCCTCCGGCCTTGAAGTATGAGATCGAGGCGGTGGCGGTGAAGGCGAAGAGCTAGGCTGAAGCTTGGTTCTTGGCTGAGCAGCGCGGATGAAGTGTCTCCTGCCTGGTTGCTTTTCGTGGCAGGGTTGGAGTTCCGTCCCGCATGCGTGACCATTGCCATCAGGGAAACAAGTCGCCACTCATCGTAGCGGCTCTCGGGGCGTGCAAGTTGAGGGCTGAAAGCCCGGAATAATTCCAGCCTTGGGCAACGCCCAAGGTAATCTGGGATTTGAGATGCTCAGGGCTGTAGGCCCGATTCATCCAGCGATCGTGGTGGGCAGGCTTGATGAGGCCGGGCCTTCGGGCCTCTTGAACCTTTGACTCAGCCAACTGGAGCCTCAATGCGCCAAGCTCGCGGCGACCCAATTGCGGAACCCATTGCCAGTCAAAACAGCGGAACTCCAACCCTGTTTGAGACCTTTGAGGAAAGGTGAGGCGGCTCATGGGTAGAGCTGCCTCTTGGTCTCATTATCCCTCCGCGATCTTCCGGTCGGCATTGATCCCAAACGACAGAATCCCTGCCAGGGTGAAGGCCAGGGCGCAGGCGATGAAGAGCTCCTGCTGGTCGCCATTCTTGTCGAACGTCTTCAGGAGCCATCCTGCCGTTGCGGCTTGAATGGCGGCACCAAAGTTTCCCCACATGTTGGCCCAGCCGAAGATGGGGGCGACATTGCGGCCGCCGACATCCTGGGCCCAGGCCCACACGGCGGGCAGGGCGGAGTCGGTGGAGAAGACCATGAGCCCCAAGCAGACGGCCAGCAGCCAGGGACTGTCTGCCCAGAGGCAGGCCACGCACATGCCCGCGGAGAGGAAACGAGTGACGGACAAGGGCAGCAAGCGTCCCAGTCGCAGGCCCAACTTGCGCGTCAGCCAGTCGGTGAGCAGTCCGCCCAGGAGCAAGCCGAACATCCCGATGAAGAGGGTGAGCGTGGAGATGTAGCCGTTCATGTCCTCGCTCAGGTGGCGCACGTCCCGCAGGTAAGAGGACATGGAATTGATCACGAAGGCCCAGCCAAAGTTGGTGAGCATCTGGTAGAAGCACATCATCCACAGGCTGCGGTCACGAAGGACGGCTTTGAGCGGGAATCGGTAACCTGTGCCAGCTGCCCTCGTCACGGGGGAGTTGGCAGGACGCCCTTCGGCGAGCAGTGCTCGCTCAGCCTCGTTGCTGCCGGGGTGTTCTTCCGGTGTCTCCCGAAATGCCATCCAGAACAGCCATGCGACCACGAGCCCTGCCAGTCCATAGGCCCAACCCGCCCAGCGCCAGCTCCCAAAGAGGAGGATTACTTTCACCGTGATGAGCGGGGCCAGCACAAAACCCAACCGTCCGCCGAGCGATACCACGCCGCTGGCAAAGCCCCGCCAGTTGATATGGGCCCAGCGGCTCAGGAGGCTGCCGCTGATGGGGTAGGCACCCGCCTCCGCGATGCCGCAGCCAATGCGAGCGATGAACAGCATCGCCACGCCATTGGCAAAGCCGGAAAGCGCAGTGAAAGCGCTCCACAGCACAATGAGCACCGTCATGAGTGTGCGCTTGCCGAAGCGCTCTGCAAGCCAGCCAGCCGGAACTTGTGCCAGGGCGTAGGCCCAGAAGAACGCGCTCTTCAGGTGACTGGCTTGATCATTGGTGAGATGGATCTCGTCCTTGAACGACTGGGAGTCCAGCATCCACGCGAGGCACGCTCGATCAATGTACATCAGGAACGCCGAAAGGGTCGTGACGGCGAGAATCCAGTGGCGGACAGGCGTGGGGGAGGGCTTCAATCGGATGGCGAGTTCTAGCAACTACGCTGCCACCCAAGCAGGCTCTTAGCGGATGATCATTAATGTATCACAATGGGAGACATTGGGTGGGAGAGGAATGATTCTTAGACAGGATTGACAAGATTTTTGAGAGATTAACAAGATGGATTCAGGTCGTCGAAGGCGCTCTACGTCATGTCGGAGAGAGGTCGGTAGCCTCTGGATGCGGAGCGTTTGCCTTGGGTGCCCCTCCTGAGTGGGGCGGAGATTTCCGCGGACAGTTTACGGCTGGGTGGCGGGTGGAAAAGCAGCTCGGGGGCGAGGGTGCTCAATATCAACGCGGTACAACGTCAAGTGCGGCATTTGTGGTGGAAATCCCGGAGGGTTGCAGCCAGCTGTCAAGCAAGTTTCCCGTCAGGCTTGGCAAGCGAAAATCGCCCCTCTGCACGTTTTGGGTTGCCGCTGGCGGGCGGGGTCGCTAATTCACCCTTGCACGTTACTTCCCCCTCATTGATCCATGAATCTGAAACACGTTGAAACCATCGCCCGTGAGCTGAATGTCAAAGCCACGCAGGTGAGTGCCACGGCCAAGCTGATCGCCGAAGGCGGCACCGTACCGTTCATCGCCCGTTATCGTAAAGAAGTCACCGGCTCGCTGGATGAAGTGGCCATCACGGGGATCCGCGACGGCATGTTGCGTCTGGCCCAGCTCGATGAGCGCCGTGAAGCCATTGTAAAGTCTCTGGATGAGCGCAAGCTCATGACGGACGCGCTCAAGTCGAAGATCGAAAAGGCCGAAACCATGGCCGTGCTGGAGGACTTGTTCGCCCCCTTCCGTCCGAAGCGCCGCACCCGAGCCACCATTGCCAAGGAAAAGGGCCTGGAGCCCCTGGCAGACTTCATCGAGCAGAACCAGACCGTCTCCAGTGCTGATCCCGCCAAGGAAGCGGAGAACTACATCAAGACCGAAGATGTAGCGGACGAGTTGAAAGTCGCCAACGCGGACGAAGCCCTGGCAGGTGCCCGTGACATCATCGCAGAGCGGGTGAGTGATGCGGCGGAGGCCCGCGCTGCCATTCGCAGACTCATCGCAGAGCAGGCCACGATCAGCTCCAAGGTGATGTTTGGGAAGGAAGAGGACAAGGATGCCGCGAAATTCCGCGACTACTTTGACTGGAGCGAGCCGCTCAAGGCCATTCCCTCCCACCGCATGCTGGCCATCCGCCGTGGGGAGAAGGAAGGCTTCCTCATGATGCGCATCACTGCGCCCGAAGGCGAAGCCATCCGTGTTCTGGAATCCCAGTTCGTGAAGGGCCACACCGCCTGCGCCAGGCAGGTGTCCGAGGCCGTGCAGGACGGCTACAAGCGGCTCCTTGCCCCCTCCATGGAGACTGAGGCGCGTCTGGAAGGCAAGAAGAAGGCGGATGCAGATGCCGTGAAAGTCTTCGCAGATAATCTCCGCGAACTCCTCCTGGCCGCCCCGCTGGGCCAGAAGCGCGTGATGGGTGTGGACCCCGGCTTCCGTACGGGTTGCAAGATCGTGTGTCTGGACGCCCAGGGCAAGCTGCTGCACAATGACGTGATCTACCTTCTGGGTGAGGGCAACTCGCTCGTGCAGGCTAGAACCTTGATCCTCAACCTCGTGGAGCGCTTCAAGATTGAGGCTGTCGCGATCGGCAACGGCACTGCCAGCCGTGAGACGGAAATGTTTTTCAACAAGATCGGCCTGCCCAAGTCGATCCTGATCCTCATGGTGAATGAGAGCGGTGCGTCCATCTACTCTGCCAGCGAAGTGGCTCGCGAAGAGTTCCCGAATCATGATATCACGGTGCGTGGTTCCGTTTCCATCGCCCGCCGTCTCATGGACCCCCTTGCAGAGCTGGTGAAGCTCGATCCCAAATCGATCGGCGTGGGCCAGTACCAGCATGATGTGGATCAGACCCTGCTGAAGGACGGTCTGGATGATGTGGTCATGAGCAGTGTGAACGCTGTGGGCGTGGAGGTGAACACCGCCAGCAAGCAGCTGCTGTCTTACGTCTCCGGCTTGAACCAGAGCCTGGCCGCCAACATCGTGGCCTATCGCAATGAGAACGGCCCCTTCAAGAGCCGTGCCGAGCTGCGCAATGTGCCGCGTCTGGGTGAGAAAGCGTTCGAGCAGGCCGCAGGTTTCCTGCGCATCCGTGCGGCGGAGAACCCGCTGGACTCAAGTGCCGTGCACCCAGAGCGCTATGAAGTGGTGACCCGCATGGCGAAGGATCTCTCCTCAGATGTGAGCGACCTTCTGACCAAGGAAGAGCTGCGCAAGAAGATCGACCTCAAGAAGTATGTCTCGGAGGAAGTCGGTCTGCCTACGCTCCAGGACATCGTGAACGAACTCGCCAAGCCGGGTCGTGACCCGCGCAAGCAGTTCGAGGTGTTCAAGTTCCAGGAAGGGGTGGAGAAGCCAGAAGATCTCAAGGTGGGCATGAAGCTTCCTGGCATTGTCACGAACGTGACTGCCTTTGGTGCCTTCGTTGACATCGGCGTGCACCAAGACGGACTCGTTCACGTGAGCCAGCTCTCGGATCACTTCGTGAAGGACGCCAGCGAGGTGGTGAAGGTGCAGCAGAAGGTGCAGGTGACCGTGACGGAGGTGGATCTACAGCGCAAACGCATCGCTCTCTCCATGAAATCGAACCCCGACTTCGAGAAGAAGTCCGGAGGTGGTGGCGGGGGCGGCGGCAATCGCCAGGGCCCTGGTGGTGGCGGCGGGGGCGGTGGGAACCGCAGTTTTGGCGGTGGCGGCAATCGCGGTAGCGGTGGTTTTGGCGGCGGCTCCGGCGGTGGCGGTGTGGATTGGTTCTCCGCAGCGGTTTCCAAGGGCAAGAAATAGGCGAATGCCCAGCCCTGTGTTGAGATAGAGAAGAGAGTATTGAGAACCCCGGTTCGCGTGATGCGGCCGGGGTTTTTCATAACTCCATACTTGCGATCGGGGCGAAGACAGAGCGGATCGGTGGCTTCGATAGGCCTGGTGGGGGAGGACCAGATCTGAGGGTGAGGGCATCAGACAATGAGAAAAAACGAGTATTTTGTGGGATCACGGTTGTTTACCTGTAAATACGGGGAATCACGTTAATTGCGGTTAAATATGGGTACTAAGTGCCGGGAATGTATTTTAACGAGCGATTTCGATTGATTGTTAAGGGTGGTGTATTATATTCCACGCGTAGAGGTTCTATTTTAATTTGCGGGAGGTGCTTTTATAAGGCGCTGTCGATGCACTGCCATGAGTGCAATCGTCTTCGACTTGCTCGCCTCTCACAGGGACATCCTTACGGAGTCGCCACGAGAGGGGAGCTATTTGTCCGCGGCGGTCCTTCGGTCTGATTATCCGGAGTACATACCCAATCGCTACCTTTCAAAAGGGCAGATTATTTCGACGAGCGCTCTGGAGTGGCTGCGTCAATTTGGCAGTTTACGGTCCCACGATAAGGAGGAGTTGGGCGTCTTGATCCCCCATCCTGGGCCAGATGCCAGCGAAGCATCCCATCCTGGACCTGCATTGGCTGCCATCGACATTGCTGCAACATACGTTCGGTTGAATAAATTCAATTTTTCAGACTTGGCATTGTTGGCGGGCTTTGTGAAGGCAAGCGGCACTAAGGATTGGCGTTTTACGTCCTCGGATGC
>NZ_BATQ01000144.1 GCF_000739635.1 Verrucomicrobium sp. BvORR034 | reverse complement strand
TTGAAGGAGCGTAGCGACTGACACCTCCGGATGATCAGCATAGGAATTGCATCCCGGAGCGGATGCCAGCGACGTCCCTTTGCAGGCGCCTATGGCTGTCACCCCTCCGGGGTGAACGCGAGGTTGTTGCTTTCCGGGGGTATCGCTACGCTCAACCCCCGGCTAAGGGCTGGGATGCCTCCGGCATCCAATTTCCCTGTCACACTGTTCCGATCGTAATCGGTTAAGCGAGTCAACGTTGGGTGCCTTGCGTAGAGAATGGTCGGGTGGGGAAAGCCCACAGCATCCGCTTCCTCCCCAGCGCCATCAACACCTCCACGTCAGTCCCCCCGAGGTTCCTTGGCAGGCACTAGCTGAAGCGTCTGCAAGCTTCGCCTCCTCGCCGATGTCACCAAGTTTCGACAGGCTCTGGTCCTCCACGCGCAGGACGCTGGAGCAGGCTACTTCCCAGGTCACTGCTCCGATTTCAATCAGTTATCGACGCTGAAGGGGATATCTACCACAGCCCAGTGTTGGACGAGTCCTAGACAAGTCAACTCTGGGTACCTCCGCGGAGGACAGTCAGGTGGGAAAGCCGACAGCATTCGCCTTCTCCCCACCGCGATCAACACCCACGTCTGGCGAATGCGATGTCGCGCACTGCATGCGCTCCCCAAACTTCCCCGGCACAGGCTATTCTGAGGAAGCGACAGACTACTGGCAGGAGGTGGAATACACGTCGGACTTTTCCCTGAGCCGGCCATCAGGTTAAAGGAATTGACGAATATAAGTTGATCAAAGACTCCGTTCGCGGGGGCATCTATTGTGGCTGGCAACCAATAAGCCTCGCTCAAAAAAATGTGGGATAGATCCATCCATGCGGAGGCAAGAGGGCGATCCCCGGGTGTTGTCGATGACGTCAACAACACCAAAACAGACTGACCCATGAAAACACTGACCCTACCTACTATCGCCGCAGCTATGCTTGCCGGCTTTGCCATGCTCGCCACGGCTTCTGCCGACGAGAAGAGCGCGCTGAACGCTGCTGACCAGAAATTCGTGAAGACTGCCGCGCAGAGCGGTATGAGCGAAGTGAAGGTTGCCGAATTGGGCGTGAAGAAGGCGGAACATGCCGATGTGAAGGCCTTCGCCGAGACGCTGATCAAACATCACACCGCCGTGAACAACGAGTTGACATCTTTCGCCGAGAAAAAGGGTGTACAGCTCTCTGCTGCCGCCCCGGCAGATGCCTCAGACAAGGTGCAGGGCTTGGAGAAACAAAGCGGCAAGAACTTCGACAAGGAGTTCCTCCAGGGCTTGATCTCGAGCCACAAAAAATCCATCAAGAACTTTGAGAATGCCTCCGCAGACTCCAAGGATGGTGAGCTGAAAGCCTGGGTGGACAAAACCCTCCCGACGTTGAAGTCGCACCTCGAAGAAGCTCAGGCACTGGAAGCGAAGCTTTAACGCTTCCTCAGAGTCTGGCGATATCGCCAGGCTTCCGTAGATAAAATTCCCCGGCCCCCTTGCTGATCTGCATAAGTGATTGGTGAGGGGGCTTTTTTTTGCAGCGAGGACAGAGTACTCACGAAAGGCAAACTTGACCCACTGAGACTATGGTCATTCCAGCAGACAGCTTGAAGGGAAAAGTCGCCGTGGTGACGGGGGCCGGTTCCGGACTGGGCAAGGCCGCCGCAAAGATCCTGGCACATGCCGGGGCCAGAGTGATGGTGCTGGGACGCACCCCAGATGAGATTCAGTGTACGGCAGAGGAGATTCTCCACAATGGCGGCGAGGCGGTGCCCATCGTGGCGGACGTGGCCAAGGACGCGGAAGTGAAGGCCGCCATGGCTCAAGCGGCAGGGATGGAGGGGCGGATTGACGCGGTGTTTGCCAACGCCGGAATCAATGGCGTCTGGGCACCCATTGAGCTGATTGAGGAAAAGGAATGGGACGAGACCCTGGCGATCAATCTCAAGGGGACCTTCCTGACGATCAAGCATGCGGTGCCCTTCATGAAGCAAGAGGGCGGGTCCGTGGTGGTGACGGCGTCGATCAACGGCACCCGTATTTTCAGCAACTCCGGAGCCACGGCCTATGCGTGCTCCAAGGCGGGGCAGGTGGCGCTGGTGAAGATGCTGGCGCTGGAGCTGGCGCGGCACCGCATCCGGGTGAATGTGATCTGCCCCGGAGCTATTGAGAGCAGGATCGATGAGTCAACCGAGAAGCGGGAGCTTGAAGGGATCCATCTGCCGGTCGAGTTTCCGCAGGGGAGTGTGCCGTTGACAGGAGGGGGGGCGGGTTCTGCGGGCCAGGTGGCGGAGCTGGTGTGGTTTCTAGCCTCGGATTTGTCTTCCCACATTACGGGGACGGAGGTCTATATTGATGGGGCGCAGTCGTTGTTGCAGGGGTGAGGGGGAATTAGAATGATGAATTAGGAATTAGGAATTAGGAATTAGGAACGAGGGGCTAGCTAAGGCTGTAGAATGTGATTTCGTGACCGTCAGGGTCGGTGGCTTCAAAGCATGAGTAGCCGTGTGGCCAATGAGTGATCTGCGCCACGGAGGGATGTTCTGACAGTTTGCAGGCGTTGTGGAATGCTTTCACGTCAGAAACGTGAATCCGAAACTTTTGAGGTGAGATCTTGTTGTAAACCTCTTTGAGTATGATGGTGATTCCGTGGTGAATGAGGGTGTGGTTTTCCGTGATGTAGCCTGTTCTCATCCAGGCACCTTGGTGCTCCGGCTCAAGTGGGCTATCCAGCTTGAACGACAGCAATTGGTAGAATTCCACTGATCGAAGGAGGTAGGAGCATTGAATGGTCGGTTCGATGGAATAGAAGATAGCCATTGTGCCTGATCGGGTGGCTGGAACAGTGGAAATGCGGGGGTGGTTGTTTCTCAGACACCCTCGACGCACTCGCGATGGGTTCCAGAGTTTGTCAGGATCGGGAGAATATGTTGTCGGCCTCCACACCTGACGATGTGCGGTGGGCGGTACCCAGGGTAGACTCGCTTAGGGCTCGTCCAACCCTGGGCTGCGTTAAATATCCCTTTCAGGGATAACGGCGCCTCACCGCTCATACAAATCCGCCGCATCCGCCGCGGCGAGTTCGACTAAATAACTCGCAAGACGGCTGGAGAGCAGGGCGGCGTATTGGGCGCCTTTTCCAGCGGTGGATGCCGCAGGAGTGCCGCTGCCGGTGTCGTGCGTGGCCTGGGTCCAGGCGCGTTGGGCCCAGGCCCACTTCTCCTTCATGGCCTGGAGCTTCCAGGCGTTGGCCTTGCCGTCGCCCCAGGTCTCTTTGGGCAGCACCAGCTCGGGATGAAAGTGGAGCATGAGACTGGTCTCGCGTTCGTCGGCGTGGTCGCCCAGCACGTCGAAGATGCCGGCGCCGCTGTCGATGTTGGGCCAGAAGACGGTGCTGAGGAAGATCTGGGGCCACTTGGCCTGGAGTTCACGAAGCATCTGCTTGAAGTCATTTCCACCGTGCCCGTTAAAGACCACCAGCTTGGGGATGCCTACGCCGACCAGCGAGGCGATGACATCGTTCAACAAGGCCAGCTGGGTGCTGGGATTCATGTTGATGCAGAAGGGGATGTCGAGCTGGCCGGTCTGCACGCCGAAGGGGATGTTGGGCAGGATGGCGACGCGAGCGCCTTGTTCCCAGGCCTGTCGACCGGCTTCAGAGCAGAGGGCGACGTTCTGATAGCTGTCGGTTCCGTAGGGAAGGTGCCAGTTGTGGGCCTCAGTGGCTCCCATGGGGAGGACGGCCACTTCATACTTGGTGGACTGGACCTGCTTCCAGTTGGTCTCGGCGATGATCCAGGGGCGGGGGGCGGAGGATGAGGTGGACATGGCGGGAAGAGCGTGGCGGACCGGAGGGCTGTGAGTGCCTACCGGTATCGGGTCAGGGATTCGAGGAAATGACGAGCCAGGTCGGTTCCGGGCTGGTCGAAGAACTGGCTGGCAGGTGCCGACTCGACGACAACACCGTGGTCAAGAAACACCACCCAGTCTGCAACCTTGCGGGCAAAGGTGATCTCATGCGTGGAGAGCACGGTGCGCTGGCCGTCTTCCGCCAGGCGGAGGATGAGGTCGAGAACCTCCTGCGTCATGACCGGATCGAGCGCGGAGGTCGGTTCATCCAGCAGGAGCAGGCCGGGCTTGGGAGCGATGGCACGGGCCAGGGCGACGCGCTGCTGCTGGCCGCCGGACATTTCTGCTGGCCGCTTCTTCACATGCTCGGCCAGGCCAAACTTTTCGAGCGTCTCATGGGCCTGGTGAAGGGCCACCCGGGCGTTGATATCGTGAACCTCCCGCAGCGGCAGGGCGACATTTTCCTCGGCGCTGAGGTGGGGAAAGAGGTTGAAACTCTGGAAGACGAACCCATTGCCGCGTCGCTGCCTGAGCATGGCCTCGTCTGTCCAACCCAGGGCGGTTCCGTTGATGTGGATGCTGCCCGAGTCGGGAGTGAGCAGCGAGCCGAGCACTCGAAGCAGGGTGGACTTGCCGCTGCCGGAAGCCCCCAGCAGGACGAGGCAGTCCACATCAGCGGGCACCTCAAAAGAGGCCCCGTCGAGAGCGACGTGGCTGCCGTAGCGTTTGACGAGCTGGCTGACCTGAATGTGCATGCAGCGAAAGGTGGTGGGTCGGGAGCGGCGAGCGGGACCTAGGTTTCAAACTTGTAGCGTTCCTCGATCCGACGGGTCCACCAGGAAAGGGGGATGGTGAGCAGGATGTAGAGCACGGCCAGGGGGATGAACCCCTCCAGCGCCGTGTAGGCCTGGGCGTTGGCGGCACGCACCATTTGCGTTAGCTCCTCGACGCCAATCACGCTGAGCAAGGAGGAGTCCTTGATGAGCGAGACCATCTGGCCGGCGGTGCCCGGCAGGGCGCGGCGGAAGGCCTGGGGAAAGATGACAAAGCGCCAGGTCTGCTGCTGATTGAAGCCGACGGCGCGAGCCGCCTCCAGCTGGGAAGCGCCGATGGACTCCCAAGCACCGCGGAAGATCTCGGAGAGGTAGGAACTGTGGAACAGTGCTAGGAGGCAGACCCCGGGCAGCCAGGGCTTGGCGATGCCGAGAGCATTGGCCACCCCATAATAGCCGATGAGCAGCAGCACGAGCAGCGGGGTGCCACGCACCAGCTCCACACATCCCCGGCAGGCCAGTCGCACGGGGATCCACCGGCTACGCTGCCCAAACATGAGGAGCAGCCCCAAGGGCACACTGACAATGAGGGCCAGTGCGGAGACCACGACGGTGGCACCCCAGCCACGGAGAATGAGCCACCGCCACTTCCACAGCGATTCCCAGTGCCAGTTGTACTTGATGGCGTGGAAGACGAACCAGATTCCGAGGAGCATTCCCAAGCCCAGAAGGAGGTTCCAGAAAACCTCTGCGAGAAGGGTTCGAGGTTTGGTTTCTGGGCTCATGAAGGAAGGCGGGCCACGGTGAAGTTGGCCCGGCGGATGGTCAAGCGATTCAAGGGGGCGGGGGCTCGGGCACCGGAGAGGCACCCGCTGCCACGGGGGGCAACGCCCCTGGCGAAGGGGTTCCTTCTGGCGGGGACACCGGCGGTTCCGGCGTAGCGGGGTTTTCTGGATCAGGTTTGGGCTCCGGTTCCATGGCGGGGTCTCGTTCGTCCACCAGTACAGGTGGGGGCTCGAACCGCAGTCCCCGACGGGGATTCATCTGGATGGCGCGCAGGTACTGCACGACGCCGCTGGCGACGGCCCCGATCACGCCGTCTTTGTACCCGTTGTCCGTGAAACAGAGCGACTCTGCCTGATTGGTGAGGTAGCCGCACTCCACGAGGATGGCGGGGCATTCCGTCTGCATCACCACGATGAACTGGCTGTCCCGCACATTCCGATCCGGCGCCCCGGTGGTACGGCAGACCCGGCTGTGAACCATTCCGGCGAGCCATTCACTGCGCACGTCTCGCACCGGGATGTCATGCCTCAAGCCCAGAAGCTCTCTGAGAGGGGCCATGCTGCCCAGCTTTTTGCGAGAACTGTAGTAGGTCTCGACGCCGTGAGTCTCGTCCGACTTGGGATCTGCGTTGAGATGCAGACTGACGAAAACTGTTGCCTTGGCCTGGTTGGCCACCTCGCAACGCTGCTCCAGGGTGAGGTAGGTGTCATCTTTGCGGGTCATGAGCACCCGACAGCCCGCCTCCTGCAGGAGTTTCTCCAGGCGGAGCGCCAGATCCAGGGAGATTTCTTTTTCCAACTGGCCAAAGCCCTGGGTGCCCCCGTCATTCCCACCGTGGCCTGCGTCCACCACGACCAGAAAGGGCAGAGGATCCGCCGCTGCGGCCTCGCTCAGCTGCTTTACCAGTCGTTCCTGGTCCCGGTCCCAGCTCTGTCCCACCATCCACAGGCAGGCAATTGCCCCCAGCAGAGCGCTGGACGACAGGATCAGGCGGATGACACCACGGGGTGACATGAAGGGGGAAGACTTAAGCGCGATGGGAGCTTACAAAATTTCCGGTGGATTTGATGATTAAATTTTATAAAATGGTCCCATGCGTCCGCCTGGTCTCCACCTTTGCGGCATCGTGGCTCTGGCGTTCATGGTCAGCCCGATTCATGCCGCCAGCAAAAGCTCCTCTGCCAAACCCAAAACCCCGGCAAAGAGCAGTACGGTGAAGGCCGATACCGCGAAGTCGAAGTCTGGAAAGGACTCCGACGCGACGGAACATGTCGTGAAAAAGGGGGAGACGCTCTGGAGCATCTCCCAGAAATACAGCACCAGCGTGGGCGAGGTGATGGAGCTCAACAAGCTGCCCAAGGAGTACGTGCGGGAGGGCATGAAGCTCAAGATTCCGCCGAAGGGGGGGCTGGTGGATCCTCGCACAGAGCGGCGCAAGGTCCACGTGGTGGATGATGACGAGACTTTTTGGAGCATCGCGGGGACCTACAACGTCACCCCAGAAGCTCTGGCCAATGCCAATCCGAATGTGAACCCCAACCGGCTGCACCCGGACATGGAGCTCATCATCCCTCCTTCCGACGGGAGCAAAACGGCCAAGCCAGGCACACCCCTGAAGCCAGCGGTGACCCTCAAAGATCCCGATGGCGAGAGCCCGGCAGACAAGTCACCCGTGAAGCCTGGTGAGGTCAAACCGACGGCCAAGCCTGCCAGCACGGCGCTGGCGAACTCTTCTCCGGCATCGGGCAAGGAGTACGTCATTGAGGAGGGCGACACCTTCTACGCTTTGGGCCGGAAGTTCGGAGTCTCCATGGAGGCCATTCTGGCGGCCAACCCCCAGGTGGATCCCCGCCGGATGAAGAATGGCACCAAGATCGTGATCCCTGACAAGGTGGACAAGCCGGTCAAGTCTCCCACAGGGACTGCGCCAGCAGAGGAGGGGCACGCGGGCTCCAAGCCTGGTACTGAGCCCGCCTCAGTTCCGGCCGCCAAGCCCTCCGCTCCCGCGCCGACGACGGTGGCCAAGATCACGAAGCCACTGCCGTCCATTCCAGCGCCGAACACATTGCCGATCCCCAAGCCGAAAGTGACTGCCCTGGCCTCTGAGCAGGTGAAAAAGCAGATCGTCAACCCGGTGAGTGACAAGAAGGGAACGAATGGGAACACCTCGCCCGTGGTGATTGCCGCTCCGAACGTGCCCCCGCCAGAGACCAAGCCGAAGGTGACGGTGAATCCGCCCGCATCAACTGCGGCAGACGCCCCTCCCTCCGCGCCGGTGATGGCCAAGGCTGACAAGCACGAGGAAAAGACTTCAGATGAGCATGCCCCAGTGGCGAACAAGGGAAGTGAAGCGTCGGCTTCATCGAACCCGCCTGCTCCAGTGAAGCCAGTCGCTGCCGCCAGTGCCCCCCATGAACTGGCTTCAGGCAAACCGCAGTCCAACACGGTCGGCAACGATGGCGTGATTCGCTCCTACATTGTGAGCGATGGCGAGTCGGAGGGCTCCATCTGTGAGGCCTTTGGCATCTCCAAGGAGCAGCTCTATGAATACAACCGCCTGCCCGCCACGGCGCGGCTGAAGGCCGGGGACGAGATCATGATCCCCCGGGTGGCGAAGATCCGGTGAGTCAGGGGTGGGGAGACGCTTCCCCAGACAGGATTAACAGGATTTTGAAGGATTAACAGGATTGGGATTTAGGAGATGGCTGGAATGAAAAGGCCCTGAGTGCGGCGGCGGAGTTGCCGAGCACCCAGGACCTCAGGTCTTGAGTCTTGGGTCTTCCTGTCTTGTGTCTCCCGCGCAGCGGGTCCTACTTCTTCACGACCCAGATGTTGCGATAGCGCACGGGATCGCCGTGGTTTTGCAGGTGGAAGGGGCCGGGATTGGCGTCTTCTGGGAGCTTGGCTCCGCCGGTGACTTTGGGAAGCTCCTGGTCTTGGTGAATGACCACGCCGTTGTGCTTCACGGTCATTTTGGCGTTGGCGGTCTTGTTGCCAGAGGCGTCGAACTTGGCGGCGGTGAAGTCGATGTCGTAAGTCTGCCAGGTCAGCGGAGGGAAGCACATGTTCACCTTGGGCTTGGCGATCTTGTAAAGGCCACCGCACTCGTTGTCTTCACCGCTCAGACCGAAGCTGTCTAGCATCTGCACTTCGTAGCGATGCTGAAGGTAGAGGCCGCTGTTGCCACGCTTTTGGCCGCGACCAGTCGGCGTGTAGGGCAGGCGGAACTCAATGTGGAGGGTGAAGTCCTGAAACTTCTCGGTGCTGGTCACGCCTTCCATGAGCAGGCCGTCTTCCGTGACACGGGAGCCTGCGAAATCGTTCTTGTCCTTGCCGCTGAAGAGCACTACGGCACCGGCGGGTGGGGCGGCTTCCAGCGTGGGGGAGGTGCGTTGCACGCGGGAGAGTTCGAACACCTTCTCACCGTCCTTGGAATACACGGTGATGGAACTGCCATCCACGGTGCCGCGCACGTCGCCGTCCTTCGCCTCGAAGGTCACGGTGTTCTGCCCTGCTTCACGCTGACCGGAAGTGCGGCTTACCTTCGTGGTGTCACCGTCCCAGCCGTCGCCAGGCAGGCCACTGGGATAGCCGACGGCTTCGAATTTGCCATCACCCAGAGCAATGATCTGGGCTCCGAATTTCTTGCCATCATGTTCCCCGGCGTACTCGCCCTGAATGGCGAAGTCCTCATCCGTTTTGTCCGGATCCGCATAGGCCTTGGGCGGCGGCGGCTTGGGAGCGTCTTGCTTGGGGGCTTGGGCGTGGAGGGGCAGGGCGACCAGGAGGGATAGGATGAACGTCAGGCGCATGGGAGGAAAATGAAGGGATAAGGGAAAAGGGTCAAGGGTTAAGGGATGGATGAAAATCGCAGTTGTTTCCTGCTTATCCCTTATCCCTTGGACCTTAACCCTCTCTCCTAATCTGTACCTCTACACGGAGTTCCCTCGTCCCTTTGCCGCGGAAAGTGCCGCTCACGGGCTTGATGTCCCCGTAGTCACGACCGACGGCGAGTTTCACGTAGCGGGTGTCGGGGATGCGGTTGTGAGTGGGGTCGAAGCCCTTCCAGCCGTAGCCGGGGAGGTAGACTTCCACCCAGGCGTGGCTGGCCTCGATTTCGTCGGGCAGCCGATTGGGGTTGAAGAAATAACCGCTGATGTACCGGGCGGGAATGCCGTGACTGCGGCACATGCCCAGCATGACGTGGGCGAAGTCCTGGCAGACGCCGCGGCGGCTCAGCACCACCTCTGCGGGACGCGTGTTCACCGTGGTGGTGAACGGGGTGTACGTGAAGGTCTTGTAGATGTGGCGTCCGACGGTGAGCGCGTCCTGCCACAGGTCGCTCACGCCATTGGGCAGGGCATCGATGGATTCACGCCACACTTCCTTGTCCAGGGAGACGAAGTGGGAGTCGTTGAGGAAATCGAAGTAGTCCTCCACCTCAGAGTGGTTCTGCAGGGCGGAGGGGGGATTCACCGCGGGGATGGAGCCGCGGGTGTCCGCACGGGTGGCGACACGGGAGATGGCCTCCACCTCGAGCCGGGCATGTTTCTGCGGCACGTCAAAGTAGTGCACACAGTTCCCGTAGAAGTCAGGGTAGTCCCGCAGGCTGGTGGCCGTGGGATCGACCCGGAGATGGAAATCCTGACACTCCTGGGCGGTGTCGCTGACCGGCTGGAGGCGAGCTTCATTGAAGCTGTCCCAGACGTCATCGTGGTAGTCGTAGCGCGTCAAATGACGGACACTCAGCAGTAGAGGGTCCGTCCATTCATAGTCTTGGGTGCTGCCTTCGGCGGGATCACTCATGCCGCCGGCTGTTGCTGCTGCTGCATCTCCTGCTGATGCAGCCGGATCTCCGCCTCCATGTCAGTGGGGGGATGGTACATGAACTCCTGATAGATGAAGTCATCCAGATGGTCGATGGTGCGCTGGATGTTCCCGAGGAACTCGTGCAATCCGAGATTGAAAACGTCGTCGATGCTGAGCGTCCGCATGTCGCCGATGAGTTTTTCAAAGGCCTCCTCTTCAGGGGTGTTGCAGACGCCGTTCTCCGTCTCCGTGAGGAGATGGAGGTACTGGTAGAGCCGCTCCAGGCTGTAGCGGATGGAGCGGGGGAAGGAGGGGGAGAAGATGAGGAATTCCGCCACCTTCTTGGGCAGGATGTCCGACATGTGGAAGCGGCGATACGCCTCCAAAGCGCTGGCAGAGCGCAACACGGCCTGCCACTGGGCGGCATCCACGGCACCACCGACATCCGACACGCTGGGCAGCAGGATGTGGTACTTGATGTCCAGGATGCGGGTGGTCTTGTCGGCGCGCTCCAGGAACTTGCCAAACTGGATGAACTCGTAGCCTTCATTCCGGGAGAAGGTGGAGTTCGTGAGCCCCTGGAAGAGGTGGGAGTACTTCTTGATCTGGTCGTAGAACTCGTGGGCACCGCTGTCCCAGATCTCACGGGCATTCTTCGATTTCAGGAAGAGGTAGCACTCGTTGAGCGCCTCGAACATTTCCAGCGAGATCTGATCACGGATCTGACGGGCGTTCTCGCGGGCGGCAAAGAGGCACGAGATGACGGAGTTGGGGTTCTCCTCCCGGAAGGTCATGAACTCCGTGACGGTGCGGCTGTTCGCCACCGTGTAGTGCTTGAAGAACGTCTCTTCATCTCCGGCGGAGCGGAGAATCGGGAGCCAGTGCTCCTTGAGTTGCTCATCATCCAGATGGGAGAAGTCCAACATGAGCTGGAGATTCACATCCAGCAGGCGCGAGATATTCTCGGCACGCTCGATGTAGCGGCTCATCCAGTAGAGAGAGTTGGCCACCCGCGACAGCATGATTTCGCTGCCGCGATGTGCGGTGACAGGGAGCTGGGAAAGGGGGAGGGACATGCGAGGTGGTGAAGCGCTGGGGAAGGCGGGAGATTCAAGACCTGGGCAGACAGGTCTTTGGTAGCGGAATGGAGGTCGGGGTCAATCTTATTCGTTGTCGTGGAGGACCCAGGTGTCCTTGGAGCCGCCCCCTTGGGAGGAGTTCACCACCAGCGACCCCTTGCGCAGGGCCACCCGGGTGAGACCACCAGGGGTCACCTTGATTTTCTCGCCAAAGAGGATGTAGGGGCGCAGGTCCACGTGCCGACCTTCGAAGTCATCGCCCACCCAGGTGGGGTGGCGGGACAGGGAGATGGGAGGCTGCCCGATGAAGTTGCGGGGATTGGCGATGATGTTCTTGCGGAACTCCTCGATCTCCTCCTGCGTGGCCCAGGGGCCCATGAGCATGCCGTAGCCGCCCGCTTCGTTGGCAGACTTCACCACCAGCTTCTCCAGATTCTCTAGAATGAATTTCCGGTCCTGGGGCTCGCTGGCCAGGTAGGTCTCCACATTGGGCAGGATGGGGTCCTCGCCCAGGTAGTACTTGATGATCCGCGGGACGAAGTAGTAGATGACCTTGTCATCCGCGATGCCGGTGCCGATGCTGTTCGCCAGGCTCACGTTGCCAGCGCGGTAGGCATTGACCAGCCCCGGCACCCCCAGCAGGGAATCCGGACGGAAGACCGAGGGATCCAGGAAGTCGTCATCGATGCGGCGGTAGATCACATCCACCGGCATGAGGCCGGCGGTGGTGCGCATGTACACCTTCAGATCGCGGACCAGGAGGTCGCGACCTTCCACGATCGGGATGCCCATTTGGCGGGCCAGGAAGGCGTGCTCGAAGTAGGCGCTGTTGTACACGCCGGGGGTGAGCAGCACCACGTTGGGCTTGTCGCTCCCGATGTTGTCCGGGGTGACGTAGTTGAGCACCTTCCGCAGATCGGCGGCGTAGTTGTCCACCCCACGAACACCGGCGGACTGGAAGAGATTCGGGAAAGCGCGCTTCAGCGCGGCGCGGTTCTCCAGCATGTAGGAGGCACCGGATGGGCAGCGGAGGTTGTCCTCCAGCACGAGATATTCGCCATCGCGACCGCGGATGAGATCGGTGCCGCAGATGTGGACGTAGATGTCCTTGGCCACATTGCAGTTCATGAACTCCCGCCGGAAATGCTTGGCCCCTAGGATGTAGTGGGGCGGGATGACGCGGTCGCGCAGGATCTTCTGCTCGTGGTAGATGTCGTGCAGGAACATGTTCAGCGCCTGGATGCGCTGAATGAGGCCCTTCTCCACGCGCTCCCACTCAGCGGCGGGAATGACCCGGGGCATGAGGTCGAAGGGGAAAATGCGCTCGGTGCCCTGGTTGTCATTGTACACCGTGAAAGTCACGCCACCGCGCATGAAGGCGAGGTCCACGGCCGTCTGCCTTCGATGATAGTCCCCCGGCTCCAGGCGCTGCATGCGATCCAGCACCTTGCGGTAGTGAGGTCGCACAGCGGCTTCCTCGTCGAACATTTCGTCAAAAAAATTATCCTTATCGTAGCTGTCCAGCAGCATGGGCATGGGAGGAGGGGTGCGGGTTAAATGTATTTAACGGAAAGCAAAAAAGGGGCCAAGTCCGAAAATGGATGTCTGTTCAGATCTTGAGCGGCGGGACTGACTGGCTAGAGTGAGGGGATGCACCTCCAACACGGCATCCACCTCGGCTACTGCACGAACATTCACCGCGGCGAAACTTGGGCGCAGACCTGGCGCACCCTGGAGGACTATACCCTGAGGGTGAGGGATCGCGTGGCCGGGGGCAAGCCCTATGGCATTGGGTTGCGTTTGGGGGAGCAGGCCTCCCGGGAGCTGGCCGAGCCCTGCCAGATGGCGGAGTTTCAGGAGTGGCTGGAGAAACACAATTGTTATGTCTTTACGATCAATGGATTCCCCTACGGCAATTTTCACGGGGAGCGTGTGAAGGAGCAGGTCTTCAAGCCGGATTGGACCTCCAAGGATCGGCTGGAGTATACCAACCGGCTGTTTGACATCCTTTCCCAGCTTCTGCCCAAGGGCATGAGCGGCAGTGTGAGCACCCTGCCGGGTTCACACAAGGAATTTGGCATTGGCATTGATGAATTGGAAGCAATCTTCGCGAACCTCAAGGCCTGCAGTGAGCACATTCAGAGCATCTGCGACCGCACCGGGCAGGATCTGCATCTGGGCCTGGAGCCTGAGCCGCTGGGGCTGGTGGAGACGAGCGGGGAGCTGCTGAAGTTCTTTGGCCTGTATGTGGACCAGTACCCAGGCGATCGTACTTTCCTGAAACGCGTGGGGGTGAACTATGACTGCTGCCACCTCGCGGTCGAGTTCGAGGAGGCAAACGAGGCGCTCAGCCGCATCCACGATTCCGGCATCCGCCTGAGCAAGCTGCATCTGAGCTCAGCGCTCAAACTCAAGCCCACGCCGGAGAATCTGGCCCGCCTGAAGAGTTACGATGAGCCGGTGTATTTCCACCAGGTGATCATCCGCGAGGGCGACACGCCCCTGCGCCGTCTGCGCGACATTCCGAATGCCATGGAACTGGCCGCGAGCATGCCGTATGAGATCGGCGATGAATGGCGCGTGCACTTCCACGTGCCGCTCCATGCCGAGCCGAGCGGCGGGTTCTCCGATACCAAGGACCACATTCTCGATGCGCTAGACTGGCTGGCGAAACACCCCACCGCCTGCCAGCATCTGGAAATGGAGACCTACACCTGGGAAGTGCTGCCCGAGGAACTGCGCACCGGCGATGTGGTGGACCAGCTGAGCGCGGAGTATGCGTGGACGCTCGGTGAGCTCGCGAAGCGAGGCTTTTGAGCCAGTGCGTCGGTGCGTCAGTTCGTCAGTGGTCAAGGTGTTGGGAGTCTTGGTGACTCGCGCCTTTCACTCGCTTGCTGATGCGGTGCGTGCTCCCGGCGTCCCGCCGGGTGGACCGGATGACATGGCAAGCCGACGCCACCTACGATCTTGTTGGACTGACCAACACCTTGACCACTGACGCACCAACGTACTGACGCACCGGCTAAGCCCGCTCCCTCTCCCGTCCCACGCTCAAGGCCCCCGCCGTCGCTTGAATGTGCGCCAGGCCCACGGCCAAGGCATCGGCGGCATCGGAAGGGGGTGTTTCGCGGAGGCGGAGCATGGAGCGCATCATGAAGGCGACCTGTTCCTTGGCGGCAGCGCCTTTGCCCACGGCGGCCTGTTTCACTTCGCGAGGAGCGTAGTCGTAGATGGGCAGACCGTGTTCGGCGGCAGCGATCAAGACCGCACCACGGACGCTGCCGAGGGTAATGGCGGTCTTGTAGCTCTGCACGAAGATGGTGGACTCGATCGCGCAGGACGTGGGGCCAAACTTCTTGATGACCTCGCTCAACTGTTCCCGAATCGCGACAAGGCAGCCGGAAGTGAGGAGCTTGGCGTGGTTCTGGATCACGCCATAGGCCAAAGCCGTGGTGGTGCGCCCTTCATGCTGGAGCACAGCCCAGCCGGTATTGCGAAGCGCAGGGTCGACCGCGAGAATGCGGACGGGGACGGCTGGGGTGGACATGAAGACAGTGGAGGAAATCCCAAGCGAAACAGGAAGCTTGGGGAGATCTTTTAGACAGAATTCACAGAATTACCTGATCCAAGGCAACTCTCGTTTGAACAGGAAGGCACGGGGAGTTGGACAGGTCCACACCCCATGCGCAAGTTCTAGGAAAAGACAGAGACCGTTGCCACTCAGAGGTAGATCGCCTTGCGCTGTTTCTTCCCGCGGGAGAAGAGCGCGTCCACGGAGAGCCAGCCGGGTCCCTTGATGATGAGCGTGATGGCGATGAGGAGGAAGAGGATGCAGGACTCGGCACCGAAGCTCTGCCCCACGCGATTGCACACCCAGAGGGCCCCGAGGGTGACGGGGATGAAGGCGACGGAGGCGAACCGGGTGAAGAACCCCAGGATCCAGCACACGGCGGTAAAGATGGCCACGCCGGCGGCGAAGGCGGCGAGAACTTTTGGCAGGGGGAGGCCTGACTGCTCCACCACGCCGATCACTTCCCAGGGCTCCTGGTGCCAGACGGCGCGCCACGCCAGGAAGGCGTGCTGCCAGGCGTGCATATAGAGGAGGGTGAGCCCTGCGCCGATGCGCAGAGGGATGACGTCGATCAATGGCTGCTCAGGGCTGCCGGGGGCGGTTTCGTAGGGCATGCCGAAAGGGGTGGAGGTTGCGCAGAGATACGGATCAGAGCGAGTCTGAGAACGTCACAATATCGCCTGGCTCCAGCGGGATCTCACTGTTCAAGTAGTTCACGTGAAAGGCACGCTGGCCGTTGCGAGTGACATACACGGCTGTGGCCGTGGGATCGCCGGTGCGGCCGCCAGCGTGGCGGAGCACTGAGGCAGGGGTGGCGCCATCAACGAACTGGATGATGCCGGGCTGCTTCACGGCGCCGCGCACGCTCAACAGAGGGAGGCCTTCCACCCTGATGATCTGCACGTTGATCAAGGATTGACCGCGATGGCGGCGGAAGGCGCTCTCAAGGGGAAGGAGTGCCTCATGCAATTTCAACCCACCCAGCTTGACCATGCCATACTTGCCAAGGTCTGCCTGGCCTTTGTCATCCACCATGACGCGGCCTGCGAACATCTTGCTCGGTGAGATTTGCCCGGCGTAGGCGGCAATCTCCAGGGTGTGGCCCGTCTGGAGTGGCTCGTTGAGGCGGAAAGGAACGATATCTGGATCGTTCGAGGGGGCGGTGCTGTCATCGCCGACGAAGGGTACTTTGACCTTCATGTCGGGCAGCTTGGGCATGGAGACCTTGGGAAGCTTTTCCAAGGTGCCACAAGCGGAGAGGGCGAGTGCCAGCGGCAGGCTGAGCAACGAGAGCGGAGAGAGGGGGCGAAGCTTCATGCGGTCCGTCATCATGGACAGACTTCCCCAGGTGACAAGCAGAACTGTGCACCCCGTTTCCGCTCGGGGAATCACAGAACAGGCGGATCAAATGGGGGATCAGGCGCGGGCGAGCTTTTCCATGCCGAGCTGCATCAACTGGGCAGCGAGCTCCGGAGTGTAGCGCAGGATATCGTGGGCAAGGATCTCGAGGTCGAACATGCTCGGCTCGCTCTGGAGACGAGGCTCGAAGGTGAGGTCGGCAGCAGCCAGCATGCCTGACTCAACTTCCGGCGTAAACTGAAGCACCGGAGGAAAGGGGGAGCAGAGTTCCTTGTTCATGAGTGTGGTGGTGATAGGGGAAATTTAAGCGCTCGCGATCTGCACCTTGCCTTCACCCGTGGAGACCCACTCTTTCGGTTTCAGGAGCCCTTTGAGGACCAGCTCCTGAATGGAGTTGTTCAGCAGGTGTTTTGCAACGTCCTGCGGACTTCCCCCACCGAAAATACCCTGCACGGAAAGCACTTCGAGGTAGTGCTTGAGCTGGGGCGTGACCGAGATGGTCATGCTTACCGTTTCAACCGTGTTTGCGGGCCGCGCCATGAGTTAAGGCCGGTAAAAACCGGATATTAACCGTGTTTTTACCAGACCTGCGGAATTCCGCAAGTATTAATGGCGTTTAAATGGGGATAATACCGGTCCTTTGGGAGGTTTAAACGGGGTTCTTAACTGGGGGCTGTTTTTGAAAGTCGTTCAGGCTGAAAGATGGATCGCAGATGGCGAAGGTCAAACTGCATGTCCTGGACCACGCCATGGGGGATTTTAATCCCTTCCATATGAATCCAGCCGCGGTAGTTAATTCCGTCCAGCGCCTCTTTCACCCGGGTGAAATCCATGCTGCCTTTGCCATATAAATCGTCGTAGTCCTTGGCGTGGACCTCGCAGATGCGCTCCCGGCCAAGGCGGAGGATGGCGGCGTGGACGTCCTCGCTCTCCTTCTGCATGTTCCCCACATCATAGTAGACCTTGATGGTGGGGGATTTCACGGCGTCGAGGATGCGTTCCAGATCGGCGACCTTGAGCCAGGACTCGATTCCGTAGGTGATGCCAGCGGCTTCGGCCTTGGGGGCCAGGGTCTTGAGCCGTGCGATGGTGGCGGCAATGCCGGCCTCATCCTGGCGGAGGTCCCCTTTTCCGAAAAAGGCGAGCAGAACCACCGGGGTCTTGAGCTTCACGGCCACGGGCACGCTGTCCAGCACCCACTTCTCGGCGCTGGCCTCGCTCTTGTAGGCGATGGAATTGAGCACGCCGAGGGCGAGGGAGGGGATGGCAATCCCCGTGGCTTGCGATTTGGCGAGAAATTCCTCCTGGAGCTTGGGATCGTGCAGCGGGAGAGAGCCATCTGCCGCAGGCGTGTGGCCGAAATCCACCTGCACGCCATCGAGACCGATCTCCTTGGCGACGTCGAGTGAGGCGGGATTGGCCGTTTGGCGCAGGGTCCAGTCGCACGCACCAATGCCGGTGAGCTGGCATTTGCCGCCTGGAGCGGCGACACCGTGGGCATTCCAAGCGCCCAAGACGGGCAGCGTGGCAAGGCTCTGGACAAAGTGACGGCGTCTCATCCTTGAGATGGTCTCTAGTTACACCACAACGGGGCGCGGTCGTCAATCCTTTAACAAACCTTTAAGATCTGGGGTGAGGACCTCCTTGTCCGCCAGGAGTTCCTGCCAAGTGACCGCGTGGCCCTTGTACGCGGCGCTGCGCACCAGGAGGGAGGTGAGGTTGCTGGTGAGGCTGGGTTCCAGCGTGGAGTTGGTGAAGTCGCCCTCCGTGATGGCCTTGTGGAAGGTGGTCATGTTCTCGCTGATGCCGGTGCGGTAGAGTTCCCGGTTCTCGCCACCCCGGTAGAAGGTATCCGCCCCGCCGCGGATGATGACGTTGCCGCCGTACTCGCTGAGGAGGGCTCCCTTGCTGCCGTAGAGGTCGAACTTGATCCCCTCTGGGGCACCCTGGGCATCGAACTGGCGGGAACTAAAGGTGACGCCGACCTGATTGGGGTACTCCAGCAGCCCGCTGAAGGTGTCGTTGGCATCGCCCACATCCACCCGGACCCGGCGGGCGCAGGTGGCCGTGGCCTTGAGCGGACCGGTGTTGCCGAAGGCCCAGGACATCATGTCCAGGGTGTGGATGTTCTGCTCCACCACGATGTCGCCACTCAGGGCCTTGTCGAAGACCCAGTTGTTAAGGCGATCTTCCGGTGTGGTCCCGGTGCCTTTGGGCTTGAGGCGGCCAGCATGGTAGCGGGCCTCGCCGAAGGCAAGGTCGCCGAGCGCTCCGGCTTGCACGCGCTTCATGGCCTCCATGAAGAAGGAGTCGGTGCGGGTCTGGAAGTCGATCAGGAAGACGCGCTTCTTGGCGCGGGCCTGCTCACCGCTGGTGCGCACGCTCTGGATGCCGGGCACATCTACGGCGACGGGTTTGGCAAGATACACATGGAGCCCGGCATCAACGGCGGCCTTGGCCTGGGCAGGGTGGAAATAGGGCGGGCTGATGATGGCGATGGCATCCAGCCCGCCCTTGGCGACCATTTTCTCTGCGCACTCGAGGCCGGAGAAGGCGCGGTCGGCACCGAGTTGATAAGCGCTGCCCAGCTTCTGAGCCTTGTCCGCGAAGTAGTCTGCGGTACCGCCGATCTCAAAGTAGCCGTTCTCGACAAACATCTTGGCGATCAGTCCGCCGCGTCCGCCACAGCCCACCATGCCGACCTTGATGCGGCTGTTCGCCTGCGAGCCAAAGGCGGTGCGTGCGCTGATAGTGGCCGCCAGAGCGGTGGTGGAGGTTTTGAGGAAAGCGCGGCGGGTGGGCGAATTCATGGGGGAAGGGGAAACGTTGGCGATTGATGTCGGATGACTACGAACGTGCGGGAGCGGTTCTTGTCATGGGGCACGGTAGGGCAACCTCATGCGGGATCGGCTGAGCATATAGTGCATGCTCATGGGCGATTCAGTTTTTCCATGAGAGGCAATTGGTCGCTGGACGGGGCGTTGCCACAGGGCATAGTTTATGAGCCTATCCACATCATGAAAGCGACAGGGAAATGTCCGAAATGCGCCAGTGAGTCGATCGTCAAAGATGCTCAGGTCCATGCTCGTGGGTCTGGAAGCTGGAGACAGCCTCTAAAAGTCGAAACCATGGGGAATCCAGACGCGCTGATTTTCAAAGAGGATGTAGAAACAACGGTGTCCGCATGGATTTGTGCTGACTGTGGGTTCACGGAATTCTACACGCATCAGGCATGGCGGTTGCCTCGGTCGTAGGAGGGTGAGGGATGCTTGCTGGATTTTATTGCATCGCGTCACACGCTGAATGAGCATGATTGGAAAAATATCCCCACCCATGGCTCTCTCACTGACCAAAGAACAACGGGCAAAAGTCGTCGATTCCCTCCAGCGATTTGCTGGTGATCACCTGGACCAGGATATGAGTGATCTGCAGGCGGGAGCTTTTCTTGACTACATTCTCAAGGAGATCGCTCCCTTTGCCTACAATCAAGGGGTGGAGGATGCGCAGAAGAGCTTGCTCCGGTTCTCCGAAGATCTCTCGGGTTCCTGCTTTGAGGAGCCTATGACCTATTGGGATGAGCGGGGCGCGACGCGGGTGGTGAGGCGCAAGCCGTGAGGGGTGAGAGAAGATAGGGCGGGCGATGCGATTCCTTCGCTCAACCGTATTGTGAGGGGGCGTCGTACCCGGCTACAAAGCGGTGTCGAGCCACCGGCACTCCAAGACGCTGGCGCGAATTTGTGGATGCGATTGGGGAATGGTAGTGCCTAGAACCTTGGGGGCAAGGTGCTGGTAGATGGGAAGGTTGGTTGACGATTGTCATTGAGTGACATTGCTGAATGGCACGCCCTTGCTTCACGACAGTGTCTTGGAGTGCTGGTGGCTCGACACCGCTTTCTCACCGTCATCGTGCATCTCCAAGCTGGACGTATGAGCGAAGCCCACTTCAACCGCTCGCGCTTCCCCCAGCCTTCATCAAACCTTCACGTGCAATTCATACTTTGTGCATTGCTGGCAAAACACTGTCGACGCATGTTCCTTTCGAAGCAAACCAACGGACCTGCCTATGACTCCAGCCACTGCCATCCGCCGTTTTCGCATCGTTCTTGGCCTTTTCATCGTGGGGTTGATCGTGAGCGGCGTCACTGCTTTTCCGCTGCTCACGGAAATGAAGTTGCTCGTCAACTGGCTGGGGGTGGGGGATGCCGTTTCCCCGGCGGGGCACGACGGCCTCACGTTTTGGATCCTCACGGTGAAGTGCGGACTTGAAGACATGTATGGCCAGTATCCCTGGATCGCCTATGGCACGGACTGGCTGGCGTTTGGGCACATCGTGATCGCCATGTTCTTCATCGGCCCCATGATCAAGCCGGAGGAGGCTCGGTCCGCAATCTGGACGGGCATCGCGGCGTGTTTTCTGGTGATCCCGCTGGCGCTGATCTGCGGCCCGGTGCGGGGTATTCCATTCTATTGGCGGCTGATTGATTGCTCGTTCGGGGTATTCGGTGCGGTGCCGTTGTTCTATTGTTTGAGTTTGCTGAAGCGAATCGATCCCGCGCTTGAGGGGCAAAGGGACGATTAGAGCGCAGACCGCCGTAACTCCTTCGGAGTAGAGTTCGTCATGCATCAACCCGACGTAGACTCGCTCAAGGCTCGCCAACGTCGGGCTTGTAGCCCTATCCTCTTCGAGGAAGAGCTTCGCAGTTCTCAGCCTCAATAGGCTATGCAGGCTCGCCGTGCAGTTTGTCAGACCAATGTTAAATAGTCAGGGCGCGGCTTTCACCGACGGATCACTGCCGCTCTTGCCGCATTCAACCGCCGAACTCTCCTGACCGCCAGGAACGCCAGAGAAACCAGGCAAAGGGCGATCAGGCTGCCTCGAACGAAGCTGGCAGTGGGCAGAGAGATGCCAATGCCGGTGGCGAGGGCCACGTACCCCGCCACACAGGCGGGGCACTTGGGAATGAGGGCCAGGGTGGCCGTCGGCAACAGCCAACTGGCGATCTCGCGTCCGCGTCTCCACTTGGAGGCCGGGGCTTTATCCCGGCTGCAACAAGAGGAGGCTTTCACGCCTGGGATGGGGTTGCGCAACCACAGCCAGTGGCGCGGGTGGATCCGGTGGCGACCTCTGGCCAGTAGGGCTTGTCGGAGTCGGCGAACTCTTGCTGGCTTGCCTCATAGCGGTCATGGTATCGAACCCAGTCCATCGCAAAGGGAAGGTCGTCTTCATCGCGACCTTTTGGCATCATATCGAGGATGCGGTAGGTGCCGAGAAGCTGGTCCAGCCCGCGACCGTAGGTGGAGTAGGTGTGGTAGATGTCGCCGGCGTCATCCTTGTAGAAGACGCTGAGGCCGGGGCCTTCTGCGCTGGGGAACTCCTGCTCGGTGTAGTTGTAGTACACCTTGCCTTTGGCCTGTTCCTCCGGTGTGAAGGAGACATGGAAGTCGGTGTTGAAGTCGCTCTCATAAGCCGACACCCAGTTGAAATGCCAGCCCATGCGTTTTTTGAAGGCTTCGAGCTTGGCGAATGGCGCGTGCGAAATGGCCACCAGGGTGGCATCCCTCGCGGCGAGATGGGGCAGTGCGGCATCATTGTGGTCTGACACGTAGGAGCAGCTCGGGCAGCCTTCCTGCCAGTCGGTGCCAAACATGAAGTGATAGACGGCGAGCTGGTTGCGGCCGACGAAGAGGTCTGCCAGGGTGACCTTGCCGGTGGGGCCGTCAAACACGTAGTTCTTCGTGATCTTCACCCAGGGCAGGTTGCGGCGCTGCTCGCTGAGTTGATCGAGGAGGCGGGTGGACTCCTTTTCTTTCTTCAGCAGTTCCTTACGGGCGGTGACCCATTCGCCCTGGGAGACGATGCGATGTTTGTCCTTCAGATTCTGCGGTCTGGATGCTGTGGCAATGGTGCTCATGGTTTCCTTGGGTTGTGGGCATGGTGGTCCCTTTCCAGAGGGCCTGCCCTTTTCTGGTTATCTTGCTTGGTTCACAGGCACGACGAACGGGCAGTCAGCGCCCGGACAAGCGCACCTGAAATATTTCGGGTATAAGTGGGGCTGCGGTCTGGATTAGGCCTTCTCGAGGAAGTCTGCCAGGCAGTCGATGATCCTGCCCCAGCCACGCGAATGGCTGTCCCGGCTTTCCACACTGGCGAACAGGGTGTGCATGAAGATCATCTCGGTGCGTTCGCCCCGCTTGATGAACTCCACCGTGACCTGGGTGGTCTTGCCTTCCAGTTCACCAAATTCTTCGCCGCTGCCATCTTTCTCCCAGTCCCAGCTGTAAACGAGCTTTTCCGGTGGTTGTACCTCCTGAAAGACACCTGCGGCCGTGAAGTATTCGCCATCTGGGTTCAGCATTTGAATGCGGAATTTACCACCTACACGCACATCCATCTTTGCGGAGGGGATGGTCATGCCGGGTTCGGGCTGCATCCAGTGCTGGATGTGCTCCGGGGAGGTCCACACTTTGAAGGCCAGCTCCTGTGGCGCGTTCAGCACCCGGCGGAGGATGAGGGTGGCGTCATCAGGCTTCTGCAATTCATTGGTCTGCGTCATCATGTTTGGGCTCCTGTTTGTGTAGTTTTTCCAGGTAAGTGGCAAAGCTGTCCAGGTTGGCATCCCAGAACTTCCGGTACTGGTCGAGCCAGGCCTGCGCTTCCTGCATGGGCTTGGGATCCAGCGTCATGGAATGGACCCGCCCGTTGCGCTGACGCTTCACGAGTCCGGCCTTTTCCAGAACGCCCAAGTGCTTCGATACTGCCGCCAGCGACATGGCGTGGGGACGCGCCAGATCGGTGACACAAGTCTCTCCGGCCGAGAGTTGGGCCAACATCTGCCGTCGGGTTGGGTCGGCCAAGGCGCCGAAGGTCCGGTCGAGCAGTTCTGAGCTATATTCAACCATATGGTTATATATTGCTGGAAGCTGTCGAAAGCGCAAGAGTAATATTCAACTATTTGGTTGAGGATATGGGTGCGGGAGATTTTGGGGTAGTCGAGCATTGACGTTTTCGGCGGCTTGGGGGAGCTTTTCCCATGCGCAGGATGCTTTGGACGCTCGCATTGATTGTGGTGGTGGGAGCGGGGCTGGGCGTCTCTGCCTATAGGCACTCCCGCGCCTTTCTGCTCACTGCGTCGGATGACCGGTATCAACTCTGGATGGCAGCCTTGAAAGGGTTCAGCGGAACACCTAGCTACGTGGGGAGCATCGGAGACCAGTCTTACTTCCGGGTGGGGGATCTGTTCGTCTCCTGCTACAAGGCGCCCACCGCGAGGGTAAACTTGCCATCCATTTTCCCGGTGGGCCGCGGTGAGCCTTATCAAGTCAGTGCAGCGATGGTGCCTCCTGAATGAGGCCGGGCTTTCAGCCCTGAGCAGGTTGTTGTTTCTTTAAACCTGAGGCGTTGCCCAGGCTGGTATGAAGCCGGGCCTTTGGCCCTCAGTATCCAGTGGTCTGTTTTACATTTCAATTCTGGTGTCGAAGGCGTCTCTGCAATCTGACCTGGAATCTTGACGGAGGTCGCGACGGCGTGAAAGTGGTGCGCGCTCCTTTTTCACGGCCATGACTTCAACCGTTCGACAATCTCTTGGGCTCGTCTCGCTGGTCGTGCGCGACTACGATGAGGCGTTGGCCTTTTTCGTTGGTAAGCTTGGCTTCGAGCTCATCGAAGACAAGCCGGTGCCGGAGCAGAACAAGCGCTGGGTGGTGATCTCGCCTCCCGGGTCCAAAGGATGCGGCTTGCTGCTGGCCCGCGCTTCAGCCCCGGAGCAGGAGTTGCACATCGGCAATCAAACGGGAGGGCGGGTGTTTCTGTTCCTCTACACGGATGACTTCTGGCGGGACTACGAGCGGTTCCGCGCGCAGGGCATCGAGTTTGTGAGGCCGCCGAAAGAAGAGGTGTATGGCACCGTGGCGGTATTCAAGGATCTGTATGGCAATCTGTGGGATTTGCTGGAGCCGAAAAAGCAGGTTTTGTCCTCGAACCAGAGCGTAGAGGCGGTGCCGAAGTGAAAACCGGTTCGGCAGCTGCGCGAGGACCTACAATGGATTTTCCGAAGCGGACGTCTCTGGCATCCCTTCAGGATGCGATTCCCTACCGCCAACCGGGGGTGTCAGTCGCTATGTTTCCTCGACCCCCGGCTACCCTCTGTGATGACTTCGGCATCTCTGGCATCTGCCGAGTTGTTGTGGGCAGGCCTCATTAACGGGCAGGCGCCGTGCGGCTCAGCCAGTCGGCAAAGGAGGTGACGCCGAGATGCGGGTTTTCTCCAGGGGTGAGGCTCTGGTCATTCACGGGCGTGCCGAAGTAGCCCGCGGCTTCGTCGGCCACGACCTTGCGAGGATCCTGATGGGCAGTGAGGAAGATCTGAACGATCTCATGGATGGGTTTTGCCTCCGGGCCGGCGACTTCCACGGTGCCGTTCAGGGGCTGGGCGAGGGCCGCCTCGGCCACTGCTTCTGCCACATCGCCGGAGAAGATGGGCTGCATGAGAGCCGGGGAGAGACGCACGGTGTCGCCGCTGGTGGCCGACTGGGCGATGCTGCCGACGAACTCAAAAAACTGGGTGGCGCGGACGATGGTGTAGGGGATGGGGGAGGTCTTGATAAAATTCTCCTGCACCATCTTGGCGCGGAAGTACCCGCTGGCGAGGAGACGTTCTGTGCCCACCACAGAGAGAGCGACGTGATGCTGCACGCCTGCGGCGACCTCGGCGGCGACGAGATTGCGATTGGAGTTTTCAAAGAACTCCATCACGGCCTTGTCTTCAAAGGAAGGGGAGTTGGACACGTCCACCACGACGTTGGCGCCGGTGAGAGCTTCCTGGAGGCCTTCGCCCGTCACGGCGTTGATGCCGAGGGAGGGCGAGGCGGGAGTGACTTCGTGACCCTGAAGGCGGAGGAGGTTCACCACCTTGGTGCCGATCAACCCGGTGCCGCCGATGACGACGATCTTGAGTTTGCCGTTGGTGGTGGAGTTGCTGCTGGATGTTTGGTTTTTCATATGGCACCAGCATGCCATGAGGCTTGGAAATCGGTAGCCACAGCGTGTCTCTATCAGCTATACAGATTCTGTATGACCGCCTTTGAAGACCTCTCCCTGCTGCGTGCTTTCATCAGCATCGTAGAATGCGGCAGCATCTCTGCAGGGGCGCGGCGGTTGCGCATCACCCAACCTTCCCTGAGCCGGCACCTCAAGACGTTGGAGGAGCGTTGTGGCATGGCCCTGCTGCGTCGTGATACGCACCAGATGAGTTTGACTGAGGCGGGACATCGGGTGCTCGCAGATGCCCATGCTTTGCTGACGCAGGTGGAGGCGGCCGACAAGCGATTGCGGGAAAGTCACACCACGCTGTCTGGGCACTTGAGGCTCTTTGCGACGATCGACTTCGGCCAGTTCGGAGCGACCCGGATGATCAGTCAGTTTCTCCTGGCTCATCCCAAGGTGAGTGCCTCCCTGGCGCTGACGAATCGGCCCCTGCACATGATCCAGGAGGGGGCGGATGTGGGCGTGCTTCCTGGCAAGGTCACGGATGAAAGCGTGATTGCCCGTCGGGTCGGGGCTTTCTCGCTGATTTTGGCCGCCTCTCCTGCCCTCGTAAAACGTCTGCCGCCGGCAAAGAAGCCGGAGGATCTGATGCCCTGGCCCTGGATCGCGCTGGCGGGGGCTCAGTTCTGGAACGCACGGGAGCTGGCGTTGCTGGGCCGATCAGGCAAGGAGCACACCTTGCGCCTCTCCCCGGTTTTCACCTCAGAGGGGGTGACAAGCTGTCGGGAGGCTGCGCTTGCTGGAGTGGGAGTGACGGTGCTGCCACGATGGATGATCGAGGGGGACCTGCGGGAGGGCAGTCTCGTGCAAGTGCTCCCTGACTGGAAACCCGAAGACCTCCCTGTGCATGTGATTTACGCCGGGCATCGGTTGCTGCCGGTTCGGGTGAGCGCATTTATTGATTTTGCGGTCAAGTATTTTTCCAGTGGAGGCGTTGGAGTCATTGGGTGACGGGTTCTAGGAGGTAATTTGGACCGATGTCAGGAAAGTAGCTGCGTTCGTGAGAACGTGGAAGGGGTGGGGGGACGTTGGTGGAACAAGTCCCGCTGAAGGTGTTGGGGGCGAAACCCGCATTCTCACGGATACAGCTACAAGCTTGTGGGAGGTTGCCATTCTTGGCGAAACGTAATTTGCGCCGAGGGCACTGTAAGCTTGCCCTGCCGTGATTCACCCGCTTCAATGGCGCACCTATGAGTTCTGAAGTCGAATACATCACCGTAGCAACTCGTGTCGAAGCGCCTGTGGCGAAAGTTTGGGAATGCTGGACGAATCCAGATCACATCGTCCAGTGGAATGCTGCCTCAGACGATTGGTGCTGCCCCCGGGCCTCGAACGATGTTCGCGTGGGCGGGGAGCTGAACAGCCGCATGGAAGCCCGCGACGGCAGCATGGGGTTTGATTTCTCCGCCATCTATACCGAGGTGGAGCCCCATGCCCTGCTGGCCTTCCGTATGGGAGAGGAGGAAGAAGCGCGCGGCGTGCGGGTGGAGTTCAAGGAGGACGGCGACGGCACGGTGGTGACCGAGACCTTCAAACCCGAGAACACTTTCCCGATCGAGATGCAGCGCGCTGGATGGCAGAGCATCCTGGACCGCTTCAAGGCGCACGCCGAGAGCAGCAAGTAAGTTCGTCGCTTCTGCTGTGCTCAGGACAAAAAGCTGATGGAGCCGGAGAGCCAGGCCATGAAACCATGTGACGTCGGCTCCATCACCACGTCGCTGCTGGGTGCATGGTGCTATCCCGATGGTGGGGATGATGCCAGGCTCTCTTACATGTGGTTCGGAGATCACGGGCAGGCTTTCGAGGCGATTTACAATGCCCACCGTCCTGCGCTGCCCCTCTTCGCCTTTCTACTTTTTGAAGTAGAGTCCCCAACTGAATTTCGCATCCGCACAAGAATAGGCTCTGAAGGCTTGGTGATCAGCTTTCGGTGGGAAGGGGATGAGTTGTGGTTTGCCAATCGTGGCAAGACGTTCCACTGTCGCCGGGTGGCAGATGACGAGGTGCCGGAGTGGTTTCCTCAGTTAGCCGAAAAGTGGAAGATGCGTGAATGAGGTTCCAATGTCTGATCCGACGGCCTACGCCTATTTTGGATTTAAAGGGGACTTCGATCCGTTGGAAGCCTCACGAGCTATTCCAATTCAGCCTGATGAGTGCATCGCGAAGCACTCTCAAAATCCGGAGCACGAAGTGCCCCGGATTTCCATTTTGCGCTATGCTGAGGTCTCCACTTACGACCCTCTGATTGACGCCTACATGCTTGCCGAGAAAGTGGTGGAGAAGTTGGAGCCGCACCAGGAAGCGCTTCGAGGAATGATTGTCGCCCACGGTGGCGACGCCGTGCTTGAGGTGGTACGGTACCTTCCTGAGTCAGAGGACGTTTCTCTTCCCATTTTGGGGTTTTCCCAGCGGGTGATTCGCTTTCTGGCGGCAACCGGGGCTTCTATCGATGTCGATTGCTATCGAGGTGGAGAAGCCCCATCTATTGCGGGTTGACTCAAGAAGCTGGCGCTTCGAGGCATGTCCTGTGAAGTAGGCTCATGCGAGGTGTGGCCAGCGGAATGACGGCAGGCTAAAGCCTACCGCTACACTTGGTGGCTCGACGTACTTGGAGTGCTTGGCGATTGAGGTGCCAGCGAAGCGCGAAGCAAAGTAGTCACAGGCTTCAGCCTGTTCAGTCGAGCGTCCAGCGCTTGGAAAATAGGAAGGGCATTTTGTGATTTCCAATCCTGATCCTCTATTGTGAGATTGGAAAAACCTATTTTGCGGTATGCCTTCAACCTCCAGCAAACTCAAAGCGCTCCAGAAAAAATCTGTGGAAAAGGGCCAATGGCAGGTGGTTGCGGCCATTTCCGCGCTGATGGCGGATGAGTCCTCGTTGGATGCTCGCATCAACCTCGTCGGTGCGATGCACGAGGTGGGGCTGCTCTCCAACAGCCTGGAGCCGTGGTGGAAGGAATGGCGTTCTGACGACCAGATCACCGCGGAGTGGGCCGGACGTTGCCTGGACCGTCTCAAGTCCGTGGACACAGACTACTGGGCGCTGACGGGGTTGCTGGGCCTCCCGCTGGAAGCGGCAACTGGCGCCCTGGCTGCCAGGAACTATCATCTGCTGGCGATCCGGTTTGCCACGACCTACAAGGACGGTCGGTGGTTGATCGCGACGTTCTGCTTACAGCGTCCCTCACCCATGTCCAAGGTGGCTTCCCCCATCATCGAGGTCGGCTGGAGTGAAGGCGTGGTGACGGAGGCCTCCCGGTGGCGTGCAGTGATTCTCTCTGAGCAGAGCGAAGTGGCTGGAAACCTCTTTGGAAAGGGCAGTGGCACCTACTATCTGCGAGCCAAGCTGCCTTACGGTTGCTGGCGCATTGCCGAGGATGTCTTTGAGCTGCGCGAAGACTGGATGGTGCCGAAGGCAGAAACGCCACTAGCGGACTATCCGTTTTTTAACGATCACTTTTCCTCAAGATAAAACGCATGCAGCCCAAGGCGCTTGGCCAGGGGTGTTCCCTCCTTGGGGCCTAGTGCAAGCAGGGCGGTGGACCAGGAGTCGGCCTGAAAACAGGTGTCTGCGACCACGGAGACGGATACGGCGCGATGCGTGACCGGGCGACCGGTGCGGCCATCCAGCACATGCGCATAACGGTGCCCGCCTGTTTCATAGTACTGGCGGTAGGTGCCTGAGGTGGACAGGGCTTGATTCACCAAAGGCATGCGGACCATGGCCTCGCCTTTCACCGCGTCAGGTTGCTGTATGCCCACTTGCCAAGGCGAGCCATCGGCTTTGTTCCCCCGGGCGACCAACTCGCCACCGACATCGAGGAGAAAGTCGTGACATCCGGCAGCCTCCAGCTTGCGCACGATGTCGTCTGCGGCGTAGCCCTCCACCAGGGCGGAGACATTGATCTGTAGGTCAGGGTGCGTTTTCCGAAGCTGGGGAGGATCGAGTTTTACCTCCAACCGTTGCCAGCCACACTGGCTCTGGGCCTGGATGATGGCGGCTTCATCTGGCGGCGTGTCTCGACGGCCTTTGGCTCCAAAGCCCCAGAGATCAATGAGCGGGCTCAGAGTGATGTCGAAGGCTCCACCGGTCTCCTGGCTGAGTTTCTGGGCCTGCGTCACCACCTCGGCGAGTTCTTTAGGCACGGTCTGCCATTCAGTGCTGGTGGACTGATTGAACTTGGAGACAGGAGAGTCAGGCTTCCAGTTGGTGAAGAGGGATTCCAGTTCATCGAGTCTACCTTGAATGAAGCTGGTGGGCGTGGCCGACGATGCCTGACTTGGCGCGTTAACCAGTTGGATGCTCCAGGTGGTGCCCATGGTACGACCTTCTGCATGGACTACCTGCGGGCCGCGGTCACGACAGGCAGTCAGTGACAACACAAAGGCCAGGAGGATGAGGCAAGGCTTGGTGGTCATGGGCAGATGGATTTATTCTCACACAAGGGCACGAAGGCACAAAGTTTTGAAATGCCTCACTGCTCCAGTCGGCAACGCTACGGAGTCATTTCTTTGTGCCTTCGTGCCTTTGTGTGAGGATTACTGAACGAACGGCAGGATGTGCGCTCGTTGCCAGAGGAGTACTGCAGCGAGGGCTACGAGAACCAAGGCAGCAATGTCGCGCTTGCCGAAGCCATCGCCATGACCGGCGTAGCGGAGGAACTTGAACAGGGCGCCGGTGGGGCAGCCGTATTTGCAATAGGCCATGGGGATGAAGAGGGAGGCGACGAGACCGACAATGGCGACGGTGAGCGTGCCCCAGCCGGCCACGCGGATGAGCCAGGCGTCAAAGGGCTCCAGGGCGTTCAGGTTCACATTGAGCCCCAGCATGGAGATGATCACCACGGCCACCAGGAGCGTCCAGGGGATGCGCTCCAGCCAGCGTGCCAATTTGGGCGGGATGTGAAAGCGCACCTTGGTGCCGAGGCGGTTGGCCAGCACCATCTGGAGCGTGCCATGAGGGCAGTAGTGATGGCAGTAAAACTGACGGCGGAAGAAGACGGGGATGGAGAGCGCCAGCGCGGCCAGCAGCACCAGCATGGGGGCCGTCTGCCAAGGCACGCCGTGACGGGCCCAGCCCACGAGCAGTCCCTGCGAAAGCATGGCCCCGCTGAAGGCACCCGCGTAGCCGATGAGCACGGCATGATGCAGCCAGCGCAGCCACTTCTTCCCACGCCAGGGGGAGAAAGTGAGGATCGCGGAAAGCACCAACACCGCCAGCAGCCCCCAGTCGGCTGCTTTCATGGAGATGCTGGAGAACGCATCGGTGGCCTGAGGGCGCGGGACGCTCAGCACAGCGGCGCGCTTCTTGAGTCCTTCAGCTACGGACCAGCTGGTCTCGGTGGCGCCTGACACCCCTTCGATGTGGGACTGGGCGAAGTCGATCTTGCCCAGCTCGTCCAGCGTCTTGCCATTGAAGAGATTTAGGAAATAGCTGTCGTCCGTGACATAGCCCACATAGTCCTTGGTGTCGAAGCTCTTCCGCAGGCGGATGCCGGTGACTTTCTCCCCGGCGGCGTCCAGCATGACGAGGGTGTCAGTGGGGCCCTTGTAGCCGATGATCGTATCCGCAGAAGGGGAGGTGCGCGTGACGTGGGCGATGCGGGTGCCTTTCTCATCCAGCACTTCCAGGATGCCGGCGCGATCCGCCAGGGGACGGAGGGATGCAGCACCCTCAACGAGCGGCTTCACCTCCTCCAAAGTAATTTCCTGGGGGAATCGCAGGGACTTGCCCTCCTGGCCCAGGCGTCGGCGCACGCCATCCGCGATCGCGGTGCTGGTGAGGGTGGCCCCGCTCACGGCGTCCACCTTGAGCTGTGCGTCGTGATCGCCTAGCTTCAGCCCTTTGAATGCCTCAAAGAATGGGCGATGGCGAATGATCTCCGCCAGATGGTCCGGGGTGTCATCGCTGTGGAGGATGCGCAGGCCGATGACCTTCTTTTGAGCATCGCAGACAATGAGGGAGTTGGTGGGGCCGGCGTAGCCAAGGATCTTGTCAGAAATCGGGGCCGTCTGGGTGACCAGGCCCAAGACGCTGCCGGACTCGCTGAGCACCTGCTGTACGCCGGTCTCGGGATCGCGGGGGCCCATGGAGACGGCATCAGGGAAGAAGTCCTTCACCTTTGAGACCGGGATCGTGGCCTCCCGCTGCGCCTTCATCCACTGGTGCTGGTTGTGCAGCAGCCAGACGATGATGGCCAGCACCCCTACACGGTAAAGACGGATCAAAATCGGGGTGACGCGGGAGGTGGACATGGGCGATTTGAGCGGAAATCTAAAAACGCAGACTGGTGGAGGATTTGGACGGGAAAAGGATCTGGGGAAGCAGAGATGCGGAGGTGATGCCGGTGACAGGTTGAGTCCGGTAAATGTCCGGATTGGACATGTGGTGATGCCGGTGGCGTATCTTATTCTCACTCGACGGCATAAAGGCTCGAGGAAGTAGCGAGGAGGAGCGCGTTGCTTGGGCGCCACGGGTGAGGTGAAATTGCAGAACGGTTCCCGGAAAGATGCCAGGAACAGCACACAGGATGCGTGCGCTCCCCGAACTTTAAAACACAAAACGCCCCGGGGATGGCTCCACGGGGCGTTCTGGAAGTTCTTATGGGGCGGCCTTAGGCGAGGCGCTGAAGCAGCCAGCCGAGGAGTTCGCTGATCTTCACGCGGTGCTGGGCGTTGCTGTCACGCTCGCGCACGGTGACGGTGTCTTTGAGCTCGTCGCCTTTTTCGCCGAGGGTCTCGAAGTCGATCGTCACGCCGAAGGGCGTGCCGGCTTCGTCCTGGCGGGCGTAGCGGCGGCCGATAGCGGCGGTCTCGTCGTAGAAGCAGTTCATGTGCTTCTTGAGCAGGTCGTACACTTCGCGAGCCTTGCCCACGAGTTCCGGCTTGTTCTTCAGCAGCGGGAACACGCCCACCTTGATGGGGGCGATGCGTGGGTGCAGACGCATGATGGTGCGCACTTCCGTCTTGCCGTTGACGTCGGCCTTCTCCTCCTCTGTGAAGGCCTGGGCCAGCACAGCGAGGGCGAGGCGGTCGAGACCAGCAGACGGCTCGATGACGTGGGGGACGTAGAAGCCCTTGAAGAGGCGGTCGAACCAGGCGCGGACTTCGGCCTCTGTGAGAGGGGTGCCCTTGGTCTTGGCGGCCTCGAAAGCGATGCGCTTCTGGATGAGGGCTTCCTTCTGCCCGTCCGTGAGCTTGGCGGCGGCCACCTTGAGCTCGTCGTCGAAGAACTCCTGCGGTTTGCCGCTGTGCTTCTGGTGCTGGCTGAGGTCGAAGTCGCCACGGGCGGCGATGCCTTCCAGCTCCTCGGTGCCGAAGGGGAACTTGAAGAGGATGTCCACGCACGCACGGGCGTAGTGGGCAAGGTCGTCCGGGCCCTGCCAGTAGTAGTCCAGCACATCGGTGCCCAGGCCGATGGAGTTGTAGTACTCCACGCGCTGGCTCACCCAGTAGCGGTGCCACATGTCCCAGCCCCAGTTGGGCTGTGGGGTGGAGAGGTCGGCCCCTTCCGACCACGTGACCACGGAGCCCGCAAGGATTTCGACGGCCTCGTCGGGCTTGATGAAGAACTCGAGCTCCATTTGCTCGAACTCACGGGAGCGGAAGGTGAAGTTCTTCGGTGTCACCTCGTTGCGGAAGGCCTTGCCGATCTGGCAGATGCCGAAGGGCACCTTCACGCGGGAGGAGTCCACCACGTTGCGGAACTGGGCGAAGATCGCCTGGGCGGTCTCCGGGCGCAGGTATGCCACGTCCTTCTCCGTGGCCGTCGGGCCCACGTAGGTCTTGAACATGAGGTTGAACGGCCGCGGCTCAGTGAGCTGGGCACCGTTCTCGGGATTGTAGGCGCGGGTGTTTTCCACCTTCTCGCCCTGCTCGCCGCCGGTCGGCTCTGGCGTCTTCACACCACGGGATTCGTAGAAGAGCTTGGCCACCTTCAGGGCGGATTCCCGGGGCTTGCCGAAGGGGGTGAGGACGGCAAAGGGCACATCGCTCTTGGTGCTTTCCTCACCGGTTGCGCCGGTGAAGTGGTACACCATGCCACTCTGGAGGTCCACGTGGTCGGCGCGGAAACGCTTCTTCGTGAGCAGGCAGTCTGCCATGGGGTCGGTGAAGGTGTCCACGTGACCGCTGGCTTTCCAGATCTGCGGGTGCATGATGATGGTCGCGTCCAGGCCGACGACGTCTTCACGCTCGCGGGTCATGGCACGCCACCAGGTGTCGCGCAGGTTGCGCTTGAGCTCGGCTCCCAGAGGACCGTAGTCCCAGAAGCCGCCGATGCCACCGTAGATCTCGCTCGACTGGTAGATGAAGCCTCTGCGCTTGCAGAGACTGACGAGCTTTTCCATGGAGGACGTGTCTTTCTTGTCGGTGGACATGCTGGGGTCTGGGTTGAAAGGGACCGCGAAGAAGCCACCTTTCGGGGGAAAAGCAAACGGGCTTTTGTTTGCTTGCAGCGCCCGCCAAATCCGTACAGTTCAATGACAATGAGCATCGTAAACCTCGGACTGATCCAAACCCACGCCACGGATGACAAGGCGGACAACCTGCGTCGCACCCTGCAACTGATCCGGGACGCGGCCGCGAAGGGCGCGAACATCGTGTGCCTGCAGGAGCTGTTTTTGACCCCCTATTTCTGCAAGCGCGAGGACACGGATCTCTTTGATCTGGCGGAAGATGTGCCGGGCGACACCACTGCGCAGTGCCAGGCCCTGGCCAAGGAGCTGGGGGTGGTGATCATCGCCTCCCTCTTTGAGAAGCGCGCCCCCGGTCTGTATCACAACACGGCCGCGATCATCGACGCGGACGGCACCTACCTGGGCAAATACCGGAAGATGCACATCCCCGAAGATCCGGGCTTCAACGAGAAGTTCTACTTCACCCCCGGAGACTTGGGCTACCGGGTCTGGGACACGAAATTCGGCCGCATCGGCGTGCTGGTGTGCTGGGATCAGTGGTACCCGGAAGCGGCCCGCCTCACGGCCATGGCTGGGGCGCAGATCCTTTTCTACCCCACCGCGATCGGCTGGCTGAAGTCGGAGAAAGACTCCCTGGGCACCTCCCAGCATTGCGCCTGGGAAACGGTGCAGCGTGGCCACGCCGTAGCCAATGGCTGCTACCTCGCGGCGGTGAACCGCGTGGGGACGGAGGAGGAGACGGAGTTCTGGGGCCAGTCCTTCGTGGCCAGCCCGTATGGGGAATTCGTGGGCAAGGCTTCCTCGGACAAAGAGGAGATCCTCATCGTGCCCTGCGACCTGAAGGCGGTGGAGGACTTCCGCCGCATCTGGCCGTTCTTCCGCGACCGGCGGATTGATAGCTACGAGGACGTGACCAAGCGGTGGCGTGATCGGGATTGAGCGCGGCCTTTTAGAGACAGGATTGACAAGATTTTTGAAGGATTAACAAGATGGGATCCGGATCCTGATTCCGAGGGTTGGTTTAGACAGAATTAACAAAATCTACGGAATTAGGGTTTCCTGATTCGGTCCATGTTGGAAGGGGGGAATTCGGAGCCCTACTTCCTCCAGCCTGCGAAGCGGGCGTCTCAACGGCCAGCTTGCGGGCCCCTCAACCAACGAAGTGTCTCAACCAGCGCAGCGTCTCAACTACCTTCCCCAGCGGGGATGGTATGTGGCGAGGTTGCCAACAGAAAGGGATTGAGTCGAGCCTGATTCTGGCTTTGGAAGGGGGACAATGTCTGCCAGCAACGCTACTCCCGATTCAAGCGAGAACTATTACATGCCTGCCGAGTGGGCGCCACAGGAGGCCGTATGGCTTTCCTGGCCCGCCAATCGTGACAGTGCGCCGGAGACGCATGAGGTGCTGCAGGCGAAGTTCGGGGAGATCGCGGCCGCAATCACGAAGTTCGAGCCGGTGCGGATCAATGCGGCAGGGGACTGGCACAAGCGCATCTGGGCCGCGATTGAGGCGCAGAAGGGTGACATGTCCAAGGTGGAGCTCTATGAGCACCCGACCAACGATGTGTGGTGCCGGGACCACGGACCCATCTTTGTGAAGCACAAGGAGATGGGCAAGCTGGCGCTGACGGACTGGCAGTTCAACGCCTGGGGCGGCAAGTTCCCGCCGTGGAATCTGGACAACGAGGTGCCGGAGCGGGTGGCCAGGGCGCTGGACGTGCCGCGTTTCTCCTCGCCCATGATTCTGGAAGGCGGTTCCATCGAGGTGAACGGTGATGGCGTGTTGCTCACCACGGAGGCCGTGTTGCTGAACAAGAATCGCAACCGCGACTGGTCGCGCAAGGAGATCGAGGCGGAGATCAAACGGCACCTCGGGATCAGCAGTATCTTCTGGCTGCGTGAAGGCATCGAAGGGGATGACACGGATGGGCACATTGATGACATCACGCGCTTCATTCGTGAAGACGTGGTGCTGACCATGGTGGAAAAGCGCCAGAGCGATGCCAACTACCGGATCCTGGAAGAGAACCGCGAGAAGCTGGCGGATCTGCGCACTACCAAAGGGGGCAAGGTCGAGGTATTAACCCTGGAGATGCCCGAGCCCCTGGTGCCCAAGGCAGGCTGGCGCCTGGATCGCCTCCCCGGCAGCTATGCGAACTTCCTGATCGTGAACGGCGGCGTGTTGGTGCCGGTGTTTGATCAAGGCAAGCGCGATGATCATGCCCTGGGCTTCATCCGCGAGTGTTTCCCGGGTCGCGAGGTCATTGGCATTGAGTCCTCGGACATCGTGTTCGAAGGCGGCGCGCTGCATTGCATTTCCCAGCAGCAGCCCAGGTAGAGGGGGCTTTTTTAGACAGGATTGACAAGATGGGCTTCGGGGCATTGGTTTAGACAGAATTAACAGAATTGGGGCTTCTGAATTCAATTCTGTTAATTTTGTTAATTCTGTCCAAATCCTCTCCCTGAGGCGCGTCAACCTTTCTTGCTTTCCTCGAACTGCTTTCTCCAGTATTCCAGGCGTTCGCGCACGCGGGCTTCCATGCCGTTGTCGCTGGGCATGTAGTAGATACGGCCTTCGCCTTCGGGCAGGTAGGACTGGGGGACGTAGCCGCCTTCGTAGTCGTGGCTGTACTTGTAGCCCTCGCCGTGGCCGAACTGCTTGGCCCCTTTGTAGTGACCGTCACGCAGGTGCTTGGGGACGGGGAGGGTGCGGCCGTTTTTCACATCGTCCATGGCCTTGCCAATGGCGACGGTGGTACGATTGCTCTTCGGAGCGGTGGCGAGGTACACGGTGCAGTGGGCGAGGATGTGGGCGGCCTCAGGCATGCCGATGAACTCGGCGGCGTGTTGGGCAGCCACGGCCACACGTAGGCCGTTGGAGTCGGCCATGCCGATGTCCTCGCTGGCGGAAATGACGAGGCGGCGGCAGAGAAAACGGATGTCCTCGCCGGCGTAGAGCATCTTGGCCAGCCAGTAGATGGCGGCATCGGGATCGGAGCCGCGGATGGATTTGATGAAGGCGCTGATGGTGTCGTAGTGCGCGTCTCCGTCGCCGTCATACACCACGGTCTTCTGCTGCACGGACTCCTCTGCCACGGCCAGATGGATGTGCACCTTGCCCTCGGCACCGGCCGGGGTGGTGAGAGCGGCGAGTTCGAGGGCATTCAGGCACTTGCGGCCATCGCCATCGCAGACCACGGCGAGATGGCGTTTGGCCTCGGGGGTGATTTCCACATGCAGTTTGCCCAGGCCTCGTTCCTCATCCGCAATGGCCTGGTCGATCAGGCGCTCCAGGTGCTCGACGGTGAGGGGTTCGAGGGTGAACACCTGGGACCGGCTCACAAGGGGGCTGTTGATGTAGAAGAAAGGATTGTGCGTGGTGGCCCCGATGAAGCGCAGGGAGCCCCGCTCCAGATGGGGGAGCAGCACGTCCTGCTGGGATTTGTTGAAGCGGTGGATCTCATCGACGAAGAGCACGGTGCCGATGCCATTGAGGCGCTCCTCCTTCTCGGCGGCGTCGGCCACCATGCGGATTTCTGCAACGTTGCTCTCCACCCCGCTGAGGGTGACAAAACGGGAGTGCGTCTCGTTGGAGATGATGGTGGCCAGGGTGGTCTTGCCCACCCCGGGAGGCCCGTAGAAGATGAGGGAGGAGAACCGGTCCGCCATGATGGCCCGGCGCAGGAGTTTGCCCTCCCCGAGGATGTGCTCCTGCCCGACATACTCATCCATGGACCGGGGCCGCATGCGGGCAGCCAGCGGGGCGTGACGGGAGAAGACGGGCTTGCCCTTCGTCGGCATCTGGCCGCGAACTTTGCGAGGGGGTTCGTCGTCTTCGGGGTTGAAAAAGTCGGCCATCGGAATCGAAAACATCGCCTACGGGGCAGGGGAGGGCAACGGCAAAGCAAGCCGCCCGCCTCGCAGAAAAATCCAGACAAAATTGATAGGGAATCTTGAAATGTATCCCTGTCAGCGCTAACGACGGAAAGTGAAAATTTCGAAGAAAGCCGAATACGCCCTCCGTGCGGTGCTGGCCATGAGCCGCAGCGCTACGGGCACGATCTTCTCCATCCAGAGTCTGGCGGAAGAAGAGCGTATTCCCCTGAAGTTCCTTGAGCAGATTCTTCTCATTCTTCGCAAGGGCGGCATCATGCACAGTCGCCGCGGAGCCGGTGGGGGCTATCAACTGGTACGTCCCGCCACCCGGATCACCGTCGGCGAGATTCTTGAGCTTGTGGATGGGCCGATCGAACTGCTGCCCGACGGCAACTCCCTGTCCCCAGGCTTGACCTCAGCTTTCCAGGAACTCCAGGGGGAAATGCAGGCTTGGCTTACGAAGATGACGCTGGCGGATGTGATGCAGCGGGAGCAGCTACGTGGAGCGGTGAGCTTCGATATTTAGGGAGTTTAAGGAGTCGAGACGCCCGTTCCGGGCTGGTTGAGGGGACCGCAAGCGGCCTGTTGAGACGCGTTGCTGGTTGAGACGAGCTACGCCCTGGAAGGGGGCATCGAGATCAGCGACGGGAAATGTGTGAAGTTGCTGTATCCCCTTGCTTTTCTGTCACATGGCGTTATGATCAGTCAGTGACTTTCACTTGGGGGCGTTCTGGTTTCGACGGATTGCTAGAAGTGGAGGCTGCATGCCGCGGATGATTCGTTGGCCGCGTTACCAATTCGGATCAAACAAACTAAATGCGAACTCTAACGAGCTTGCCCTCGCCGCTTAATTGACGGTGACGTTCCTCCAGTGAAGTCTGTGAATTGGAGGGGCGACTACTTACAGGCTGGCCAAAAGAGCGGGCGACCGGCTCCGAGGCGAGATCTACAGGCCGCTGGTTGGACGGTATCCTGGCAGTAGGAGACTGGACATCGAGATCAAATTATTGCCTGAGCATGGAGACGCTTTCATGGAAGGTGGTTCGGACAGGGGTTCAACTCCCCTCGCCTCCACCAAGTGAAGATCAGCCACTCGCCTAAGTAGGGAGTGTGTAGGTGGTTCTGGAAAATTGCACGTGATAGGGTGCCTTCCAGATTACTCAAGCAGTCCTACCGAGTCAGCTCGATGTTGATCCCTAATCGGGAAACAGAGGTCTTAATCGGCAATGAGCGTGCTCTTGGAGCCGGACATCCGATACAGGCAGCAAAGGAGCCTGGGCGGCGAGAGCCTCTGCACAACGCTTTCAGCGTTGATAATACTGTCCATTACACCCAACGTTGACTCGCTGGAAGCTCGTCCAACATTGGGCTGTGCTACAGATCCCCTTCGGGGATTGAGTTCGGACTCGCGCATCCATTCCCACCTGCAGGTGCTTGATTCCCAACCGTCCAGTACCCTTCAGTTGTTGACGTGCTGAGAACTGACAATCGCGCATCGGGGCGGCCACCAAGGGATCTATTCAGTCGAAGCTGTTCCTCGAAGAGGATGTGGCTACAAGCCCAATGTCGACGAGCCTCCTGCGAGTCTCCCCTGCCAGACATCAAGGCGAGTATTGAGACCTCACGCATTCGATCACCTTGTTTAGAATTGCCGGTCAACCTCCAGCGGATCTATTCTGTCTCAGTGCCCCAACTTGCCTGATTGCGTACTCAAGTTCATCTGCGATGAGATGGGATTCAATGGGCTGGGGGGGCAGGTTGGCGGGGACGCAGAGTCCCTTTTCGTGAGCTCTGCATGCTAGGTAAAGGTGAATTCGGCAATTACGTAGGAAAAATAGAGCATGAATAGTTGGTGAAGAGACCCAGAATGCTTGTATTCTAAACGGCAGATGGAACACGTCCTATTCGAACAAAATGTGGTTACAGTCACCACCGCAAGATTCATCGTGCGAGGGCAGACGTATGCCGTGCGAAACATAACTTCAGTGAAGCCTGTCAAGTATCCACCTAATCGTATTACACCAGCGGTTTGCCTATTATTCTGTGGCGCATTGGCCACGCTTGCCTTTGCGTATGATACTATTGAGCTAGCCATTTGTGCGATGCTAGCAGTCGCTGCATGCGTTTGCTGGTTGGTTCGGCAGAGATCGGTATTCGCGGTTATTCTAGTCACCTCAGGTGGAGAGGTGCGAGCCCTGGAGCACTATAAGTGGCCCTTCATTGATCGTGTGGTTGTTGCGCTAAATGAGGCCATAGTATCGCAGCATTGACCCTGGTGGATGCCTGTTTGGTTGTAGTCAGAAAAATGCGGTGGGCCAGAGACTCCTGCTGACCCACCGCACCCTTTGCTCTCTCACGGGTTCACCGCGGGCAACAGTCCCGGGCCGCCATCCAGGCTGACGGGAGTGGTGCTCGCTCCGCCAGACACGGGCGCTGTGGGGGCAGGCGCGGGTTTGCGGACGGGCTCGCCGGAGGGATCAATCAGTTTGGCAGTCACGAAGATCATGAGGTTGCGCTTGAAGTGGTCTTCGGCCTTGCTCTGGAACAAGCGGCCTAGAAAGGGCAGGTCGCCGAGGATCGGCACCTTGTCCTCCACATCCTGCACGTCTTCGCGGATGAGGCCGCCCATGGCGACAGTCTGGCCATCCCACACTGTCACCGCAGTGGTGACCTTGCGGGTGGAGAAGACGGGTTGCTCGATCTTGTTCTCTGTGAGCGTTACGGTGGTGGGGTTCCCCAGCGCATCCGTCGAAGCGGTGTTGATGGGGCTGCCGTAGTTGATGAAGCCCTCGAATTCGGTGACCTCGGGAGCGAGGTTGAGGTCGATGGTATAACCATCCGGGCCAATCACGGGATCCACTTCCAGGCGGACGCCGACGGGGCGCATCTCAAATGCGGTGGGCGTCGTGGGGGTGACGGGGAAGGAGGAGGTGGAGGAGGTGCCAGTCGTGGAGGTGGAGCTGGTGGCGCCGAAGTTCTGGGGGATCTGCGGCGGATCGAACTCTGTGGGATAGATGAACTCACGGATGACCTCCACGGTGGCGCGCTGACCTGAGCGTGTGGTCACGCTGGGGGCGCTCATCAGATCCACCCCCTTCTTCTGACTGAGCGCCCGAATGGTGACCTGGAACTGGGGATCAGTAAAAACACCGGCCAGGGAGAAAATGCCCGGAGCCACGCTGGAAGCGGCGCTCTGGCCGGAAATAAGCCCGTCGATGGAATCGGACGCGATTGCTGAGGAGCCCGATCGGTTGCCTGAGGTGATAGAATTCTGTCCCACAGGGGTGCCGTCCTGGGTGAAGGCATAGTCAGTAGAGGTGGCGGAGGTGCCCCCGGAACCGAAGGTGCGACCGCCAATGTCAAACTGCCCTAGGAGCCAGTCAAAGCCCAGCTCGTCCGTGTTCTTCTGACTCACTTCCACGAACTTGGTGGTGATGTAGATCTGCTGTGGAACGGCCTTGGTGAGCCCTTCCACAAAGGCTTCCACCTGGTCCAGATTGGGCTGGGTGTTGCGCACAATGAGCTGGGAGGTGGCGGCCACGAAAGTGGCGGAGGAACCTTCCGGGAAATTGATGCCGTTGTTGCGCAGAATCTCCAGGGCGGTGGCCTTGGGCTTGAGCGCGGCTGCGGCGGTGGACGTGCCGCCGCTGGCGAAGGGATCGGGCGCAGTGGCGGGGGACGCCGCAGAACTGTCCTGACCCAGGCTCAGGAAAGATGGCGGCACCTTGAAAGTGCGGGTGTACTGCTCCGTGCCCACATCTGACAACGGCACCACCACCACGGCATAGGGCTCGATCTTGTACTTCATGCCCGCGAGTTCGGTGATATAACGGAGGGCCTCGACCATGGGCACATCTTTGAGATCCAGGCTGATTTGTGCGGTGGAGGGCGAGGCGCCCGCTTTGAGGATGAGGTTGACTCCCCGCCGGCTGGGGTCGCGCTCCACCGTGTCGTAGTCGCGGCTCTTGATGCGCATGAACTCGATGGCTTCATCAATGCTGGCGCCTTGGAACTGTACGGCGGGAAAGATGATGCGCTGCATCTTCTCCGTGTAGTACCGGGAGGCGTCGGGGCCACCGGTGTAAACATCGGTGACGGTGGAGGTCACCGCCGCTGGGACCTGGTCCTCCCAACCGGCGTTCACCGCGTTGAGCATCTTGGCGCGTTGGTGATCGCGGGCGGTGTCGTAGTACTCGGCACGCTTCTGCTCAGCGCGCTCCATGCCGCGACGTGCGGCACCGTTGTACTTGTCGATCCGCAGCGCATCTTGAAACGTGCGAATGGCGGCGTCGTAGTCGCCAATGTTGTAGTAGCTGTAACCCATCTGCAACGTGGTCTCCACCTGAGCGACGTTCTTGACGTGCTCTGGTGTGAGGGCGGGTTCGTGGCGGGCGGGGTCATCGAGATCAGCCAGGAGCTTTCGCGCCGACTCAGAGGGGGAATTGAGTTTCAACACTCCCTCCAGAAGGGCGCGTGCCTCCGCATAGCGTCCGTTCTTGGCACGCTCCCTGGCAAGGCATACGGCGGCATCGCCATATCGGGCCATGGCCTCCTCCCTGAGAGCCTGGGTTCTAGGAGCATCGGGGAGGAGGTCGATGGCCGCCTGATACTCCCGGGCTGCGGCTTCACAATCTGCGTCCTTCATGAGGGCGTCCCCCCGGGTCAGGCATTCCCGGGCCTCGGACTCTCGCTGCATGCGTCGGGCGAGTTCTCGCTCGGCCAGGCTGGTGGCTCCTCCCCCAGCATGGGGAGCGCCGGCCATGGCGGGGGCCAGGGCGCAGCAGCACAGGAGGGAGGTGTGACAAAAGATGAGGGCGGGATTCATGTGGGGAACGGGAGATGGTAAGTCAGAAGCAGATGGAGCGGTGGGCGCGTTTCATCGAACCCGCGGCCGTGTTGCGGCCGGGGCGGGATCGATGCGTGGGACTGGGGCGGTAGAAGAGCTAGCGGGAGGACAGGAAGTAGCGCCGGGAGCCCGTCACGGTCATCTTGATGGATTCGGAGCTTTCTGATATCTCGTCGATGGTCTTGGGGGTGATGGCGGCAAGAAAGTCCGGATCGCTCAAGAAATCGAAGATGTCTCCCACTGCCACGGTGCCGTCTTCACCGGCGCTGATATCGGCCAGGCTTTCAGCGATCTGCTGGGCCAGGCTGGCGATGATGGACTGGGCGTCTGGGTTGATCAGGGTCAGCTCCCCGGTGCCGCTGAAGCGGAGCTGGGGATAGGTCTTGGTGATCTTGGCCACAAAGTTGCCATTGGCCACGAAGCCACGACCGCCGTTGTTGACCACGCTGCTGGAGGCATTCACCGAGGAATTTGATGTGGTCTGTGAGCTGGTGCTGGATTGTTCATCCAACGTCACTTCTGACTGTGAGTTGAACACACACGTGACCTCTTTTGCCTCCATGTCCGACATGCCCGTGGCATTGCCAAAGAACGCCACCCCCTTGTAATACAAGACTGCGCGATTGAGATAGCTGCCTACAGATGAGGCGGACGTGGTAGTCGTGCTGCTGGATGAGGAGGAACCGGACGAAGCTGAAGGGCCGAGGTCTGCGTTGTTGGCCCATTGTACGTAGCCGCTGCCGTTCGTGTAGCGGATGGAGGCCTGATAGACGCCCTGGTCATCGAGCGTCGCGCTGTAGTCTCCGTTGTCGAAGGGCCCTCCTACCCAGGCTTGAGCCGAGGTGTGACTAATCAAGAAGAGTAGGCCTGCCAGGAGGCAGGCAAAGGAGGATTTCCGATGGGGTTGTTGGCGGGGGTTCATAGTTGGGTTGTTGGGGCTTATTGACATGGCTGGGACGAGCGAATTCCGGAGGCGGGTTGCAACTGACCTGCCCGTTTGGTGTTGTGAATGGGTGTCAGTCAGTTTTCCGGCCTGCCAGAAGGCTTCGCTCGTTGCGGAGAATGATGGAGGGTATCAACGAGGTCGAACCTCTTGGTACCAAGCCGGGGAATGATGTCGCAGACGCCTCGAAAATGATGACGAACCAAACTCCTCTCCGCTGGCGGCAACGCCGTCCCAAGCACATCCCGGGCGGGATGGACGGTGCAGGAATCATAAGAAAGCTGTTGCACCGAGCCGATGGAAACGGCTTGATATCCGAAGTCGGCACGGGAGTGCGCTGGACGGATCGGACAGGAAAGTGCAAATCGCATTCGCTCATGCTCGGGGGCGGTTCACGAGATAGCGTCGCCCACGTTGCACTTTGTCTGTGACAGAAAGTAAAACGGAACATCCACCCGCTAAGGCTGGTGGAAACATAAAACGTATTTCATGAACCCTGATGCTTCTGCCAGTGTTGCGATGGTGTCTGGTGGAGATCCCGGCCGCCCTAATCCAAGAGCTCAAGTGTTGGACGATGACCTCAGGTTTGAGCGGACGACCAGGGTGGTAAATATGATACTCTGGCCGATGCTGGCGGTGCTGTTCGCCACGCAGTTCAAGTTTTCGGCCGCACAGTCCTGGACCTTTGCGCTGCTCTTCGGGGCCATGCTCTGGATGCCGTGGATGCTTTTGACGCCGGTCATCGTCAGAGGGGTGAAGCGCTGGTGCACGACGCCCCATCACCTGGCGATGGACATGCTCGCCTGGATGGTGGGCATGGTGCTGTGTGTGGGATTCTACGCGGTGGTGGCAGAAGCAGGCATGGATGAGGCGCGGGACAAGGCGCGGGATCTACGGCGTCCGCCGCCCTCGTCCTGGCGGGAAAATCCGCCGCCCAAACCACCGATGTTTGTCCCGCAAGTATTGGTGGGGATGCCTGTCTATCTGGGGATCACCGCGTTTGCCGTGATGTCGGTGGCCAGGGTCAAGATGCGGGAACGGGAGCGTCGTGTGCTGCAAGCCACTGCGGAGCTGCACCGCTCCCAGTTGGAAATGCTCTATGCACAGCTGCGGCCGCATTTCCTGTTCAACACGCTGAACACGATTGCCTCACTGGTGCATCGTGAGCCGGAGGTGGTGGATCGTATCGTCACCTCACTGGGGGTGCTGCTGCACGAGACGCTGGAAAGCGACTTTAACCGTGAGGTGACCTTGGAGCACGAGATCGAGCTCGTGGAGATGTATCTGAAGATCGAGCGTGCGAGATTTGGTGATGGATTGAAACTCACGACGGACATCGGGGCGGACTGTCAGATGTGGATGGTGCCGGTGTTGATCCTGCAGCCGGTGGTGGAGAATGCCGTGCGGCATGGACTGGGACCTCGCAAAGGCGTTGGGACCATCGCCATCAAGGCGCGGCTCGAACCCGAGCTGAAGATGCTGCGTCTGGAGGTGCGGGATGATGGAGTAGGCATCAAGGAGCCGCTCCGCGATGGCATTGGCCTGGAGAACACCCGCGCCCGGCTGCGGGCGGCGTATGGTGATCTGGAGGGGCTCGACAAGAGAGTCACGGTGCTGCCCTGCGAAGAGGGAGGCTCCATCGCCGTGATTGAAATTCCGCATGGGAGGTGCCTATGAAGAGCTGGAATCTGCTGGTGGTTGAAGACGAGACGCCTGCCCGGGACCGGATGCGGCGACTGCTGGCCGCTCATTCTGACATGGAAGTGTCGGAGGTGGAGGATGGGGCGCAGGCCATGCGCTGGCTGGACAGTCACGAGGTGCACATCATGCTGTTGGACGTGCAGCTTCCTGATTTGAGCGGGCTCGAGATTTTGCAAAGGATGAAGAACGTGCAGCCACCGGTGATCATCTTGGTGACGGCCTCTCGTGCGCACGCCCTGGACGCCTTTGAATTCAGCGCGATCGACTACCTGCTCAAGCCGGTCGAGAACCGGCGTCTGGATGTGGCGCTGGACAGGGCGAGGAAAATACTCACTTCATTGCAGGATCAGCCCGTGAAACCGGCGCTGGAAGCCGCACCAGGAACTCTGCCCCCATCGCTGGCAAGGATCCTGGTGCGCTCTGGCATGCGCGAGCAGATCGTGAGGGTGGAGCATATCCTGTGGGTCGAGGCCGATGGCAACTATGTGAACTTGCATTGTGTGAAGGAGAAGCATTTCATCCGGGAAAACATTGGCAAGCTGGAGCAGATGTTGCCGGCCTCGCAATTTGTGCGTGTAAACCGTTCCGCGCTGGTGAACATCGAGAGCATTGTGGAGATTCGCCATTCCGGGAAGGCGGCACGAGCGGTGTTGACGGATGGGAGTGAACTGCCGCTGACCTGTGCGATGCGGGAGTTGAGGGACCGGATGCAGTTTGGAGGAGGGTAGGGCGGTGGCTCAGTAATTCAGTAATTCAGTAAATCGGTTGAACGGTGCGTCAGTGCGTCAGTGCGTCAGTGCGTCAGTGCGTCAGTGCGTCAAATTGCGAGTTATCTCATGAACCCGGAGGGTTCGCCATGCGTAGCCATGGGTCGGCCGATCCCGCAAGGCGGGAGAGGACTACCCATGGTATGTCCTGGGGTGGATTCTACCGCGGAGCGGTAGGCCAGCGGATCCAAATGACGTGCGGCGTGAGTTGTGGGATGATCGTCTGGGGCGGGCGATGCGATGGGCCTACCGCTGCGCGGTAGAGCGGCAGGCGGGCGTCCTGGGGTAGCCCTCGCTATGCTCGGTCGACCCCAGGCTATTCATGGTGAACCCTCCGGGTTCGGGGATCGCGAATGCGGAAAGCGGAGTGGTGGAGTGGGCAGATGCGTTCCCACAAAAAAGCCCAGGACGGCGTGGCCGGTCCCGGGCTTGAGGAGGATGGACTGTTTTCCTAGAACTTCCAGGTCACGCTGGCGGAGACGTTGAAGGGCTCGCCGGGGAGGATGTAGAGTTCGTCATAGGAGCCAACAAAGTGGCGCTTGTCGAACACGTTGTTGAAGTTCACCTGCACGCGGTAGCTGTCGCGCTCGTAGTAGAGGGCGGCATCCACCAGGCCGTAGCTGGGAAGATTGAAGGTGTTGTAAGTGTCGCCGGACTGGCTGCTGTAGTAGCGGCCTCCCAGACCCACGCCGAAGCCCTTGAGCGGGCCGTCCTGCACGGTGTACTTCAGCCAGGCGCTGACGGTGTGATCCGGTACGCCGAGGAGCGGGGTGCCGACTGGGATGTCGTTGTCTTCGGTGACCTCGGCGTCAAGGTAGGTGTAGGCAGCCGTCAACTTGAGGCCGGGCAGGAGCTCGGCGGCGGTCTCGAACTCGAAGCCGCGGCTGCGCTGCTCCCCGCTGACAGTGGCATCAAACGGATTGGCCGTGGCGAGGTTGCTGGTGGCCACGTTCTCACGGGTAAGGTGGAACACGGAGATCAGCCCGCTCAAGCGGCCGTCCAGAAGGTCATACTTCAAGCCGCCTTCCCAGTTTTCACCCTCTTCGGGGGCCACGGGAAGATCGCTGTCGTCACGGGAGCCCCACTGGGGTTTGAAGGCGCGGCTGTAGTTGGCATACGCGGCAAGTCCGGGGATGAGTTCATAGGTGATGCCGGCCTTGGGGGTGAAGGCGTCGTCCTTCACATCCGCAGGCACGCTGCCATAGGACCCGGAGTCATCCAGCCAGAGCCACTCATAGCGTCCACCGACGGTGAGCGTCAGCTTGTCAGTGAGCTTCGCGTGATCCTGGATATAGACGCCGAAGTTGTCCTCACTGGAGGTGAAGGAACCTTTGATTTTCGGCTGGGGGATGCGCTGGTTGTAGTTGGGGCGGAAGAGATCGATGGCCACGTACGAGCCGGGGAAATCATCGTAGTTGATCTCGTGGTAAGTGGTGTCCTGCTCCGAATGGAAGTAGTCGGTACCGATGGTGAGAGAGTGTTTGATGGAGCCGGTCTCAAAGCTGAAGTCCACCGCTGTGTCCACCATGATGCGCTGGTGCACCCCGCTGTTGTAGTCATACGGGTTTGCATAGAGCGTGCGGAGGTCATCGCTGAGGACGGAGTTGTAAAGGATGTTGTCCCAGTTCTGGTCCACGCGGTAGTAGCTCAGGTTCTGGCGCACGGTGGCGGTGTCGTTGAAGCGATGCTTAAACTCATAGCCCAGGCGCAGCGTCTCGATGTCAATCTTGCCCGACTTGCCGGGAATGCCGATGAAGCGGTTCACCGGGATTTCTCCGTTGGGGTTCGGCAGCACGGTGCCACGGGCCGGCAGCGGCATGGCAAAGATGCCGTCGTCCTTCATGTAGTGGGTGAGGAAGGTGAGGCTGGTATCCTGGCCCCACTCGAAGGTGAGGGAGGGGGCGATGAAAAGACGATCGTAGTCATAGTAGTCAACGAACGAGCCGCTCTCCTTGTAGAGGGCATTGAGGCGGAGATAGATGCCCAGGCCATCGCTGGAGACGGGAGCCACCGGGGCGACGTTCTTGGCGTCCTTTCCTGAAACCGGTGCCATCACTGGCGCGGGCGTGAGCAGGGGGATGTTCACATCCAGCGTGCCCTGGTAGAAGTCCCACATGCCACCGGTGAAGCCCACTTCACCGCCGAACTCGCGCTTGGGCTTCTTGCTCACGAGGTTCACGATGCCACCCAGAGGAGCCTGGCCGTAGAGTGCTGAGGCTGGGCCTTTGATCACCTCCACACGCTCCAGACCGAACGTCTCGGCACCGGTGCCATCGTAGTCGCCGCGCAGACCGTCTTGATACGTGGTGAAGGCCGCGTCAAAGCCGCGGATGCGGTAGTAGTCCCACTCGGAGTAGTAGCCGCCTGGGGTCACGCCGGCGACGTTCTTGATCACATCTTCCAGATTTCTGGCACCCTGATCCACAATCAGATCTTTGGTGACGATAGAGATGGCCTGGGGGGTCTCAAGCAGCGGCACCTCAGTTTTGAGGCCACTGGTGATGACTGCGGGGGCAACGTAGCCATTGCCTTCCGAAGCTGCGGTCACCGTGACGGTGTCCAAGGTGGTGACTTGAGCCACGACTGCGCCGGGAGTGAGCGCGCCGAGCAAGAGTGCGGGGATCGCACGAGCTTTGAGTTTCATTGAGAGTCGAATGGTTGAATTTCGGCCGGGTTCATAGTGCAATTGATTCTGAGAAGCAATCGCAAATAGTGGGCGAGTTTTATTCCCTGCCTCGCATCCATAGGCCGAAGTTTGGCCAGGAAGGGGCTCTCCTCAGTCGTGGGAAACGGTTGCGGCTGCTGCTTGGGAGCCCGCGGCCCACTCCAGCAGGCCGACGACCGCCCAAGCGGTGCCCCAGTAGGTGGAGGTGGGAATGGGCTTGTTTTTGTCACGGCCGCGGGTGCTGGGTACGAGCCAACTGCCATCGGGCCGCTGCGTATCGTTCAGATAGCGGATCGCCCGTTGTGCCGCCTCTGAAGCGGCGGGATCGGATTGGTTGGAACTCTGTGATTTCGCGAGAGCATAGAGGGCCAGACCCGTGCCATAGGCGTCGCCAGGTTCCGCAACGAGCCAGCCCCAACTGCCGTCGGGATGCTGGAGCTTGAGCAGAGCGTCCCGTCTGGATTCGTCCTCAGGGTGAAGGAGGAGGCGGGTCGCATACCATTCGATGCTCTGCCCAGAGGCGGCAGTGGCGAGGAAAGTGTCTGCCCGTTTCTGGGCGGAGGTCAGCGTTGGATTGGTCGAGGGCTTGGCGGTTCCTGGTACGGGGAGGGGCTCCAGAGCGAGCAACGCCCACATGGTGGACACTTCATCATTCTCCCGGGCGGGGCGCTTGCTGAGAGGAAGCTGGCCACCAGCCTTCCACGAGCCGTCCTTTTGCTGATGTTCCAAGAGGAGAGCGCGAAACGAGTCCGCCCAATGCTGCGAGCCAGTCGAGGAGTCAGCCGCTGCGGGAAGCTCGGATGGAAGGGCGAGCAATAGAAACGCCATCGTGGCGGTGTTGGCGGCGGCAACTTTCTGCAGGCCTTCTTTGTCGCCGGACTGGTTCCAGTTCTTCCAGTCTACCGCCCACTTTGAGGTTTCTTCCAGATGCTTCTGATCCACCTGTAGCCCTGACTGCGCTGCCCGATGCAGCCCCCAGAGCATCGACGGTACCTGGTGACAACTGACGCAACCGCGGTCATCGATCCAATCTTGGCCTTTCTCCTTCAGGAAAGGCAGGCTGCGCGCGGTAATGGCTCTGGGAGATGCAGGCGATGGACCAGGATGGGGCGCGGGTTCCGCAGCGATGCCGTGGAGATGGAAGCTCCCGGCCATCATCACCAGAACAGTAAGGCGGCACGCGGCATTCATGATGCGGTGGAGGTAACGAAGGGAAATGCCGTGTCTTGCCTGATACGTGAAGAGGTGAGGTTCTTAGGCGCGCCTGATTGGCACAGTCCGAACCCCCATTGGACCCCTGTCTGGATCGAGATGCGCTTCACCCATGGCATCGACAAGATGTATAGGCACGCGCCAGTCTGGACGGGCTACGCTTCTAACCCCGTAAACCTCCTCTATCATGAAAAACCGCTTCTTCCCAGGTCGCAGTGCCTTCGCCTTCGGCTGCCTGCTGACTCCTATGCTTGCTCTTTCGGCTCTGGCCCAGAGTCCAACGACACCCACTGCCACCCCTGCCGACCCGGATGCTCCTCGACTTGAGGTGCAAACGCCGGCGGAAGGGTTCACGCTTTTTAATGGAAAAATGTATCGGATTAGCAACGGCCAAGCCGTGCCCGTGACCGAGGAGAAAACGCTGCGCATCAGCAGCAGCGGGGCGACTGACTTCACCGGGCAACCCCTGAAGATTCCGGCGGGATCCATGCTCACCGTGGATGGTCGGGTAGTGCCCATGCCGGGCGGTATTCGTTTTACGGACGGATCA
>NZ_BATQ01000145.1 GCF_000739635.1 Verrucomicrobium sp. BvORR034 | reverse complement strand
GTCGGTGCGTCGGTGCGTCGGTGCGTCGGTGCGTCGGTGCGTCGGTGCGTCGGTGCGTCGGTGCGTCGGTGCGTCGGTGCGTCGGTGCGTCGGTGCGTCGGTGCGTCGGTGCGTCGGTGCGTCGGTGCGTCGGTGCGTCGGTGCGTCAATTTTTGCGAGTTGGCTCATGAACCCGGAGGGTTCAGAGTGCGGGTGAAATGGTAGCTGTTCGTAGTTCAAACTTTAGTTTGCTCAGGACGCTTTCCTCGAGCTTGGCAAACTAAAGTTGTACTACAAACAGAGCTCCGCAGGCTATGACTGGGGGCGGCGCAACGATTGGCGCTATCTGCGGCGGTGGAGAGGTCTTATGAACCAACAACTCTTCAGCTCAGCCCTTCTGAATCCTAGTGAGCCCTCTGTGTTCTCTGTGCCTCTGTGGTTAATCTTCAGGAACACTCTGGCATATCAAAAGCGGGCGGATTCTCCTCCGCCCGCTCTGCTTGTTTTTTGTTTTTTTGGTTTTGGTTTTGGGGTGGGAAACGGATGGGCCCAGCTTAGTTCAACTCACTTGCGGGGCGCTGTGGCAAGGTGTCGCGCTTCACCATCATGGCCATGAGGGCATCCAGCAGGCCGCTGCCACCTTGGGCGCCTGTGACGGCGACATCGGGCACGACGCGGACGTTGCGCTCGCCGATGATCTGCATGAGCTGGAGCATGGCGTAGTTCTGGTGGCCCAGTGATTCGACACCCGCCGTGTAGGCCTCCGCCTTGGCGTTACCAGTGGCACGGATGGCGTCGGCCTCCCCGTTGGCCCGGAGGCGGATGCTTTCGGCCTCGCCCTCGCTCTTGCGCACGCTGGCGCGGGCCTGGAGCTCGGCAATCTGCACGCCCTGCTCTGCGCCCACCACCTGATGCTGAATGTCTGCGAGCGAGGTCTGGCGCACCAACTGCTGGCGTTGAGTCTCCGCGGCCTCCTGCATCTCATAGGTCTTGCGCTGCTCCTCCGCGATCTTGCGGTCGGTCTGCGTCTTCATGAGCTGCTCGGGCGGGGTGATGTCGCCAATCAGTGTGTCGATGGCTTCCACGTCGTACTCACGCAGGGCGGTGGCAATGTGTTCGGCGGCTTCAGACTGGCGGTGGCTGCGGGCGCTGAGGAAGTCGAGCACCGTGTAGTCCTGAGCGGAGTTGCGGAAGTAGTTGCCCACAATGGGCTGCAACACGTGGTCGATGAGGTTTTGGAGCGAGCCGGCGCGGCTGATCACCTTGGGGGCCTCAAGGGCGCCAATGTGAATAATCTGGGACACGTCAAGATTGAAAGCGAAACCGTCACGCGAGCGCACGGTGATGGAGCTGAGCTTGGCATCAAACTGATGCGACTCCGTGCGGGTGGCCCAGTTCAGGACGATGTTGGTGGTGGGAACCAGCTCCACGCGCATGATGCGGGTGTTGAGCGGGTGTTTGCCCGGGTAGAGAGGGGAGATCCAGACGCCCTTGTGGCCGGGCAGGACGAGGTCACCGTGCTTGAAGTCCACGCCGCTCACGTCCTCATGGGCCTGGCCGACATAGGAAATAACGACGCCTACGTGGCCGATGGGGATTTCCACCATGGGCACCTGCTCGACCTGGGCAAACCAGGGATTGAGGTTCCACACGCCGCTTAGCAGCACCTGCTCCTGCAGGCCACGGTGGCCGTCGCTGTCGAGGAAGGATTGCGCGTTTTGGAAGTTGTCGTGTCCGGGGATGCTTGTGCCTGCGATTTCGCCCTCTGCGATGGGGGCGCCGTCCAGGGTGGTGACAATGCCCACGCGATCAGGCTCCACCTTGTAGAGTCGAAGCATCTCGGGGCTCAGACCGTGATCGGGGGCGTTCCAGGAGGTGATCACGGTAAACAGGGCGGAGTTGATCCGGTAGGTGCCTGCGGTGAGGATGGCGAGCTGGCGTCCCTTTTCCCCGCCTGAGGCCAGGAAGGCCCGGGCGTTCTCAAAGTGGTTGCAGGAAACCGTGCGACCGAGGATGCGCCCCGGCGGGATGGGTGCGCCGGCGGCGGCCACCACAAGGGCAATCTCACCGGAGGGTACATAGGTGAGCGGCAGGTGGAGGATGCGGTATTGCCACTTCCAGTAGAAGAAGTGCAGGCCGGGCGGGAGCACATCCGCCTGATAGCCGGCCTCGCCCTTCAGCGCGATGATCTGCCCCGGGGGCAGGTTGCGCATGGCGAAGCGCTTGATGACAATGCCGACCTTCTGCTCCCCTATGTACACAACTCCGAGGAAATACCAGAGGGCGATGATGCTGAGGGGGATTTTCAGCCACCAGCTGTTCCAGATCAGTTCTAAGATGTTCGTGATCATAAGATGAAGGGTGAGGAGGTTCTGTGGAGGGCTTGCGTATCTGTATGACGCGTTGTTTCCTGATGAGAAGTTCGTTGGGCGGGCTCCGGCACGGGCCGTGGGCGCGCCTGTCTAGTGCGCCATCGACGCGGAGGCGGACCTCCGGCGAAGACACCAGATGAGGGCGGGGTGGGGTGTTACCGCGAACCGTGTCGCAGAAGCACGGGAAGATTCAGAACCTGAACCCTAGGGCGCGATGTGGCGCAGGAAGGGCTGATGGGATGACGGACTGCCGTGCAGCCGTCGGTGAATGGCGTGGCGCCGGTGCGTGGAGCAGCTGGCGCTGGCTGGGTATTTCATGTTCTCGTTGACCTTGCCGAACGAGGTGGTCGCCCACCACGGGCAGCATGTTGCTGTTGGGGAGACCATGAAGCCTGCGATGCAGACCCCAGAGAGATCGTCCCTCCCAAATTGCCTGCGAGGTTAGCTGACGGGCTGGACCTTGGAAGTGGTCCCTGCAAGCGGTTGCCCGCTTCGTTCGCCCCGTCCTGATTCTCTTGCGAAAACCAGGAGTTCGGTTCCCCCGCGCCACTACTGAGGAAGCAGTAATGACTTCGGCTGACAGTGGGATGTTATTCCATGTACCCTTTTTTGTCAAATGGAACCGGTGACGCGCCGGGCCCGCCTTGATGCAAGTCCTTGTGATTCATGCTTGAAGTTGCGGGCGTTCGTTGTCTTTATCGGGTGTGAGCGAAAGCATTTCCAATGCGCCATTAGGCGTCTTTGATTCCGGAGTGGGCGGCCTGACGGTGGTGCGTGCCTTGCTGGATCTTCTGCCGAACGAATCGATCATTTATCTCGGTGATACTGCCCGGGTGCCCTACGGATCCAAGTCGCCCGACACGATCCGCAAGTTCTCGGTGGAGGACACCCAGTTCCTGCTGAGCAAAGGGGTGAAGGCGGTGGTGGTGGCCTGCAACACGGCAACGGCCCATGCGTTGCCCCAGTTGCGACAGATGTTTCGTGTCCCGGTGGTGGGGGTGTTGGAGCCGGGCGTGGAGGCTACCTTGGCCGATCCGGCCTGTCAGCGGGTGGGGATTATCGGCACGGCGGGCACCATCAAGAGTCACGCCTATCAGCACGAGTTGGCGATGCGTCGTCCGGACCTGCAGATCTACGCCGAGGCGACGCCCCTGCTGGTGCCGCTGGTGGAGGAGGACTGGATTGACCACCCGGCGACGAAGATGGTGCTGCGGGAGTATCTCAAGCCCATGCTGGACAAGGGCATGGACACTCTGGTTCTGGGGTGCACCCATTACCCGCTGCTGAAGCCGCTGCTGAAGCGGATCTTGAACAACAAGGTGCGGATGGTGGACTCTGCCCTGACCTGTGCCGAGCACGTCAAACGCATGTTGGCGGAGCAGGGGCTGGAACGCACGGCCAAGGGCAAGCCCAAGCTGGAGGTGTATCTGACGGACTTGTCAGAGCATTCCGAAGAGCTGGCGAAGCGGTTCCTCCATACCGAGTTCGGCAAAGTGCAGCGCGCCAGCCTGGCGTCGTAGGAAGGGTGGGAGAGCTGGCGGCTCAGCCGCTCACTGCAGGGCGGATGTTCAGGATGCCTTTGGCGATCGCTTCCGCCAGCTTCTGCCGGTGGGAGGGGGTGTTGCAGAGGATCGCTTCGGCGGGGTTGCTCAGGAAACCGCACTCCACCAGAACGGCGGGGCCCTTAGTACGGGTGAGGACGGCAAAGTCCTGGTACGTGATGCCCCGGTCCACTCCGGGCACGTTTTCCTTGAGCGAGGTCTGGATGCTCTGGGCAATCTCCTTGCTCATAGCGCCACGGTAAAAGGTCTCATACCCGGAGATGCCGGAGACGCGGATTGCATTGAAGTGAATGCTGACCAGCAGCGAATTGGGGAACCGGTTGGCCATGATGGCCCGCTCATCAAGCGACACGGTTTTATCATAGCGGCGGGTCATCACGGTGGTGACGCCCTGGTCCCGGAGAAGGGTTTCCAGGCGCTTGGCGACGTCCAGAGTAAGCGTCTTCTCCAGCAATCCGTGCCAGGAGGTGCCTCCATCGGCACCCCCATGACCAGGGTCCACGACTACCAATTGAAAAGCCCGGGCGGGGGAAATGTTGACGAGGAGCGCCAAGAACCCCCAAACAAGAATGGCCGCCAGAGTAAAAGGAGTCCGCTGGGGTCGGGGAGAGACGAGCCTGCCTGGGAGGGACATAAAGCTGTCGAGGTGAAGGGTGCTTTCTCGATGCTCGCGTGCTCCGGTGCTTCTCCCTGCGTCAGTTCAAATTGCTAACGGGGAACCTTTAGGGATTTTCCGATACTCAAGAAGTCGGAACTCATGCCGTTGGCGGACTTGATTTTTGCGACTGTGGTACCATTGCGCCGGGCGATGGATGAGAGGGTGTCACCCTTCTTGACCACGTAGCTGCCACCGCCGCCTCCGCTGCTGCCGGACTTGGATTTTCCAGATTTGGATTTGGACGAGGCGGTCTTGGAACTGGAGCTCTTGGACTTGGGGGTGGTCTTGATGACAATGCGTCGTCCCGTAGCGGCACCTTCGTGGGAGCCGGACCATTTTTCCTGGTCGGCGGAGGTGGCAGCGGCGGAACGACCGGAACGACGCTCGCCTTCGGCTGCCCAATCGCTGACGTAGCGACCATCGGAGTCGAACGGATAGGCATGGCTGGGCATCGAGTGGGGAGGGGTCCGAACGGTCCCCGTCAACGTGATCGGCGGGAGTTTGTCGGGAATGCCTTTGATCTTGGACGTGGAGGAGCACGAGCTCAGTCCGAGCATGGGCAGCGCAGCCAGGGCGATGAGGGCGAGGGTGCGGAGATTCATCCTAAAGGCAAAGGCAGACATGTCGGGAAGGATGCTAGCACGGAGAAGGAATTGCGCCAGCAGGCGATTCGAATCGCCGGGGAAGGGAGCTTGAACTGGAGAGTTGATCCTGCGGCTCCAGGGATCACGGTAACCTCTGTACAGGCTGGTGGGATGGCCACCAGCCGGGAGTGCGACACGGGGGCGGGGTGGGCTAGTTCAACTTGGCCAGTTCTTTGGGCAGGAACTTGCCGTTCTTGCGGATCAGAACGTTGTCGAACCAGATCTCGCCGCCGCCGTAGTCGGGACGTTGGATGTTGACAAGGTCCCAATGCACCTGACTGCGGTTGCCGTTGTCCGCCACGCCTTCATAGGCCTGGCCGGGCGTGAAGTGGAAGGAGCCGGCGATCTTCTCGTCGAACAAAATGTCGCGCATGGGCTCACGGATCTCGCGGTTGAAGCCGATGGCGAATTCCCCGATGTAGCGGGCGCCTTCGTCGCTGTCGAGGATCTTGTTGATGGCCTTCGTGTTGTTGGCCGTGGCATTGACGATCTTGCCCTTGCTGAACTCGAGGCGCACGTTGTCGAAAGCGATGCCTTGGTAGACGGTCGGGGCATTGTAGGTGATGACGCCCTCCACGCTATCGCGGACCGGAGCCGAGAAGACTTCGCCGTCGGGGATGTTGTGGGTGCCGCCGCAGGCGATGGCCTTAAGACCCTTGAGGCTGAATTTCAGATCGGTGCCGGGACCCTTGATGTGGACTTGGTTGGCTTTGTCCATGAGCTTCTTCAGGGAGTTCATGGCGGGGAGGAGGGCCTTGTAGTCGAGGAGGCAGACGCGGAAGTAGAAGTCCTCGAAGGCCTCGGTGCTCATGCTCGCCTGTTGGGCCATGGCGGAGGTGGGCCAGCGCAGGACGCACCAGCGCGTATTGTTGACGCGTTCGTTGATGACGGGGCGCATCTTCTCCATGACCAGCTTCATCTTGTCCGCCGGCACGTCGGCCATCTCGGTGATGTTATGGCTGCCGCGGATGGCGATGTACACGTCGATCTCCTTCATAAGATCGAGGTTGTTCTTGGAGAGGAGATCGTAGCCCTCGGGGTCCGCGTGCTTCATGAGCTCGCGGGTCACGGTGGCGTCATGCAGTTTGACCACCGGGATGGCTTTGGCAGCGACGACGGCACGGATCAGGGCCAGGCAGATGGAGTTCGGCGCGTCGTAGATGTCGAGGAGGACGCGGTCGCCTTTTTTCACACTGGTCGAATAGCGGACGAGTTGAGTGGCGAGTTGATCTATGCGTGGGTCGTGCATGGCGTTTTTGTAACGGCAGCCCCAGCAAAGCGCAAGCCCGATGCGGCGTCAGCTTTCGGTTTCAGGATCAGGGATGCGCGTGAAGGCGATTCGCATGGGGGTGTACTCCAAGGCTCCCAGAGCGCCGCCAAAGCACACGGTGTTCTGGCCGTAGCGTTTGTTGATGGCATCCATCAGGCCGCAGAGTTGCTGCTGCCGTTTGTCAAAGTCCAGCAGGCTCGGAGTGACCTTGGTGGCCGGGGCAAGGCCGGAGAGATTGACGCCGGTGGCCTTCGGCTCCAAGCCCGGCCGACGAGGACGTCGATCCCAGAGCACTTCGAAAGCTTCCAACAGGCGGAAAGTGTCCTGCGTATCACAAAAGGAGATGTCGGAGGACCAGGTGGGGCTGTTGGTGTATTTGATAAAGAGTTCCAGGCGGCAGGTGAAGTGGTCCATTTTCCTTAGGCGCATCGCCGCTTTCTGAAGAAGGCGGCAGCCCACGGCGTGCGTGCCAAGATCGTTCCGCAGCCGCGTGGGAAGAACGTGGGAATGGCCGATGACGCGGCGTTGGGTGGGCGGGAGTTCGGTCACCTCGCCGCGCAGCCAGTGCCAGAGGTGGACTCCGCCAATGCCGCCCCAGACGTGATGAAGGGTCTCGCGAGTCGCGGAGGTCAGCTGCGCCACGGTACGGATGCCGTGGGAGATCAGGCGGGTTTCCATTTTCTGGCCGATGCCACAGAAGTCCCGGAGCTTTAGCTTGTGCAGACAGTGGGGGAGATCCGCCTGCTCGATCATGAAGAGGCCATCCGGCTTGCCCATATCCGAGGCGAGCTTTGCCAGGAAGCGATTCGGAGCGATGCCGATCGAGTAGGTGAGCCAGTCGCCCACCTGGCTGGTGAGCGTGGCCTTGAGCGAGCGCGCAAAGGATTCGGCCAGCGTGCGATTGGTCACAGACTTGGGCAGGAGGCACCAGGCCTCATCGATGGACATGACCTCCGCCACCTGGATGCGAGACTCCAGGGCGGTGACGAATCGCTGGTGATACTCGGTGTAGAGGCGGGGCCGGGATTCCACAAAGACGATGTCCGGGCACAACTGCCGGGCATCCCGCACGCGTGTGCCCGTCTTCACCCCAAACCGGCGGGCCTCCTTGCTCGCGGCAATGCAAGACGTGGACTCCGACTTGACCGGCACCACTCCCACCGGCCTTCCCCGCAGGCGTGGATCGAGCTGCTGCTCCACCGAGGCAAAGAAGCTGTCCAGATCAAGAATCAGGTCCGGTCCCATGCGAAAGAATACTGTTCGCACGAACAATTAAAATTGCATTTGCATCAATAAAGTGTCTGTCCCTTTATGTGGTATGCGGCAATCTCGTTTGAAGGCTCCGAAGGAATGGCCGGTGGCTTACTACCACTGTGTGTCGAGGGTGGTGGATCGCCGGTTCGTGTTCGAGAAGGAGGAAAAGCGTAGGTTCGTCGAGTTGATGCGCTTTTATGAGCGGTTCTGCCAGGTGCGGGTGGTGACGTTCTGCGTCATGTCGAACCACTTTCATATCTTGCTGGAGGTACCGCAGCGTCCGCAGGTGATGCCGTCGGAGGAGTGGCTGATCGAGCACATCAAGAGGTGCTTCGGCGAGGCGATGGCAGGGGTGGTCGCGGAGCAAATCCGTCAGTTTCGTCAGGTGGGGGCTGATATCGCGGCGACGGAGGTGATCCAGGGCTGGTTTTCCCGCATGTGGGATGTGAGCCAGTTCATGAAGACGCTGAAGCAGCGCTTCACACAGTGGTTCAACAAGCACCATGAGCGCCGGGGGACCCTGTGGGAGGACCGATACAAGAGCACCATGGTGGAGGGAGGGCCTGCGGCACTGGGCATCATGGCGGCTTACATTGACCTGAATCCCGTGCGGGCGCGTTTGGTGAAGGACCCCAAGGACTACCCATGGAGTGGATACGGCGCGGCGGTGGCAGGCGTAGGGAGGGCAGAGCGGGGGCTGTCGATCGTGGCGAACTGCCTGGCCCAGCGCGAATTGCGGCCTGCGGAGGCTTTGGCCTTTTACCGGCAGATGCTCTATGTCGCAGGAAATGCAGGTGATGATCTCAGCATTCAGCTTCGCAAGGAAGCAGGGGCAAAGAAAGCGGGCCTCCACAATGACGAAGTGACCAAAGTGCATGCCCAAGGCGGGAAACTCACGCTGCAGGAGATGCTGCGCTGCCGGGTGCGCTACTTCACCGCAGGTGCGGCGGTGGGGAGTCGCGAGTTTGTGAATGCCGTGTTTGATTCTGACCGCCGCCGTTTTGGGGCGACGCGCATCGAAGGGGCTCGCCCGATGCGAGGGGCGGATTTCATGGGGCTATGCAGCCTGCGTGACCTGCAAAAGCACGTGATCACTCATCCTGCGGACACGGATGAAAGCGTCAGCTAAAGCCTGGGTGCTGCGCCGGAGCATTGAAGGGGCGGTAGCCCCAGATCTACTGGCTTACGCCAACCCCGCCTCGGCAAGCCGATCGAGGATCTCGCTGGCCTGGAGCTTGTCCACCAAGTCGCCGATGCGACCTTCCACGAACATGTCCAGATTGTAGAGCGTCACATCGATCCGGTGATCGGTGATGCGGTTCTGCGGGTAGTTGTAGGTGCGGATCTTCTCTTCGCGACCGCCGCCGCCAATGAGGGCTTTGCGGTGGGCGGAGTACTTGGCGGCCTCTTCCAGCTGCTTCTTTTCCAGCAGGCGGGACCGCATGATGGTGATCGCCTTTTCCTTGTTCTTGAGCTGGCTGCGGCCGTCCTGACAGCGGACGATCATGCCGGTGGGAAGGTGCATCACCTGCACGGCGGAGTCAGTGGTGTTCACCCCCTGGCCGCCGTGACCGCTGGCGCGGCAGACTTCAATGCGGAGCTCGTCTGGCTTGAGTTGCAGGTCCACTTCCTCGGCCTCTGGCAGCACGGCCACCGTGGCGGCAGAGGTGTGAATGCGGCCCTGAGCCTCGGTGGCGGGCACGCGCTGCACGCGGTGCACGCCGCTCTCATACTTCAAGGTGCGGAAGACGTCCTCGCCACTGACCTTGAACACGACTTCCTTGTAACCGCCTGCGTCTGAAGGGCTGGCTTCCATGGACTCGATCTTCCAGCCGCGTTCCTCCGCATAGCGGTTGTACATGCGGTAGAGGTCGCCGGCAAAAATGGCTGCTTCGTCCCCACCGGTGCCGGCGCGGATTTCCATGATGACATCGCGACCTTCCAGGGGATCAGGAGGCAGGATGTGCCGCTGGACTTCGCTCTCCAGTTCCACCAGACGGGATTGCAGCGTTGGCAGTTCTTCCTCGGCCAAGGCAGCCAGCTCTGCGTCGCCGGACTTCGCCAGTTCCTGGTTGTCTGCGATCTGCTGCTCCGTGCGCTGGTACTCGGTCCAGGCTTTGAGGAGGGCCTCCAGCGAGCGATGCTCCCGAAGAAAATCCCCTGCCTTGCGGTTGTCGTCGTAGAAATTGGGGTGGCCCATCATCTCTTCCAACTCAGAGAAGCGGTCCTTCTTCTTTTCGATGATCGAGGAATAGTCCATGGCAGGAAGGGGAAAGGGAAGAGCTGGGAGCTGAGAACAGGGATTCGAGGGCTGAGCCGGGGTCAAAGTCGAATCCGGATCCGGTGGTCGGGGAGAAACCCAACTGGCTGACAAAAGAACTTACGGCAGCCGAAGCTGCGAAAACAACGAGACAAGCGCACGAGAAACAAAAAACGGTGACGCGCCAACGAGGGCGCGATCACCGTTTTTCTGAAATACAAAGATGCCGTCGCTAGGCCGTAGGTGCAGTAGCCTTGGGCTTGGTGCGGCGGGTAGCGGTGGTCGAACCGTAACGCTGGGCGAACTTGTCAACGCGGCCAGCGGTGTCCACGAAGCGCTGCTCACCGGTGAAGAACGGGTGGCACTGTGCGCAAATACCGATGCGGAGGTTTTTCACCGTGGAGAGCGTATGATAGACCGCTCCACAAGTACAGGTGATCGTGGTTTCGTGAGTTTCGGGATGAATTTCCTTTTTCATGGCAGGGATCGAATGTTATGGGGCATTCGGGGCCGCGCGTTGGCGCGGAAAGGGAAGCGACTGTACACATCTTACCATCTGGGTCAAGTTTATTTCCCCGTCTGCGGAATGTGCCGGGAAACGGTGAGATTGTCATTCGGATGCAAAACACGCCGTCTCAGGCCGTTGTACGCGTGATTGCGCCACGCGATCGTTTCCCAAAACTGTGTCATGTCCGGCCTCCGCCCACCCCTGACCCACCTCGCCCTGCTGGGACTGGGGGCGTTTTTCCCCCTCCACACGGGTTGGGTAGCCGGAGCGACACCTGATTTCGACCGGGATGTGCGTCCGATTCTCGCGGAGCACTGCCTGGAGTGCCACAGTCTGGACAAGGCGAAGGGCGGACTCGCGCTGACCACGAAGGTCGATGCCATCAAGGTGCTCAAGAGCGGGCACGCTGGCATTGTCCCGGGCGATGCAGCCGCCAGTGCGGTGATAGTCCGCGTTGAGACCCGGAAGATGGACGAGCGGATGCCGCCCGAGGATCGCAAGCCGCTTACCGCTGCCCAGACGGCCACGCTGCGGGATTGGGTCGCCTCAGGGGCCGACTGGCCTGCGCACTGGGCCTACCGCCCCCTGGCTCACCCCACGCTGCCGCCAACGCGGGACACTCAGTGGCCTCGGGGTGAAATTGACCGCTTCGTTCTGGCAAAATTGGAAAGCGCTGGTATTCAGCCCTCCCCGGAGGCCAGTCGGCCCACACTGATTCGTCGGGTGCATTTTGACCTTCTGGGCCTGCCGCCCTCCCCTCAGGAGGTGGAGATCTTCGTCAATGATGCCTCACCCGATGCCTATGAGAAGATGGTGGATGCCGCCCTGGCCTCCCAGCACTTCGGCGAGCGATGGGGGCGCCACTGGCTGGACATGGCCCGCTATGCGGACAGTGACGGGTATGAGAAAGACCGCCCGCGACCTGATGCCTGGCGGTATCGCGACTGGGTGATCCAGGCAGTCAATGACGATCTGCCGTTCGACCGCTTCACCATCGAACAGCTGGCGGGGGACCTGCTTCCAGCGGCAGGACCTGAGCAGGTGCTGGCCACCGCCTTTCACCGGCAGACGCTGACGAACACCGAAGGCGGCACCGATCAAGAACAGTTCCGAGTCGAGGCTGTGTTTGATCGAACCGAGACGACAGGTTCCGTCTGGCTGGGGCTCAGTGTTGGGTGCGCCCGCTGCCATTCGCACAAGTACGACCAGATCTCGCATCAGGAGTACTTCCAGCTTTACGCCTTCTTCAACAACGGCGACGAGGCGACCCGGCAGGTCACTACCTCCCAGCGTGCCTGGGAGGAGTATGAGAAACAACATGGCGCAGACGCCGCCAAGCTGGGTGCGCTGCAAAAGCGGCTGGATGAAGCGCGGGCTGATCTGCGCGGCCGGCTCGGAGCCTGGGAAAAACCGCTGCAGGAGCGGCTGGCTGCTGCCCGGCAGCATCCGGCCAAGGCACGGTATGAACCCCTGGAGGTGGCGGAAATTCGCTCGTCAGGGAAGCAGACCACCTTCACCCGCCAGGAGGATGGCTCCTGGTTGGCCGGTGGCGGGCAATCGAAACAAGAGGTCTATGAAATCACTGTGAACTCCTGGCGCGAGCCTCTCGTGGCCCTGCAGCTGGAGGTGTTGCCTGACCAGTCCCTGCCAGGCGGTGGACCCGGACGGGCCGGGAAGGGGAACTTCGTGCTGAGCGAGCTCAAGGTTTCCCTGGGGCGGGATGCGGCCTCCGCCGTGCCGGTGGCATTGCACTCTGCCGTGGCGGATTTTGAGCAAAAGAGCTTCACTGCCAAAGCCGTGGTGGATGGGGACCGCGAGACGGGATGGTCTGTGCAGCCCCAGTTTGGCAAGGCGCACCAGCTGACGGTCCAGTTTGAGGCGCCGGTCAAACCGGGTCCGGGAATGAAGCTGTTCGTCAGTCTCGATCAGGCCTACAAAAGCGGAAACCACAACATTGGCCGGCTTCGGCTCCTGGGAAGCACTGTGCTGACGGAGGAGTCTGTTGTGCCCTCAGACGTCTTGCGGGTGCTGAATGAAGAGCCGCTCCGTCGCAACGATGTGGTGATCAAGCCGCTTCTGGACTGGGTGGAAAAGCGCGATCCGGAAACTCGAGCTGCGGCCGACGCTCTGGAGGCAGCCCGTGGACGGCTGCCGAAGCCCCCGCTCATGGATGTACGGGTCATCGCCCAACGTGCGCAGGAGCCCCGGACCACGCATCGCCTGCACCGTGGTGATTTCCTCAGTCCCGCGGAGACGGTTTCTCCGGGCGGCCTCACCGTGCTGCCTGCCCTGACTGGGCGGAGTCAGAACGGCACGCTGCCAGACCGCCTGGATCTGGCAAAGTGGCTCGTCAGTCCTGACAACCCGCTGACCCCGAGGGTGACGGTGAATCACATCTGGGCGCGCCTTTTTGGCGAGGGTCTGGTGCGAACCGTCAACGACTTCGGGGTGCGCGGTGAGCGCCCGTCTCATCCGGAACTGCTGGACTGGCTGGCGCAGGATTTTGTGGGGCGGCAAGGCTGGAGCCGCAAGCGCCTCATCAAGACCATCGTGATGTCTGCCACCTACCGTCAGTCCAGCGCGCACCGGTCGGAGCTGGTGGAAGTTGATCCCTTGAACCGCCTTCTGCATCGCCAGAACCGTCTGCGGGTGGAGGCGGAGATTGTGCGGGATCTTCATCTGGCCGCCAGCGGACTGCTGAGTGCCAAGGTGGGCGGTCCCAGCGTCTATCCGCCCCTGCCGCCGAACATCGCGGAGCTGAGCTATGCCAACAACTTCAAGTGGGCCACCAGCAGCGGGGAAGATCGCTATCGGCGTGGGATGTACACCTTCTTCAAACGGACTGCGCCGCATCCCGACCTGACGACCTTTGACTGTCCGGATGCCAACACGACCAACGTGAAACGCACGGTGAGCAACACCCCGCTGCAGGCGCTCACGACACTCAATGCTGGCACCTTTGCGGATGCGGCCAAGGGGCTGGCTGCCCGGGTGCTGAAGGAGTCACCCGTCGGGGATGCCGCGGGGCTGGATCGTCTGCTCGTCATCAGCCTCTCCCGCCATGGCAGCAGCGGTGAGCTGGCGTCGCTGCAGGGCCTGCTGGATGATTCCCGCCACTGGTATCGCGCCCACCCGGAAGAAGCTTCCAAGTTCACTGCCGGGTTCGAGGTGTCATCAATTTCCCCTGGGGAGCTCGCCGCTTGGGCTGCCACGGCGCGCATCGTGCTGAACCTGGACGAATTCATCACCCGCGAGTAATCCGCAATCTCAAACGCCACGATGAACGTCATGCACCCCCTTGCTGCCCAGACCCGCCGGGAGTTTTTGACCACCACTGCCAGTGGCCTGGGCATGATGGCGCTGGGATCGATGCTCACGCAGGAGGGCCTGCTGGTTCCAGCCAGCGCCTCTTCAGGAGCAGGGGGCGCCGAGGCGTTGGATCCGCTGGCCCCGCGTCTGCCGCACTTCCCGGCCCGGGCCAAGAACTGCATTTGCATCTTCATGGAAGGGGCTCCCAGCCAGATGGATCTCTTTGATCCGAAGCCCAAGCTCAATGAGCTGCATGGCCAGCCGCTGCCAGACAGCATGACGAAGAATGTGCGGTTCGCTTTCATCAAGAAGGAGACGGCCCGCCTGCTGGGCAGTCCCCGCACCTTCAACAAATATGGCGAGTGCGGCATGGAGTTCAGTGACCTCCTGCCTCATCTGGCGACCTGTGCCGATGACCTGCTCATGGTCCGCTCCATGCACACCGACCAGTTTAATCACCATCCGGGCCAGCTGCTGCTGCACAGCGGGCGTGCCACATTCGGCCTGCCCACCATGGGTTCGTGGTTAAACTATGGCCTGGGCAGCGAGTCTCGGAACCTGCCAGGCTACGTGGTGTTGACGGCAGGCAGAGGGACCAGCGGCGGAGCCTCTCTGTGGCAGAGCGGTTTCCTTCCCAGTCACTATGCTGGGGTGCTCTTTCGCAACCAGGGGGAGCCGGTTCTCAACTTGCAGAATCCCGAGGGCTTGCCCCCCGAGCTGCAACGTCGCGGGCTCGACGCACTGATGGAACTCAACCAGTCGCGGTTTGACCAGTTCCAGGATCCTGAAATTCGCAGCCGGATCGCGGCCTATGAGCTGGCATTCCGCATGCAGAGCGCCGCACCTGAATTGATTGATTTGAAAGGGGAGACGGCGCAGACCTTGGAAATGTACGGGGTGAACCGCAAAGACATGGACGTGAAGGCCTCCCGCGCCGGAGGACCGGGCCAGTATCGCAGTTTTGCCTCGAACTGCCTGGTGGCCCGCCGTCTGGTGGAGCGCGGAGTGCGGTTTGTCAGCATCATGCACGCTTCCTGGGACCATCATTCCAATCTGAACCCGGAGCTGGCCTTCAACTCAGGCATGGCGGACCAGCCCATTGCTGCCCTGATCAAAGATCTCAAGGACCGGGGGCTGCTGGATTCGACCATGGTCATTTGGTGCAGCGAGTTCGGCCGCACCCCGCTCGGTGAGAACCGCGGGGGCAATCCCAATGTCACAGGGCGGGATCATCATCCCTTTGCCTTCACCATGCTCATGGCAGGCGGTGGCATCAAAGGTGGTCAGACCTACGGCGAGACGGATGAGATTGGCTGGAGCATCACGAAAGATCCGGTGCACATCAATGACTTCCACGCCACGTTGCTGCATCTCTTTGGCCTCGATCACCTGAAGCTCACGCATCGGTTCCAGGGCCGGGACTTCCGGCTGACCGATGTGGGCGGGAGGGTGATTCCGGAGTGGATCGCGTGAAGAGCAACAGATCCCGGATTGATTGTAGAAGAGCCGTCTCTGCTCTTGGGTTAGGTGGGTGGAGCGGGAGCAAGAACTGGGACGGTTCTTGTAGAGTGGCCGATGTCCGAGAGAGGAAGGTAGAAGAGCCGTCTCGGCTCTTGGGGATGCTGGGTAGAAGGATCGCCGCCCCTACCGCAACACCTCTTCCATGAACTCGCTGTTGCCCTCAAGCTTCTTGGCCTCGGCGTTGATGCGTGAACCGGCGGCTTTGAACTGCTCGATCACTTGCGGAGGTGCGGAGCGCCGGGTGATCATCTGGTCGGCCAGGCTGGCCCAGGTGATCCAGGCATCCACATAGGGCTGTACCCGGTTGTCCACCATGCCGCGCAGGCGCTGCAGGCGGTTGCGGGAGACACTCAGCTTGCCACTGTCGAGCGAGCTGGTGGCGCTCAAATCGGTGTCTGTCGCCTCCCGTATGGCGGCCACCGCTTGATCCACGGCCTCCAGGGAACCGGAGGCGCTGAACTGGCCGGGGAGACGGCTCTCTGCCATGGCCAGGAGCAGGCGGGCGGAGACGTGATTGGGTGCTGCGGTCACCACTCGAGCCAGCCCTTCGCGAATAGCGGGCGTGCTGAGCAGTCCGGGACTGGACTTGATCCTCTCGCTCACGGCGGCAAAGGCGGTGATGGCCTCGGCCAGTGCCGGTGCCCGGTCGGTGCGCGCCAGAGCGAGGGCCTCATTGAAGGTGTCCACGCTGAAGAGCTGCAGTCCCACAAAGGGCGCGGCACCCTCGCCGACCGCGAGATCCAGTGCGCTGGTGCGGTTCTTCTGCGGAATGGCGGCGATCTTTTGCCCGCCTTTGGTCGCTCCACGGAGTTTGGCGATCACCCCACCAATGGGTTGCACCGAGCCATCGGCGTTAAGGTCGCCGGTGACGCTAAAGCCCGGGTCCAACTCCACACCGGTGATGAGAGATTCCACCAGCAGGGCGCAGGCCACCGCGGCGGAAGGCCCATCTTTGGGTGAGTACTTGTCCTCAAAGAAGATCTCCATCTTCTGGCCACGGGGCCAGCCGTCATGACGGAGGGTGTGGTACTTGGAAACTTCCTGCAAGGCCTTGCCCATGCTCTCTCCCACTTCCTGGTTGAAGCCGATGCTTGAGGGATCGTTCTTCTCCATCTTGAGGGCGGTGATGGAAAGCTTGGAGATTTTGCCCGCATAGCGGGAGTCTCCAAGAGGTACGACGAGCAGACCGCCCACGGAGGAGAGGCGTTTTTTGATGCCGACTGCGCCGGCCCCCGCCACCGATGAGGTGTTGATGGTGGATGAGAGATTGGGAGCTTCGATTCTGCCGCTGTCTGTTCCCCAACCCGAGAACCAGCGATAAGACTTCATGTTGGGATCAATGATCGCGAGGCTGCGATTCCAGGGATTGTTCCACTCACACTCCACCAACCCGGGACCGGGGAAGCTGTACCTGGCTTTGTCTTTGTCAGAATTCCAGCGCAGATACCCATCTTCGCCAAACCAGACCTTGTTGTCGCTTCGCAACGTGCGGGCCTTCATCCATTCCTCGAACTCGGGCCGCGTCATGCGTGTTTCCAGGGGCCTCGGGAAACGGCGCCCTATCAGTCGCATGGGGAACTTTTCGCCCCCACTTTCCAACGTAGCTGTCTGGAGGTCCTCGTTGACCGTAATCATACGAGGGAACTTTCGCCCGGCCGCATCACGGTACGATAGGATGTTGCCCTTAGTGGTAGTGTAGCCTAGACACTTCTGTTTCGCGGTGCCCTTCTCTTCTGTCCAGATCTGACTGGTGGCGGTCACAAACCAGTGCGTCTTGACCTTGCCTTCGGCTTCGTACTCCCACTCGGTTCCCACAACCCACTGAGCGAATTCCACGTCACTCAGTAGCGACAACCGTTTGGGGAGAGCGTTGATTTGCTCCTGGTTAAGCGGGCCTGTGGGGGATTGGGCGAGGGCCTTTGGAGTTAAACCTCCCCAAGTCGCGGAAATGACTGCCAGGGAAAGAGTGAGTACAGGGTAAAGTGGAATCCGGAGAGGCATGGCGAGGTCACCGTTGATTTTTCTGCTATCCTCTTGAAAAAATGACCTTGGCTCAAGCCTTTCTTTTTGGGCGGGGGAGTGGTGGGGGTGCTGGGGAAGGGATGCCGATCCGGGAATGCCTCCATAGTGGGTCATGGAGGCGTTGATGGTGCTGGGGAGGATGCGGATGGCATTGGCCTCCACACCTGATGTTCCATCAAAATGTCTTCCCAAGGTAGCCTCGCTCGAAGCTCGACAACCTTGGGCTGTGTTAGATATCCCCTGCGGGGATAAAATGCCGGGGGACAGCTCCGGGTAGTTTGGGGAGCGCACGCATCCTGCGTGCTGTTCTCGGCATCTTGCCGGGAATGTCAGTGAACGTGTGATCGTAGGGACGCGTCCCGAGCGTCCCACCTGCATCCATCAAAACGGAATGCAAGATTATCCTGGCTCTAGATCTGACTGGGGTTACTCACCTCGCCAGCGGGCCTGCCCCAAAGTTGTCTACGCCGTACGCCGTGGCACCGTCAGCCGTGCGATCACATCTGCCTCGTTGCGCCAGGCGTTGTAGGCTTTCATCTGGCTTTGCATGTGTTTCTCAATCCAGCGGGCGATGTCTTGGGCGGCGATGACGAGCTCAGGACGTGACTGTGGGAATCGTTCCGAAGCGTCTCTCAGGAGGGAGAGAGCGGGCTCGGTGGCAAGGTTGGCTCCCAGAACCCGAAAACGCAGCATGGCGGAAGCCGCGGTGTCAGGCAGTTCGGGGGTGCGGTGCAGTTCGTCCAGGGCCTGGGAGGGCATTCCCAGCTCGAGATAGCCTTCGATGACACCGGCGATGGCCTGGCTTTCATCCAGGGGCTCAGGCTTGTCCTTGAGGATCACCCCTTGAAGTCGCTGGGTAATGGCCTTGGGGAGCTGCCCCTTCTGAGCGGTGGCGGTACCCGCTTCGTCCTCGTTGGTGACCATGTACACCCAGCCGTCGCCCTCTTTGTTCAGCCGCCATTGATTATAGGTCATCACAATGACCAGGCCGATGATCGCCACGGTGGTCTCCAGGATGAAGGGCGTGGCGAAGATCGAGAACAGCATCGCCACCGCATCGCGAGTGACTTCGCGTGCGGAGGGACTGTAGATCAGAAGTGCAGTGAACCCTGCCACGCTCAGGAGCGTCCAGAGCCAGGGCCAGAGATGTCGCGTTGCGGTGGGGGATGACATGGCGTTTGAGGCGGAGCCAATCTGCCCCGCATCCACTAATATATAAGCCTCTTGCGCTACTTGACCAGTTCGGCTTTTACCACCGGTGGGTCAGGGCCCACGGGGATTGCCTTTGGGGGGCTCACTGACGGTGGCGGCACTTGGGGGGCCTGCGTGATCGCCCGGCGAATCTCACCCGCCTTGGGGTGGCTGGAAGCGGACAGATCGAGGGTGTCAGCCGTTGCGGGGGCAGGAGGGGGCGCTTCCCGATTCTGCTGGAAGGCTTGGGCGACCAAATAGGAAGCACCTAAAAGGAGTGTGATGGCGCAGGCGATGGCCATGGCCTTGAGTTCGCGCCCCAAGGGGTCTCTCGCCACAATGGCCTTGCCGGGGAGGCGGCCCGGGGTGGAGGTGCGGCGACGCGCAAAGGCGGAGGGTAACACCCACTCCGGAGTCCGCCGTAACCAGGGGAGGCCCGACTTGGGTTCTGGGGGCCGCGGAGGTGCCAGCCGGGCCAATGCCTCGCCAGCATCGACCTCCAGACGGGCCGCGTAGGCCTTTAGAAACATTCTGACGTACGCGACGCCGCCAAAGGTCGTGTACTCGTCGTTTTCCAGATCCCTGAGACGGGATGCCGGGATGCGGGTCTCATGGGCCAGATCGGCCAACGTGAGGTATTGGAGTTCCCGCGCCCTGCGAAGCTGCTGACCGAGAGTGGGAGACATGGGAGGTGGAGGTTCCCTTTTGTTACGCTCGACGAGGCGCGATTGGCGGTCAGAGTTCCACAAGAATTTCGCGGGGCTTGGCCCCTTCTCCTGGTCCAATGATCCCACGCTCCTCCAAAATATCCATCATGCGGGCGGCCCGGGTGTAGCCGAGGCGCAAACGACGCTGAATGAGGCTGGTGGAGGCCTTCTTCTCAGTGCTGATGACATCCAGCACCTTCTCGAGAATGGCCTCATCCTCAGGGGTGACTTCCTCCCCGCCTTCGCCGTCCATTTCGTCAAAGCTGTCTGCCAGGGTGGCCTCGAAGACCGGTTTGCCCTGGGCGCAGGCGTGATCCACGAGGTCGTGCAGCTCGTCGTCGGTCACCATGGTGCCCTGGGCACGGATGAGCTGGCTGGTGCCGGGCGGGAGGTAGAGCATATCCCCTTTGCCCACGAGGCGGTCGGCCCCTTTGCGGTCCAGAATGACGCGGCTGTCGAGCGCCGAAGCCACCTGGAAGGCAATTCGGGAGGGAACGTTGGCCTTGATGATGCCGGTGACCACATCAGCGCGGGGCGTCTGGGTGGCCAGAATGAGGTGAATGCCGGCCGCGCGGGCCTTCTGGGCGATACGGGCGATGGCCACCTCAATATCGGCGGGGGCCGTCTGCATGAGGTCCGCCAGCTCGTCCACAATCACCACGATGTAGGGCATGGAGTCCGGGATCTCGAGCTCAGGCTCCTTGCGCTTGGGCGGCTCGGAGCTGCCCGCCCATACGGAGGCGTCCGTGGTGTCGGTGCGAAAATCCGGCTCCTCCTCCATGGGATCGTAGTCGTCCGGCAGGACAGGGGCGGCAGCGGGAACGGGCACCGCTTTGGCCTTGTTACCGGCGCCGACGCGTGAAGTGATGCGGGGAGAGGACTTGCGATTGTTGAAGGTCTCGAAGTTGCGGCATCCTTCCTGGGCGAAGATCTGGTACCGCTTTTCCATCTCGTTCACCACCCAGCGCAGGGCGAGGAGGGCCTGCTTGGGATCGGTCACCACGGGCAGGGCGAGGTGGGGCAGGTCTTTGTAGCCCTGCATTTCCACGACCTTCGGGTCGATCATGATGAACCGGAGCTCATCCGGCGCGAACCGGCAGAGGAGGCTGGTGATGATGCTGTTGATGCAGACGGACTTCCCTGAACCGGTGGCCCCGGCGACGAGGAGGTGCGGCATGGTCGCCAGATCGGCGATGATGGCCTTGCCGTACACGTCCTTGCCCAGTGCGAGCGGGAGCTTGGCCTTGCCCTTCTGGAACTCATCGTCCTCCAGCAGTTCGCGGATGGGCACCACGATCTTGTCGCGGTTGGGGAGCTCGATGCCCACGGTGTCCTTGCCAGGGATGGGGGCCAGGATGTTGAGCCGTTCCGCCTTCGTGGCCCGGGCGATGTCGGCCTCCAGGTTGGCGATGCGGCTGACGCGCAGGCCTTCGCTGGGATACACCTCATAGCGCGTAATGGCAGGTCCCTTGGTGATGTCACCCGGGGTGACATTGATCCCAAAGGTGGAAAGGGTCTTGATGATGTTGCTCTGGGTCTCGCGGAGGATGGCCTCGTCCGCAGGGGTGCGAGCCTTCACTTCCGGCCACTGCAGCAGGTCCAGCGGCGGCACGGAGTAGCCCTTGTAGCGGGCCGTGAGGCTGGCAGGCTTGGCAAAGAGCGCCCGTTCATCCTTCTGAGCCTGCCGCTTCTGCCACACCTCAGCGAGCTGCGGCTTGGCTTTGGGCTCTTTCGGGAAAGAGGAGTCGATGATCTTCGGCAGAGGATGCACTTCCGGCAGTTCCAGCTGTGTGGCGGGGCCGGAGGGGAACTCCGTCTCTTCCTCGTCGTCCAGCATCGCAGCGGCGGCAGCTTTCTTGCGCCCTCTGGTCTTGGCAGGCGGTGGTGCGCTGAGGGGCAGGATGGCTTCTTCCTCCGCCTCCAGGCGACGGCGCTGGCGCTCGGTCCACCAGTTCACGAACGCACGACCCGCCATGTCCTTGCCCTGTACCAGGACCTGCACGGGGTGCATCCCGGTGACAAAGATCATCCCCACAAGGTAAATCACCCCCATCACGAGCAGGGAGCCCACTTCGCCCAAAATGCCGAGCAGCAGAATGCCCGCTACCACGTGGCCGAGCCCGCCGCCCGCGCCGTAGGGCGTGACGCGGTGATTGTCCCACTCCCAGAAGTTCTGGAGGTACAGGATGCCCGCTCCACAGACGATCATGAGGCAGAAGCCCACCCAGGACCGGAGGGTGATCTTGGTATGGGAGGCCAGCTTGCAGACGCCAAACCAAGTGAGGCAGGCGGGGATGATGTAGTTGGCACCACCAAACATCCAAAAGGTGTAGCCCGCCATCACCGCCCCCAGGCGGCCGATGAGGTTGTGCGCCATCGGTGTGGCAGTGTCACTCAGTGCCAGGTGGCACCAGGTCGGGAGATCAGCGGGATCGTAGGAGACCAACGCCAGGAAGTAGAAAAGCGCCGCGACGATGAAGAGAAAACCCACCGTCACATGCCATGTGGGGCTCTCAGCGGGCGGCTCAGTGGATCGGCTGCGGGTCTGGCGCTGAGGGGTGCGGGCGGACATGGGCGGGGCAGGGGACCAGGAAAGCAGCGGTTCCGGTGAAAATTAGCGCTGAATTCTAAACGATCAACCTTAGTGGAATTTTCGGAGTTATTCAAGGGGGGAGCTGAAACGAGTTGAAACTAGATGGTGGATGCTTGGCAAAATGAGACGGGGGAAGTGGGTTGACCCCTCCCGCAGACCCCGTTAACCGTATCTGATGATCGCGTCCCATGAACTTTCAGTGCTTCAGTTTGCACCGATTTACCAAGAGCGGGTTTGGGGCGGTCGGAATCTGGAGCGGCTGTATGGGCGCAAGTTGCCCGCCGATAGCACGCCGTATGGCGAAAGCTGGGAGATCTGTGACCGGGCGGAGGCTCAAAGCGTGGTGTCTGCAGGGCCACTGCAGGGCTGGAGCCTGCACGATCTCTGGACGCAGGCCCGCAATGAGGTGTTCGGTTTTGCCTACGCTGGGCATCCCGCGCCACGGTTCCCTCTCCTGATCAAGATCCTGGACGCCCAGGAGGATCTCTCCATGCAGGTGCACCCTGATGATGTTTCCGCCACCGGGGTTGGGGGCGAAGCCAAGAGCGAAGCGTGGTACGTGACCTGTGCCGAGCCGGAGGCCAAGCTGTACGCTGGGTTGCGCCCGGGCACCACGCCGGAGACATTCCGTCAGGCCATGGTGGACGGTTCCGTCGCCGAGCACGCAGAGTCCTTAAAGGTCGCACCCGGAGACTGCCTGGCGGTGCCCGGCGGTACACTGCACGCCATCGGCGCCGGGGTCGTGATTTTTGAGATCCAGCAGAACAGCGACACGACCTACCGGGTGTTTGACTGGAATCGCGTAGGCCTGGATGGCAAGCCTCGAGCCTTGCATCAGGAGGAGGCGATGAAAGTGCTGCACTTCGATGCCGAGCCTCCCACCTTGCTGAAACCTCAAGGGGGCCGCCTGCTGGACTGGCCCTACTTTAAGATCGACCGGTGGGAGATGACCAAGTTCGAAGGGCGCTCCGTGGCCCGCCAATCTCGTTTCAAGATCGGGGCCGTGGTGGAGGGCGAGATCTCCTGGCGCAAAGGGATGAGCATGAGGGCTGGGGATTTCTTCCTGGTGCCGGCCTGCCTTGGGGACAAGCAACGGCAATTCAAGTGCACCAGTGCGCGGGCGACGTTGTTGTGGATTTCCCTCTGAGCGGATGGTTCCACCCTGCACAAGCGGAAACACAGGGGATGCCGGGGCTTCATGAATTTGTCCGGGATTGTTGTTGAGTAGCCCTCTTTTGCTTGACCGGGTTGGTACTGCGTGATGAATTTCGGGGAACACTTGATTTTCCATGAAGAAACCAGCCATTATCTTGTTCGCCGCCAGTGCTTTTGGCGGGCTCGCCCTGCTTGCCCAGACTCCTGCCGCCCCCGCCGGTGGGAAGGTGGACTTCGAGAAGGAGATCTTCCCGATCTTCAAGACGAAGTGCCTGAAGTGCCATGAAACCGAGCACACGGATGCCACGGGCAAGCTGAAGAAGCCCAAGGGTGGTCTGGTGATGGACACGGTGGAAGGCCTGAAGAAGGGCGGCAAGGAGTCCGGCGAGAAGACTCTGGTCGCAGGCAAGGCCGCTGAAAGCGAGCTCTACAAACTGACGACCCTTCCCTCGAGCGATGAAATGGCCATGCCCCCGGAAGGCAAGGCGGATCCCCTGACCGACGCTGAGAAAGAACTGCTGAAAAAGTGGATCGACCAGGGTGCTGATTTCGGAGCCTGGAAGGCTGCTCCTGCCAAGTAGTCTCTGAAGGACTCCAGGTATTTTTTTGACTGCCCGGCACCCGGAAACGGAGCCGGGCAGTTCTTTTTGGATTCCCGGGATCCGTGAAAGAAAACCAGTATTCGGATCACAAATGCCTTGCGCCTGCCCCGCACCGGGTTAATCTCCCGACCCTCTTTTTAACGGCAAAACCTTTTACTCAGCCATGTCCCAGCATCGTAGTCTCAAGTCTTCCGGTGGTTCCGTCGGCACCAAGCGCAGCGTCCTTAAGCGCGGCGAACGCATCAAGCTGATGAAAGCTCGTGGCCAGTGGAATGAAGGTCGCAGCCTTTACAACTTGCCCAAGACCAAGCCGGAAGCTTAATCCCGCCGAGTGCGTCTTAATCGCTATCTCAGTTCCTGCGGTCTTGGTTCGCGTCGAGGCTGCGAGCAGTTGGTTCGCGATGGCAGAGTCATCCTGAACGGGAAGATCTGCACCAATTTGTCCACCACGGTCACGGACTCCGATGACGTCGTGGTGGATGGAAACAAGGTCCGCCCTCACAAAGGGGTCGTGATTGTTCTGCACAAGCCCAGAGGTCTGGTGTGCAGCCGCCGGGACGAACGAGACCGGGACACGATTTACAGCCTTCTTCCAGAGAAGTTTCACACCCTGCATCACGTAGGGCGTCTGGACAAGGAGAGCGAAGGCCTCCTGCTCATGACCAACCGCGGGGAAGTATCCCAGCGGCTTCTGCACCCCAGCCAGGGCGTGGAGAAGGAGTACGAAGTGATCCTTGAGACCCGCTTCGACCCTGAGAACCTGACCCGGCTCACCAAGGGATTTCACACCGAAGACGGTTATGCCAAGGCAGAACGCGCCTGGATGATCGGCGACTACAAGATAGGCATGGTGCTGAAGCAAGGGCTGAAGCGCCAGATCCGCATGATGCTCTATTTCCTCGGCTACGAGGTGAAGCGTCTCGTGCGAGTGCGCATCGGCAACCTTGCCATCAAAGGCATCCTCGAAGGCAACTGGAAGGAACTGAGTGACAAGGATGTGGACAAGATGCTCCTCAATCCGCTGGCCAAAGACCGGCCGAAGATGAGCAAGCCGAAAACGGCATCCGTTCGCAAAAGCCTGGAGATTCACCGTCAGAAGGAAGCCAAGCGCAGCAGCCGAAAGACCGGTGCGCGGAAGCGGACTGGCGGCTCGAGCCCAGCCTCTGGGTCGGGTGCGAGTAGCAGCTTCGGCGGCGAGCGCGGCCAAAGTGGTGGCGAAGGCGCTGCCCGTGGCCCTCGTGGCGGGAGTATCCGTGGTCGCGATCGCGACAGCGGTTCCAAAGGTTCCAGGGGTCCCAAGAGTGAAAGCGGCCCTAGAAGTGGCAGCAATCCCAGGGGTGGCCGCGACGCTGACAGCGGTGGTCGTGGTGGCAAGAGCGGTGGCACCGGTCCGACCGGACGGCGTCGTCCGCCTCGGCGTGAGGCCTGATTTTTTTCCGGCAGACTTGTCGGAAATGGGCATGTTGTTGCATGAGTTCCGTCGTGCCCTTTGATGCCCTGTGGAAGCGGGTGACTGCAGAATGCGCGCCCAAATGGATGTCGGTGCATGGGCCGGATCATTGGCGACGCGTGGAGCGAAATGCGCTGATTCTTACCACCCAGACCGGGGCAGATGTCGATGTCGTGCGGCTGTTTGCATTGTTCCACGATTCCCAGCGGGTGGATGATGGATTTGATCTGGAGCACGGCCCCCGGGCGGCGGTGTACGTTCGCAGTCTGTGGGGTTCTGCGTTTGAGCTTTCGGACGAGGCCTTTGAGAAGCTGGAGTATGCCTGTGAATGGCATACTACGGGATTGCATCATGCGGATCCCACGATCGCGACCTGCTGGGACGCGGACCGCCTGGATCTGGGGCGTGTCAGCATCATCCCCAATGAGAAATACATGAGCACGGCATTTGGGAAGGAAATTGCCCGGTACGGCTCGTTGCAGCCGTGGGCGCATCTGGCACCGCCGATTTTTGGGCCGTAGCCCCGAGTTCCGCAGTTGCAAGTGACCGTTTTCACAACGGCGGGGGCTGGCGGGTTGCCACCTCAGCCGTCCCCGAGCGAAGCCCAGATGCTACTGCTGGTGATGGCTGCTGCGTGCCTCCTGAGAAGAAAGTCCGGGGGTTTCTACCGGGAGCGGATCATCTTCCGCTCAAGAGATCTTAAATATGAGAAATGAGAATCACTCCATAACACCATCAACACCCTATTTCCTAGTTACATCAAATAAACCCCCCTCTTCTTCATAGTGAAGTGTCCAAAAGGGTGTTGATGGTGTTATGGAAGGGGGCATTTTGGAGGGATCCTGACGGCATTTTCTCGAAGTTGAGAATTCACTGGTGGGAGGGGTTGGGCAGCGCTCGCATCTGGAACGGGCGCGTACTGAACGGCTGAGGACAGCCGAACTACTTGCTGCTGCCACTGCGGCGTAGTCCGGTTGTGCCAACCGGCTGTGGGAGCGGAGGGATGTCGCGCGTTGGGCGATTGACCGTGATGAGGTCTGCGATCACTCTGCCCGGCCTGGCGTCGAGCCTTGTGTCACTCTTTGGCCGCTCAATTTCACCGCCAGCTTCACCGCGTGACTCATGCTGCCCGGGTTGGCCTTGCCCTGCCAGGCGATGTCCAGCGCGGTGCCGTGGTCCACGCTGGTGCGGATGACGGGCAGGCCCAGGGTGGTGTTCACGGCGTTGTCGAAGGCCAGTGCCTTAACCGGAATGTGGCCCTGATCGTGATACATGCAGACGAAGGCGTCGGTGCTGCGGCGTTTCCAGGGCAGGAAGGCGGTATCAGGAGGCAACGGTCCTTCGACGTCCAGTCCTTGGGCGCGGGCGGCCTCAATGGCGGGAATGATGATCCGTTCTTCCTCGCGGTTGCCAAAGAGTCCGTGTTCACCGGCATGAGGATTAAGGCCGCAGACCACGATCTTCGGGGCGCGACCCCGAATCTTTTGCAGCGCTTCGGCAGTGAGTTCAATCACCTCCAAGATTCGCTTCTGGGTGAGCAGCGCGGGCACCTCCGCATAACCGCAGTGCACGGTGACGAAGGTGCAGGTTATTTCCTCGGAGTACTGCATCATGCACCACCGGTCGGACGCGGTGCGGGAGGCGAAGATTTCCGTGTGCCCGGGAAAGTGGATGCCGGCCATGTGCATGGCTTCCTTGTTTAGCGGGCCCGTGGCCACGGCGGCCACTTCACCAGCCAGGGCGGCATCGATGGCGAGGTTCACATAGGCATAGGCGGCAGTTCCAGTGTGAGCGCCGATGACGCCAGGTGTCACCGAGGAAGGGGCCACTTCGCCGAGGTCCAGGATGGCGGGAGTCTCCAATGTGGTGTGCGCTTGTGACCACGCATCCCTCGGGATCAATCTGGGCGGGAGAGGAAATCCCGTGGCCTTGGAAACCCTTTCCAAAATGGCAGCACTGCCAAAGATAACCGGAGAGCACTGGGCGGTGACTTCCTCATTGGCGAGCAGTTGCAGGCTGACCTCCGGACCGACGCCGGCGGGGTCGCCCATGGTGATGGCGATGATGGGTTTTCTGGGCATGAACGGGAATGCGGCAGGCACTAGTACACCCCATGGCTGGGGGCGCGCAAGGGCGGCCCATGCTGCTCCTTGTCAGAGGGGGGAATCTGCGTCAGGCTGCCGCCACCTCCTCCTATGCCCACTCTGAGACTTGCCCGGCGTGAAGACCTCGGTGCCATCAACGACATCTACAACCACTACGTGCTGCACTCCACGTGCACCTACCAGACTGAGCCCTCCACGCTGGAAGAGCGGCAGGCCTGGTTTGAGGTGCATGGCGCGCGTCATCCGGTGACCGTGCTGGAGGAAGAGGGCCGGATCATTGGCTGGGGCGCCTTGAACAAATTTCACCCCCGGGCAGCGTATGGGCATACGGTGGAAAATTCTGTCTATCTGCATCACGAGCGGCAGGGGCGAGGGTTGGGGAGTGTGTTGCTGGCAGACTTGATGGACCGGGCGGCGCAACTGGGACATCACGTGGTGATCGCGGTCATCGATGCCAGCCAGGCTCCCAGTGTCGGATTGCATGCCAAGTTCGGCTTTTTGCAGTGCGGCCATTTCCGGGAGGTCGGGTTCAAGTTTGGCCAGTGGCTGGATGTGGTTTACATGCAGAAGCTGATTTAGGTGAGGGAGCGGGAGCGGGGGGCTGGAGTGATGGAGTGATGGAGTGATGGAGTGGGCTTCTGGGGCGCTTGGGGAGCGCACGCATCTTGCGTGCTGTTCTCGGCATCTTGCCGGGAACGTCAGGCAGCGCACGACATCACCTCCGATTGACCTGGAGGTGTTGAGGGCGGTGGGGAGAAAGTGGATGCTGCCGGCTTTCCCACCTGACCGTCCTCCGCGTCGGTCCCCAAGGTTGACTCGCTTAGGGCTCGTCCAACCTTGGGCTGTGCTACGGATCCCATACTGGGATCAACTTCGGTCTGAGGCGGGCACCTCCAGGTGGGTTGCCAAGGAACCGGCTCTGGCTAGTCAGCCTCAGTCCCAAACTAA
>NZ_BATQ01000146.1 GCF_000739635.1 Verrucomicrobium sp. BvORR034 | reverse complement strand
CCAAAACAACCCTAAAGTCAGTGCCATTCAAGTCCGACTATTGGTATGTGACAGCGTGCCCAGTGGGGCCCGGATACTCGACCTTCGGCTATGTGGAGGGGATGAATGAGCCTGCCATGGTTGCGCGGATCATTGACGAACTCTACTTGAGTCTAACGAGCGAGAATGGAATTCGCCGGGCGCTATGCGGGTATGAGGTGCATGAAGCATTCGTAGACGGAAGAGGAGATGTAGTTTTGAATCAGTTTGATTTTTCTGACCTCATCTATCATCGGGATGCTGCAGAGCCTCTGCCGGGTGCTCAAGAGTTCGGCGGACAGTATTACCGGAATCCCTCATGAAATCGGTTTCTGAAATCATTCGAGAACTCCAAGGCACGCCGGAATGCACGGTGGAGCCGCCCGGCGAAGTTCCTGGGTTGCCATTGGGTTTTGCCTTGCCGGATGACCTGCTTGAATTCTATGGGAATTGCGGCGGTATCGACCTGTTTCCCCAGCAAGATTGGGGTTGGCGGTTGGTGGGGCCCAAGGAGTTTCTTCGAGCAGATAAGGTGATCTTGGAACTGAGCTACAAAGACCATCCGGAGTACTACGACGGCACTGCCTCGGAAGGACTGTATGTCATCGCGGTCCGAGGTGATGGGCCGGACTACATCAGTATCGATACGCATCCCTCCCGATTGGGGCGCTGCTTTGACAGCTTTTCTGGTGACCACGCTACGCAGGGAAGTCGTGTTATAACACTATCGTTTGCTGAAATGCTCAACAAGCTCGTCGCCTGGCGGCAGGAGGGATATTTCTGGGAGGATGAGTTCTATGGTTTCTTTGGGCAGCCGAACAGCGTGCTGAAATTGCAGGGGAAGTCGCAGCCGAGGGAGCTTCCTTGACCAGTGGACGCAAGGGGCAGGCGATCATGTGACTTTGGTTTACGGTGGATGATCCGGTTTCGCTGAGATTTAGGTTGTGGTCCAAAAGGGAGAGTTGGACGAGGACTGTTGAGCGTGCTGAAACTGGCTTTGTCATCTATGCGGGAGACATTGCATTTCCCATTTGGCGTGCCGAAAGGTCGGAGTTTCCGGAATGGCTAGAGGCGGACTATCAGGCTGCGATTCAGAAGATGGTAGAGCAGGAGAAGTATGAACACCGCGATCCGCCGTCCCTCCGGGACGGGAGAGTGTTGCGTTCATAGTCCGGTGGTTCCCGGCCTGATGACAGGCCTCCACCACCGGCTAATTTCCGGCGTCCCTCCGGGACGGGGGCTTTGAGAAGGGGGCAAGGTTTGCAAGGTGTGGCGAGCTTCAGCGCTTGCAGCCTCGCGAAGCGTCTTGGAGTGCGTGTGGCTCGACACCGCTTTGGCGGCCGGAGTGATGGGATAGAACCTTGGTATGGGGAGCAGGGGTGGACGCGTTGTCTAAAGGAGATGGGGGGCTTTCGCGGGTGAGAGAAGCGTTGGGATTGGTTGTGGCCTAGCGAGTAGGCTTCGCCGGCTGGCAACGGTCGCTATGGGATTGTATGCTTCTCCAGCAGGCGAAAGCGGCGTCGAGCCGCCAGCACTCCAAGACACTGGCGTGCGGCAAGGCGGTGCCAGGGTGGGGGCGAGCTTCTGCAAAGGGGGGCGGGCTTGTGTTTTGTTGCTCGCCCGCTCGCTCACTCTGCCCAGCCATAGTACTGGGCCAGGACGTTCAGCAGCATCAGGATGATCAGACCCACCAGCAGTATTCTTGCTATCTGGGTAACGTCGGAGGACAGGCGAAAGACATGATCGCAGCTCTGGCAGCGCATTGCCTTGCTGCTGCTGGCGCTCCATAGCAGGGAGAGGAGAAAACCACCCAACAGCCAGGCCCAGATGCTGAAGTGTCGCTTGAAAGGCTCGGCATGGAGCAGGTCGTGGCTGCCGCACTTGGGGCAGGGATCAGAGGGCGGGGGCATGGGAAGTACAGGCGAGAATAGTGTTGGGGTCGAATAAACGGCGAATTTTAAGGGCTGCAATGGCAAAGCCATCGAGGATGTCCCGCTAGAACGGCCTGGAAGTTCTCGTGGGAAAACCGGAGCCGGGGACATGCGATCCGCCGTCCCTTAGAACCTGTTTGGATGAAAACATCCGGGTGTGGCAGGTTCAATTAAGGGAATGAGATAAAAGCGGCTTCGCCGAGCCTGAGAACTGCCCCCTCCGGGTTGCGGTCCTTTTGAGTCTGGACTGCGTTGCTCATCGGTTGTGAATCTCGATTCACGCCCTCTTCGCGCCTTGTACAGACTCAAAATGCCTCGCAACACACCCAGCGTTTTTATCCAAACAGCTTCTTGGGGACGGGGTGGTGGGGCTTTGAGAACGGGTCAACAATGGTAGTGTGAGGAGCTCCGGCGCATGTGGTTTCGCGAAGCGTCTTCGGAGTGCGTGTTTGGCTCGACACCGATTTGGCGGCCGTGGTGATTTCCTGTAATCCCAATAGGTCAGCAAGAGTCATAACCATCCAGGCAGCCCCGACTCACAACCGCCCCAGCGCCCGCCCCTCTGCCATCGCAGACTCAACACCGGCCGTAGTTGACGACGTGAGGAGAAGGGACCAACCGCGCGCGTTTTGGGGTGGCTGCCAAGGAACCTCGGGGGGACTGACGTGGAGGTGTTGATGGCGATGGGGAGGAAGCGGATGCTGTCGGCTTTCCCCACCCGACCATTCTCTACGCAAGGCACCCAACGTTGACTCGCTTAACCGATTGCGATCGGAACAGTGTGACAGGGAAATTGGATTCCGGAGGCATCCCAGCCCTTAGCCGGGGGTTGAGCGTAGCGATACCCCCGGAAAGCAACAACCTCGCGTTCACCCCGGAGGGGTGACAGCAATATGCGCCAGCAAAGGGACGTCGCTGGCATCCGCTCCGGGATGCAATTCCTATGCTAATCATCCGGAGGTGTCAGTCGCTACGCTCCTTCAACCTCCGGCTAAGGGCTGTGATGCCTCCGGCATCGGCTGGCATCACAAGAGGCGGGATCAGATCATCTGAAGCAACATCCCGGTCGAGAAGCACCCCTCAACACCTCTACTTCGCGATGAGGGATTAGTTTGGGACTGAGGCTGATTAGCCAGAGCCGGTTCCTTGGCAACCCACCCCAAAATGCGCGCGGTTGGTCTGTTCTCCTCACGTCGTCTACTACGGTCGGTGTCGTGGGTGTCTCAGCAGAAGGTTTTGAGGCAGACCCAGAGTGGTTGTAGGCGAGCTGACAAAGATCAAGGGGCACCTGACGCATCTCCAGCAGCCGAAAGCAGCGTCGATCCGCCAGCACTCCAGGACACTGGCGTGAAGTGCGGACGGGCCAGGGCGAGGAGACCGGATGGATGATATGGAGACTGTGAATGTGCCGCGAAGCTGCTGCAAAGCTCAGCGAGTGGGGCACGTATGCTCCAAGCATGCGCCATTTTCTCTGTCTCTCCTTCGTCTTTGCCACCGCGCCGCTCCCGATGCTCCATGCCCAGAGCGTGCCGTATGATGTCTTTCCCGCGGCGGAGGTGCCGTACTACCGGGTGAGGTATGAGGCATCAAAGGAGCCGGGTGGACTGATCTTTCCGGTGAACTACACGGTCTGGGTTCCGCCCGGCGTGAAGACCTTGCGTGGGGTGATCGTGCACCAGCACGGTTGCGGTGAGGGCTCATGCAAATCAGGACTGACGGGGGCCTTTGACCTGCACTGGCAGGCGCTGGCGAAGAAGCATGACTGCGCATTGCTTTCACCAGCTTATGAGCAGCCGGAGAAGGCGGACTGCCAGATGTGGTGCGATCCCCGCAATGGCTCTGGGGCGGCGTTTGAAAAGGCGCTGGGGGACCTGGGGAAGGCGAGCGGTCATCCGGAGCTCGCCACCGTGCCGTGGGCGCTATGGGGACACAGTGGTGGTGGCCACTGGGCTGGCGGGATGACGCTTCTGCATCCAGAACGGGTGGCGGCGGCGTGGCTGCGCAGCGGGGTTCCACTGCTGAAGGTGAATCCGGAGCGGGCGGCAATCAAAGCGCATGTCATTCCGGATGAAGCGGTGCAGGTGCCGATCATGTGCAACCTGGGCACCAAGGAGGGAGTCACCGTCAAAGAGGGTCGTTTTGCCGGAGTATGGCCGGGCAATGAGACGTTTTTCAGCGAACTGCGGGCCAAAGGCGGTCTGGTGGGAGTGGCGGTGGATCCGCTCACCAGCCACGAGTGTGGGAACCAGCGCTATCTCGCGATTCGTTGGCTGGATGCTTGTCTGACGGCGCGTTTGCCGGATCAGAGTGGTGGCGCTTTGAAACTGATGTCGAAGGAAGGCGCGTGGCTCGCTCCGTTGCTTGGGACGGAGGCGGTTCCTGCGGCAAAGTTCACTGGAGAGGTGGCGAAGGCTGTTTGGTTACCGGATGAAGCGGCAGCCAAGGCATGGATGCAATATGTCAAAGACACGGCAGTGACGGATACCACCCCACCTCCCGCGCCGAAAAATGTGCGGATCGAGGGAGGAGAACTGAAGTGGGATGCGGAGGCGGATTTGGAGAGTGGAGTGGGCCATTTCATCGTTGAGCGCGATGGCAAGGAAGTGGCCACAGTGCCTGCGCAGCCGAAGAATCCATTCGGCAGGCCGCTGTTTCAAGGGCTGCAGTACAGCGACACGCCGGCCATGCCGCTGGTGAGGATGAGCTTTGCCGTGACAGATGGGGTGAAAGCGGATGGGTTCCGGGTGATCGCAGTCAACACGGCGGGGTTGAGGTCTGGGAAATAACGGGGCAGATTGTCGTTGGATGGGGGCTGACAGGCGGTTTGGACGTCTGTCCCTGAGGTGGCAGGCGGGGATTACGTCTGGCGGTCCTCCACCTTGCACTGCTCCGCTCCCGCAGCCGGTTGACACAACCGGACTACGCCGCTGGCGGCAGCCGAATGTAGTCCGGCTGCCTCAGCCGTTCAGTTTGCCAAAGGAACTCGCGAACCGGACTGCGTGGTCGGTTCCTCTAACCCTTGGGCTTCTTCTCAAGCTCATTCATGAGCACGTCGCGGCTGCGGGTGAGGGCGTCGCGATGCTCCTGGGGGAACTCGGGCCAGGCAAGGTGAAACTTCTTCATCTCGGCACGGATGATTGAGGCGACGAGCAGGCGCATGTTCTTCTTGCTGTCGGCAGGGACGATGTACCAGGGTGAGTTGGGAGTGGCTGTTTCCCGGATGGCCTTCTGGTAGGTCTTCATGTAGTCGTCCCAGTACTGCCGCTCGGAGAGGTCCCCTTCGTTGAACTTCCAGTTCTTCTCCGGGTCATCCAGACGGGAGAGAAAGCGCTTGGCCTGTTCTCGCTTGGAGACGTTGAGGAAGAATTTCACGACATGGGTCCCATTGCGATGCAGGTGCTTTTCCAGGTCGCGAATGCTGTCGTAGCGTTGCTCGTAGAGCTTGCCCATGTTCTTGACCGCACGCTCGGGGAGCCTTTGGATCTTGGTGACGATCTCCGGGTGCACTTTGCACACGAGCACTTCTTCGTAGTAGCTGCGGTTGAAGACGGCGATCTTCCCGCGGCCCGGCATGAGGGTGTTGGCACGCCAGAGGAAGTCGTGATCCAGCTCTTCCTCACTGGGCTTCTTGAAGGAGTAAACATCCACGCCCTGAGGGTTCACCCCGCTGAAGACATGCTCGATGGTGCTGTCCTTGCCCGCTGCATCCATGGCCTGGAAGATGGCCAGCATGGCGTAGCGATCATGCGCATACATCTGGAGCTGCATCTCGTGCAGATCGTCACGATACTTCCCCAGCTTCTCCAGGTAGTCCGTTTCATCCAGGTAGAGATTGGAGATCTTGGTGGGGAAGTCTTCCAGCTTGAAGCCTTCGCCTTGGGTGACGCGGAATTGATCGAGATCGGGGCCTTTGCTCATGGGCTGGGATGGGGAGGTCAGGCGGAGTCTCGCCGTAGACCATCTTCGTGGAGGAAAGGGCAAAACCAAAGCTCAATGTTTGGGAAGATACGGCCTCAGCGCCGCGCCCCAGATGGCATAGCCCTTCTCACCGGGATGCAGGAAATCAGGCATCACATCCCGTGAAATCGTGCCGTCGGGGTTGGTGAGCTTGCTGGTGAGATCCAGCAGAGTCACGCCATTGCGCTTGCCCAGCGGGACGAGGTGTTCGTTGATCTCCTTGATCTTTACACGGTAGGTGTTGTCCGGCTTCTCACCGCGGGGGAAGACGGACATGAGCACGATGGCGGCATCCGGGCACTTCTCATGCACGCGGTCCACGATGGCCCCCACGCCTTCGGCGATTTCCGCAGGAGTGTTGGCTCGGGCGTTCTTGGTGCCCGCCAGATTGTTGGTGCCGATGTGGATCACCACGAGCCGAGGAATAAGGCCGTCCAGCTCACCCTGCTGAATGCGGTAGAGGACGTTCTGGGTGCGGTCCCAGCCAAAGCCGAGGTTCAGGACGGGCAGCTCGCCGAAGGTGGCTGCCCAGGCTTCCTTGCCCCGGTTGCCCTTGGGCTCATTGGGCGGTCCACCCCAGAAGTGGGTGATGGAGTCGCCGATGAGCACGACCTGGGGCTTCACCTGGTCTTTGACTGCGAGGATCGCGGCATGGCGCTGGTCCCAGTCGTACATGTCCTTCTCCAGTTTCCCCACAGGAATGATGGCCGTGTTCCCTGCCGGCGCGGCTGCGGGCGGGCTTGCTGGTGCGACGGCGGGTGCGGTCGGGGCCGCAGGCTCGGCATGCAGCGTCGAGCTGAGGGCCAGCAGTGAGGCGAGGGAGAGCGGGGAAAGCCAGGCGATGCGCATGGGCATTATTCAGCAGGCTGATTCCGGGGAGTGCAAGCGTCGCCTTCGGGATTCACAGTGAATGGGGAGAATGGCTGGTGACGCCCTTCTGCACAGGTACTTCTCACCGCCCACTGGTCACAAGCGTCAGCGGTGGGAGCGGGGTCTCCAGCGAACGTCGGCCCTTTGGTACCAACTCGCCAAGAGGAACGCTAATGAGAGGTCCGGTGGCATTCCGCAGTTCGAGGTTGCCCATGACGCCGTAGTGACTGTCTCGCCTGAACAAGTCTGAGACAGTGTTGGAGGGGAGCTCAATCTGGAGGAGTGCCTGCCCCTGCGCATCCGTGACTTGCGTCGAGAGATCGTCGCGATCACCTCGAAAAATCACTTCGATGTCTGAGAGCGGCGTCCCGTTGACGTTGTCCAGAACGGTGACGTGGAGGTTTTTTGTGACGCGCCCGACGCCAACGGCAGTGGACCACGAGTTTGCCACCCCCAATGAGCAGGCTGCGAATGCGAGGCTACAGCCAAAAATGAGAGCGGTGCGCTTCATCACCAGCCCATCATCCCTGCGTTGGCGATGTTTTGGCAACACTGAAGTGAATGGCATGGCAGTTGGCCACGATGGGAATGTTCTCCCTTCGGCCCGCTGCTGCCCATGCATGATCTGCGCATCCCTCATGGGAAATCTGGTTGGCGTGTGGGAATTCACATCGCCCGGACGATTTACGTGTGGTGACATGATCTGATGCCGCCGCGGGGAAGCGCATGCCATCGCCCTCCGTGCGGTCTGGATCGTCCAGTGTCGCCTATCCCCTTTTCAGACAGAACACGACCCCGCCCGTCTTCCATGATACCTACCTTCCGATTTGCTCCCGCCCGGCTCGCGTCGCTGCTGGCAATCGCCACCACCCTGTCCTGGCCTGTGCAGGGAGATGCCGCCCCGAAGAAAGAGGAGGTGGTGGACCCGAACGCACCCGTCAGCTTCTACAAGCAGATCCGCCCCATCTTCCAAGGGCAGTGCTACGGGTGTCACCAGCCTTCCAAGGCCAAGGGGGACTATATCATGACGGAATTTACCCGCCTGATGAAGGGTGGGGAGGAGGGGCATGCCGTGGTGGCCGGGCAGCCGGATGTCAGCCATCTGCTCAAGGAGATCACCCCCGATGCCTCGGGCAAGGCGGAGATGCCGCAAAAGGCTGACCCTTTGCACGCCACCCAGATCGCGCTGATCAAACGGTGGATCACTGAGGGGGCCAAGGACGACACGCCAGCCTCGGCACGGCAGCAATATGACATGGAGCATCCGCCTGTGTACGCGACCGCCCCGCTGATCACCTCCCTGGACTATGCACCGGATGGCAAGCTCATCGCGGTGGCAGGGTACCATGAAGTGCTGCTGCATCGGGCGGATGGCAGCGGGATTGAGGCCCGGCTGGTGGGGCTGTCGGAGCGAATCCAGAAGGTGGCGTTCTCCCCGGATGGCACGCGGCTCGCCGTGGCGGGCGGCAGCCCCGGGCGGATGGGGGAGATCCAGGTGTGGGATGTGGCGAAGAGGAAGCTGGAGGTGAGCGCCAGCGTCACGTTCGACACGCTGTACGGTGCGAGCTGGTCTCCAGACGGCAAGCTCATCGCCTTTGGCGGGGCGGACAACTCCCTGCGGGCGGTCGAGGCCGCCACGGGCAAGGAAGTGCTTTTCACGGGGTCGGCCAACGACTGGGTGCTGGACACGGTGTGGAGCAAAGACGGCAGCCACGTGATCGGTGCGGGCCGGGACATGTCCGCGAAACTGACCGAGGTGGCCACGAAGCGGTTCGTGGACAACATCACCTCCATCACGCCGGGGGCTCTCAAGGGCGGCATGCACGCGGTGATGCGGCACCCGCTGCGGGATGAAATTCTCATTGGTGGCGCGGACGGGGCTCCCCAGATCTACCGCGTGTTCCGCGAGACGAAGCGGGTTATTGGAGACAACGCCAACCTGATCCGCCGGTTCCCTGCGGTGGAGGGTCGCATCTTCTCCGTGGATTACAGCCCGGATGGCAAGCTCATCGCGTGTGGCAGCAGCTATGAGGGCCGCGGGGGCATCACCCTGTACAGTGCGGAGTTTGATCCCGCCATGCCCAAGGAGATCCAGGCCATCGTGCAGAAGGTGGTGAGCGGGCAGAGTGCGGATGAGAAGAAGCAGCTGGAGGCCTGGGTGACCAAGGACGTGAAGCAGCTCAAGTCCGTGCCCATGGAGCGTGGGGTGTTTGCCCTAACTTTCAGCCCCGATGGCAAAACGGTGGCGGTGGGCGGCGAAGATGGCCGCTTGCGCCTGGTGGACGTGGCCGCCGGCACGGTGGTGAAAGAGATCGTGAGTGTGCCTCTGGCGGATGAGAAGACCCTGGCCGCGCTGGAAGCCTCGGCACCGGATGAAACGGTGCGCAGCAGTGTGGAGAAGTCTTTGACTCCTGAAACCCTGCCCAAGGGCGCGGTCATTGGCTCGCTGGAAGTGAGCCCGCGGAACATTCAGATCGGCAAACGGACCGAGTACGCCCAGGTGCTGGTGACGGCGAACTTTACCGATGGCACCCGGGCGGACGTGACGCGCCAGGTGAAGATGGAAGCCAAAGGTTTGCCTGTTGCCGTGTCTGCACGCGGTCTGGTGCGTCCGGAGGAGGATGGCAAAGGCACGCTGGTGGTATCTTTGGGCACGCATCAGGTGGAGGTTCCCATGGAGGTGTCGGGGGTGAAGGCCAAGTTCGAGCCCGACTACGTGCGGGACGTCATGCCGGTGCTTTCCAAGGCGGGGTGCAACATGGGCACCTGCCATGGATCCAAGGATGGGAAGAACGGCTTCAAGCTCTCCCTTCGTGGTTATGACCCCATCTATGATGTGTCCGCCTTCTCCGAGGAACTCTGGAGCCGACGCGCCAACATCGCTGCACCGGGCCACAGCCTGATGTTGCTGAAGGCCAGTGGCAGCGTGCCGCATGAAGGCGGCCAGGTCACGGTGCCCGGTGAGCTCTATTATGAGACGATCAAGGCGTGGATCGCCAACGGGACCCGTCTGAAGATGGACTCGCCGCGCGTCACCCGGATCGAGGTGCTGCCGCGCAATCCCGTGGTGGAGGCCATCGGCTACCGCCAGCAGATGCGGGTGCTGGCCACCTATGCGGATGGGGTGACCAAGGACGTCACTGCCGAGGCCTTTATTGAGAGCGGCAACATCGAAGTGGCTGAATCTGACAAGCAGGGTCTAGTGACGACACTCCGCCGTGGCGAGGCTCCCATGCTGGCCCGCTTTGAGGGGGCCTATGCGGCCACTACCATCACCGTCATGGGGGACCGTTCCGGCTTTGCCTGGGTGGAGCCGCCCAAGTTCAACAAGATCGATGAATACGTGGCTTCCAAGTGGCAGCGTATGAAGATCCTGCCCTCCGAGCTGTGCAGCGACACCGACTTCATCCGCCGCGTCTATCTGGATCTCACCGGCCTGCCGCCTTCGGCCGCAGAGGTGCGCGCCTTCCTGGCCGATCCCGGCGAGTCCCGCGCCAAGCGGGATCAACTGGTGGACAAGCTGATTGGCAGCTCTGCTTTCGTGGACCAGTGGGCCAACAAGTGGGCTGACATGCTCCAGGTGAACAGCAAGTTCCTGGGAGATGAAGGGGCCAAAATGTTCCGCGAATGGATCCGCGCGCAGGTGGAGTCGAACCTGCCGTATGACAAGTTTGTTTACTCGATCCTCACGGCTTCAGGGTCCAACAAGGAGCATCCGGCTGCGAGTTACTACAAGATCCTGCGTACGCCGGAGGAGACGATGGAGAACACCACACACCTCTTCCTGGCCATCCGGTTCAACTGCAACAAGTGCCACGACCACCCGTTTGAGAAGTGGAACCAGGACCAGTACTACCAGACCGCGGCGTTCTTCTCCCAGATTGGTTTTGACCGCGACCCGGCCAGTGGGGAGCGGAACATCGGTGGCACGGCCGTGGAAGGGGCCAAGCCGTTGTTCGAGATCGTGAAAGACACAGGCAAGGGTGAGATGATCCACCTGCGCACGAACAAGCCCGCCGCACCGGAGTTCCCGTACCCGGCGAAGTTTGCCACGCCGCAGGAGGCTCCGCGCCGTGAGCAACTGGCCTCATGGATGACCAGTGCGGACAACCAGTACTTCGCCATGAGCTATGCCAACCGTATCTGGGGCTATCTCACAGGCACAGGTGTGATCGAGCCGCTGGATGACATCCGCGCAGGCAACCCGCCGAGCAATCCCGAACTGCTGAGCTATCTGACCCAGGAGTTCAGCAACAGCGGATTCAACGTGCGCCACCTCATGCAGATGATCTGCAAATCGCGCACCTACCAGTTGGGAATTTCGACCAACAAATGGAACGACGACGACAAGATCAACTACAGCCACGCGAAGGCCCGTCGTCTGCCGGCGGAGGCGCTTTTTGACGCCATCTACACGGTGACCGGCGCGACCAGCAAGATTCCTGGAGTGGCCCCAGGGACGCGAGCTGCTCAACTCGCTGACGCGAAGACTAACATCCCGGACGGTTTCCTGGGGAACTTCGGCCGCCCAGTGCGGGAGAGCGCCTGTGAGTGCGAGCGCAGCAACGATGTGCAGCTTGGCCCCGTGATGGCGCTCATCAGCGGACCCACGGTGGGCGATGCGATCAGTGATCCTGGCAATGCCATTGCCAAGCTGGCCAAGGAGATCCCCGACGATGCGAAACTCGTGGAGGAGCTCTTCATGCGCATCCTGAATCGCCCGCCCACGCCGCAGGAAACCAATGCCGCCCTGGCCGCCATGGCGGGGATGGATGCGGAGAACAAAGGCCTGTTGGCCGAGTGGAGCGCGCAAGAAGTGAAGCAGGCCCCGGAGATCGCCCGCATGGAACAGGAGCGCCGCGACAAGATTGCTGCCGCGGAGAACACGCTGGAAGGTTATAAGAAAGAACAAGCCCCCGTGGTGGCCAAGAAAGAGGCCGACCGGGCCGCGGCGATCAAGAAAGCGGAGGAAGCTTCCGCTGCGCTGGTGCAGGCCGCCGCGCCCAAACAGGAAGCTTGGGAGCCGTATGTGGATCTCTCCACCGTGTGGGTGCCGCTGGATCTGACGGTGGTGGATGCCAAGGGAGTGCAGAAGATTGAGAAACAGACGGATGGCTCGCTCTTCGTCACGGGTACCCCTGAGGGGCCCAATGTGGATGCGATCTACACGCTGCGTGGCAGCACGAACTTGAAGGGCATCACGGGGATCAAGATCGAGGCCCTGCCGGATGTGCGCCTGCCCAACAACGGGCCGGGCCTCGCACCGGACGGCAACTTCGTGCTCACTGAGTTCATGGTGAGCCAGACTCCTGCGGGGCAGAAGGCTCCAGGCGCGCCCAAACGCAATACGGACCTGAAGGGGGCGGTGAAGCTCCTGGCTCCCAAGGCCACCTTTGAACAGAAGGACTTCTCCGCCGCCGCATCGGTCAATGGCAATCGCGACGTCGCAGACCGGGGTTGGGCGGTCTCTCCGAACACTGGTCGCTATCAGCAGGCCGTGTTTGAGACGGATCCGGCAACCACCGGGTACGAGGAAGGTACACAGTTCACCATCGTCATGCAGCAAGGTTTCCAGCGGCAGCGGTATCAGCTGGGCCGGTTCAAGATCTCGGTGACCACTGCTCAAACCCCCCTGCGATTCGGAGCCTCCCAGATCGTGGCGGATGCCGTTCGTCTCGCTCCTGACAAGCGCAGCAAAGAGCAACAGGCTGCTCTGAAGGATGGGTACTTGGTGACCGATCTGGGCTATCAAAAGGCCCAGCAGCAGGTAGTGGCAGCGCGCAAGCCGTTGCCGGAGGACGCGAAGCTCAATGAGCTCGATGGCGTGCTCGCGGTCGCGAAGAATCCGATTCAGCTTGACCCCAAGTTGTTGCAATTGCGTCGTGATGCGGAGCTGAGCAAGCAACAGATGGCGAATCAAAGGCTCACGGCCGCGCAGGATCTGGCGTGGGCGTTGATCAATTCGCCGGCGTTCTTGTTCAATCATTAGCTGCTTCGCAGCAGACAGAAGACTGGAAGACAGAAGACACAAGACCTGAGGTCAGGGGGGCTTGGAGGAGGCCGGGGGGCAGCCCCGCTCAGTCGCGTGTCTCCTGAGGTGCTGGGCGGTGAGGGGATGTGGAGACGGGTGGCGGTGGTTCGCTCCGTTTGCTCGCGGGACCGGAGATCTCCCGCCTCCCTTACCGGTTTGCGGATGTGGTGGGACGGTTCTTCTACCATGCAGCGCGAGGGGATGCGGGGGAAGCCTCGCTCAATCCTCTGTCTCACTTTCCAGGGAAAAACAACCGCCGTAGTTTCTGTCCGAACTTGCTGGCCTTCACCTGCTGGGTCAGCAGCTTTTCCCGAAGGCGGGACACTTTCTCCTTGGCAGCTTTTAGTCGCACCTTGTCTTCGAGGCGTGCTTGTTGAAGGCGTTCCACCTCAGTGGACAACTGGGCGATCTTCTCCTGCAGTTGTAACAATTCCTGCCGCGTGCTTTCTCCGCCCGGGCCTTCGCTGCCAAACCAGCCAAGCAGCGCTCGTTTGACCCAGAAGGGGGAGTCACCCATCACGGGTTGGATGACACGCAGATGGTTTGTATGAAAGTCCCCTCTACGGCTGAAACTGTCGGGCAAATGACGGTAGTAAAAAAGCGATTTCGGGACGACGTCCAGATCGTATCCAGATTGGACGAGCCTGCCAAGAAACTCCCAATCCTCAAGGCTAAAGCCGGAGATCTCGCGAAACCCTCCGAGCTTTTGAAACACCTCGGTGCGGATGATGAAATTGGTGTCGCCGTACACATTGGTCAGAAATCCCGCTTCGAGACAGGGGCCCACCGCGTGATACTCCGCGAACCAGGAGGCTGCAGGGGAGGGGATATCTCCGTCAAACAACAGAAAATGGCAGGAGAGAGCGTCGGCTCCGGACCGGTGCACGGCTTTGCCCAGAACTTCCAGCATCTCCGGGCGGGCGACATTGTCGGAATCCATGAACACCATGTGAGATGTTTCAGCCAGCCCTGCGGCATGGTTTCGAGCTCCTGACGCCCCCCGGTTGATGGACCTGATGAACTGCCAGCCCCGATGCTGGTACTGACTTTCCAGCGAATCGAAGGTTGCGATCGAGTCTGCGTCCGTGGAGCCGTCGTCCACGACGATGACGGTAAAGTCTGCAAACGTCTGAGCGGCCAGTGAAGCGAGGGCCGCCGCCAGATAAGCGCCGTGATTGTGATGGGCCATGCAGACGGTGAGCGCTGGTGGTGTTCCCGCCGGAGTGGCGGGGACGTCACTGCGCGACCTTAAGCCCGGTAATTCTTGAAGCCACTGGGCCCACACAGTGCCTCCCTCATTTCCAGATCCAAAGAGCGGAAGCGTCACCCGGGTTGGAGGAAACTCCCAGGCATGCTGCTGGCCCCAGGTTTTCAGGTCGGCGTTTGCCAGGATGGCCACATCCGCATGCAGGACGGACCAACGCTCCCCATGACAGCTGATGAGATGGCCCATTGTGCCGGCGGGGAATGTGCCGCGGCATTCCATCTCGCGTTCGGTGCCGCCATGCACTGTGGAGGTGATCACCGGTTCGCCAGGCAGTCCCAGCGTACGGCGTCGTTGCAAGGCGACGAAGCCCGCGCCTTTCCAGTCCTGAAAGTGGATGAAGTCGAATTCCCGACTGCCAAGAAAGTTTGACACCCGCACAGAGAGTTCGAGGTCTGCACACGGCGGAAGATGGGGATGGGTGCCCTCTGGGTTGGGCAAGAAGCACTGCTCCACTCCCGCGAGTCCGGGAAGGGGAGAGCCGTCACCGGGCGTTACGTCGCCTACTGCATACAAGAGGGTCACCTGCTGGTGCTGGCTCTGGAGCCATGTTGCGAGTCCCAGGCAATGGGTACGAATGGGCTTCAGCCACTCGTCAGCGGTGGCGGCGGGATCAAAAGGGGCGACGACACAATGCCGGGCCTGCATGGATGTTCGGGGAGCGATGCGGTCACGCTAGGCCCGGAACTCTTTTTTGCAATGCATTGGTGGGCCGGGGAAAGCCCCGGCCCTGCGCCCAACGGTGTACTGACCTGCCTGATACGTGAATCCTTTTCCTGCGTATCAGCTGCCTTGCGAGGAGGCAATGGGCGGGAACGGCTGGGAGAGAATGCGCACCTGCGGCTCGTTCAACGCCTCCAGGAACGCTTTCAAGTCCGCCAGCTCTCCGGCGTCCATTTTCAATGGCTTCAGGAGGGCGTCGGTTTTTGGGAAGAGCGGATCGCTCTCCTGTCCGGGTTTCGGACGGGGCCGGGGCATGCCGGCATTGTAGAGGCGCAGGACACCGTCGAGCGACGGGAACAGGCCGTTGTGCATCCAGGGGCCGGTGCGGGCGACATTGCGGAGTGTTGGGGTCTTGAACCTGCCAACGTCCTCGGGTTTGCCGGTCACCTTGTAGCGCCCCAGGTCTTCATACTTCCGGCCGTAGTAGGTGAGGCCGAGGTTGTGGAAGGTGTCACTCTGCAGCATGGGACCCTGGTGACAGTTCAGGCAGCGTCCTTTGGTTCGGAAGAGATGCAGCCCCCGGACGGCGGCATCGCTCAGTGACTCAGGCTTGCCCGCCATGAACTTGTCAAACGGGGAGCGTCCCACCTTGAGGCTCCGTTGAAAGGCGGCCAGCGCCTGGACCACGCGTTGGAAGTCGATGCTGGCATCGCCAAAGGCCTTGGTGAAAAGCGGGGCGTAGAATTCAGCTTCCTTTTGCAGACGCGCCACGACCTCTGCGGGATCGCCGGCCATCTCATCTGGATTGGTGATCACCTCGGTCGCTTGATCTTCCAGCGTGCTCTGTCGGCCATCCCAAAAAAACGTGGCAGCATGACCTATCCCGAGCAGGGAGGGGGTGTGACGTTTCAGGGTGCGCCGGAAGTTCCCGGCAGCAAAGGACCGACCATCGGCCCAGCCCAGTTCAGGGCTGTGGCAGCTGGCGCAGGAGATCTGTTGACTGCCGGAAAGCCGCGGATCGAAAAAGAGGCTCAAGCCCAGCGTGGCCTTGGCGGGCGAGGTGGGATTGTCGGCAGGACCTGCTGGGATCGTGGGCGTGCTCAGTTCCGCATAGACCACGCCGGGATCAATGTCCGGAGCCGGCCACTCCTTGGGGGGCTTGATGTAACGTTGCCGCAAGTCCGCGGTAAGAGCGGCAAGCAGGGCGGGATCGCGTTCGGGCAGGGCAGCAGTCGCGGAGCGATCAGCGGCTTCCGCGCTCTCTCCTTCCTCTGCACCTGGATCCTGGGCGTGCAGAAGCATGCTGCCACCCAGGATGGCCAGCATGCTCAAGACGGCTGACAGTTGGAACGGACTAGCGGGTTTCCACATGGCCGTCGGCATACAGCCAGTTGATCGCCGTCCCGTTCTTCCACGGGTAGTAGTAATACTGCTTGGAGGCATTGCGGGGGCCACCGTTGCTTGCGGTCTCAGCCACATTTCTCACGCTTGGGATGGTGAAGGTGTGGGCGTTCCAGATCAGGAGAAGTTTGCCCAGATTTTTCTGCATTCCCAGAGACTTTTGGGTGACATCCGGGGCGCGGGACCATGCGTAGGTGTTGCCATACCGAACCAGCTTGGGATTTGGGCGCGGACTCATCCAGACTTGCTCATCCTCCAGCCAGGGATCAATGACTTGGCAGAGGCTGAAGCGGTCTTCATAGGCGCGAAATGAGGAGTTTCCGATCTCCTCACGCGTGTAAAAGTAGCCGTTGTTCTCTGCCGCGCGCGCCAGGACGCCGTTGCCAATCTTGCGCATCTGGGAGATGTCCTTGACGCAGAGCGCCTTCAATTTGATGGCGTTGTAGCCACTGAAGCCGATGGTCGCCAGAATGGCGAGGATCACGATGGTGACCAGCAGTTCCACCAGCGTGAATGCTTTGGACGATGTAGGTTTCATGAAATAGAAGGAGCAGGGCGACGGCGGCGAAGGAAGGCGGTGGCCAGTCCGGCCATGAGGAGCAGGGCGCGGGAGGGCTCTGGCACCAGATCGATGCGCAGCAAGGTGCCGTGGTCGTAGAGGCCGCCCTGGCGCGTGAGCAGGTAGAGGGCGGGAATGCCGTCCCAGTCGGAGAAGGCGAAGCCGCTCTGCACGTCTCCACCCAAGTTGTTTCCTGTATCGGAGCTGAGGTTGTACAGGACCGTGTTCGTGGAGGTCGCCAGGTCAAACTGGTTGATGGTGCCTCCGCCGAGGGCTCCACCCTGGCGTGTGGCGTAGTAGAGGGAGCCGCCCCACTCAAAGGCGGAGCCGTAGATGTAGCGACCATCTGGGAACGGACCGGAGGATGTGGGGGCACCGGTCACCTCGTAGAGGGTGGTGAGCGTGCCGGTGGCAAAGTCAAACTTCTGCAGGCTGCCGGGCTGGGCTGCGGTACCCACCGTGGTGAAGAACAAGGCGTTCTGCGCCGCGCTGTAGAAGGGGTTGTGCGCGGGGAGGCGCGTGGAGCCGTCGCCCAGCGGCAGGAGCGCCAGCGTGGTGAGGGATTCACTTCCGCTTGTCGTTACATCCAGAGCGGAGAGCGTTCCGGCTCCGTTTCCAGAGGCTGGGGTCTGACCCGTGGTGGTGGCGTTGCCGCCGGTGAAGGTATTGAAGTAGAGCTTGTTACCGACCTGAGTAAAGCCCTCGAAGGGCTGGCGGCCCGCGGTGGCTCCTCCCGCAAATTCATACACCGTGCTCGTGACACCAGACACCGTGTTGTAGCGCTGAATGGTGCCGAAGCCGGAGCCGCTGGCACCGCCGTTGCCGGTCATGAAATAGACATCCTTGCCAGCGGCACCACGATCCACGACGGCAACATTCCCTGAAGGGGTATTGGGATTGGTGGCGGGGCTGTTGGTGGGGGAGTTCCACAGGACGGTATTGCTGCTCGTGGTGGTGTTGTACACATTTAGCGTGCCACGGTCTCCAGTGCCTCCACGCGTGGTGGTGTAGTAGAGAAGGTTGCCATCCCGGGTGAAGCTGCTGGTGGGTGAGTTTCCCTGATCGTAGAACGTCTCCTCATCGGGCACGCCCAGATCCAATCGCTTTGTCAGGGTATTGGTCGCCAGATTGTAGCTCGCCAGAGTTCCGAACCCCACCTCACCCCCTCCTTCTGAGGTGAACCAAAGCTCCGACCCAATCACCAGGGGGGTACTCATGGGGTTCTGCACACTCTCTCGGGTGCCAGTGTTGTTGAAATCGATGAGCTTGGTGATGGTGGCACCGTGAGCTGGCGTCATCGCCAAGGTCATGGCAATGAGGGGAATTAGGCCAAGAGAGAGAATGGGGGGCCGCATAGGTGGGTGTCATTTATGCAAACAGGTCTCATTAGCAATACTTGTTGCTACTAAGTCTCAATCTTGTTAGCGTAGGCTGTGACCTGATGCAGTCTCGTGTTTTCTGGGAGGTTCTGGTCCGCGGTTGCTCTGAGCAAGATCCTCAATTGCAGGAGCAGGATAGTGCAGTGCCTCAGGCAGGTGGGGTGCAATGCAGGGGTGACGGCCGGCGTTTTTTCCGGCATCATCGTGTCATCAATCCATCCCGACTGCCATGTTCCGCATCCCCGGCCAGCTTGCCAAAGATCTGTGTGATTCCCATCTGGGGCTAAGCCGGCGCGATGTACTGCGCATCGGCGGGGCCGGCATGGTGGGCATGACGCTCAATAACATCTTCCGTGCCCAGGCTGCCGCCGCGGCCAGTGGCACCAGCGCCGCAGGTTCTCCGGGCTGGGGCAAGGCCAAGAACATGGTCATGATTTACCTGCAGGGTGGGCCGAGCCATATCGACTTGTGGGATCCGAAGCAAAACGTGCCGGACAAGGTGCGCAGTGCCTTCAACACCATCCCCACGAAGATTCCCGGGCATCACTTCACGGAGATCCTGCCCCGTCTGGCCAAGGTGAACGACAAGTTCACCATGATCAACAGCATGAGCTACACGCCCAATGGGCTCTTCAACCATACGGCGGCGATCTACCAGATCATGACGGGCTACACCACGGACAAGGTGAGCCCCTCCGGCCAGCTTGAGCCGCCGAATGCAAAGGATTACCCGAACTTCGGCTCCAACATCATCCGCCTGCGCCCCTTGGATGAACCCATGCTGCCGTTTGTGATGCTGCCGCGTCCGCTGCAGGAGTCCAACGTGATCGGCAAGGGCGGCACGGCCGGCTTTCTGGGCAAGAGCTACGATCCCTACACGCTGTATCCGGACGGCGATGACATGGACATGCTGAAGATGAGCCGCATCAAGATCGATGACCTGCAATTGCGGCCGGATCTCTTCAGCGTGCGCCTGCAGCGTCGCGCCCGCCTGCGCGAGGCCCTGAGCGACCAGATGCCGGCCATCGAAAATGCAGTGAAGGACATGAGCCTGGACGACTACTACAGCCGTGCGCTCAACCTCATCGCCAGTGGCCGGGCCCGCGATGCCTTCGCGTTGGACCGCGAACCCGAGAAGGTGCGCGAGAGTTATGGGAAAAACACCTTCGGCCAGAGCCTGCTGCTGGCCCGTCGTCTCATCGAGGCTGGCACCCGCGTGGTGGAGGTGATCTGGCCCAAGGTGGCGAACTCAGACAATCACTCGTGGGATCATCATGTGGGCCTGACGAAGCGTATGAAGGACCAGAGCGGGCCCATGCTGGACGCCGGTCTCTCCGCGTTCTTTGACGACATGGACAGTCGCGGCCTGCTGGACGAGACACTCGTGGTGGCGATTGGGGAATTCGGCCGCAGCCCGGAGAAGGGCGTGAGCACGAGCGGCAATGGCAACAGCGCAGACGGGCGCGACCACTGGCCCTACTGCTACACCAGCATTGTGGCCGGTGCGGGCATCAAGCGCGGTTATGTGCACGGCAAGTCGGACGCCACGGCGTCCTCTCCAGCAGAGAGCCCGGTGCATCCGGCGGAGTTGCTGGCGACCATCTACCATGCATTCGGCATCGATCCGGAGACGATTGTGTACAATCACCTCAATCAGCCTCGCGAGCTGGTGAAGGCCAAGGCGGTGACGCAGTTGTTTGCGTAGGGAGAGGGCTCGACAAAGTAGTACAGGACTTTAGTCCGTCAGTCGGGCTATCCATGTCTCCCAATACCGAGCTAAAGCTCTGGACTACTTTTTTGCATCGCTGCCGGAAAAGTAGTCACAGGCTTCAGCCTGTTCAGTCGCAGGCTCGATTCCCCGCAAAACCGGGCTCATATCAAAAAATTGCCGCGCTGCCTCAATGTAGGCGGGCGCGGCAGAAAGGATTCCCGGGAAGTTATTTCACCGACTCCGCCAGGGCGGCCATGGAGGCCTTCATGTCTGGCGGTCCAAAGGAGGAGGTGCCCGCGACGAAGAGATTGGCCCCGTGCTGGCGGGCGATGGGGGCGTGGTCACATAGATGCCGCCATCCACCTGGAGATGGTATTTCAGGCCGTGAGCCTCGCGGTAGTCGCGGGCGGCGGCGAGCTTTGGCATGGTCTCTTTTTCCATGAAGGGCTGCCCGCCAAAGCCAGGCACCACGGTCATGATGAGAAGGAGGTCGATGAGGTGCAGATAGGGGATGGCCGCTTCGAACGGAGTGGCGGGATTGAGCACGAGACCCGCGCTGAGCCCGGCGGACTTGATCCGCTGCAGGGTGGAGAGCAGGGAGGTGTCGTAGCGGGCCTCGACGTGCACGCTGATATTGCCCGCACCGGCCTTGATGAAGCGGTCCAGGAAATGGTCGGCGCGCTGGATCATGAGATGCACGTCCAGGAACATGTCCGTGTGGCGCTTCACGGCCTCGATCATGGCGGGGCCGAAGGAGATGTTGTCCACGAAATTTCCGTCCATCACATCCAGGTGGAGCCATTTGGCACCGGCTTCCTCGGCACGTTTCACTTCAACAGCGACGTTGGAAAAATCGGCAGCGAGCAGGGAGGGGAGGATGAGAGGCGTAAAACAGTCCATTACCGGGCAGTATGCGCGGCCTGGGCGGCTTTTCAAACGGTGAGGTGAGGGGGCGTCGTCAGAACTGGTCACAACCGATTGCGCACTGGCCTGGGATTGCGCATGTTGGCCGGTGGATTTTGAGATCAACTTCGAAGACCCCCCGGGTGATGAGCATTATATGAGGGAGGCCCTGCGCCAGGCGCGCAAGGCGGCCCGGCAGGATGAGGTGCCGATTGGGGCCGTCATTGTCCACGGCAGCCAGATCATTGCCCGCGCATGGAATCAGGTGGAGACGCTGAAAGACGCCACCGCCCATGCGGAAATGATCGCTCTCACCCAGGCCCAGGGGGCGCTGGGGGACTGGCGGCTCAACGAGTGTGACCTCTACGTGACCAAGGAGCCCTGCCCCATGTGCGCCGGGGCCATCATGCACTGCCGCGTCCGGCGCGTCATCTTTGGCTGCCCGGATCTTAAGGGCGGGGCGGCCGGCGGGTACTGGAACCTGCTCCAGTCACCGAACCTGAATCACCGCTCTGAGATCACCGCCGGGGTGCTGGGGGAGGAGTGTGTGGAGGTGCTGAAGAGCTTCTTCCGCGAGGCAAGGGCGAGGAAGGTCAACGGCATCAACCACAAAAAGGGCATCGCTGACACAGGGGCCGAGTAGGTGCGTGAAGGCCCGGTGAAGATCGGGTGAAAAGGGTGTGAAGCCCCACTTAGCCGTTGCCAAAGCGGGCATGGGGTCGTTAGTTTTCCCCCATGCCAATGGAAAACTCTGCCCGCTACTGGCAATCGGCAGCCAAGCGTCTGGCTCAATTTGTGAACCTGGGCTGGTGGTTGGAAAGCTGGCTCACCTGGGTGGTCTCGGCCGGGCTCGCTGGCGCGGTGGCGATTCTGCTGGTGCGATGGATGGAGGGGGTGGAACTGCGCTGGGTGTGGGCAGCGCTGGGAGCCGTGCTCGCGACGGGCGCCCTCGTGGCCTGGGGTACGGTGCGAAGGAAGTTTGAGTCTGCGGAGGCATCGCGCATCCGTCTTGAGGACGCGATGGGTTTGAAGACCCGCCTGACCGCTGCGGCTCAGGGCGTGGGTCCCTGGCCGGAGCCTGCCGAAAAGATCACCTGGCCCGTGCGCTGGAGGTGGCAGCGTCCCGTTATTACCGTGGGTCTGGTGGCCGCGCTGCTGGCGCTGGCGGCGTGGGTGCCCATCGAGGCCCGGGCAGCCTCCAAGAAACGGACCATTGAAAAGCCCTCCGCCGTCAAAGAGGTGGAGCAGTGGATCGATGAGATGCGTCACAAGGACGCAGCCGACGAGGAGTCGCTCAAGGAACTGGAGAAGAAGATCGCCGAGCTCCTGGAGCGTCCTGCGGAGAACTGGTATGAGCACGGCAGTCTGGAGGCCGCTGGCAATTTGAAAGAGCAGACCTCTGAAATGCTGCGGGAGCTCTCTGAGAACCTGGCCGACGCGGAGCGAGCGGCTTCCGCGTTGCGTGCCGCGGGCGATGCCTTCCCGCAGGAGGCCAAGGAGGCGATCGGCGGAGAGCTGGCCAATGCCGCCCAGGGGTTGCGCACCGGGGGCATCAAGCCTGGCGAACAACTCTTGAAACAGCTTCAACAAGCTTCCAACGGGCAGGGGCAGAATGGCCTGGGCAATCTCTCCAAGGAGCAGCTTGAGCAGCTGGCTCAAATGCTACGGGACAACGCCAAAGCGCTGGCTGAGGCCCTGGCGAACTCCCCGGAACTGAAACTGAGCCAGTGTGCTGGCTGTGAAGGAGAGGGGGACAAGCCTGGCAAAGGCGGGATCAACCGTGGGCCAGGTACTGCGCCGCTCACCTTTAAAAAGGATGAGACCAATCTGGATACCAAGAAGCTCGAGAACCTGAACTCCCAACTCGACCTCAATCGCATCGCCCCCGGCGACGTCATGGGGGTGCAGGATGGCAAGCACGAGGTGGATGAAAACGCCTACTCGGGCTCGAAGCAGGGGGGCACCATTCAGAATGCAGGCGATGGCGGGGCAGCGGTGTGGCAGAACTCCCTGCTGCCCGGTGAACGGGAGGCGCTGAAGCGTTATTTCAAATGACCAAAGCGCCTCCACCCGGTTACCATCTGGAAATGGGGCTCTGGGCCGTGGAATTGGTGATCTTTGCCATTTTTGCCGCACGTTGCATGCCCAGTCTGGGCGGCAGATCGCCTTGGATATCCTCACGCCTGGTCCTGGTTTTTGTATCCTTGAGCGTTCCGTTGTCCATCGCCTGGATGAGGCTTGCTCAATTCCGGGCGCATCCGTCGATTCCCGATGTGCCACATGTTCAAGCCAAGCTTGGGGAAATTGAAGATCTCTTCGTTGCTGGCACCTGCATCCTCTCGGTGATGCTCGTCATGCACTCACTTGCCTGGTGGGTGGGAAGACTAGCAGGTCACAAAACCGTCCTTTCTGACAAACTTCCGCCATCTCCTCATGACCCCCATCCAGCCACTCACTGAAGAAGAAGCCGCCCAGGGTGCCACCTCCATCAACCGCCTGCGCACCGCGCTGCAGCAGGTGCTTTTTGGCCAGGAAGCCCTCATCGATCATGTGATCACCGGCCTGCTGGCGCGGGGACACTTGCTGCTGGAGGGCCTGCCGGGTCTGGGCAAGACGGAGCTTGTGAAAGGCCTGTCCAAGGCCCTGGCGCTGGAGGCCAAGCGCGTGCAGTTCACGCCGGACCTGCTGCCGGGCGACATCACGGGCAACCCCATGCTCCAGGACACGCCGGACGGGCGTCGCTTTGTGTTCCAGCCGGGCCCCCTTTTTGCCAACCTGGTGCTGGCGGATGAGATCAACCGCGCCTCGCCCAAGACGCAGTCGGCTTTGCTGGAGGCCATGCAGGAGCGTCGCGTGACGGTGATGGGAGAGTCCCATCCGCTGCCGCAGCCGTTCTTTGTGCTGGCCACGCAGAACCCCATCGAGCTTGAGGGCACCTATCCTCTGCCGGAGGCGCAGCTGGACCGCTTCCTCTTCAAGCTGGATGTGAAGAGCAACGATGCCGAGACTCTGGAGAAGATCGTGCTGCATCGCGAGATCGGCGTTGAACCCACGGTGGACACGGTGATGACCGCTGATTCCTTGAACCAGGTGCTGGACATGACCCGCCGGGTTTACATGCCGCAGCCAGTCGCAAATTTCATCGCCCGTCTGGTGAAGGCCACGCATCCCGGTGAACCTCACGCGGGCGGGGTGAAGTACGGAGCCAGCCCCCGTGCCGCGCTGGCACTGGCCGCTGCATCCAAGGCGCGGGCGCTCATGGATCAACGCCTGAACGCCAGCTATGAAGATGTCCGTGCGGTGGCTCCGGCCGTCCTGCGTCACCGACTGCTGCTCGACTACGGAGCCAAGCTGGAAGGGCTCACGCCGGACCTCATCGTGGCGCGTCTGCTGGAGCAGGTGCCCGCGCAGGACAAGCCGCTGCCCACCAGTCTGAAGGCGGCCAAGATCTGACCTCTCCCGCCGCCCTGCCCCGGTGACCTGGTTTGCATGCCGCTTTCATCATCGGGTTGGTCATGAGGGCGCATGATCCAATCATTTCATTTTCCCCACTGCATTGTTTCCTATGATCCGCATCCTTCTGTGTTCACTGCTGGCAGGCGGCCTGTTTTTGCCACTGTACGGCGGGACATCCTACTCGCCCGGAGTGGAGACCGGGGCCAACTTCCATGTAGAGGTGAAATCCTGGCTGGAGACGTGTCCACAGTACGGGCTGGTTCCGCTGGAGTTGCGCATTCGCAACGGCGACTCCCGGCCCCACACCTGGACATTGCGGGCGGGCAATCTGTATGGAGGCGGCCTCTCGACCGAGGCGAAGCTCACGGTGGAAGCAGAGTCCTCCGGGCGTCTCATGGTGTATGCCCCGGTAACACCGCAGACGGACAACGCCTACTATTACGGCAACCTCGGCATCTCGGTGGAGGGGCCGGGCATCAACCGCCCCCAGGCGGGGAACCTGCACAGCCAGGGTTCGGCCTACCGCAGCAACAGTACGGAGTTCATCGCGATGGGAAGGAAGCTCTCCACCAAAGGATGGAGCGGACTGCGCGGCAAGATCAACGGCGGCACCGGGAGTTCTAGCTCTAACAATGAGCTCATCGGGAGTGAGGTGGATGCGAAGGATGCGCCGGATGACTGGCGTGGCTACACGGGGCTGGCGCATCTCTGGCTGGATGCCGGGGAATGGCAGGGGATGGATGCGAAGACCAAAGGAGCAGTGCTGGACTGGGTCTCGCTCGGAGGCCGGCTCTATGTTTTGAACGCCGGTTCTGGAGGAGATTCCGTGAAGGAGCTGTTCCCCATGGTGAATGGCCCGGAGGAGCGCCCGGGTAAGATGCGGCACGGGGCGGGCCGGCTGGAGGTGCTGACCTGGGACGGCAACACCTTCCCGCTGGATGAGGTGACAAAACGGGTGAAGAGCGGGGGCGACCTCGGAAGCTGGAATCGGCTGGACGACTACGATCAAAAGTGGAACCTGAAGGAGAAGGTGGGCAAACTCACGCTGAAGTCCGGGTTGATTTTCACCTTCATCCTCACGTTTGGGGTGCTCATCGGTCCTGTGAACCTGTTCTGGCTGGCGGGTGGGGGACGGCGACACCGGCTGTTCTGGACGACGCCGGCCATAGCTCTGGCGGGCAGTGCGTTGCTGGTCGCGCTCATGGTTTTGCAGGATGGTACGGGAGGATCGGGATCTCGATTGATCCTGGCCACGCTCATGCCGGACCAGAAGCGCATGACCGTGCTGCAGGAGCAGGTGGCCCGCACGGGCGTGCTCATGGGCAGCAGCTTCCCGGTTACTGAGCCGGTGTGGATGATGCCCCTGGACATTGATGACGAGCGTGTGCCTAATTTTGGCACCTCGAACCGTGATGGTACTTTTGCCGACAATGGAGAATCCCGTTGGGGGGACTGGTACGCCAGCCGGTCAGTGCAGGGGCAGCTCATCCAGACGGTGCGGCCGACACGGGCTGCGGTCGAGTTTCAGCCAGCGGTGGGCGATGCCACGCCGGTGGTGTTGTCCAGTCTGGAGGTGCCCTTGAAGAAGATCTTCATTGTGGAGGAGGGGCCGCGCTTCTGGGTGGCGGATGATCTCGGCACCGGCGAAAAGAAGCCGCTGCGTGCCGCCACCGAGCAGGACTTTCGAGGCTGGATTCGGGAGAAAGTGGAGTTTGATGGCGGACCGCTCGCTCAGCAGGTGCTGGGGCCCGCCAAGGGACTACCAGGCCGGATCTACGCTGAGGCGGCTGAAGCTGAAAAGCTGGCCGTGCCCACGCTCGGCTCCATCCGCTGGAACGACGACCGCCTGATCATCCTGGGCAACTACGTGAAGAAGCTCTAACTCACCCGTCGGGCGATGCTGTTGCCTCATTGAACCACCGCCACGCCGACTCCATTCAACCCAAGTTTGTTCCGCCACCATGGAAACTCCCACTGCTGCCGCCCCCGCTGTCGAACCGCCGCAGACTGCCCCAGCGGCCGTTCGTTCGGCACCGCCTCCACCACCCCTGCCGGAGACCCTGGTAGAGGTGCGGCATCTGCACCGGGTGTTCGACAATGTGCATGCCGTAAAGGATCTCAACTTTGACATCCATCGCGGGCAGGTGGTGGGGTTCATCGGCGCCAACGGGGCGGGCAAGACCACGACCATGCGCATCATGGCCACACTGGACTCGCCCACCAGCGGCATGGTCCGGGTGGCTGGCGTGAATGTGATGGACCGGCCGGAGAAGGTGCGACGTCTCATCGGCTGGATGCCTGACCACTACGGCACCTACTCGTGCATGACAGTGTATGAGTACCTTGACTTCTTCGCCCGCGCCTATGGTTTCAAGAGGGCCGAGCGCCGCGCTCGCGTGGAGGAGGTCATGGACTTTGCCGATCTGCTGGTGCTGGCGGACCGCCCCATGAACAAGCTCAGCAAGGGCATGGGCCAGCGTCTGTGTTTCGGCCGCATGCTGCTGCCCGATCCAGATTTCATGATCCTGGACGAACCGGCGGCGGGTCTGGATCCCAAAGCGCGCCTGGAGTTCAAGAATCTCGTCCGTCTCCTGGCTCAGCGCGGCAAGACGCTCTTCATCAGCAGTCACATCCTCAGTGAACTCGGGGAGATGTGCGACACGCTGTTGTTCATCGACGGTGGCAAGCTGGTGTATCACGGTGCTGCCGAGGCGCTCCGTCGTGGCAATGGTCGTGCCAGCAACGGCGACTCCCAACTGGTGGTGGACATCACCGTGCTCGGCAAGGTGGAGGAACTCCACCTCTGGGCTGGTATGAACCCCGGCTGGAGTCTGGTCGAGCAACGCCGCGATGGTGCCCGCCTCGCCCTCGCCAGTGATGACCTGCACCTCCTCTCCGCAGGCCTGAAGAAAATGGTCAACGAGGGCATCCCCGTCGTGGAGTTCCACCGCGAGGTCCGGCGGCTGGAGGATGCGTTCGTGGATATGCTGAAGAAACAGTGAGTCAGTGGGCAGTGGGCAGTGAGTCAGTGGGCAGTGGGCAGTGGGCAGTGGGCAGTGGGCAGTGGGCAGTGGGCAGTGGGCAGTGGGCAGTGGGCAGTGGGCAGTGGGCAGTTTTACCGTTGAAAATGATGAGTGCAGACGAAGTCAATAGTTCAAAGAAGATATTGAAAGTGGCTCGGTCCTATCGGGATCTGGAGCTGTATCGTCAGGCCTTCTTGTTTCAGCAGGCAGTGTTCAAGCTGTCCCAATCGTTCCCCAAGGAGGAGCGGTATTCGCTCACTGACCAAGTGCGAAGAAGCTCACGGGCTGTTGGAGCCAACATTGCCGAGGCCTGGTCCAAGAGGCGGTACGAAGCCCATTTTCTAAGCAAGCTCACGGATGCCGATGGCGAGTTGCAAGAGACCCTCCACTGGCTGCGCACGGCCTACTCGTGCAAATACCTTTCCAAAGAAACGTGCGAAACCCTTGTCAACAAGGCTTCTGAATTGGGGCGCATCCTTGGTTCCATGATTGCCAATCATCAGAGGTTCTGCATTGCACCTCCGACCTAACCCCTTCGCCTCTTTCCAATCGTGATCTCAAGCAGCCGCCAATTTCTCGAAGCACTTCCAAGCTGCGGATACTGACGCACTGGCAACTGCCCACTGCCCACTGAACTCCCGCCCCCTGACTCCCCATGTCCTCACCTGCCACAACAGCCCCTCTATACACCCTCCCGCCGCCAGACTTTTCCGATTGGCTCAGTCCCATCTTGGTCAAAGAACTCCGGCAGGGGCTGAAGACGAAGGCGTTTATTTCCATCTTCATTCTGGTGCAGGTGGTCATGACGTTGCTGGTGGGCATGCAGTTGCTGGCGCTGGCCAATGGGGCTTCGCGAGGGGCGATGGTGGGCTTCGACGGATTCTTCTGGGCCTTTGTCTGGATTCCTCTGCTGGTGCTCATGCCAGCTCGGGGGCTGATGGCGGTGAGTGATGAGGTGAAGGCGAATACGCTGGACCTTGTGCAACTCACCCGGATGAGCGCCTTCCGCATTGTGCTGGGCAAGTGGGTGGCGCTGGTGGCGCAGTCTCTGTTGCTGGTGGCGGCGGTGCTGCCTTATGCGGTGCTGCGTTACTTCTTCGGTCAGGTCAATGTGGTGGATGATCTGACGGTCATCGCGATCATGGTGGCCATTTCGTTTGTGTTCACGGCCTTCGCCGTGGCGCTCTCCAGTGCACCCATGGTGTTTCGTATCATTGCCCTGGTGCTGTTTCTGCCCTTTATATTTTCCGTCGGCATCAGCAGCCTGTTTGCCAACCGCCTTGGATTCATGGGCATGTCAGGTGCCTCGCCTTCGGTGTGGTTGATTGCCACGGTGGTGGGGCTCTATGTGTACCTGCTGCTGGAGATCGCTGCCACCCGGATTGCCCCGGTTTCCGAGAACCATGCCGCGCGCAAGCGGTTGACGGCCCTCGGCATGGCGGTCGTGGCCAATGTGCTGGCCTACACGACGGATGATGATGTGTCTGGCTTGTGGTTTCTGCTGTGCTCGCCCGTCTGGGGCTGGATCGTGCTGGAGGCCCTGTGTGAACACACCGTTCGACTGCCCAGCCTCTATTCATCTTGGGCACGGCGGGGTTATCTGGGCCGGATTGCGGGTCGGGTGCTCTATCCCGGTTGGGCGACTGCACTGCTCTTCACGGGCATCTTGTACATCGCCCAGTTCAACGCAGTCTATCAGATTTCGGTGCGTTCCGGCGCCGGGCTGACTGATATGAAGCAGGTGGAGCTGATCGTCACCTTTGTGCTCATCTATGCCTCGGCCATCGCGCCGTTGCCGGTGTTGCTTCTGTTTCCGCGCGTACGCCAGCCCATCTGGCTGTATGTCCTCATTCAGGCTCTTTTCGGTCTGCTGTTTGCCATTGCCTCCATTGTGGCGGGCACTCCTGGCGTGACCAAGGAGGCGGCCTACCGTTGGTTGGCTCCATTCCCCTCAAGTGCTCTGTTCGCGTTCATGGAGGGGGGCACAGACGGCACTCCCCTGGACTTCTATTTCAAGGTGACGCTCGCGGTGGTGGTCGTGTTAGTGGGCTATTTGGGCTTCCGCATGATCAAGGAGTTTCGCGCCATCTCACGCCTGGAAGATCAATCGCGGCCTGATGGTGAGGACCGCGTCACCCCAGCCACTCAGCCATCCTCATGAGCACGGCAGCGATTCAGATGGACCTCCACACTGCGGACTTCCAGCCCTCGGCACTGGCAGTCGTGCACCAGCGGATGAAAGGCGCGGCGGCCGTGGCCCGGCTCCCCTTGCGCAGCGGCCACTGGAGCGGTGTGGCGGGCAGCGTGTTGGGGCAGGGGACTGGCAGCTCCATCGACTTCCAGGACCAGCGTCCCTACATCCCGGGAGATGATCCCCGCCACATCAACTGGCAGGCCTATGCGCGCACGGGGAATTACACGATGAAGCTCTACCGCCAGGAGGTGACGCCCAAGGTGGATCTGCTGCTGGATCTGAGTCCCTCCATGTTCCTCACGCCTGCCAAGGCGCTGCGCACCTGGGAGGTGGTCTATTTCTGTCTCGAAAGCGCCCTGCGTCTTGGCGCGGCGGTGCGGATTCACGCACTGGGCCGGGATGCGGTGGATGTGCCGATCGAGCGGGCGCTGGCGCATGACTGGCCCCGTGGCGAAGTTTCAACGAACCCCAATACCAAAGCCGATGTCGCGGGGCTGTTGGAGCGGAGCCCGCTCCGCGCTGGATCTCTACGGGTGCTGGTGAGCGATCTGCTGAGCGAGACTCCGCCGGAGCGGATGATGAACGCCCTGCTGCATGGGAAGGGGAGGGCGCTGGTGTTTGCCCCCTTTTGCATTGAGGAGGCTCATCCGGCCTGGGACGGCAACATCGAGTTCGAAGAGTGCGAGTCGGCCCTGCGCGACAAGCGACGGGTGGACAAAGACATCCTCGTTCGCTACCTCCGGGCGTATCAGATGCATTTCTCCCTCTGGCGAGAACAGGCCGTGCGCCGCGGGGCGGGTCTGGCCAGGGTGGCGGCGGAGCCCCCCTTCCTGGTTGCTCTCCGGGCGGAGGCCCTGAGTGCAGGCGTGGTGGAAATGGGCTGACCCGGACGCGGAGTTGATGTTGAATGAAACCTGATCGTCTCCGCCTCTGGCACCGCCCGCATCGGCTCCATCGTAACCTTCTCTGAATCCTCATCCCACCTTTCTCATCCACATGAAACTGATCCACTTCACCGCAGCCGTCCTCCTGACCGCTGCACTGTCCTCCTGCAACAAGAAAACGGGAACCCAAGGCGACAGCACCGGCGCTGTCGTACCCGCTGAGGACGGCCCCAGTTGTACAACTGGCGCGGGCGCGGCCCGCAACCGCATGGTCACCGGTGAAGACACCAAGGAAGCCGGCAGCGAGAAGGAAAAGCCTGCGGAAGGCGGCAGCCGTCTGAAAGAAGCGGCTCCCAATGCCCCCGCCAAGCTGGGTGCCGCAGGCACGGATGAAGGCACAGGACCGGTACCTGGCGAGAGCAAGGAGGTGGAGTTCGAGGTGAAAACAAAAGGCAGCGACGACGCCACCCGCGCCGCGCTGGACAAGATCCTGGACAAGACCCCGACCGTGAAGCCCTGATGTGATGTGATGTGACGCTCGTGACCGACTGCTGATCCGCCCCCCATGCGACTGCTCCTCGCCAATCCCGCCGGCCTCTGGGCCCTCCTGGCCATCCCGGCTGTGTTGGTCATCCATTTCCTCCAGGAGCGTTCCCGGCGGCTGCGGGTGAGCACGCTCTTCCTCCTGGAAAGAGTGAGGCCGGAGAGCACGGGTGGGGCGAAGTTTGAGCGGCTGCGGAACTCAGTGCCTCTCTGGCTCCAGCTCCTGGCGGCCCTCTTGCTGACCTGGCTGCTGGTGGAGCCCCGCTGGATCAAGGAAGACTCCCGCCAGACCGTGGTGGTGGTGCTGGACAGCTCCGTCTCCATGGAGGCGTTCAAGGAGCCAACGCGTGAGCTGCTGGCAGAAAAACTGCGGGGCTGGAGCCGGGCGGCAGCGCGGACGGAATGGCACCTGCTGGAGACGGATGTACGCAAGCCCACCCTTTACACCGGGTCGGAGCTGGCCGGAGTGCTAAAGGCGTATGACGGCTGGAAGCCCGTGCTCGGCACCCATCGGCCGGATGAAGCCCTGCAAGTGGGCTCGGGTTTGGTGAAAGAACACGGCATCGTCATCTTTGTGACGGACCGCAAAGCGGAGGTGGCTGCCGGCGTGGCGGTGCTCTCTGCGGGAGAGGAGATCGAGAATGTTGGTTGGGCCGGGGTGGAGACGACTCTGGTCAAGCCGGGAGTGCCCGACTCTGGCGTGAAGTGGTCGGTGCTGGTGCGCAACTATGGCAAAGCACCGCAGACCCGCCAGTGGTGGGTTGAGCAGGAGGGCAGTACGGAACCGAAGCGTTCCAGCCTCACTCTAGCCCCTGGGCAGACCGGAGAACTGGGCGGCGAGCTGCCGCCGGGCGTGGATCGGGCCACGCTGGTGCTGAGCGGAGACCAGTTCACCTGGGATGACCGCATGCCCTTGCAGCGCCCCGTGGAACGGGTGGTGAATCTTGCGTTTGAGGCAAGCTCGGCCCCTGGCGGGGTGATGAAGAAGATGCTTCAAGCCCTGGACGGCGTGGCGGTGGCCCCCGTCACGCAGAACCCGGACCTGACCGTGGCGGAACTGGGCAATCCTGTGAATACGGATGCGGTGCAGATTCTGGGAGGCGGAGGCGAGAACCTGCCGCTGGACGGCAGCTACACCGTGGCAGAGGACCATCCGCTCACCCGCGACCTCAACTGGATGAGCCTGTTGACTCCTCGTCCCATGGAGCTGGGCCTGACGGAACGGGACGAACCCTTGCTCTGGAAGGGCGGCCGCCCGCTCGCGCTGATCCGGCACGACCTCACTGCCACCGGCACCCCGGTGCGCCGCCTGCTCCTGGCCTGGGACCTCTCCCAGTCGAATGCCGCCCGGCACCCGGCCTTGCTCGTGATGTTGCATCGGTATGTGGAGCAGCTTCGCAAGGCCAAGCGGGAACCTTGGGCGGGTAACTTTGAGGCGGGGCAGAATCTCGAGGTGCCAGCGCCGCTGGCCGCTTCTGGGGCCGCCCCGGCTGCGCTCACGCTGCGTCGCGATGATGGTACTCGCGCGGAGTTCACTGGGCGCGTCCCGGATGGAGTCGGCTTCTTTGACCTGGAGGAGGGGGGGAAGACGATGATCCGGGGAGCGATCCACTTTGCAGACACCCGCGAGGCCGATTTCCGGGAGGCCGCCCCTTTGGATACGGTGGATGCGCGGCGCTGGGAGGCGGCGCTCAAACAAACGGAGGCCGACCCATTGACGGGCCTGTGGGTGCTGTTGGTGCTGGGTTGTCTGCTGGGGGCCTGGGGCTGGCGGTCCGGTCCGGCACGTTCTTCCGCGGGCTCCATCGTCACCGTCCGAAGCTGAGCTGCGCGTTTGTTTCCTGAAACTCTGAATTTCTCATGCGTCTTCTTTCCCCTGAATGGTTGCTTCTCATCCCCGTGCTGGCTGTGGCGGGGTGGTTCTGGCGTGGACTGAAGCTGGCGCGACCGTTGCGTGCGCTTTGTCTCCTGGTGGTGACCGCCCTGCTGGTGCAGCCTCAGGTGCGCAAGCAGAGTGATGCGCTGGACCTCTGGGTGCTGGTGGATCAGTCCGAGTCGGCTGGTGATCTGTTGGGCCCTAGAATCTCGGAGTGGGAGACTATTTTGGAGAAGTCGCGTCGTCCGTCTGACCGGCTCCACTTCGTGGACTTTGCAGGGGAGGCGGTGACTCGTGGAGCGCAGATCCGTGCGGGCTCCGGCACCCAGTATGCGGGCCCTCGCGGGGCCACGCGGCTGAAGTCGGCAGCTTCCTATACCCTGGCGCAGATCCCTGAGAGCCGGGCGAGCCGCCTGCTGGTGCTGACCGACGGCTTCAGTACGGAGCCTCTCGACGGCTTGGCTGAACGCCTGCGTGAGCAGGGGGTGCCGCTGGACTACCGCCTCGCGGCCCAGAGCACCGTGGGGGACTGGCGCATTGCCGCGCTGGCCCTGCCCCGTCGCGTCCAGTTGCGTGAGGCCTTCCTGGCTGAGGTGGTGGTGCTGGGGGATCGCGATGGCAAGATCCCGGTGGAGCTGACCCGGAACGGCCAGAGCATTGGCCGGAGGGATGTGGAGGTCATCAATGGTGTGGGTCGTCTCCGCTTCACCGATCGTCTCGGCGTGGCAGGGGCCTTCCACTACGAGGCCCGGCTCATGGCGGCGGATGATGCGGTAGCAGGAAACAATGCGGCCTCCCAGTGGGTGGAGGTGCAGGGCGGCCCGCGCGTGGTGCTGGCGACTGCCTATGAGAATGACCCTCTGGCCCAGGCACTCCGGGCCCAGGGGTTCGAGGTTGAAGCCATCACCGATCTGGGGCTGCTCAATGTGGGCACGCTCACCGGGACCAAGGTGGTGGTGCTCAACAACGTGCCCGCCTACCGCCTGGATCCTCGGTTCACCAAGGCCCTGGATTTCTTTGTCAACCATCAGGGCGGTGGTCTGGCGATGATCGGCGGCAAGCACAGCTTCGCTGCGGGTGGCTATTTTGGATCCCCGGTGGAGCCGCTGCTCCCGGTGAGCATGGAGTTGAAACAGGAGCACCGGAAGCTGGCGGTGGCTATGGCCATTGTCATGGACCGCTCTGGCAGCATGTCGATGACGGCACCGGGCACCTCCCTGGTGAAGATGCAACTGGCCAACGAAGGCGCGGCACGGGGCATCGCACTGCTGGGCGACAACGATATGGCGTGTGTCTATGCCGTGGACAGTGAGCCGCATGAGGTGTGCCCGCTGGTGGCGGTGGGGAGCAATCGAGGCACGCTCCAGAATGCCGTGCGCCGCGTGGAGAGCACCGGTGGGGGCATCTATGTTTACCAGGGACTGAAGCGGGCCTGGGCTGAGCTGGAAAAGGCGAAGGTGGGGCAGCGCCACATCATCCTGTTCGCGGATGCGGCAGATGCTGAGGAGCCCGGCGAATACAAGGCCCTGCTGGAGAAGATGAGCAAGGAGAAGGGGACGGTGAGCGTCATCGGTCTGGGCACGGAAAAAGACAGCGACGCCGATTTCCTGAAGGATGTGGCGCTGCGTGGCAATGGGCGCATCTTCTTCAACTCAGATCCCAAGGAGCTGCCGGCTCTCTTTGCCCAAGAGACCGTGGCGGTGGCCCGCTCTGCCTTCATCGAGGAGCCTATTGCCCTCAAGGGCACACCCGGTTGGATGGAGATGGCCTCGGGTAATCTGGAGTGGCTGCCCAAGGTGGACGGCTACAACTTGAGCTACCTGCGGCCAGGGGCCACCCAGGCCGCTGTGAGTGGGGACGAGTACGCTGCACCGCTGGTCGCCTTCTGGCAGCGTGGAGCTGGGAGGGTGGCTACGGTGTCGTTTCCTCTAGGGGGTGATTTCTCCGCCACGACGCGGAGCTGGCAGGGCTACGGAGGTTTTGCCCAGAGTCTGGCCCGCTGGTTGATGGGGGAGACTGTGCCGCCGGGCGTGGGCCTGCGCACGGCTCTGGAAGGCAGCAAGCTGAGGGCCGATCTGTTCTACGACGAGAGCTGGAACCAGCGCATCGCCGCGCATGCTCCAGAGCTGGTCCTGGTTCAAGGGGATAACATCCAGGCGGCACCGGCGGAGTGGGAGCGCCTGGCACCGGGGCACTATCGCGCGACGGTGGAGTTGGTGCCGGGGACTTATCTGCGTGGGGCGGTGAAGATTGGCGATGCTGCCTTCGCGTTCGGACCGGTGAATGCCGTCACGAACCCCGAATGGAGCTTTGATCGCAAACGGCTTGATGAACTGAAGTCCGTAAGCTCCCGCAGTGGCGGAGCGGAGCGGGTGGATCTGAGCGATGTGTGGAATGCTCCGCGCCCGCCGGCGTGGAAGGATTTTAGAAGGTGGCTGGCGGTGGCCCTCGTGCTGGTCCTGCTGCTGGAGGCGTGGCAGACCCGGACCGGATGGGGAGCGGGATGGTTCAAGCGGGCAGACAAGCAGGCGCCCGAGGCCGTGGCTTGAAGTGTCGGGCGCAAGGAATTGTGTTTTGCCACGCATGCCTGTAAGCTGCGGTCACCATGAAGCGTTCTTTTTCTCCCTTGGTTTTCGCCGGTCTTGTTGCAGTGGCCTCTCTGGGCACGGTGGGCTGCAACAGCCAGTTTGAGGTGAAATACAACGTCAGCAATACGGCACCGGCGGCCGAGGCCAAGACGCGGCTGGAGACGTTCATGAAGGAGGAGCTGGGCCGCCTTTCGAAGGGGGATGGTGCCGACCTGACAATTATCAAAGCCTGGTGCACTCTGGAGCTGGCCCATCTCCTGGAAGTGGAAAAGGCCCGCGGCAAGGCCTATCTGGAAGGCTTCGCTGCCGCCAAGGGCGACCCCGCCACGATAGAGAAGCCGCTGTTTGCCGATTCAGGTTATTTCATCAGCGCCACGATGGAGGGTGAGATGAGTGCGACGGTGACGGAGGCGGCGGGGAAGGACAAAGATAAGGACGAGAATAAAGCGCGGTTTGAGGTGAAGTTTACGTCCAGGGCCGATGGGAAGAGTTATGACCAGGGCAAGGAGGAGGTGGTGATGGTGCAGGAGAACGGAGCCTGGCGGATTGCCGAGGTGGAGTTTTCTGATGGCATGACGCTGACGAAGATGTTGAAACGGCCGAAGTACATGGAACTGCCGGCTGAGGGGGCGAAGTGATCCTATGTGATCCAAAGTAGTCACAGGCATCAGCCGGTTCAGGTGTCTGGCGATTACGGTTCGGCAGATCCGATTGTCCAAGGAGCGGCGGTTTGTGCTTGCACAACCGCCGAGGAGTAGCGGAGCAATTGTCCGCCAAATTCAATCCACCGTATGAGGCCTCATCGCTGCAGGTTGGCTTGTGGGCAAGCTTCCTCCGGCCACGTCCGGCGGTTGTGCAAGCACAAACCGCCGCTCCTTGGGGCGCAATCCTTCGCTCCCCACGTTCTCTCCCTCACAACGACTGATACAACGCATCAATGCGCTGCAGATCCAGTCCTGCCGGCGCGGTTTCCAGCAGCTTCTTGAGGTCCTCTTTGGCTCCGGGGCTGTCGCCGGTCTTCATGCGGGTGAAGGCGCGGTTCAGACGTTCACCGGGAGAGTCTGGCTCCAGGGCCAGGATCAGATCCAGATAGGGCAGAGACAGCTCCGGTTTCTTGGAGAAGCTGGTCAGGTTGTAGAGCAGTCGCAGGATCATCGCCCGTGGTGTGGCAGGCTCCCGCTGGGCTTCGCTTACCACCTGTCCCGTGGTCTGAATGATGAAACGCTCGGCCTCGGAGGGTTGGAGGAATTTACCTCCGTCGAAGACGTCGATGTAGGTCTCCACCTTCTCGCCGCCAAACTGCTCGCGGTAGGCGACCATGAACCGTCCGGGGAGGGAGACGCCGTAGACGTCCTTGAGGCCAAGCTGGCGGCAGAGTTCGAGGAAAACGATGGAGAGCGTGATGGGGATGCCTTCACGGTCGTCCAGCACCTGGTTGAGGTAGCTGTTGGAGAGGTCGTCGATGGCATCGCTGCGAGACCCGTGGAAACCGTTTTCCTTGAAGAGGTAGTGTGCGAGGCGGGCCGCAGCCTTGGAGGTGGAGCCGGAGGTGATCTCGGGATCTTTCTTCAACTCGTTGGCCATGCGCTCCACGGCTCGCAAGTAGGCGTCTGTGTCCAGTTCGGCATTGTCGTGTCTCGCCACGAGCAGGGCGGCCCGCATCAGTTCGGTCTGGTCGGCGGGGCGTTGCAGCACTTTCACCAGTTCTTCCGCGGTATTGCGGCGGTGGACTTCCCGCCCAAGCTTGCGCAGAGTGGCGGCCTGTTCCTCCAGCGTCTTGGCGCGCTGCTCCAGCAGACTGCGGGAAGCTGCAGGCTCGGCGAGGAGTTTCTCCATCGTCTTGTCCTTGGGACCCTTGTGCGCCAGGTAGTCGGTGAGCTCGGCGTTGAGCTGCAAGGCAAGTTGGTCGGAGATCTGGCTGTGGGAAACCTTCTCCCCTGCCTGGAAGTGTTTAAAGTAGGCCTTGGTCTGGCGGAACTTGCAAAGGCCCACCCGGCCACCGCGCAGCCCGGAGTCCTGCTGCTCCGTCACCAGGGTGTCGTTCACGAAGCACTGGATCTTGTTCTCATCCACTCGCACCCGGAGGGTGTTCCAGTCTCCCGAACGGTAGGCGGAGCTGGGGGCATCGCTGAGAATGGACCATGAGAAGACATCGGGTCCGTTGAAACGCGTGAGTCGCAGTTTTCCAGCGCTGGGGTAGAAGCCGTAGTGCACATCCTTGCCGTCTGCGCAGAAGCTCAATCCTGCCGCCCCGCTCTCTTCGTCCAGCTTCACGGTCACGCTGGCCTCGAACGGCATGGCGGGCGGATTCTCCTTGCTGAGGCACAGGGAGCGGCCGCCGAACCCTTCACCGGATCCGTCCACCTGGATGACGCCTGCGTGCTGGGTCCAGCTGGCTCCTTGCAGGGGTTCCCACAGCCGGTCGTCCAGGCGGCCGATGGTGAGCCAGCGCTGCATGGGGATGGGGTTGGGCTTTTCCAGAAGGAGCCGCAGGTCATTCACTGCATGGGCAAAGCCGAGATTGTTCGTGACCGCGCTCTTCAGCGTGATCACGCCCTGAACCTCCCCTTTGAGGTTGAGCAGGGGGCCGCCGCTGTTGCCCTCTTCGATTGGGATCGCGATCTGGATCATGTTGGATCCTTCCACTTCCCGGAGGGCGGAGATCACCCCCTCTACCACGCTGAATTCCAGCCCTTGGGGATTGCCCAGTGCGACCACTGGCTGGCCTTGTTTGACCGAGTCGGAGTCGCCCAAGGGCAGCGCCGTGAGGTCTTTCTTGCCGATGCGGATGATGGCGAGGTCCAGCGTGGGGTCGGTGGCATGTATTTCGGTGACGTCGTGCATGGAGCCATCGGAGAGCTGCACCTTGATGCGGCGGGCGTTCCCAATGACATGCAGATTCGTGGCGATGAGTCCGTCCGAGCTGATGATGAACCCTGTGCCGAGCGCCTCCTGACTGCCTCCGCGGCCGATCTGGGTGACGGTGACCAATGAGGGGCGGGCCGCCACGGTGAGCTCCTCCACGGAATGGGCGTGGGAGCCTGCGGCCGAGTCAGCCTTGGGCTTGGGCTTGGCCAAGACGAGGCCGCTGCCGAGGGCCAGCCACAGCGCGGTGAAAAGCAACGGGCGCATGATGAGGAAGGTGTAGCAAGTTTCGCGCAGGGTGGACAGGGAAATTTCCCCCCGCGAGATCTGGTTTGGAATTAACCCCGGAAACTCATAGAGGCAGCAGAGATCAACGTTCCGGCCGGGGGCATTCTTATGCCTGGCCTTGCCGTGCTTCAGCAATCTGGCGGAGCAGACGGTCTCGCTGGGCCTGGTATTCCGCTTTCGCGGATTCCATTCCTTCGGCTTTCTGGAAGTTGGAGAAGAGTTGATAAGCAATCAAACCTGCCACCACCAGTCCGAAGATGGGGAACACTGCCGGAGCCCCCATGGAACTGGCCGTGCTGATCCAAAAAATCAGAAACGGGATGCCGATCACCGCCCCGATCACGGCTCCCGCGGGGCTGGGTGGGCTGCGGTGGCCGTTTTTTCCTGAGACATAGAAGGTTTCCCGGTGGTCAGTCCATTCGCGATCGAGGCGCTCCAGCTCGTTCTGGAGTTCGATCACCTTCAGGTTTCCCGCCATCTGGCTGGTCGCCGCTGCGATCTGCTCAATGACCTCCGTGTAGGCGGCCGAGCCGCTGTGTTTCACCGCGAGCTGGCTGTGGCAGAACTGGCAGGTGACAAACCGGGTGGCGGGGCCGACTTCGAGAGGGGCTCCACAGTGATTGCAGCGCAGGGCGACCGTTTCCACGGGGGCAGGGTAGATGGGGGGGCGGGTGTGGAAAGGGGATTTTGGGTGTCAGTGCGTCAGTGCGTCAGTGCGTCAGTGCGTCAGTGCGTCAGTGCGTCAGTGCGTCAGTGCGTCAGTTTGGGGTTCGAGGTAAGTTGTAGACAGGGAGGGGGCGCTGCGTGGAGGTATCCTGACCGCGTAAACGCGGTGCTCCAACCCTGCTGGCGGGAACGGAGAGGGTTGGAGTACCGACTTTAGTCGGCTCAGGGAGGCTGTAGGTCGTCGCTCCGGTGGCGGAGACTTTTCATCAATTCCTGTACCCCGTGGAGATCGTGATTTCCAGGGTGGCGTTCTTAACATCGGTCAGTACTTCGTTGATCAAGTGGACGCTTCCCAAGTGGGTGTCAACTTTGGGGCCTTCTTCGGAGTTGGCGATGACATTGCCAGAGGGATCCAGCAGCCGGGCAGAGTCAAAGTTTGCACCAATGACATGGAATCCAGTGCCCTTGATATCGCCGCCGAGGAAGATCATCACATTCCACTGCGTGAGCACGGGATGGTCGATGGGCATGTTCAATTGGCCAGAACTCCAGGGGACCTGGATGGTTTCGTGCTGATGTTCAGCGATGAACTGAAAATCCGCGACCAAGCTGACAATGCTGCCGTCAGCAGCGAGGCCCCAATAGCAAGGTGACTCGCCGGAAGTATCGCCAACATTTACACAGATTGCGTCTGGATTCTCCGGCGGTGTTGACCTCAAATGCATGGACCGGTGCGTCTCAGTGATGTTCTGTCGTATCGGTTCGAGGTACGAGAGATTGAAAAGACGTTCTTTCTCTCTTTTCTCCAGTGACATCATGGCCCCGGCATCCACAAAGGCGAGATTCATATAGGCTATCTGCGTGTGGTGAGAGCCTCCGTTCACAGTTGGGGCTGGCGCCCATGTGGCAACTTCGCGGTCGGGTTGGAAAACGACACGCGCGGCAGCTCCGTACCCATGGGCGATGGCGAGCTCTACGGGATAATCACCTGGCGCAACTGAGCGGCTCAAGGGAAGGAAGTCATCATTGTCTCTCCCTAGGTCACAGACTCCAATGATGCCGGAGACCAGATGAAGGAGGCCAGCGGGAGCCACCTTCAAAGGGGTTTCGAGACCCATGACTCTGATCATCCGGTTGTCTTCAAAAAGCCGACCGCAATTTGGGCTGATGCCGGGCGGCAAATCTGGCAGGGGAGCATCGGGTTTCACCATCGCCAGGACTTGGTTCTTGACCGAGTCCGAGAACAATCGCTCACCTTCCGGCGCATAGAAGGGTGATACCTTGGTGATCCGCCAGTCGTTGCCCACGTGTTTCAACTCATACTCATAGAAGGCGGGATAGTGTTCGGCATTCTCCGTTTCTATGACCGCGAAATCCGTTTCAGTGCGGACATTGGTGATGCTCTCCTGCTCTGAATGGTGGGCTGGCTGGCTCCAGGAGTAGCCGAAGCCGAATTCATCTTTTGGGGCATCGGGGGTGAAGTGACGTTGATGGATGACTTTGCAGGCCTCGTTCCATTTTCTGAACGCCACCGGGTCGTAGTCAAAAGGGCCGCTGCCCATGTAGTCCCTGGCTGCAAGCCATTGCAGATGCAAATCGGAAATGTAGGCGCGGACGCGGGCCTCGGGGCTTTCGAAAATCAGGTCTGCCATAGCGAGGAGGGCGGTGCGTCAGTCGCGGTTCGAGGTAAGTTTTTTGGCGGGATGCTTGTGCTCGGTGTCAGGATCCTGACCGCGTAAACGCGGAACTCCAACCCTGCTGGCGGGAACGGAGAGGGTTGGGGTTCCGCCTTCAGGTGGTCATTGGATGTTCAAGAGTTCCCGCTCGTCACAAGGCGTGGCCCAAGCGGCGGTTCCCACACGCACTCCACAATCCTGCTGTGCAGGATCAGGTGTTGATGGCGTTGAGATGGCTCGGAAACGTCGAATTGCTTGCGATGTCGGAGGAGGGATCCCTCGCAGCCTTCCTACACCGGATACTCCCACGGACCGCGATACGCGCGGCTGAGGAGCTTGTTGGCCTCGGCGTCGCCGGGGATCACTTCCTTTTCGCCGTCCCAGGCGATGCTGCGACCCAGCTTGTAGGAGAGCATGCCCAAAAGGGGAAGACAGGAGGAGCGGTGGGCGCTTTCGATGCCGGCGACGGGCTCGCGCTTCTGCTCGATGGAGTCGAGGAAGTCGGCCCAGAGCAGGGCGATGTTGTGACCATCGGGCTCCTGGAGCTGGTGATCACCGTGGGCTCCGGCGTCCTTGCTGTTGGCCGGGTAGAAGGTCCAGCCATCACGCCAGCCGATATGAAGCACGCCTTTCTCGCCAAAGAACCGGGTGCCAATCGGGTGTTTGTCGTCGCCGCTGCCAGCGAACTTGCGGTGCTCCCAGGTGGCGGTGAACTGCTCGAACTGGAAGACGGCGACCTGGTGGTCCGGGGCGTCGCTGGTCTGCTGTTTGTCTGTCAGCACGATGGGGCCAGCCATGGGGCGGCCGCCGGTGCAATAGACGCTCTGGGGGGCCTTCTCATCGGTCCAGAGGAGCACCTGGTCCAGCCAGTGCACGCCCCAGTCGGCCATGGTGCCGTTGGCGAAGTCGAGGAAATTACGCCAGCCGCCGGGGTGGATCTTTGTGTTGAAGGGGCGCAGCGGGGCAGGGCCGCAGTACATGTCCCAGTCCATGCCGTCGGGTGGCTCGCTGTTGGGTTTGGGAGCCTCCGGGCCGCCCTTGCCAGCGACGAGGCAGCGGACCTCGCCGATCTTGCCCAGGGCTCCGCTCTTGAGGAACTTCATGGCCTCCACATGATGGGGGCCGATGCGGCGGTGCAGGCCGACCTGCACCTTCACTCCCGCGTCCCGAACGGCTCGCACCATGGCGGAGCTTTCCTTCACCGTGTGACCCGTGGGCTTCTCCACATAGATGTGGGCACCTGCCTTCGCGGCGGCAATGCTCTGCAGGGCGTGCCAGTGGTCCGGGGTGGCGATGATCACCACCTCTGGCTTCTCTTTGTCCAACAGTTCGCGGTAGTCCTTGTAGGTCTTGGGCTCCTTGCCGGAATCGATGGCCACGTCGCCTGCGGCGTTGGTGAGGACGTTTTCATCCACATCACAGAGGGCGACGACGTCGATCCGCTTGGAGGCCATGGCCTCCCGCAGGATGTTCATGCCCCACCAGCCGGAGCCAATGAGCGCGGTGCGGTATTTCTTGTCCGACTTCTGCCCGAGCAGGGGAATGGCACCGAAGGCGGCCGAGGCTGCGGCGGCGGATTGGAGGAAATGACGGCGTTGCATGAGAGACGGACCGGAAGGGAAAGGCGGAGTGCGAGGGGCTGAAAGGGACTAACCGGGGAACTTCATCTTCTTCCACCAGGCCTCCAGCTCGTCGGCGCCGAAGTCGGCCAGGATATGGCCGTCCACATCGATGCTGGGGGCTTTGCTTTGGCCGGTGAGTTCATGCATCTCGGCGCGTGCTTCGCGATCGCTGGTGACGTCCAGTACCTCATATTTCACGTTGTGGTCTTCGAGCCAGTCGATGGCTTCGTCACACCAGGGGCAGCCGGGTTTGATGAAAAGGCGGATACTCATTTGAAGAAAGGATTCGGGAAATATTGTAGGGGGGTGAAGGTCAGCCTTTCACGTCCAGGCAGACCACGTCGCCAGCGGCATTGCGGCAGTAGATGCGGCCGTTGGCGAGCACGGGCACGGTCCAGCAGCGTCCGCTCAGCACCTGGGCACGGGAGAGGGGCTTGAAGGCGTCTTTGGAAGGCTCCGCGATGATGAGCTCGCCTTTTTCACTGAGCACGATGAGCTTCCCGTCCGCCACGGTGACGGACCCGGCTCCCGCGCTCTTCTCGGACCACTTCTCCGTGCCGGTGCTGAACTCGATGCACTTCAGAGAGGCGTCCTTGCCTTCATTGCCATCGATGCCGTAGAGATGGCCGTCGATCAGCACAGAGGGGTTCATCTGATTGCGCATCACGCGGCTCTGCCAGACGACATCGGCGTTGCTGCCGGCGGTCTTGAGGAGGGCGGCGCCTTTGTTGTAGCCCGAGGAAACAAATACGAGGTCCCCTTGCACGACAGGGTCCGCCGCATTTACACCGTAGCTGGTGTTCCAGGGGTGTTCCCAGAGCTTCTGCCCATTGACCGGATCCACCGCGACGTAAGAACGTCCGGAGCCGAGGATGATCTCGGTCTTGCCGTTGCGCTCAATGGGGAACGGGGTGGAGTAGCCTGCGTTCCGGTCATCGGACTCCCACACGATCTTGCCGGAGGTCTTGTCCAAGGCCAGACCGCCCTGGCCGACATTGAGGATGAGCAGGTGCTTCCACACGAGAGGGGAGCCGCCAAAGCCCCAGTCAGGGATACGGGCATCGGTCTCCTGCTGCACATTCTTGGACCAGATGATCTTGCCGGTGGCAGCTTCAAAACAGAAGACGTCCCCCCAACGGCTCAGTTGGTAGAGCTTGTCACCATCCACAGCGGGCGTGCCGGTGGTGCCGCCTTCGAAGTACTTGTCACCCAGATCAGCATCGTAGGCGTGTTTCCAGATTTCCTTGCCTGTCGTCGCGTCGAAGCAGAAAACCGTGTCTTTGTTGTCGGCATTGCCCGTGGTGTAAACTTTGCCATTGGCTACCGTGAAGGAGGCGAACCCGGTGCCGACATTGGCTTTCCAGAGGACCTTGGGAGCGTTGCTCCACTTTGCGTTCCACCCGCTTTCAGCGGAGATGCCATTGCGATCCGGGCCGCGCCATTGCGGCCAGTCGGCAGCAAGAGCGGCCTGAGCACAGAGGGCGGTGGCGAGACAGAGGGAGGTAGAGAAGGGGTTCATTGGGGGTGTGATCGAATTGGCCCGGCCGACGGCGGGCGGTTGATTACGCTACGTTCCGGACGGGGCTCCCGCAGGCATCCATTGCATCACTGTTTCACGACTTTCACCAGATGGGTCTTGGTGCGGAAGAAGATGGCTCCGTCCGCCACGGCGGGCGAGGCGGTGACGGGTTCATTGAACTTGTTGCGGGCCAATACCTTGAACTCGGGGCTCGCAGCAATGACCGTGGCATCACCCGTATCACTCACGAAGTAGATGCGCTCCTTGGTGGCGATCGGCGCGGCGACGAATTTGCCGGGGGAAATGCGCTCACTCCAGATGTCGGCACCATCCTGCAGATTCACACAGACGCCCACGCCAGCGCCGGTGGCCTGGAAGATGTGGCCGTTCACCATTACAGGTGTGGAGAGGGTGGCGTTGCGCTTCTCACGGTCCCAGAGCACGTGGCTCTCGGTGATGTCACCCTTGGCAGTGTCATCGAGCTTCACCGCCATGAGGTGGGCGCGCTCCGAGCCGGTGTTGATGTAGGCGATATTACCCACGGAGAGGGGGCGGGCGGAGGCGTTGAACTCCTTGTGACGGATGGTCCAGAGTTCCTTGCCGGTGTTCAGATCATAGCCGAAGGCGGCACGGGAGCCTACGGAGAGGAGCTGGAGCGTGTTGCCCACCTTCATCACTGAGGGGGTGCCATAGGCCTTGCGCAGGTCGCCGTCGCGGGTGGGCTTGCCTTCTTTATCGAGGTCGCCGTAGTCGGTCGTCCGGTTCGTGGTCCAGAGCGTCTTGCCCGTGGTCTTGTCCAGCGCGGTGACGAACTGTTTGTCGATCCCGTCAAAAGTCAGGATCAGCAGGTTGTCATAGATGATGGGTGAGGAGCCTGGGCCGCGGAAGTGGCGCACATTGATGTCCCGCCGCTGCCATACGACTTCACCCGTTTTGGGATCGAGCCGCGCTGTGCCGTAAGTGCCGAAGTGGACGTACAGGGCGTCCTCCTCCAGGACACAGGAGGGGGCGGCATAGTTGTTGATGGGGTTGCCCAGTTCCTCGGGAGCTTCGTTTTGAAAGAGGAGCTTGTGGTGCACGATCTTCCCGTCCTGCCGGTTGATGGCGTAGAGGAACATCTTGTGGCCGTCCTTGGAGGCGGAGGTGAACCAGATGAGATCGCCACCGATCACGGGTGTGGAGTGGCCTTCATCCTCGATCGGGGTGGACCAGGCAATGCCCTTGCCAGAGGCCTCGTCCCACTCCAGCGGCAGTTTGGCGGCCTCGGATTCCGGGATCAGGCAATCCTTGGTGGGGCCCTGCCGGTCTGGCCAGAACAGCGGGGTCACCGCCGGGGTGGCCGCATGAATGCTGGTATAGCCCACGGTGAGCAGAAGGGCGGCAAAACGGAAGGAAGACAGGGCGTTCACAGGCATGGTTCAAGGGCAGGGGTAAAGGTGTGGGCGAACAAGAAAAACAAAACGCTGACAGAAAGGCAATCTCTCGCTGGTTGAAGGGATGTTCCCACCACCGCACCCGTTCCTCTCATGATTCCACTTTTCTCCCGATTTTTCGTCCTCGCTGGTTGCACCGGACTCGCCCTCGCCATGGCCACCCCCGGCCAGGCTGAGCTCACGGCTGAGCAGCAGCAGGTGCCGCTGGAGGAGGATAGCCCCGACCCCAAGCTGGCCAAGATCGTCCTCATCGCCGGAACGCCGAGCAATAAACCGCTGCAGCACGAGTACTTTGCCGGATGTGCCCTCATGAGACAGTGGCTGAAAGAGGTGCCGGGCGTGTGGCCGGTGCTGGTGGCGGACGGTTGGCCCAAGAATGAAAAGGTGCTGGACGGGGCGAAGGCCGTGCTCTGCTACATGGATGGCGGGGACAAGCTGGCCCTGCTGGAGCCCGCCCGGTGGGCGAAGATCAAAGGCCTCATGGATCAGAAGGCGGGGCTGGTGATGCTGCATCAGGCCGTGGAGGTGCCAGCGGCCCAGGCCCAGGAGTTCCAATCCTGGCTGGGAGCGGTGTGGCAGAAGGACATCGGCTCTCGTGGGCACTGGGACATGGCTTTCGAGAGCATTCCCTCCCATGCGGCCACGCGTGGGGTGCAGGCCTTTGCCGCGCCCAAGGATGGCTGGTTGTTCAACCTGCACTTTGCTCCGCAGGGCGTGACCCCGCTGCTGGCAGGGGCGGTACCGGACTCAGGGCGATCCACGGTGGATGCCAAAAGCCATGCCGGGCGGGCGGAAGTGATCGCCTGGGCCTATGAGCGCCCCAACGGCGGGCGCAGTGTGGGCTTCACCGGTTGCGATCTGCATATCGGTTGGGGGTGGGAGAGCCAGCGTCGTTTCTTGCTGAACTCCCTGCTCTGGAGCGCCGGGCTGGACGTGCCTGCCGGTGGCGTCACGGTAAAGTGGGACGCGGCCTCGCTGAGCACGAACCTGGACCGGAAAGTGTTTGCTGCCAAAATCAAGAAGGCGGCAGCGCCAGCGGAAGGTGCCAGCGTGCCGCCTGCGGTAGTGAAGTAGAGCTCGGAGGGCTACTCAGCAAGGAGACGCTCGACCTCGCTCTCGACCTTGCCGCGGGCATTGGTCTGGGCGAGGAGGCCCTGCTTGTTGATGAGCCACATCACGGGGATCATCTCGATGCCGAAGCGCTTGCAGAGCTCCCCGTCGCCGCCCTTGCCATCATAGTGCTGGGGCCACTTCAGGTTGTTCTGGCGGACGAAGGTCTCCAGTGCACCGCGATCCTGGTCGAGGGAGATGGCGACGACTTCGAAGCCCTTGTCGCGGTACTTTTCATAGGCTTTCGTGACATGCGGGAGTTCCTCGACACATGGGCCGCACCAGGTGGCCCAGAAGTCGATGAGCACCACCTTGCCCCGCAGGGTTTCGAGATCCACTTCACGGCCGTCCAGGGCCGTGAACTTCAGATCCAGAGGCTTGGTACGATACGGGGTGGTGAGCTGACTGCTGGCGAGCAGGCGCTTGATCATCGCGTTGCGCGGGGAGAGCGGGTACTTCTCCAGGTGCTCGGCGGCCAGTTTCTCCCAGGCGGCGGCGCTGGCGGTGCTGCCATCATTGGTCTCATCCTGCATCACGCGCAGGGCACTGGCTTCAGACTTCGTGCGGTTGTCGGCGTCTGGGGCATTCAAGATCTGGGTGATGGCGTCCTTGGAGCCCTCGCGTACGGGCACGCCCAGCTCCTCGCGGGAACTGTTGGTCTGGCTTTCAAAGAGCAGTGCGCTCCAGCGGCGCGGGTCCGTGGGGAACTTCTCCACGAGCTCGCTGTAGGCGGCGTCATAGGCTGCGATGCTGGTCTTGTAGTACTCCTTGGCTTCCTCCTTGTTCTGGAACTGCTTGGTCGGGCTGGTGAGAGCCTGTCTCGCGGCGCTGACTTTTTCCCACAGAGCGTCCGCAGGGGAGGCGTCTGCTGCATGGAGAGAGGAGGTGAGTGAAAGCAGCAGGGCGGCAAAGAGAGGCAGGGCAGGTTTCATGGAAGCGTTCAGAGCAGGGAGGGAATGGGGAGGCTATCGAAAGGGTCAGACTAAAACGTACTATGCGAGCGATCTCCGAACGTGTTTTTGCCGAAACGCAGCTTCAATGGCGCTGGGCGTGGGCAAATCTCCAGAAATCCAGTCCAACCTTGCGCCTATCCGGGGTCTTTACTACGATCCCTATCCATGATGAAAAGTCTGCCTCTCCTCACTGCCTCTGCAATTGGGCTCCTGGCCGGAGCTGTCTTGCTGACCTCCCAAGCGGCCGATGCTCCTGCCGTTGCCGTTGAAAAGCCGACCACCGGCCTGCAACTCTACAGCCTGCGGAGCCAGTTCAAGCTGCGCGGTGTGGCGTGGACGCTGGACCAGGTCAAGAGCTTCGGCGTCACCGAAGTGGAGCTGGCTGGCACCTATGACCAGACGCCGGAACAGTTCAAAGGCGAGCTGGACAAGCGCGGTCTCAAGGCCGTGAGCTCCCACTTCCCCTTTGGCCGCCTGAAGGGGGACATCGCCGGCGTGGTGAAGGATGCCAAGGCGCTCGGATTGAAATACGTCGGGTGTGCCTGGATCGACCACAAGGACGGGTTCGATGAAGCAGAGTGTCGCGAAGCCGCCTCCGTCTTCAACAAGGCCGGGGAAGCGCTGGCGAAGGAGGGCATCACCTTCTTCTACCACCCGCACGGGTATGAGTTCGTGCCTCATGGCGAGGGCACTCTGTTCGACCTGCTCTTTGCCGAGACCAAGCCGGAGTTTGTGAGCTATCAGATGGACGTGCTCTGGATCGTGTTCCCCGGCCAGGATCCGGTGAAGCTGCTGGAGAAGTACAGCAACCGCTGGAAGCTGATGCACCTGAAGGACCTGAAGAAGGGCGTGGCCACGGGCTCACTGTCCGGCAAGACGGACCTGGAAAATGATGTGGTGCTGGGCTCCGGCCAGACCAACTACCCCGCCGTGCTGGAAACAGCCAAGAAGGTGGGCGTGAAACATTATTTCATCGAAGACGAATCCCCCTCCGTCATGGAGCAGGTTCCCCAGAGCCTGAAGTACATGAAGTCCCAGGGATTTGAGTGAGATTGGGTTGCGCGCTGATTAGCGAGTGAATTTAGAGGCCGGGGTGCGAACCTCCGGCCTTTTTTGTTTGAGGGGGTGAGGACTAGACGCCTGAACCAGTGCGCTGCGACACCATCGACACCCTTTTTGGAGGTTCACCGAAAAAGAGAGGAGGTGTTTTTTTGGGTAAGTTGTAAAAAGGGTGTCGATGGTGTCGCAGAGAGCGAGGTCCCGGGGGTGCTGACTGGATGGCCTGCTCCCTATTGCGCGAGCGCATAGGCTGCCTGCCAAGAAACCGACTCCGGTTCAGTTCGCAGTTTATCCCTAAAGGGGATATCTAGCACAGCCCAATGGTTGGACGAGCCTTAAGCGAGTCAACCCTGGGTACCTCCGCAGAGGATGATCAGGTGGGAAGGCCGACAGCATTTGCTTTCTTGCCATCGCCTTCAACGCCTCCACGTCAGACGGATGCGATGTCAGGTGCTGCGTGCGCTCCCCGAGCTTCCCATGCACAGGTCATTTGAGGAACTGCCAGACCGCTACAACTCCTTCGGAGTAAAAACCGCCAACGCCCGTACCCAACGTAGACTCGCTGGAAGCTCGTCAACGTTGGGCTTGTGGCCCCATCCTCTTCGAGGAAGAACTTCGACTGAGCGCGTGGACGGTTGGTGCCTTGGTGGCCACCCCGAGCGTGGGGCTTGGGCGGTTTCCCTTAGGTCGTCAGCCACAGGGGCGTCTGTGAACAGGTATTCTGCGACACCATCGACACCCTTTTTACAACTTACCCCAAAAAATACCCCCTCTCTTTTTCTGTGAACCTCCAAAAAGGGTGTCGATGGTGTCGCAGAGAGCGAGGTTCCGGGGGTGCTGACTGGATGGCCCGCTCCCTATTGCGCCAACGCGCAGGCGGTCGGCGTGTTGTAGGCCGGGAGACTCTGACCGGAACGGTGTGCCCGCGCCTCCCCTCAACCAACAAAAAACCCCGGAAGTTGCCTCCCGGGGTCCTTTGAAGTTTGGCGTTTGAATTTTGAAGTTTTTTTTATTTCCTCCTACTGCCCTGGCAGCGCCACTTGGGAGTCGCTCGTCAGATAGGCCATGAGGTTGCGCACCTGCTCATCTGACAGCGCCAGCATCAGACCCTCCGGCATCAGGGACACGGGCAGTTCCTGGATGCTGGTGATGTCTCCGCGCTCCACGACCTGCTCCTGGCCCACCATCTTGATGGTAAGCGTGCGGTCGGTCTTGGCGGCAATGTTGCCACTGAGGATGCGGCCATCCTTGAGGTTCACCACGGACATCTTGTAGTCGGCGGCCAGCGTGGCGCTGGGGTCCGCGATGTTCTCGATGAGGTAGTTCACGTCCTTGCGGCCGCTGCCGGTGAGGTCGGGGCCAATGAGGTTGCCCTCGCCATAGAGCTTGTGACAGGCGGCACACACCTGGTTGAAGATCACGCGCCCAGCGCTGGCATCTGCCTTGGAGACGAGCTCCTTGGTCAGCTTGCCCTTGAGGGCGGCGATGAGCTGCTGCTTGTCGGCGCTGGACTCGCGGATATCGCCCCACACTTCGGTGAGTTGCTTGTCCAGTGCAGCGTCCTTGAAGCTGCGTATCTGCCGGGCCTGATAGGGGGTGATGTCCTTCCGGGGGATCTGGTTGGGGGCGGTGCCCACCTGCCGCAGCATGGCCTTGGCGAAGTTCGCCCGGGAGGTGAGGGTGTCCATCACCGCAGGCTGTTCGTTGGGGTAGAAGCTGCGGTAGCTCTTGGCCAGGGACTCGCCGATCTTCTCGTCATCATACAGCGCCAGACCGCGCACGGCGGTCATGTTCAGGTCGCGGGTCTTGAGCAGCTTCTCACACACCTCGCGCAGGCCGTCGGCCTTGGCGGCGATGAGGGACTGCAGGGCGTTGCGGCGGGAGGTGAAGTCGGCTTTGTCATCCAGCACCAGTTTCTTGATGTCGTCCAGTGCGCGGCCATCGCCAAAGAGGGCGCTCAGGGCACGGAGCTGTTCCTGTTGGGTGGCCTCTGTCACCTTGGCGGCAAAGGCATCCCAAGCGGCAGGCTTCTTCGCCTTGGCCCAGCCCTTGAGACCGTCGGTCATCCCTTGCAGGATGTCGGCGGAGTTCGAGGTGGCAACGTTGCCCAGCAGGGTGTTGAGCGGGGCCGGGTTGGTCTCGATGTCCTCCGTGCAGCGGCGGGCGATAAACTGGCGCACCAGCGGGATCTGGCAGGAAGCGGCCAGCTTGGCGAGTTCTGCCGGGGGCATGTCCATGATGCCGTACCAGTACATGAGCGGCAGATACGCATCCTTGGCATCGTCAGCATGGCTCAGCAGCTGGTTGGCGAGGGCGGGCTTTTCGGCATCTGCCAGTCGGCCCAGGGCGGAGGCCAGGTGCAGGCGGACAAACGCGCTGTCCTCTTCCTTGGCAAGGCTTGCCAGGATGCCCGCGGTGCGCGGCGTGGGGCCCTCAGCCATGATGGATTGCAATACCCAACGACGCAGGAACTCGCTGTCGGATTTGACCATCCCTGCCACCAAGGTGGCGACGGCATCTTGGGCGGCAGGGGAGTCCGAGCCCAGCAGTCCCGCGTAACCCATGGTCCACCAGGCGTTGAGCTTTTTGGCCGGGTTGGGGGCGTTCTTGAAGATGTCGAGCACCTGCGAGGCCACGGCCGGCACCTGGCCGCGGTGAGCGCGCTCGCGCAGCTCCCAGCGGGCCATGCGCACGAGCCATTCGTTGTCGCTGAGCTGGAGTTTCACCAGTTGTTCATCGCTGAGCTTGGTGACGTCCGTTTCCTTGGGCTTCACGGCATCGCCATAGGTCACTTTGAAGATGCGGCCGGAGTTGCGGTGCACGCCGTCGTTCTCATGGCACTCGCCGATGTCGCTCCAGTCCAGGAGGTAAACGCCACCATCTGGGCCGTAGGTGAGCTCCACGCCGCGGAACCAGATGTCGTCGCTCTTCAGGATGTCGGGCTCATGCTTGCCGACAAAGGTGCTGCCCTGACGCTCCAGACGCTCCACGTTGATGCGGCGGCCGTGCAGGTTTAAGGTCATAACCTTGTCGCGGTATTCCTTGGGCCAGTTGGTGCCCTGATAAATGATCATGCCGACGTGGGCGTGGCCGCCGCCGAGCTGGTCGTTTACGCCCACGCCACCGCGGGAGTCCGTCCAGCTCTTGCCGGTGTCCCAGTGGTAGTGATCAGCGATCTGGTCCATGAGCTGGTAGGCCCGGGGATTGAGATCCTGCCCATGCATGCGCTTGAGGTGCGCTCCATCAATGCCGTGCCAGAGGTGGCCGATGACGGTGTTGATGAAGATGAGGTCGCCCGTGGCGGTCCAGTCATGTCCCCAGGGGTTCGTGGTGCCGTAGCACACGATCTCAAACTTCTTCTGCCCGGGCTGATAGCGCCACAGACCGCCGGCGATGCCCTGGCGCTTCTCCGTGGGAGTCTCCGGCGTGCCTACATAGGAGGTGCTGCTGATGCCACAGCGGCCGTAGAGCCAGCCATCGGGACCCCACTTGAGGCCGTTGGCAAAGGTGTGGCGGCTCGCGGCCTGGGTGCTGAAGCCGTCCAGCATGACCTGCGGTGGGCCATCGGGTTTGTCATCGCCGTCCTTGTCCGGGATGAAGAGCAGGTGGGGCGGGCACACGGCCCAGACGCCGCCCAGACCGCGCTCGATGCTGGTGAGCATCTGGACGTCGTCCGAGAACACGGTGCGTTTGTCGAACTTTCCGTCGTTGTCCGTGTCCTCGAAGATGAGGATCCGGTCCCGCAGCTTCATGTCGTAGCGCTCTTTGCTGTCGGAGTAAGTGAAGTTCTCCGCGACCCAGAGGCGGCCTTTCTCATCCCAACAGCAGGCGATGGGATTGTTGATGTCGGGTTCCGCTGCGAAGAGCGAGGCTTTGAAGCCCTGCGGGAGGTTCAGCTTCTTGAGGGACTCCTCCGGGGTCGGGAAGGGAACCGTGAGGGGTTGATTGTCTGGAGGGACCGGGAAGTCTCCCGCCGCGAAAACGGGCAGGGCCGTCGCGACCGTCAGGCAGGACGCCCCTAAGAGGGCGATTCGTGAGAGGGTGGTGCAGTAGGGCATGGGCAGGTCTAGGAGCTGAAAAAGCAAGGCACAGCCGCTGGCAGCGGTGAGGGCGCTTCCGGGCGGGCGGGAGATTTACAACGGTCCCAAAACTGAAACCCTGTCGTGCAACTTGCTCAGAAGGGTGAGGTCATCGTTGCATTCAGCAAGAGGAAGAGGCGTGAAGAAATTGGAATGTACTATCAAAGGTGCTCAGAGTGAATGAATTATGTCGGGGCGAGTGGCGTGGCATGTTCATCGCTAGAAAGGGATGAGAGTGGCAGCCCCACCCGGGGCGGCCGGAATTCAAACCCTGATACCCATGAAACTCATTCTTTCGGCCCTGACCCTGGGAACCGCCCTGGCACTGAGCAGTTGCGAATCTCCGCCTCCTCCGCCGACCGTGTCCACCCAGACGACGACGGAAACTGTCCGTACGACAGTAAGCCCGGTCACGACCACGACGGGCAACGTGACGACCTATCATAGCCCGGCGCGCCGTTCGGTGACGACCACAGAAACCACGACCGTGCGCTAGACCTGCGCTCTATGCAGGTCGGGCGGCAGATGAATCCCCCAGAACAGCCCGGTGGCGGCAATGCGCCCCACCGGGTCTTTCTCATACAAATGTGACATTTCAGACGGCGGTCTGGCAGTTTTTCAACAACCGTCTGGCAGGGTAAACCCGCTGCGGTTTAGGAACCGTACTGGATCAGCTCGATCTCGTAGCCTTCAGGGGCATCGATGAACGCAAATTTGCCGCTGGAGCTCTGGGTGGGACCGTCTGAAAGCGGGTAGCCCTTTTCAGCGGCATGCTTGGCAAACGCCTCAAGGTCATCCACCTGGAAGGCGAGGTGTGTGAGGTCTGGCCCCACCACTACGGGGCCGCTGGCGGGATAGCAGCAGATCTCCAGCAGTTCCTCACTGCCGGGTGTTTTCAAGAAGACGAGCTCAGAGCCTCGCGGGGACTTGTGACGCCTTACTTCTTCCAGGCCCAGGACGTCTTTGTAGAAGGAGATCGTCTTGTCCAAATCGGCGACACGATAGCGGGTATGAAGAAGTTTGGTGACCATGGCCTTGAGGAATAGGGTAGAACTGGAATACGGGCAAGGACCGTTTGGTGGACTGGACGAGATGAAACAATCGTATTAGATAAGATTTCATGGCGGGCGGTAAAAGACCCCGCTATAGGCACGATTCGTCTCTCTTTTTCATTTCCTCACCTCACTTCCATGTCCACCTATTACCTCGGCATCGACAGCGGCACCCAGAGCTCCAAAGCGATCGTGCTGGAATTTGAAACCGGTCGGATTGTTGCCCACGCGAAGCGGGAGTATGACCTGATCCCCGGTCTGCCAGCGGGCCATCTGGAGCAGCATCCGCAGGACTGGATCGATGCCATCAACGGCTGCATCACGGACTGTCTGGACCAGTTGGGGGCCGAGCGGTCCAAGGTGGCGGGCATCGGCGTGAGCGGCCAGCAGCACGGTCTGGTGGTACTGGATGGGGAGAATCAGGTGGTGCGCCCCGCCAAACTGTGGTGTGACACCTCCACCCAAGAGCAGTGCGCGCAGATCGCCCACGAGTTCGGCGGGCAACCAGGCTGCATTTCCCTGGCTGGGAATGCCATGCTGCCCGGCTACACCCTACCCAAGATCCTCTGGCTGAAGCAGAATGAGCCGCAGAATTTTGACAAGGTGAAGACCATCCTGCTGCCGCATGACTACATCAACTTCTGGCTCAGCGGGGTGAAGCGCATGGAGTACGGCGATGCCAGCGGCACGGCCCTGCTGGATGTGCGGACGAGGGAGTGGTCCAAGGAGTTGGCCGACTTCATCGATCCACGCTTGATCGACATGCTCCCTCCAGTGGGCTCCTCCAATGAGGTGCACGGGACCCTCCGCCCGGATCTGGCCAAACAATGGGGCCTCAGCGAGAGCGTCATCATCAGTGCCGGTGGGGGCGACAACATGATGGGCGCAATCGGCACCGGCAACGTGAAGCCCGGTGTGATCACTGCCAGCTTCGGCACCAGTGGCACGCTCTACGGCGTGGCGGATTCGCCCGTGGTGGATGGCCAGGGCGAGGTGGCGGCTTTCTGCGACAGCACCGACCAGTGGCTGCCGCTGGTGTGCACCATGAACGTGACGGTGGTGACAGAGCAGATCCGCGAGATGTTCGGCTGGACGATTCCGCAGCTCGAGGCTGCGGTGGCCAGCGCTCCGGTGGGAGCAGATGGAGTGATCTTCCTGCCATACCTCAACGGGGAGCGCACGCCGAACCTGCCCAACGGCACGGGCGTGCTCCATGGACTGCGCACCACGAACATGAGCCCGGCCAACCTGGCCCGCGCCGCCGTGGAAGGGGCCACCCTCGGCCTCGCCTACGGGTTGAAGCGTTTCCGCGAACTCGGCCTGTCACCCAGTGAGATCCGTCTCACCGGCGGGGGCAGCCAGAGCGCCGTGTGGCGTCAGATCGCGGCCAATGTCTTCAATGCGGAAGTGGTTACCCTGGCCACCGCAGAAGGCGCTGCCCTTGGCTCCGCCATCCAGGCAGCCTTCGCACTGCTCAAGCAGCAGGGGAAGGTGAGCAAGTATCAGGAACTAACGGACCGCCTTGTCACGCTGGACGAGAGCACCCGCTGCAAGCCGGAGCCGGAGGCGGTGGCCTTCTACGATGCGCAGCTGGAGAAATTCACGGGCCTGACCCGGCGCCTGCACGAGGTGGAATACCTCTAGCCTTGGCGAGGTTTCACTCGTAGAGAATCGCGTGGCAAAGATAAGGCTCAAGAATCCCGGACGCCCGGTGGCATGGTTGATCCGTGCCATCGGCAACACCCTGAAGTACCGCATCATCAACCGGGCTGGCATGGCCTACCCGACGGATGAGCGGCACATCTGGGTGTTCTGGCACAACCGCATGTTCCTCATTCCCTGGCTGCGGCAGAACTTGATTCCCGGTCAGGAGGGAGCCTTCCTCACCAGCCCCAGTGGGGATGGGCAGATCATTGCCGAGGCATGCTCGGACTTTGGTCTCAAGCCGGTGCGCGGATCCAGCTCCAAGCGGGGTGCGCAGGCCATGGTGGAGCTGGCTCACTATGTGAAGACCGGCCATGACATCGGCATCACTCCAGATGGACCTCGCGGGCCGAAATACCATATGAACATGGGCGTGATCAAGCTCGCCCAGCTCACCGGTGGCAAGCTCATGCCGGTGCACATCCGCTACGACAAGGCCTTCACCTTTAAGACCTGGGACGGATTCCAGTTGCCCCTGCCTTTTTCCAGCGTGGAGATCGAATTCGCGGAGCCGTTTACAGTTCCCCGGCGGATGACCGAGGAGGAGTGCGAAGCACAGCGGGCTGAGCTGGAGCGGATCATGCGAGAGGGGACGCGAGAGTTTTTCGGTGAGTCGGTGAGGTAAGTCAGTGCGTCAGTGCGTCAGTGCGTCAGTGCGTCAGTGCGTCAGTGCGTCAGTTGGGGTTCGAGGTAATCTCTTGGTGAATGGGAAATCATGGGCTGGAGTGGAGTGATCGCGTAAACGCGGAACTCCAACCCTGCTGGCGGAACGGAGAGAGTTGGAGTTCCGTCCCGCATGCGGGACGGTCGGGTCACAAATACCCAGTGCGTTGCATTGCGGAAAGACCTCAGTGTTGGAGTACCGACTTTAGTCGGCTCAGGGCATTCTGAGTTGTGCTGAAATTGACGGCATTCCCCATTTCCCGCCCCGGCACTTGCCGCCCAGCCTGGCGCGTGCTAGGGACACTCATGCAGTTGATCAAAGGATCTGAAGTGGCCGCCAAGGTGCTGGCGGAGTGCCAGCAGGACATCGCCGCCCTGGCCGCTCTGGGGCACAAGCCCGGGCTCGCCGTGGTGCTGGTGGGGGATGACCCCGCGTCCCGCGCCTATGTGCGCAGCAAGGACAAGAAGTGCCGGGATCTGGGGCTGCACTCGGTGAAACTGGAACTGCCGGCCGAGACAACTCAAGAGGAATTGCTGGCGCACATCGCTGCGCTCAACGCGGATCCTGCCGTTCACGGCATCCTCGTGCAGAGCCCACCGCCCAAGCATATCGACGAAAGCGCGGTGGTGCTGGCCATCGATCCCCGCAAGGACGTGGATGGATTTCACCCGGTGAACGTGGCCAAGCTGGCGCTGGAAGATTCCTCCGGATTTGTGCCCTGCACGCCGGCGGGCTGCCAGCGGTTGCTGCTGGATGCCGGTGTGGAAACCAGCGGGGCCAAGGTGGTGGTGTTGGGACGCAGCATGATCGTGGGCAAGCCCATGGCACTGCTCCTCATGGCCAAAGGCAAAGGCGGTGATGCGACCGTGACGGTGGCTCATTCCCGCACCAAGAATCTGGCTGAAGTCACCCGTGAGGCGGACATCATCATCGCCGCCATCGGTCGGCCGAACTTTGTCCGCGCCGAGCACGTCAAGGAAGGCGTGGTCATCATCGACGTGGGCATCAATCGCGTGGAAGATCCCGGCTCCGAGAAAGGCTACAAGATCGTGGGCGACGTGGCCTTCGATGAAGTGGCCCCGAAGTGCCGTGCCATCACCCCGGTGCCCGGTGGCGTGGGGCCGATGACCATTGCCATGCTCATGGCCAACACGATCAAGGCCTGCAAGCAGTTGGTGGGGGCTTAGTCGGTGCGTCGGTGCGTCGGTGCGTCGGTGCGTCGGTGCGTCGGTGCGTCGGTGCGTCGGTGCGTCGGTGCGTCGGTGCGTCGGTGCGTCGGTGCGTCGGTGCGTC
>NZ_BATQ01000147.1 GCF_000739635.1 Verrucomicrobium sp. BvORR034 | reverse complement strand
GTTCATCTGGGGCCGGGATGTCAGCGGGACCTGGGATGGTGCGGGTGGCATTGGCGGTCTGGTGGCCATCGAAGAAGAAGGCGGCCGCCGCCTTCTGGTCGTGGATGACGGACTGGGCAACATCACGGCGCTGATCAACCAGGCGAATGGGGAGACGGTGGCGAAGTTCGACTACACCCCCTATGGCGAGCTGAAGGTCTCATCGGGTGACGTGAACGCCTGCCCGTTCCGCTATCAGAGCAAGTACTACGATGCCGAGACGGGGCTGAGCTACTTTGGGTTCAGGTATTACAGCGCGAAGCTGGGGCGCTGGATCAGCCGTGATCCGCTGGGGGAAGAGGGTGGGTTCAACCTGTACGGGTATTGCGGGAATGATCCGGTGAACCGGTGGGATTATTTGGGGATGGATTCCAACTGGAATTTGCCAGATGCGATGAATACCCCAATCGCGCGAGCGGCCTCTCGTTCGATGGGGACGCCTCAAATGATGATGATTAAGTGGTTTAAGTGGTGGCGAGAAGGTGAGATTGGCAAAATCGACGCGCAAATCACCGCAGGGAATCTGAGTAGAGAGGACAAGATGCGACTCCAGGTCGGCAAGTCGAATCTCCTAGCTCTCGGTGACACATTCAGGCATTTGGACAACACAGTGGAGGTAGTCTCGAGTCCTGCTTCGGTTGCCGCACTTTTGGATACGACGGCCGATGGCCCCTATCAATTGGGCGCGAATGGCGGTTTTCTGCCGGCGGTGCTGCTTAAGAATGTTGCCGGTGTTGACAACATAAAAGTATTGCAGTTCGCAGGTGCTTATGATGAGGGTTCTCTAGAGGACTATACGGGCCAAATTGGAGCAGTATTTTTGCCCGTTCCACCTGTGGCAAATTCAGTCAAACCAATGGTGCGAGGAACCGTGGTCGTTGAAAATTGGAGTCAAAGGATGGTTCAGGTCTTGACAAAACAGAGGTCTTGGCTCAGCCTAAGCAGGCCTACTGGAAATAGGATTGCGAGCAGTGGTAATAACCTTCCCGCAATTTTGACCGAACCGCTAGTTGCCGGACAACATACTTTGGATGCTGCGATCTCAAGCCATCCTGCTCTCAACAACGTGCGTTTTAGTGCAGCGCCTCAGTTTGATGCTAGTTTGCCTGATTTCGGACTCGCTACTCGCTACACCGCTATAGATGGAGATATCTCAATAGGATATATGGCATTCCAAAATAATATGGAACTTATCGGAACCCTAGTTCATGAGGAGGCTCATCTTCGATTTTTTAGGCGAATGAAACTGAGTGGACCCAAAAGTAGGACTGCACGTATCGGCTGGGATGGTGAAGAAGATTATGTGCGGGCTGTCGAGGCAAGATTTATTAAGGCGAAAGGTCTGATCTGTGAATAAACAGCAAATCCAAGAAAAAACCCGGGCGCTCGTCAAAACACTCCGTGAAGGCAGCTCGCACGAGGTGTTGCAACTCGGTTCGCCAACGAATGACAGGCCACTGAGAATTCAAGTTTATGAAGGAGAACGTCTATCGATCAATATCTATGAAGTAGATGGCGATTTCTCATTGTGCCTTGATGGTCTGGTGTCGCGTCCGAAGTGGCTTGAAGCACTTGGGAGCCAGTTTATCACAATCCCATCAGCAAGAAAACGTGACAACCCATAGCAGGCCGTGCCAACAGGCTGCTTGCGACAAATTGGGGCTCCAAAATAAGCGTCTCGTGAGCAGAGGCTTTGTGGGCGTGCTCTCTTACCGTCCGAAAGCGTCAACACACGGTCCCGCCACCAAAACGTGACAACCCATAGCAGGCCGTGCCAACAGACTGCTTTCGACAAATTGGGGCTCCAAAACAAGCGTCTCGTGAGCAGAGGCTTTGTGGGCGTGCTTTCTTACCGTCCGAACGCGTCAACACACGGTCCCGCCACCATCCAGTGTCCGTTCTCGGCAACCGTTGGGGAGGGTGAGCGGTGTCTTTCAACCTGCCTCTTGTACACGAACCGGGTTAGACACGCGACTTGTCTTGGCTATGTAAGGTTCCGAGCGTGATTCCGCGTAGCCGCTTTGTCAAGTCGCGGCCCAATTCCAGGTTCGGGATAACATTCACGGTGCTGCGCGAATCCAGAACCGTGTCAGGGAGTTGGGCGGGCACTGGAGTAACCCGGGTGGAGTTGCTGGTTCGTGGCTCCAAGGCTGGGCCAGGAACCGCCGGTGACGCTTCCCCTGCATTCAAGTCTCATTGCAAAGACTGCCCTTCCGCGTCACACTCCTTGATTCGACGACATTTGCACTCAATGCAGACACGACGGGCGTTTATTCAGCGGGCGGCTACCCTTGCGGGTGGGTTGGGCTCGTTTTCTCTTCCGGATTCGATTCTGAAGGCGCTGAGCATTGAGCCGGCTGAGGGGAGCACGTTCGCGGATGCAGAGCATGTGGTGATTCTCATGCAGGAGAACCGCTCTTTTGACCATGTCTATGGGACGCTGCGCGGGGTGCGGGGCTTTGATGATCCGCGGGCGGTGGAGACGCCGGGAGGGAATCCGGTTTGGCTGCAGACGGACAGGCAGGGCAAGACGTATACGCCGTTCGGGCTGAACATCCATGAGACGAAGTCCACCTGGATGAGGGATCTGCCGCATGATCGCAAATCCCAGGTGGCGGCGACCAACAACGGGAAGCATGACCAGTGGCTGTACGAGAAGCGGTCACGGGTGAAGGACTACGCGGACATGCCGCTGACGCTGGGATACTATGACCGGCGGGACGTGCCCTTTTATTATGCCTTTGCGGATGCCTTCACGGTTTGCGATCAGCATTTCTCTTCGATCCAGTCGTGCACCACGCCCAACCGGTTGTTCCTCTGGACCGGGACCAATCGCGATCCACGAGATCCCTCAGCAGAGGTCCGGGTGGAGAACTATCAAATCGACCACGACTCTTCTGCAGACTGGCCCACCTTTCCAGAACGGCTGGAGGAACAGGGGATCTCGTGGAAGTTCTACCAAAACGAGCTCTATATCCCCACCGGGCTGGATCATGAGGCGGAGCCCTGGTTGTGCAACTTTGGAGACAATCCTCTGGAGTACTTCTCCCAGTATCACCTGCGCTTTCATCCGGCGCGCATGACGTTTGTCAGGAAACGTGCGGAAGAGCTGCGGGGCCTGCTGGCTGCCGCCATGGAGATGCCTCCGCCTCCTTCACCAGAAGAAGCGGCCAAGGCGGAGAAACTGACTGCGCGGCGGCGTGCGGAACTGGCCAAACTGGAGGCAGAGATCGCGCAATACACGCCAGAGGGCTACGCCGCGCTGACACCGCAGCAACGGAGCCTCCATGAGCGCGCGTTCGTCACGAACACGGCGGATCCGAAGCATCGGGAGATGGAAACGCTGCGCTACCGTGAAGGCGAGGTGGAGCGCGAGGTGAAGGTGCCAGCCGGGGATGTGTTGTTCCAGTTCCGCAAAGACGTGACGGAGGGCAAGCTGCCCGCGGTGTCCTGGCTGGCGGCTCCTGAGGTGTTTTCAGATCACCCCTCAGCGCCATGGTATGGGGCCTGGTACGTCTCGGAGGTGCTGGACATCCTGACGCAGAATCCGGAGGTGTGGAAGAAGACGGTGTTCATCCTCACCTATGACGAGAACGACGGGTACTACGACCACGTCCCACCCTTTGTCCCCCCGCACACAGAGCAGCCTGCTACCGGGGCGGCGTCGAAGGGAATGGACACGACCCTGGAGTTCGATGAACTGGGGCATGCCATTGGGCTGGGCTACCGAGTACCGATGGTGATTGCCTCCCCTTGGTCGCGCGGCGGGAACGTCTGTTCCCAAGTATTCGACCACACATCGGTCCTCCAGTTTCTGGAGGTGTTTGTGCGCAACCGGTCCGGAAAAACGATCACGGAGACCAACATTAGCCCATGGCGGCGCGCGATCTGTGGTGACCTCACCTCGGCGTTTAGGAAATTACCCGAGGACGGCAAGGCTAACCCCGAGGCGCTGAAGCGGGATGGGGTGGTGGAACAGATTCATCGAAGCCAGTACAAGGGATTGCCGGAATCTTTCCGCAGCCTGAGTGCCGAGGAGATCGAGGAGATTCGGCGCAATCCGGCGGAGTCACGCTTGCTCGCGAGACAGGAGAAGGGCCAGCGGGCATCCTGTGCGCTTCCTTACGAATTGAAGGCGGACGGGCGTGTGGATCGAAAGGCGGGCACCTTTGAAGTGACGTTTGAAGCGGGCAATCAAGCGTTTGGGGCTGAGGCGGCCGGGGCGGCGTTTCAAGTGTTCGCACCTGGGAACTATGGCCCGGAAGATGATCCGGCGCTTGGGGAAACCGAGCCTCCGTTTGAAAAAGGGCGTCGGTGGTCGATTGCGGTGAGCGCAGGGGACCGGGTGTCTTATGCGTGGAAGTTGAGCGCGTTTGAATTCGAGCAATATCACCTGCGTGCCTATGGCCCGAACGGGTTCTATCGGGAGTTTCGTGGCGCGTTAAATGGTCCCGCGGTGGAGGTCGGGTTTGATGCGGAGCGCGGTGGGAGTAATGCGAAGGCGCTGACGGGAAGAGGGGTGTTGAACATTGTCAACCGTGAACCGTCTCGGGGAATGAAGATGCTGCTAACACATCATGTGGGAGATGCTCTTGTGAGGGAGTACGTGTTGGGCCCGGGGCAACAGGTTCGTGTGGTGCTCGACTTTGCCTCAAGTCATCGGTGGTATGACTTCAGTGTGGCGGTCGAGGGAGTTGAGGGGTTCGGTAGACGTTTCGCCGGGCGCATTGAGAATGGAGAACCAGGCCTGAGTGATCCTGCGATTGGCCGGGGGCGAGGTGCGGGAGCGGGGAAGAAGGAGTTGGCGAAGGGGTGAGAGGTCCAGTGAGTTTGCCCAAAGGGGAATTGGCTCGAGGAGTGTGTCATGGAGGTGGAGAGCATGATGGGTGAAAGTGTCTGGTGGCGGCCTCCCCACCTGAGCGGGGCCGCCCGGTGTACCCAAGGTAGCCTCGCTCGAAGCTCGGCAACCTTGGGCTGTGGTACATATCCCTTTCAGGGATAGCGGGAGTTGGAGCGGATTGCAGGCGGTGCGTGTGGGAGGCGACGCGCCGGGTTGGAGCTGTTGCATCGTGAGTGGCATCCAAATGTGTATTAAGATCCGCCCCAGAGAAGGTAGAAGAGCCGTCCCGGCTCTTGGGCGTGCGGAGGGAAGAGGTTGGGTGTGGAAGGGATAATGTCTGAGACGGTGGGATGCGACGAACGGGTCCTTGTGGGCATCGCGACGTCGGGCTGGATGTTTGGGATTTTTTTTCCCTGTCGCGATCCTGAGTCTTCTGCAAGATGCAGAAGACGGCACGCTGGAAGCGTGCGCTCCCCAGCATCGCTGAGTTGTCTGTATGAGGAATGTCACCCAGCGTGGTGTAGTGTCGAGTGCTCGACTTGCTGCGGCCAGGCGGTGGCTCACCACCCGACGATGCTACAACGACACCCCGCGCTTCCACGGGATGAAATCATCCTGTCCCAGGGACACGGCTTTGGGCACAGCGAGGCCGCTGGCGGTATCGAGGGTTAATGCCAACAACTCTTCGCCCATGGTGGTGACGCTTTTCTCGCCGCGGATGATGGCGCCGGTGTCGAAGTCGATGACATCGGCCATGCGTTGGGCGAGTTCGGTGTTGGTGGCGATCTTGAGGGTGGGGCAGATGGGATTGCCCGTGGGGGTGCCGAGGCCGGTGGAGAAGAGGATGACGGTGCACCCGGCTCCGGCGATGGCGGTGGTGGATTCCACATCGTTGCCCGGGGTACAGACGAGGGAGAGCCCGGGCTTGGTGATGGGCTCGGCGTAGTCCAGCACATCGGTGATCGGGGAGGTGCCGCCTTTCTTCGCGGCACCGGCGGACTTGATGGCATCGGTGATGAGGCCGTCGCGAATGTTGCCGGGCGAGGGGTTGGCATCGAAGCCGCTGCCGCAGGCTTCCGCGGCGCGCTCATAGGTGCGCATGAGGTGAACAAAGCGGTCCGCCAGGGCGGCATTGACACAACGGTCGCTCAGCTCCTGCTCGATGCCGCAGAGCTCCGGAAACTCGGAGAGGGCCACGGAGGCGCCGAGGGCCACCAGGAGGTCAGCGGTGTGGCCGATGGCAGGGTTCGCGGAAATGCCGGAGAATCCGTCGCTGCCGCCACACTCCACGCCCACCACCAGATCGCTCACCGGGCAGGGTTCGCGGCGGAGTTCATTGGCATCCCGCATGCCCAGAAACGTGGTCTTGATGGCGCGAGCCATCATGTCCTGCTCGGAGAGGGCCTTCTGCTGCTCGAAGATGTGCAGGGGCCGGGAGTATCCGGGATGGAACTTCTCCAGGGCCTGCTCCAGCAGGCTGACCTGGGCGTGCTGACAGCCGAGACTGAGCACCGTGGCTCCTGCGACATTCGGGTGGGCGACGTAGCCCGCGAGCAAGTTGCAAAGCGCCTCCGCATCCTGCCGGGTGCCGCCGCAGCCCATGTCGTGCTCGAGGAACTTCACCCCATCGACATTTGGGAAGAGCGGCACTGGCTGATGAGGATGTGTGCCCAAGGCGAGAGTTGATTCCTCGATCTCCTGCCGGGTGGCGCCGCGCTGATGCAGGCCGACCAGTTCCCGGGCGAAGTGTTCATATGGGCCGGTGCGGGCATAGCCCAGGGCTTTCTGCAGCGCCTCCTTCATGAAGGAGAGGTTGCGGTTCTCACAGAAGACGAGGGGGATGACCAGCCAGTAGTTGGCGGTGCCTGCGCGGGTTCCGGGGCGTTTGTACCCGTTGAAGGTGGTGCGGGTCCAGTTCGACAGGTTTGGAGGTGTCCAGGCTGTGTCGCGTTGTTTCCCAGAAAATCCCGCGGTGGCGTGCTGGAGATTGTGGGTGTGCACCAGTTCCCCGGCGGCGATGGCGGCCTTGGTGCGACCCACGGTGACGCCGTACATGGTGACAAGTGCATCCTTGGCAAAGTCCCGGGCGGCAAACTTGTGCTTGGCCCCGACAGCTTGCCGGAGGGTCCAGCTTTGCCCGTCCAGAGAGACCTGCTCACCTGCTTGGAGCGGGTGGAGGGCGACGATGAGATCGTCAGCAGGGTGAATGCGGAGGATTGAAGGAGCGATCACGATCCCCCAAGATGAAATGAAGGGAGGGAAAATGCCAAGGCATTGTTTCCCTCCCTTTAACGAGGAGCAGAGATGTCTGGTGTGACAACGCTACGGGGCGGACGCGCTGGCGGCTGCCGCAGGGCGGTTCAAGGTGCTGGCCAGGGCCGCCTGGGTGCGCGCACTGCGCCACTTCACCCAGAGCCAGGCACCGCCCACATAGACGAGGCCGAGCGGCGGGATCAGCATGCCTTCCAACGAGGGGTAGAGCCCCAGCCAGGTGCCCATCCAGGTGGGAATGTCCAGCCAGGTGATGGGGTGAATGGGCAGCCAGCCGACCGTCTGGAAGAGCCGGACGGTGGACCCCAGGAAGGTGACGAGCACGGTGATGACCAGGACGCCGGTGATGACCAGAAGGCGGCGGTAGGGGAGCTTGGCCCCGATGTAGAATACGCCCAGGCCCATGCCACTGACGATGGCCAGACCGATGCCCAGGCCAATGAGCACGGGGCGGAGGCCGGCCTCCAGCAGCAGGGATTGAAGAAACAACACGGTCTCAAAGCCCTCGCGGTAGATGGTGAGGAAGCCCACACCGATCATGGCCATGTTCGCGCTGGCGGTTTCCCCGCCGGTGTTCACGGCGCGGGTCAGGCTGCGGAGCTTCGCATTCCATTCCACCCAGTACATCTTGTGGAAGACCCAGTTCGTGACGATGAGCAGCACAATGACCGCAAGCACGGAGACCACGGCCTCCAGCGATTCGCCATGCCGGCTCAGCGACTTGATGATGAGGCGGGACACGATGAACGTGGCCACAGACGCCACCAGCGCAGCAAAGACGCCGATGCCGATGTTCCGGCGGATACGGCGGTTCTCGCCCCCACGCAGACCTGCGATGAGCGCGGCGAGAATGACCACGGCCTCCAGGCCCTCACGGGTGACCACGGAAATGGTCGTGTAGATGGCAGTGAGAGGGGAGATGGACATCTGCAACAGAGCGCCGCATTCGTTCATGCCCACCAGCGCGGCCTCATAGGCTGCCGCCAGGGCCGGGCCGCTGGCGCGAGCGTCCAGGGCCGCCTTGATACCGGGCTGCGTCTTCGTACCATCAAGGAAGAGCTTCTCCGTGCGCAGCGCGAGATCGGGATCGCGCGGCATGGTGCGGGATTCGATCTCCAGGTCGAAGGTGGTGTAGGCCTCCAGCCGGAGAGACTCTGCGTCAGCCCACTTGCCAGCGCGGGCGGCGGCGTGGGACTCGGAGAGGAGGGTGCGCACATCCAGCAGCGTCTCCGCGATGACCTCGGACGCCTTGCCCTGGCGACGCAGACTGATGCCAAACTGGTCGGCCAGAATTTCCACTGCCTTGGCGGCCTCACGTTCCACAACCGAAGAGTCCGTCTTGGCTTGGATGGCTGCCTCCAGCTTCTCGATGGAGGAGCGCAGTTCAGGCTCATACTGGGTGAAGACGTCGCCACGCTGACGCTCCCAAGGGGCGCGCAGTTCATCCAGAATCTGGCGGCTCTGAATGGTGAAGGTCTCTGCCTCACGATACTCAATGGGGATGACGATCTCGCCATCGCGCACGCCAGCAGCATACTCCACGGGCACCAGTTTGAGCAGTTTGATCAGCAGGCGCTCGCGGCGGGTGACGTCCTCTGCGGTGAGAAGGTTCGGGAGATCACGGCGAATCTGGGCAGCCCACTTCTCGAACGCTTGGGCAAGGCCGGGTTCATCAGCGTTTGTCAGTGCCTGCCAGGAGGCAAGATCCGGCACCGGCGGCGAGGAATCTGGCAGCACCTGGGTGAGCAGGGGAGCGGGGAAGACCGCCAGGGTCTGGATCTCACCGCTGCGGGTTGCGATCATCTCCGGCGTGCTGCGCTTCTGCTGGATGAGCCGTTGCAGCGCATCCGTCTTCTCACGGATCAGCGTGGTCTGCCACACCAGGTACTCGCGCGCCAGCAGTTGGGACACAGCATCCCGCTGGGCTCCTTTGCCATGCTGGAGGGCAAGCACGCCCTGCACGGCGTCAGCATATTTCGGCAGCTGGATCAGTGCGCGCCACTCGCGGGCGGGCTCCAGTTGCTCCTTCTGCTGGCGGTCCAGCATCTCCAGTGCGTACACATGCTGAAGCAGTGCCTGCCTCTGCCCCAGCAGATGGCCGGCCGCCGTGGTGGCGGGAGCCGCCTCCGGAAGCGTGGCCTCCGCCCAGAGTTTTTTTGGCGGCGTCGGACTCCAGGTTGGAGGAAAAACCCTGCACCACCTGCCGGGTGCTGGTCCAGGTTTCAGGAGTCACCTCACCGCCGTAGAGTTCGACAATGGCGGACTCAATGCCGCGCTGCACCTCGGCAGCAGCGTCCAGGACATCGGCCTGTAGCCGGGTGAGGGCCATGGCCAGAGCGGCCATGGCGGGAAGAACCCGGCGCGTCAGTCCGGGAGAAGAGAGGAGCTTCATGAATCGAGACCCGGGAAATTAACCTGCCACCTGCACACCCACGAGGGCTGCGGCCTGCTTGATCTGGGGCACCAGCTTGTCGGTCTTGGCCTTGGCCTGGGCGGCCAGTTCGTCGATCTGCGCGGTCTTGAAGACCACCTTCTTTTCCTCACGCTTCTCCAGCGCATCCAGGAAGGCGAAAATGTCCTTGAACCCGGAGTCCACTGCCTTGCCCAGCGCCTTGTCCTTGGCAGTCACGCCGCTCTGCACGGCCTGGTACATGACGGCGCAGCTCTTCATGATGCCCTGCATGTCCGAGATACGGCTCACGGCGAAGAACCGGCCGGAGGCCTCCTCGCTGTAGCGGGACTCCTTCCAGTCCTCAAAGTAATCAGAGAGCGTGGGTGTCATCGCCACCATGGCCTGGTAGCAGTCCTCCACCGTCGGCACCCAGGAGCGCGCATCGGCGAGCAGTTCGCCGATCTTCGCGTTCGTGTCCACAGCCACGGCGGTGAGGACCTCAGGGCGCGGCAGGGATTCGCGGGCGGCAATCTTGCCGTCGCCATCCAGGTCCAGGGCCACCGCCCACTTCTTGCTACCGCCCCAGAGGGCGGGTTCGATGATGTAGGTGAAACCGGCACCTTCGCGGTCGATCACCTCGCCCGTGCTCAGCGTCAGCTTCAGCGGGGAGATCTCCTCCGGCTGGCCTTCGTCCTGGGGCAGACCGGCGTCCAGATACACGTCGTAGTGGGCAAACTTGTCCACGCCAGCGACGATGCCTTCCACCGTCTCATAGCCGAAGCTGTCCATCGCCTTGTAGTTCTCCTGCATCTTCGCCACCAGCGCGGCCACTTCCGGCTTCTTGGTGGCCCAGGCTTTCTCGGCTCCCCCAGCCGCGGTAAGGATGGCGGCGTACTCATTCGAGTTCTTTACGAAGTCCTCGGAGGCAGCCTTCACCTTCACCAGGGTGTCCACCAGGTAGGACTTCACCTCCCCAACCTCTGCCCCGTGGGAGAGGGCAGAAGCTAGCACAGAAGAAGCGGCCAGAATGACAGAAGCGGCGTAGCGGTTCATAGGCGATAAATGAGAATGAGTATCAATATGCATAGGCTCGGGTACGTCTCTGCGCAAGCTTAAGAACTGACCTCCCTTTGATCAGATGGAAATCTGTAGATTCGGTTTGCCGATGCGTTTCAATCTCAAGTAAGAGTAGCAATTCCGAACCAAAGTTCCCTCTCTCCACCCGTAGTCGATGCAAGCAATCCCGCTCACCCAGCTCAAGGATGGTCACTCTGCCATCATCAAGGACATCCCTGTGGGGCATGACGAGCACATTACCCGTCTCAGGGAGCTGGGGCTGGTGCCGGGTACGAAGATCCGCGTGGTGAGGCGAGCCCCTCTGGGAGACCCCATCGAAGTGGCTGTCCGGGGTTCCCGAATCGCCATGCGCCGCAGCGAAGCCCGCCACATTGAAATCCTTCCCGTTCAGGAATAGTCCGCCGCCATTTTTCCATGTCCGTTTCATCTGCCGCCCTGCCTGAGGCAGCGCCTTCCTCCGCCACCCGCGAGCCCGTGATTGCCATTGTGGGCAATCCTAACTGCGGGAAGTCCACCATTTTCAATGCCCTGACTGGGTTGAAGCAAAAGGTCGCAAACTACCCGGGCGTGACCGTGGAAAAGCGCGAAGGCTCCTGTTTCTCCCAACATGGGAAGCGTCTGCGCCTGCTGGACCTGCCAGGGGCCTACAGTCTGAATGCGCGCTCCCCGGACGAGGCGGTGGTGCGGGACGTGCTGATGGGCCGTCGGAAAGACACCCCGCGGCCGGATGCTGTGGTGCTGGTGGCCGATGCCTCCAACCTGGAACGCAATCTCTACCTCACCACCCAGGTTCTAGAACTAGGGCTGCCCGCCATGCTGGTGCTGAACATGATGGATGTGGCTGAGGCGAAGAAATGGCGCATTGACCTCAAAGAACTGGAGCAGCGTCTCGGCGTGCCCGTGGTGCCTATGCAGGCCACAAGTGGCAAGGGCCTGGTGGAACTGAAGGCTGCGATGAGCCGGCAGCTGCCTGTGCCCAAGCACACGCCACCGATGCCGACGGAAATCTCCGCCGCGCTGGACGACATCCGCCTGGATCTGACCAAAGGCGGAGTGCTCCACGACTGTGCCTCCCTTCTGGAGTCGCTGTACCTCATCTCCGATCACGATCCCCAGCACTACGGCATCGCGGACGCTCATATGAGCCGGATCTCGGCTTGCCATGATGGCCTGGAGAAGATGTTCCCCGGGTGGGAGGACCGTCTCGCGGGAGCCCGGTACGACACGGTGGAATCCATCCTGAAGGACGTGCTGCGCCGTCCGGAGAAGGATGAGGCGACCTTTACGGATCGCATCGATGCGGTGCTGCTGAATCCCGTGTTCGGTGTGGCCTTCATGCTGATGGCCATGGGGGTGTTGTTCTACACCATCTTCGCGCTTGCTGCCGGTCCCATGGACTGGATCGACGGCGCATTCGGCTGGGTGGGGGAGTGGGTGACGGCCCATATGCCAGAAGGGGATCTGCGTGACCTCCTGGTGGACGGCGTCATTGCCGGGGTCGGGGGCGTGGTGATCTTCCTCCCGCAGATCTTGATTCTCTTCTTCTTCATCGGTCTGATGGAAGACACTGGCTACATGGCCCGCGTGGCCTTCATCATGGATCGCGTCATGGGCTGGGCAGGTCTCAATGGAAAGGCCTTCGTGCCCTTCTTGAGCGCCTACGCCTGTGCGGTGCCCGGCATCATGGCCACGCGCACCATCGCGAGTCTGAAAGACCGGATTGTCACCATCCTCGTCACCCCGCTGGCGAGCTGCTCGGCGCGTCTGCCGGTGTACCTGCTGATGATTGCCGCCATGTTCCCGGCAGGTCAGGTGGCTGCTTGGCAGAAGGCACTCGTCATGGTCTCCATGTACGCCCTCGGCACGTTCGGCGCGTTCTGCTTCGGCTGGCTGTTCAATCGTACCATCATGCCGGGCGAGACGAGCCTCATGGTGCTGGAGATGCCCAGCTACAAGCGCCCGTCCATCAAGCACCTGCTGCTCTACATGCTGGAGCGCGCCCGCATTTTCATCCGCCGCGCGGGTACCGTTATCCTCGGCCTCACCATCATCCTCTGGGCGGCGATGAACTACCCCAAGACGGAAGGAGATCCCTCCTCCCAGGTGGCGCATAGCGTCGCTGGTATGGCCGGACATGCCATCGAGCCCGTGATCAAGCCGCTGGGCTTCGACTGGAAGATTGGCATTGGTTTGATCGCCAGCTTCGCTGCTCGTGAAGTGTTCAACAGCACCATGGGCGTCATCTATGCCGTGGAAAACTCCGATGATGAGGACATCACTCCACTGCGTGAGCACATGCAGGCGGAGACTTGGCCGGACGGTGCGCCAGTGTACACCCCGCTGGTGTGCGTGAGCGTGATGGTCTTCTTTGTCTTTGCCATGCAGTGCCTGAGTACCGTGGCGGTGGTGAAGCGCGAGACCAACGGCTGGAAGTGGCCGCTGTTCCAGATCGGCTACATGACTGCAGCCGCTTATATCGCCAGTTTGATCGTCTACCAGGGTGGGCGATTGCTGGGGTTCTAGGGCATGGAAACAGACGCCACCTCGACCCCGGCTGCGTAATCCGAGCATAGACCATGAATGCAGAACTCCAATCCTGGGCGGCCGGGGCGATTGTCCTGGTCACGGTGGTGATCTTTCTGACCCGCGTCTTGAAGGGGCGCAAGCGGAAGGCGGCGGGGAGTTGCGGAAGCGGCTGTGGATGCAGCGCCAGCCCCGCCAAGAGCAAGGTGGCCAAAGGGTAGCCAGCGGCGTCGCATCCAGCGGTCACTGAAGGAGCCGGCCCTGCCCTGTCCGTTGTCTCGCTCTTACTGGCGGGGCGTTTGGCGGTGACCTGGTTGTGGTCTGGGAGCGGTTGTCTGTTTACAGGGCATTGTGGGGCAAAAACGGGCTAACCGTGCAGTTGACGGCGTGCGAAAATCTGGAATGGATGGGGAGAGTTTTTCCACAGGAATCACCCTCTCATTATTTATGAATCGACTTAAACTTGGCTCCATCCTCGCCCTCCTCATCGGACCCTTCATCATTGTGATGAACTTCCTTGAGATCAACGAGAAGAAGGCCGTTGACCGGGAGGGGATAGAGGCGACAGCCATCCCCGTCACGAAGATGGAGCGCCGGGGGCGCAAAGGCAGCCGCACTTACAAGCTGGAGATCGAGTTTCCCACCAAAGACGCGAAGTCGCAGACGGCGGAGGTGGAGGTCTCCAAAGAACTCTATGACAACATCGAGGCCCGGCCCGTGCTGAAGGTCAAGTACCTGGAGAAGCAGCCCAGCAAGGTCATTGTGATCGGAGAGCCGTTTGGGAAGCCGGAGCTCACCTATGTCGGCATCGGCGTGCTGGTCCTTGGCCTCTTCGGCACGTGGTGGCACTTTATTCGCAAGTAGGCGGGGGCGCTTGTCGGAGCTTAAGTGTTATGGCGGCTGCTTCAGCTTCCATTGACGAGTCGCCCGACCCACTGGAAGCGATGAGGGAGACCCTTGACCGAACTGTCCGCGCGATGTGCCGTTATGCAGGCTTGCCTGTCCGATAACGGGTGGGCTCCTCACTCATCAAGGTGAAAAGGCTATGGAGCCGGCTTCGGCCCCTGATCGAATCGCGATGCGTTGTCCCAAGGTAGACTCGCTTGAAACTCGCCAACGCTTGGGCTTGTAGACGTATCCCCTTTGGGGAAGAGCTTCGACTGAGCAGTTGCTCCGTCAAGGAAACTACTGTCGTCCGTATTCTGTGAGGCCCATAGCACGGGCATGCTGTGCTGAGGGATATTGGGTGTGCATGCGTCCCTGCTGCGGCTGAGCCGGACGGCGCTTCCGAGGTGCGGATGAAGTGATGCCTCGGGCGTAGTCCGACGGTCCCCGTCGGCATTGGGAGCGAAGGGGGTAGTGGGAGAAGTCGGGGGCGTTCTGACCACACGGAACGATCTTCGACATGTGTGACTTGGCATCCTCATATGCACACTCAGATCCGCTGGCAGCATCTTGTGCCAGTATCATGCCGAGGAATTCTGGTGGGCGCTGGTGCTCCACGAGCAGGATGTTTAAGCATGCCTGCCGAGATTTATGTCATAGCAACGTCTGACTCTGCAGCGACTGAGTCGATTGCCAATCGGCGGCACAGCAGGCTGCCAGTCTGCGCTACAGATGCTGGCGCTACTCCGCTGTGCCCAAAAACGCTGCCAAGGGGCTCGTGGCCGAGGCGTTTTCAGTGGCGTTGGCGACGCCAATCTCATAGGCGGCGCGGCCGGCTTCGACGGCGGCGTGGAAGGCCTGGCCCATGCGGACGGGATCGGCGGCGACGGCTATGGCGGTGTTCACCAGGACGGCGTCGGCACCCATCTCCATGGCTTCGGCAGCGTGGCTGGGCACGCCGATGCCAGCGTCCACCACCACCGGAACGGTGGCCTGCTCGATGATGATCTCGATCTGGCGGCGGGTGGTGATGCCCTGATGGGAGCCGATGGGAGAACCCAGGGGCATCACGGTGGCGGTGCCGATGTCCTGCAGGCGCTTGGCCAGCACGGGATCGGCATTGATGTAGGGCAGCACGATGAAGCCTTCTTTGACGAGGATCTCCGCCGCCTTGAAGGTCTCCACGGGATCTGGCAGGAGGTAGCGGGGATCCGGATGAATCTCCAGCTTCACCCAGTTGGGCAGGCCGGCAGCGACGGCGAGACGGGCGAGGCGCACGGCCTCCTCCGCGTTCATGGCGCCGCTGGTGTTGGGTAGCAGGAGATAACGATCCTGGGGGATGTAGTCCAGGATGTTGGCAAAGGGGTCTTTCTTCCCCGTCAGGTCCGCACGACGCAGGGCCACGGTGACAATCTCACACCCGCTGGAGGCCAGGGCATCCCGCATGAGTTCGCCAGAGGAGAACTTGCCGGTGCCAAGCATGAGCCGGGAGCGGAAGGTGCGGCCGGCAATGGTGAGAGAGGTCGTTGTGAGGCTCATTGAATCGTGCGGATACTGAGGGAAGGAGACAGAATGCTGAATAGAGGGAACGGAAGAGAACAGATCAGGCGAGCTGAACGCGGCGGAGCAGTTCGTCCAGCGGCAGCTGCATGCCGATGTAGAAGTCGCCGAACTCGGCGTACTTGGAGCTTACCTCATCGAACCGCATCTGATAGACGATGCCCTTGATGTGGTAGGTGTCGTGGGCGAGCAGCGTGACGCCCCACTCCATGAGGTCCAGACCGGTGGAGCCGGTGATGAGCTGGCGCACCTTGCCATGCCACTGGCGGCCAATCCGGGCGTGGCCCAGCATGAGTTCCTTGCGGGCGTCGCTGGAGAGTTCGTACCAGTTGTTCACGTCATTGCGGCGCTTGCTCATGGGGTAGAAGCAGACCACCGGCCAGTCGGCCATGTTCGGGTAGAGGCGGTCCTCGTTGTACTTGGCCATGCGGGCGCGCCACTCACCCAGACGGAGGTCGAGGGTGTTGGTGCTGTCCAGGTCATTGGGGTTCAGCACCATCTCCGTGCCATGTTCCTGCTGGGCCTGGAGTTCCTTCACGAGCTGCTGCTTGTACTCCTCCTCTGAGGTGGCGTACTCGCTCAGTTCCGTCATGGAAAGGTAGCTGTAGGTCGGCTGGAGCACATCGGCACCGAGGGAGAGGGTGAGTTCCTTCTCAAAGCGGTTTGCGTCCTGGAGGTCCGGCGTGAGCAGCATGAACCCGAGGTCCGCCTTGGGCGTGGCGACGCTGAAGGTGAGAAGTTGGGTGCGGGGATGGGAGCGGATGGTCTGGATCAGCTCCGTAAAGCGCGTCTTGGCCTCACGCTGCTCGTCATCGCTCATCATGCGCCAGAGGCCGTGGTCGATTGTGTAGAACAGGTGCAGCACGTGGAGGCCCTCCACGGGAACAAGAGGTTTGACAATGGAGGCAGGGGCAGCGGCGGGAAAGGGCGTCGTGGACATGATGTGGAGTAGGGGAAGTCTGGAAGACAGAACGTTCCGGGGGTGCAACAAAGCGCGGTTTCCCCCGATTTTCAAAAAAAGGTTTGAAAGGGGGGCAGGGGACGGTATTTTGCGGCCGACCTAAACTTCTCATCAAACATGGCAGACGTTGGCAACAAGTATCAGCAGAACACCACGGGCAAGTACTACGTGGATGACCAGTGCATTGACTGCGATCTTTGCCGTGAAACGGCGCCTGCCAACTTCACCCGTGATGATGATGGTGGCCACAGCTTCGTGCATAAGCAGCCGGAGAGCGAAGAAGAGCTTCGCCTCTGCGAAGAAGCCATGGCAGGCTGCCCGGTCGAAGCCATCGGCGACGACGGCGAATAAGCGGACATCGCCTGCTGGCAGTCTCGCTGCCAGAGCTTGAATTTACTGATCACGCCTTCGCAAAGGGGGGCGTGATTTTTTATTGCGCAAAAGGTTTGGTCTGCGGGTATGTTCTGCCATGCGCTATGCGACGCGACAGCAGCGGCTCCGACACGACCTCATCACCAAGTGGCGAGGACTTGAAGGGGAGCCGTTGAATGAACTCCCCACTCTGGACGTGGGGCATCTCATTCCTTCCCTCCTCAAAGAGTGGAAGCTGGACGAACAGCTTCGTGAGGATGATGTGGCGGCTGCCTGGCAGGAGATCGTGGGCGAGTTCATCTCCCGGCACACAGCTCCGGACGGCATCAAGCGCGGCGTTTTGACGCTGCGTGTGCTGCAGCCAGCCATTCATCACACTCTCATGATGGAAAAAGGGACGCTTTTGCGGAAATTGCAGGAAAGGTTTGGCAGCGGGACTATCCGGGACATCCGATTCCGGCATGGTTGAGCGTTGGAATGCTGCAAGAGGGTGATTGCCAAAAAAACATGACCTGGAAAGAGTTTGTTCAAGTTGCCCGAGTGCGGGCCGTCGAAGAGGCGGATCGCGACGGGCAGATCTGGAGTGATGATGCGCTGCGGGCGGTCACTCAGGAGGTGGTCCGAAAAGGGGACGTCGGCGTCGGCCAGCTCTTGGTGCGCCGTGCGAAGCTCCTGGCCGGGCGGGCGCTTCAGCCTGGCTGGGGATCGCGATTGACTCCGCCCTCCCTGCCGCGCTGGCTCGTGACCACGGGCTGGATCATTGCTTTCCTCGTAGGGTGGTGGCTGGCGGCGCTGGGACAGGAGAGCGAGATCAACCTGCTCTCCCTCCCGCTGATCGGGATCATCGTGTGGAATCTCATTGTGGTGCTGCTCAGCCTGCTTCCGGTTTCGAAGAGCACGGCTCCGGCCTGGACCCAGAAGCTGGTCTCCAAGATTGACCGCCTCCCCGTGGAGGCGGATCCTGCCAGCACTCCGGCAGGCATAGGATTGCAGCGCTTTTTGGCGCTGACCTCTGCGCCGGCGTTGCGCCGATTTTACCTGCGGTTCCGAGCCTGGTTTCACATCGGGGCGGCGCTCCTGGCGTTGGGCAGCGTGTCCGGGATGTATGCCCGGGGCTGGTCCAAGGAGTACCGGGCCGTGTGGGAGAGTACTTTGCTGAACGAGCGGGGGGCGCAGGAGTTCTTTTCCCTCCTCTTCGCCCCGGCCTCGGCGGTGACCGGCAATCCGATTCCCCTGGACCAGCTGCCACAGATGCATCGTCGGGCGGGTGCCGCTGCCCCAGCTCCGGGGGAGGCCCTGCCATGGATTCATCTCTACGCCGCCACTCTGGGGCTGCTTGTGGTCGCCCCCCGAGCCCTTCTCGTGCTGCTGGAGAGATTCCGCACGACGCGCATTTCTGATGCGGAAATCAACTCCTCCGACTGGCAGGCCTATGCCCACCGCCTGCGTTCCGTGGTGCCGGGGGCGGGTGCAGGTGCGATAGTGCTGACTCATGGGTTGGCCCACGACGCAAGTGCGCGCAATCGCTGGCGGCAACTTGCTCATCAGCAGTGGCGGGACGTGGGAGATATTGACTACCACAGCGTGCCAGTGGGGGCTGAGGCGGATTTTGTTGCCACCCTTCCTCCCACCGGGGCACGATGCCTGCTTGTGTTCAACATGGCCTCCGTTCCGGAGGAAGAAGTGCAGCGTTGGCTGGTAGAGGCGCTCCTGAATCGCATGAAGAACGACAAATCATCTCCGGTGTTTCTCTCTGTCGCCCTGGACGATGCTGATCTGAGGAAGCGCTGGTCCGGATTCGCCGACGGAGAAAAGCGTCTCGCGGACAAGGCCCAGTCCTGGCGGGCCGTGATGCAGGGCCTTAATGTGAACTGGGTTTGATGAATCCCCTTGCAGCAGACAGAATCCCGACTTTGGACAAAGCCACACGCGCCGTGCCGAAAACGATCACCCTCAGCCTCATTTCTCATACCAACGCCGGCAAGACCACGCTGGCGCGCACCCTTCTGCGCCGGGATGTGGGGGAGGTTCGAGATGCCGCCCACGTCACCCTGTACAACACCTCCTACACTCTGATGGAGGCGGAGGACGCCATGCTGGTCCTCTGGGACACGCCTGGTTTCGGTGACTCCTCCCGGTTGCTGAAGCGGCTCCAGCGCATGGAGAGGCCTCTGGCGTGGTTCTTCACCCAGATGTGGGATCGCTTCACCGACATGCCACTCTGGTGCAGCCAGCAGGCTCTGCGCAACGTGCGGGAGGATGCCGATGTGGTGTTGTACCTCGTGAATGCCAGCGAGAGCCTCGCGGGTGGCACCTTCGTGGAGCCGGAGATGGAGATTCTAGGCTGGCTGGGCAAGCCCGTCCTGGTGCTGCTCAACCAGACCGGAGCCCCACGCCCTTCGGAGGAAGAAGCGGCAGAGGAGAAGGTGTGGAAGTCTCACTTGGAGAAGTTCCCGATTGTGAAGGCGGTGCTGAACATGGATGCCTTCTCCCGGTGCTGGGTGCAGGAGGGGGAACTCCTGGACACCCTGGCCGAAGTACTGCCTGAAGAACGCCAGGAGACCTTTGCAGAGATCGAGAAAGCCTGGTCCCGCCGCAATGAGGAGGTCTTTCGCCGCTCCATGCGGGCTCTGGCGCATCAGTTAACGGCCAATGCCCTGGACGGCGTCAGCGTCAAGCCAGAGAGCTTTTTGCAGAAACTGGGCTTCCAGCGTGGGCAGATCGAGTCGGAATGGAGCGAAGCCCGCCAGAAGCTCAGCCAGTCCCTGGCCTCCCGGGCGGAGCAGACCATGAACGAACTCATCGCCCTCCACGACCTGGAAGGAGCCGACGAGGAAGGGGAAATGCTCAAGGCGGCCCGGCAGGACTTTTCGACCCCTCAGCATGTGGAGGCGGCAGTCTGGGGTGCCCTGAGCGGCATCGCCTCTGGGGCCCTTGCGGGGCTCGTGGTGGACCTCAAGGCTGGCGGACTCACCTTTGGCGGGGGTGCCTTGATCGGCGGTATCAGTGGAGGCCTGGGGGCCTATGCGTTGATCAAGAGCTACCACCTCGTCCGCGGAGATGACAACAAGCTGCATTGGTCCAAGGAACACTTCCGGGAGCAGGTGAAGCTCGCCCTGCTTAGCTACCTGGCGGTGGCCCATTTCGGCAGAGGGCGCGGGGCTTGGAAGCGTGATCCCCGGCCGGCGCACTGGCAGCAGGAGGTGTCCATCATCGTCGAGGCGCTCAAGGACAAGGTGGACTCCGTGTGGATGCGCTCATCCAAGCGGGACGTGGGCGTGGGCAGCCTGAATGAGGAGATGGAGACCTTGGTCGTCGAACTGGGGACCGTGATCCTGGCGCACCTCTACCCCAAGGCGGGGTTGCAATCACTGTAGGAGTTCTCCAAAGAGCGGCGGTTTGTGCTTGCACAACCGCCGTTGGTCGCCGGAAGGGAGAATCGACTTCAAATCAGCAAGCGGCAGTAAGGCCTCATCCAGTGCAGGGAGATTGACCGTCAACCGCGCTGTTCGACATCCGCGGTTGTGCAAGCACAAACCGCCGCTCCTTGGGCCAGGCAGTGCATGTGGGCGCCCCTGGACCAACGGTCCAGTGACGGGCTTCTGCTGCCCTCCCGGGCCCCGAAAAAAGAGAGGCTCTCCGGCCTTTCGACCGGAGAGCCAGCGATCCAGCAACCAATACGAGGATCGGAACGAAAGGAAACAGCAAACCAGGCTGCGCCCAATCGGCCTGCCAAACTTAGAGTCCGCAGAACAAGGGAATCTTAAAATCTTTTGAGGGGGCGTCAATCCTAACAGGTCACTTTTTCAAAAACAGGTTCGCTTTATCATTTATGCGAACCGAGAGTCGGTCGCGGGAGGGGTATATTTTATTATTTTTCCGATTGACATGGATATATGCCATTTGTGGCAAGTAAGGAAAACCTAATGATTCCGTCCAAAAAGTGTCCAAACTGGCCTGTGGAGACGGTGTGAACGCACTGATTTCCAAGGCTCAATTTGGTGCTCACTGCCAAGTCTCTGCCTGATAGATTTCAGCTCTGGAAGGCGTTCCATCGCCCCGCCCGTGCTGGCATCATCGTGCAGGAGACAGGCACTTCGTCCCGACTTGCAGTCTGCAGAAAGTCCCAGCCGATTCGCCCTCTGCCCATCCCACAACTTCCCATGCTTACTCTCACACGCCTTTACGGCCTGCTGGCCGTTGCAGCTCTGATACAAGGAGGCACCTCCCAGGCTGCCGAAACGAAGGAGGCCCACCAGTGGGCCATTTGGCGGGGTCCGCTGCAAACTGGTGTTTCTCTGGAACACTACAAGCAGGGCAAACTGAACCCGACACCGCTCTGGGTGCATGACTCAAACGGGCGCGGCGCACCCGTGGTGGCCGACGGGAAGGTTTTCTCCTGGGGCTACAAGGGCAAGGACAAGGAACTGGTGGAGACCCTCACCTGCATGGATGCGAAGACGGGCAAAGCTCTCTGGGAGCACGAGTTCAAGGATTTCCTGAGTGACACGGTGTACGACCGTTATTCCATCGGGGCACCGGCGGTGGATCCTGTGACGAAACGCGTTTATCTCATCACGCACTACGGCATTTTCGCCTGCTTCGACTTCGAGGGAAAAGAGCAGTGGCGCATTTCCACCATGGAGGACTACGGCCGCATGAGCTTCCCGAACTCCCGCGTGGGTACGCCGGTGATCGAAGGCGATCTTGTCATCATTCACGGCATCACCTCCAACTGGGGCGCTGATGGTCCTGCAGCAGACCGCTTCTACGCCTATGACAAGATTACCGGGGAATTGGTCTGGTGGTCCATGCCCGGCGTAAGCCCGCCGGTGGACAGCTCTTTCTCCACCCCGGTGTTTGAAACTCGCGACGGCAAGCGCGTCTTCTACAGCGGCACGGGCTGCGGCAACATCGTCTGCGTGAATGCCCGCAACGGCAAACCTCTCTGGCGCTGGCAAGCGTGCAAAAACGGGGTGAACGCCTCGGTGCTGCTCTACAAGGGCAACCTCATCTCTGTACACGGGGATGAAAACGTGGACTCCACGGACAAGGGGCGCCTCGCCTCCATCAAGCTTCCTGATACCCTGGCTCCTGCGGCCCCGGGAGCGGAAACCACCGTGCTGGAAACGGCCAAGGTCGAGAACTGGCGCAACCACATCGGCAGCAGCAACGGCTCGCCCATCATTGTTGGCAACCAGGTGTACCAGCTGGATGACACCGGCGTGCTCAATGCCGTGAACGCTGACACTGGCGAGATCGAGTGGACCAAGAAGATGTCCACCGCCAACGTACACGCCTCACTCTCCTATGCCAATGGCTGGATCTTCGCGGCTCTGCTTGACGGTCGTCTCGTGGTGCTCAAGCCCGGCGACAAAGATGCCGAGATCGTTTCGGAAGTGAAGCTGGAAGGCCAGTGCCTCGGTACGCCAGTGGTGTTCGACGGTCAGGTTTATGTGCACACCACGGCCAAGTTCTACTGCTTCCAGATTGAGAACAAAGGCATCACCTGGGACACGACCCCGGTGGCTGAGGTGCCCAAGGTCGGCCCTGCCAAAGCGCTACAGATCATTCCTGCCGAAGTGGTGCTCACGCCCGGGCACAAGCAGAGCTTCCGCGTGCGCAGCACGGATGCCAACGGCTTCGTGGTGGGTGAGGTGAAGAACGCCAAGTGGGAGAGCTTCATTCCCCCGACCGCGAAGGTAAAGAGCTCGATGAATGCCAGCTTCAATGAAGCGGGTGAACTGGTGGCGGCTCCAGAAGCCAAGCTCTCGGCTGGTGCCTTCAAGGCCACGGGTGACGGCGGCATCTTCGGCACCATTCGCGGCCGCGTGCTGCAGGGCCTGCCCATCAACATGACTTTCAACGAAGTAGAGTTGAATGAAGAGCAGCCCACCGAGCATGTTAAGTTCTCGTACCCGCCGCTCCCCTGGATCGGTGCCCGCTTCAAGTTCGATGTGCGCGAGCTGAACGGTGAGAAGGTTTTTGCGAAGACCTTCGACCGCATTCTCTTCCAGCGCGCCACGACCTTCATCGCGCCCAGCAACCTGTCCAACTACACGTTGCAGGCGGATGTGCTCACGGATGGCAGTGCCCGCGTTAAGTCGGACATCGGTCTCATCAACCAGCGCTACTCCATTGTGCTGCGCGGCAACGCTGGCCAGCTGGAGGTGAGCTCCAACCTGGAGCGGCTGAAGGAAGTGGTGCCATACAAGATCATCGCCAACAAGTGGTACACTCTCAAGACCCGAGTGGATTCGAACCCAGACGGCGGCGGCGTGGTCAAAGCCAAGGCTTGGGAAAAAGGCCAGCCTGAGCCCGAAGCCTGGACGATCGAAGTGCCCGTCTCCATGGTGCACAAGGAAGGTTCCCCCGGGATCTTCAGCTTCACCCCGCTCAACCAGAAACGTGCCTATCTGGACAACATCTCCGTCACCTCCAACAAATAACGCCCGGGCTGTACGCCGGACGTTGATCCAACCTGATTTAGCCTACTATGAAGAAGCAAACTCTGACCCTCCTTACCGCTGCCTTCGCAGTGGCGGGGCTGCACGCTGCTGACTGGCCCCAATGGGGCGGTGTGAACTCTCGCAACATGGTGTCCCCTGAAACCGGTCTTCCGGTGGAGATGGCACCCGGGAAGAAGTTGGGCCCGAAGGCGGCACCCAAGATCGCCGGTCGTCTCCGTCCTGATGCGCAGGAGGCCAATACGGCCCCCGGCGCGGAGGACATTGATATCAGCACCACCAAGAACTGTCTCTGGGTGGCCAAGCTCGGCTCGCAGACCTACGGCACGCCGGTGGTGGCAGATGGCAAGGTGTTCGTCGGCACGAACAACGAGAGCCCGCGTAATCCTGCCCACATCGGGGACAGGGGCATTGTCATGGCCTTCGAAGAGAAGACCGGCAAGTTCCTCTACCAGATGGTCAGCCCGAAGATGGGCACCGGCAAGGTGAATGACTGGGAGTACCTCGGCGTATGCGCCTCCCCGACCATCGTTGGCAAGAAGGGCTATGTCCCCGGCAACCGCTGCCAGATCATCTGCTTCGATGTGGACGGCATGGCCAATGGCAACCAGGGCATGCAGGACGAAGCCGCTTTCATGGCGTCCCCTGGCCCTGATGGCAAGCCCGTAGAAGTGCCCCCAGGGGCCAAGGACATGGACATCCTCTGGGTGTATGACATGTACAAGGAACTGGGCGTGTTCCAGCACAACGCGACCTCCGGTTATCCGCTTGTGGTGGGTGACAAGGTGTTCGTCGCCACCTGCAACGGGGTGGACTGGACCCACACGAACATCCCTGCGCCGAATGCACCGAGCTTCATCATGCTGGACGCCAACACGGGCGAACTGCTCGGGGAACAGAGCGCTGAGACGAGCGCCCGTGTGCTTCACGCTTCCTGGTCCTCCGCCATCGAAGCCAACGTCAAAGGCCAGCAGCAGATCGTCTTCGCCGCTGGCGACGGCTGGATCTACGGTCTGGCTCCTGAGACCAAGGCCAACGAAGAAGGGCTGAACCTGCTCAAGGAATACTGGCGCTACGATGCCAACCCGCCGGAGTACCGGAAGGACGAGAGCGGCAAGCCCCGCAAGTACGCGGAGTTTGACGGCCCCAGCGAGATCATCTCCACCCCGGTGTACTACGACGGTCTGGTCTATGTGCCGATCGGCCAGGACCCCGAGCACGGCGAAGGCCTGGGCATGTTCAGCTGCATTGACCCCACCCAGACCGGTGACATCTCCGGCAAGGCGTTGTGGACCTTCAAGGGCATCGAGCGCTCCATCAGCACTCCGGCCATCAAGGACGGCCTTATCTATGTGGGCGACTACACAGGCCGCCTCTTCTGCCTCGATGCGAAGACGGGCAAGGAGTACTGGAAGTTCGACACCAAGGGCCACATTTGGGGCAGCCCGCTCGTGGCAGATGGCAAGGTGTACATCGGCAACGAAGAAGGTGAACTCTTCATCCTTGCCGAGGGCAAGGAGATGAAAGAACTCGGCTCCGTCGAGTTCCCATCCCCGGTGATGGGTACGCCAGTGGCCGCCAATGGCGTCCTCTACGTGACCACTCACACGCACCTCTACGCCTTCAAGCAGGGCGCACAGGGCGTGGCCAAGAACTAATCTGCACCTGTCAGGCTTTCACGCGGACAGGCTGGCATCCCCCGGCCTGTCCGTTTTTTGGTTTACGTGCCCTGACCGATCCACCATTCTCAGACAGACGACCATGACCGCTCAAGAACGACTCGACTCCCACCTCCGCGAAATCATCCAGTGGCACTTCTCCCCGGAAACCGGCTGCCCGTTTTGGCTGGAGTGGGCCTCCAAGAACTTCGATCCCCGCCAGGAGATCCAGACCATCGGGGACATGAAGAAGTTTCCGCACTTCCAGGATGAATGGCTCCGTGACCTGCAGCCGGAAGTCTGGGTGCCCGCCGCCTACAAGGGCCGCCCCTTCAACATCTTTGAGACTGGTGGCACCACCGGCATGCCCAAGCAGCGCATCGGCTGGGAGGATTTCAGGACGGACTACAGTGAGTTCTCGGAGAAGATCAGCGACGAGCATTTCCCCCGCGGCGGTGCCTGGCTCATGATGGGCCCCACGGGTCCCCGTCGTCTGCGCCTGGCGATTGAGCACCTCGCCAACGTGCGCGGTTCCTCCTGCTATTTCATCGATCTTGACCCGCGCTTCGTGAAGAAGCTCATCTCGAACAAGCAGTTCGATGTGGCCCGCCAGTACATGGACCACGTGGTGGACCAGGCGGCGACGATCCTCAAGCACCGCAAGGTGAGCGGGCTCTTCACCACGCCGAAGCTGCTCGAAGCACTGGCGGAGAAGGTGGACATCTTTGCCGCCGGCATCCGGGGCGTCTTCTGCGGCGGCACCACCATGCTGCCCCAGTACGTGCGTTTCATCGTGGAAGAGGTGCTGGAAAACCGCGTCGGTTTCTACCCCACCTACGGGAACACGCTCATGGGTCTGGCCGCCAGCGTCCCGCTGCTGCCGGAAGACAAGTTCTCCATCACCTACTATGCACCCCAGCCACGTGCGGTGCTGCGTGTGGTGAACTCCACCAACACGGATGAAACCGTGGACTATGACACCTGGGGCCGTGTGGAGTTGACCACCCTGACCAAGGAATTCTTCATGCCGCGCTTCCTGGAGCGTGATGAGGCCCTCCGCCGCAAGCCGCGCGCCCCGTATGAATGGGATGGTGTGGCTGAAGTGCGCCCGTTCGGGGCCATGGAAAACAAGATCGTGGAAGGCGTGTATTAATTATCCAGATGAGCATTCCCCATCTTCCCGCCCTGCGCAAAGGCGCGCCCTACGAGAGCCTGGAAAAAGTGGAGGTCAAAGACCACCGCACCGGTGAAGTCCTGGCCACGGTGAGCCAGGTCAACGCCGGCATTCTTCGTCGTGACCTCAACCGCATCGGTGAGGCCCGCGAATCGTTGCGCAAATTCACTGTGGATGAGCTGATCGCCATCTGCGCCAAAGCTGCTGATTATTTCCTCAACGGCGAGCTGCCGCTGGGCGACCAGGGGCACACCCAGACGCCGCAGCAGTACATGGAGACGCTCAGCCGCACCAGCGGTCTGCCCCATGTGATGGTGAAACGGAACATGGCCAAGGTGGCCGATTCCCTCACCAATATGCGGACCGTGCTCAATGGTCTGACCCGCGGTCTCGACACCAAGGTGATCGACGTGGGCTACGGTGAGCAGGCGGGCTGTCCCGTGAGCTACTACCCGACCACGAACGCCCTGGGTCTGGTCATGCCCAGCAACTCCCCGGCGGTGAACTCCCTGTGGCTGCCCGCCATCGCGTTGAAGACCCCGGTCATCATCAAGCCGGGACGTGAGGAGCCCTGGACCCCGTACCGCCTCATTCAGTCCTTCATCGCCGCCGGTGCTCCTGCCCTGGCCTTTGGCTTCTATCCCACGGACCACGAAGGTTCGGGCGAGGTGATGAAGCTTTGCGGACGCGCGCTCATCTTTGGTGACGCCAATACGGTGGCGCAGTACAAGGACAATCCCAAGTTCGAGTGCCACGGCCCGGGCTTCAGCAAGATCCTCATCGGTGAAGATGAGATCGAGCGCTGGCCGGAGTTCCTGGACGTCATTGCCGGCTCCATCTCCGAGAATGGTGGGCGCTCCTGCATCAACGCCTCCGCGGTGGTGGTGCCCAAGTACGCGGCTGAAATCGCAGATGCCCTGGCCCAGAAACTGGGGCCGCTGGCTCCGTTGGCGTCGGACGATCCCAATGCCAGGCTCTCTGGCTTTGCCAACCCCAAGATGGCGGAGTTCATTGACGGTGCCATTGAGCAGGGGCTCAAGGAGCCCGGCGCAGAGGACGTCACGGCGAAGTATCGCAATGGCCCGCGCAAAGCAGAGCTCAATGGCGGGGTGTACATGCGCCCCACCATCGTGCACTGCAATTCCTTCCAGCACCCCTTGAGCAACCGGGAGTACATGTGTCCCTTTGCCAGCGTCGTGCAGGTGCCCCAGGCGGACATGCTCGCCCAGATCGGGCCCTCGCTGGTGGTCACCGCCATCACGAAGGATCCGCAGTTCAAGGAACAACTTCTTGATTCGCCGCTGATCGAACGCCTCAACATCGGTCCTATTTCCACGATGAGAATTTCATGGAACCAGCCGCATGAGGGGAACATGTTCGAGTTCCTCTACAAGCGCCGTTCCATTGAGGTGGCCTGAACCGGGCCGCGATTGAGAGAATTGACCCAATAGAGCCGTCCGCCCTCCTGCACGAGGGTGGACGCAGGCTTCGGCCTGCCTGCGTGACATTGCAATCCCAAGCATAAAACCAACCCACCGTGACCGATTTGAACGCGTTTGACCATCATCCCCGCACCCGTCTGGTGTTTGGTGCGGGCACCCTGCAGAAGCTAGGCGCCCTGGCCTCAGATCTGGGGGGGAGCCGGGTGCTGGTGGTTTCGGATTCCGGCATTGTCAAAGCAGGCCACGCAGCGCGGGCCATCCAGTCGCTTCAGGCGGCCGGACTGGAAACGCAGCTCTTTGACCAGGTGCATGAAAACCCCTCGACGCGGGATGTGGATGAGTGTGTGGCTGCCGCGCGGGATTTCCGGGCGGACATCCTCGTGGGCCTGGGTGGGGGCAGCAGCATGGACACTGCCAAGGGCTGCAACTTCATCTTCACCAACGGAGGGCGCATGCAGGACTATTGGGGCGTGGGCAAGGCCACCCAGTCGATGCTGCCTTTGATCGCGATTCCCACCACCTCCGGCACCGGCAGTGAGTGCCAGAGCTTCGCGTTGATTTCGGACGAGGAAACGCACGTCAAGATGGCCTGTGGCGATCCCAAGGCCGCTGCTGCGGTAGCCATCCTGGATCCGGAGCTCACGATTTCGCAACCACACAAGGTCACGGCCGTCACAGGCATCGATGCGATCGCGCATGCCTTGGAAACGGCGGTGACCACCAAGCGCAACCCGGTCTCTGCGCTGTATTCCCTCGAATCCTTCCGCTATCTGCGGGCGGGATTTGACCGCGTGCTGGAGTCTCCCACCGACCAGGAGGCGCGTTCATTCATGTTGCTGGGAGCAGCCTTTGCCGGCACAGCGATTGAGAATTCCATGCTCGGCGCGGCGCATTCCTGTGCCAATCCCCTGACCGCCAAGTTCGGCACCGTGCACGGTCAGGCCGTGGGGTTGATGCTTCCGCACGTCATCCGTTTCAATTCTGAGCGTTCGGAGATCGCGAGCATCTATGCCGCCTACGGAGAGCATTTGCCAGAGCAGGTGCAGCACTGGCTCCGCGCCGCCGGCCTCAGTGTCCGGCTTTCTGAACTGGGTGTGACCGAGGCGGATGTTCCAGGCCTGGCAGCAGGTGCCGCCAAGCAATGGACTGCGAATTTCAATCCCCGACCGGTTTCCGAGGCGGACTTTGCCGCGATCTACCGGGCGGCGCTGTAGTCAGTTCATCATCTAGTTGTTTCCTTGCCATGAAACTTGCCCTTGTTGCCTTTCTTGCTCTGGCCGCAGCCTCGGCTGCCTATTCGCAAACCGACACGAAACCCAAGTGGAAGAAGGTGTCGCCTGCTTTGCCTGAGACCCTGGCGCTGCACGAGAAGGTGGAGTGTTCCAAGCCAGGTGGATACCCGGTGCTGCTGGACATCTATGTGCCCAAGGCTGAGGGCAAATATCCCGCGGTGCTACTGATTCACGGCGGCGGCTGGCAGAAGCGTCAGGTGGAGGCAGACAAGCCTCTGGCCGAGCGTTTGGCGGCGCGTGGTTATGTGGTGGCCCAGGTCGCATACCGCTTGTCCACGGACGCGCCCTATCCGGCCGCGCTGCACGACTGCAAGGCGGCTCTGCGATTTCTGCGGGCCCATGCGGGAGAGTACAAGATTGATCCCGCGCGGATCGGCTGCGCAGGTGGCTCCGCGGGCGGGCATTTGAGTGGTCTGACGGGCATGACCGGCGAGGTGAATGCGCTGGAAGGCACGGGTGGAAATCCGGAGCAGTCCACCGCCATCAAGGCCTGCGTGGTCATGGCGGCCACGATGGATCTGGTTGAAGCGAACAAGGAAAAGAATGCGGAGAGTGCCGTTCTTTTCTTTGGGAAATTTGCCGAAAAGAAGGCCACTTATGTGGAGGCGTCGCCAATCACCCATGCGGGCAAAGGCAGCCCCCCGACCCTGTACATTGAGGGGGAGAAGGACACGCTGAAGGTGGGGCGTGCCGAAATGCAGGAGAAGCTGCGTACGGCCGGCGTACCCACCGAGTTGGTGACCTTGAAAGAGGCACCCCATCCGTTCTGGATGAGCCAGCCGTGGTTGGATGAGACGGCGAAGGCGATGGGGGACTGGTTTGACAAGTATTTGAAGTAGGATTTTGGATTTTGGATTTTGGATTTTGGATTTTGGATTTTGGATTTTGGATTTTGGATTTTGGATTTTGGATTTTGGATTTTGGATTTTGGATTTTGGATTTGCGTGGCGCGTTATCTCATGAACCCTCCGGGTTCGGGGCGGTAGGTCTTTTTGGGGTGCGACGAGACGCCAGGAGCGTAACCCTGGCATCGCAATCCACTGTGGTGGCTCTTGGTGCCCTGCGCACGTTATCTCATGAACTCGAAAGGTGCGGGGGGAGCTGGAGATGAGAAACATTTGTGCGATTGGCCAACAGGCATTCAGCAGGATCGCTCGGAAAGGTAGAAGAGCCGTCCCGGCTCTTGATGACGCAATGGTCTTACAAGAACAAGAACCGAGACGGTTCTCCTACAGTGGGCATCCAGCGGGTGAATGGCGTGCGCGTCAGCACCGCTATCCCTTTGGCACTTTCCACTCAAGATACGTGATCGCGCGCAACACCATCTCCATCGGCCCCTGGTCGAACCGATTACGCCAGGCGATGCTCAGGGCGAGTTGGGCGAGATAGATGGACACGGCCAGAGCGGCGGCCTGGAGAGGGGAAACCTTTCCCATCAGCCCCAGTCCATACCCTGTGAAAAGCCACGCACACACGGCTGACTGAAGGAGGTAGTTGGACAATGCCATGCTGCCTGCCGGAGCCAGGCAATCCATGATGCGACGGCCCCAGCGGGAACCCATTGCGGACGTAGAGGCGAAGATGAAGGTGCCAGTGAGGAATGGGGCGGTGAGCAGCCCAAAGGCGAGCCCCAAGATCTCCCCCCCAGTGCCACCCGCGAAGACGGTCGAGGTTGCGTACAAGGCGGCGCAAGGGAGGGCGATGACAATGCCCTGCCGGACAATTTTCCACCAGAACAGCTCGCTGGCGGCCCGGCGGCGCAGCAGGTGATGGCGGCCGGCCACCATGCCGAGGAGGAACATCGCCAGGGAGGTTGGCCCCTGAATCAAGAAGAGGCCCAACCCGCTGGTGGTCCACTCATGCAGACGGCGAACCAGAACGCTTGTCACAGGGCCCTGCCAGGCAGCGAGGGCTTCTTGCACCTCTGCATACACGGCGGTGGCATCGGTGACCTCTCCCACAGCCAGGAGGATCATGCCCACGGCCGCCCAGAGAAAGGCGGTGATGGCCACCAGCCAACCAGCGGTCTGGAGGGCGGTTCGGTCTGCAACGTTTCTCATGCAGATCAAGACCAGGCCGCAGAGGGAGTAGAGCGTCAGGATGTCACCCTGAAACAACAGGGCACCATGAAGGATGCCAATGATCAAAAGACCGGCCATGCGTCTGAGGAGCGCTTGCACAACCGCTCTGTCGCTGCGCTCAAGCGAGTCGGTCTGGAGCGTGAAACTGTAGCCGAACAGGAAGGCAAACCAAAGGTAGAACTTGGTCTCGAACAACAGGGCGATGATCCACCGTGCCCCCTGGCTCCACACATCGGCGAACTGGGGATCGATCACGCCGCTTCCATAGTAGGGCGAGGCAAAGGCCATGATGTTCACCACCAGGATGCCCGCCAGCGCCAGACCTCGCAGGGCATCCAGCTCCTCAATGCGTGTCGAGACCTTCCGGGCGGGCAGGACCTTGGCGGGTGAGGGGGCTTGCCGGAGCTGACAAGAAGACATTCGGCAATGTCCCGGACCTTGGCTCTTCCCGCCCAGGAATTGTGTTCATCGGCTGCGGCGGGCGATGTGATGCGACTTTGCCGTGGGCTGCGGTCAGTTTGCGTGGAGGCCGATGATGCGCAGGCATGAAAAAAGGGAGCGGTGTGCTCCCTTTTCCCAAGACATCGTAGAATCTCTCTGTGCGGGAGATCAACCCATGCGGCCGCTCAGGTAGCGCTCGGTCTGTTCGTTCTCCGGGGTGGAGAAGAGGGTCATGGTGTTGTTGAACTCGATCAACTTGCCCAGGTAGAAGAAGGCAGTCTTGTCAGAGACGCGGACGGCCTGCTCCATGTTGTGGGTCACGATGACGATGGTGTAGTCCTTCTTGAGCTGGTGGATGAGTTCCTCGATCTTCGCGGTGGCGATCGGGTCCAGCGCGGCGCAGGGCTCGTCCATGAGCACCACTTCCGGTCTCACGGAAAGGGTGCGGGCGATGCAGAGACGCTGCTGCTGACCACCGGAGAGGCCCAGGGCGCTTTCATGAAGGCGATCCTTCACTTCTTCCCAGAGGGTCGCGGAACGCAGGCTGCGTTCCACGGTCTCAGCGATGAGCTTCTTGTTCTTCATGCCTGCCACTTCGAGACCGTAGGCGACGTTCTCGAAGATGCTGCGGGGGAAGGGATTGTACTTCTGGAACACCATGCCGACCTTGCGGCGCAAGGCGATGACATCGAGGTCCGGGTGGTTGATGTCCACATTCCCCAGGGTGATGTTGCCCTTGGTGATGCGGGCACCTTCGATCATGTCGTTGATGCGGTTGATGCAGCGCAGCAGGGTGGACTTGCCGCAACCGGAGGGGCCGATGAAAGCCGTGACTTCGCGCTGGGCGATGCCCATGTTGACTCCGAAGAGTGTCTGGCGGGCACCATAAGCGAAATCCACTTCATTGATCTTCAGCAGCGGCTGCGTGGTCGCGGACGACGCAGCAGCAGTGCTGGCGGAGGAACTGGACACGGAAGGAGGGGCGACTGTTTGAGTCATGGGGCAGGGAGGGTTCGCACTCTTTTGCCGGAAATGGGAGGGAGGGCGGCGGAGTGATCAGCTGAACTGACCACGGACGTAGTCTTCCGTTTTCTTCTGCTGGGGATTGCCGAAGATCTGGTCAGTTTCAGCGAACTCGATGAGCTCTCCCAGATACATGAAGGCGGTGAGTTCCGCCACGCGGCGGGCCTGCTGCATGTTGTGGGTGACGATGACCACGGTGTAGTCCTTCTTCAGATCCACGATGAGTTCTTCCACCTTGAGGGTGGCGATGGGGTCAAGGGCGGAGCAGGGCTCATCCATGAGCAGCACGTCCGGCTTGACGGCCACGGCACGGGCGATGCAAAGGCGCTGCATCTGGCCACCGGAGAGGCCGAAGGCGTTGGCCTTCAGACGGTCCTTGCATTCCTCCCAGAGGGCCGCGGCCTTCAGGGCGTACTCACAGGCGTCATCCAGGTCGGACTTCTTCTTCACACCGTTGATGCGGAGGCCGTACACGACGTTCTCGTAGATGCTCTTGGGGAAGGGGTTGTACTTCTGGAACACCATGCCCACCTGACGGCGGAGCTGGGTCGTATCCACATCGGCATCATAGATGTTCTTGCCTTTAATGACCACCTGGCCGCCAGAGATGTGAGCTCCGGCGATGCGGTCGTTGATGCGGTTGAAGCAGCGCAGGAGGGTGGACTTGCCGCAACCTGAGGGACCGATGAATGCGGTGACCTGGCGGGAAGGGATCTCCATGTTGATGCCATGGAGGGCGCGCTTGGTTCCGTAGTTGAAGTCCATGTTCCGAACGGAAATCATGGTCTCCCCGGTAGGGGCGGCCTCGGGTGTCTCGACCGATTTCGTTTCGGTAGTTTTGAGAACTTCCACGGCTTTTTGGGGTGGTTCGGCGGTTACCATTTGTATTTGGCGCGGAGTTTACGACGGAGCAAGACCGAAGCGGTGGCAAGGGTCATGACGAGAACGAGGAAGACGAAAACGGAACCATACTGGGCACGCTCCGAGTATTCATTCTGCGGGATGCGGGCCGCCAGGGTGTAGATGTGATAGGGAAGGGCCTGTACGGATTCTGTGAAGACGCCGCCGAAGCCTGCTTCACCCTGCCAGGGCAGCTTGTCTTTGAACGCCAGGGCTGCGGTGAACATGATCGGGGCCGTCTCGCCAGCGGCGCGGGCGATGCCCAGAATGCTGGAGGTCAGGATGCCCGGCATGGCGAAGGGGAGAACGCTGCGCCAGATGGTCTGCCAGCGGGTGGCGCCCAGAGCAAGGGAAGTCTCGCGGAAGCCCATCGGCACCGCGCGGAGGCACTCCTCACTGGCGGTGATGATGACCGGAAGGATGACGAAGGCGAGGGTGAAGGCACCGCTCAGGACACTCGTGTCCCATCCCTGGAAGCTCATCTGGGTGAATCCCAGCGGAATCACCAGCAGGGCTCGATCCAGAGGGGTGTTGGTAAAGACGGGAGCAGCCAGAACGAAGACCCCGAGACCGAAGAGGCCGAAGACCACGGAAGGCACACCGGCGAGGTTCAGGATGGCCAGCCGTACCCACTCAATGAACTTGCCGGGCTTGGCGTATTCACTGAGGTAGATCGCAGACGAGATGCCCAAGAAGAGGGCAATCACAATGCAGACCAGCACCAGCAGGAAGGTGCCTACGATGGGACCGAGGATGCCGCCGCCGGAATAGGAGATGGTCTTTTCCTGGCGGAGGTTGTCACCGAGCTGATGCTTGATGGCATCCGCTCCTTTCGGGTCGGTCTTGTAGATGTGGCCCTGCTTGTCCTCCAGCACGTGGAGGGTTTCAGGCAGCTTCGTGAGGAACTCCACATTGATGAAAGGGGCCTTGGCCTGGAACAGGATGGGCGAACCTTTGACAATGATGTGGAGGAAGATCGCCGCGGTGGCGAACAGGATGAGGTACGTGGCGCCGCGCAAGACGGACCTGACGATGAACTCGTAGGTCTCGCGGTGCGACCTGCGCTTCGCAAAGGGGTTTTCCAGCAGGGCTGAAGTGGCGGGTGCGTGCATGGGAGCAGGAGAGGGTGGTCTCAATCTCTGGTTTTAGGAAAGAACCAATCGCTTCGGGGTCAGATCTTGGGAAGCTGGAAACGCTTCACGACTTTGCGGGAGACGAAGTTGATGAGGAGCGAGATGGTGAACAGGAGGATGCCCACCATGAAGAGCGCCTGCCAGTGGGAGCTGCCCTTGGACACCTCACCCAGTTCCTGGGCAATGATGCCCGTAAGGGTGTGGGCCGGCTGGAAGACCGTTCCGATGCCGTCGGAGAAGTCCGGGATGGCGATTCGGTTGCCTGCGACCAGGAGCACCACCATTGTTTCACCGATGATGCGGCCCAGACCGAGGAGCATCGCGGCGAACACCCCGGAGAGGGAGGCGGGGAAGATCACGCGAAAGACGGTCTGGAGCTTCGTGGCACCCAGAGCCTCGCTCGCCTCGCTGAAGGCGCGGGGCACGTTCTGGATGGCGTCCTCGGCGAGGCTGAACATCGTCGGGATGGCCATGAGGGCGAGCAGCAGGCCGGCGTTGAACATGTTCAGGCGTTCCTGGACGGGGAAGCCGGGGATCCATTGCAACCAGGCCACATTGCTGGTCTCCTTGATGAGGTCGCCCACCACTGAGATGCCGATGAAGCCGAGCACTACGGAGGGGATGGCCTGGATGAATTCAATGAAGGGCTTGATGAGCTCCTGCTCGCGCGGCGAGGCGAACTGGTTCGTGTAGATCGCGGCGCCGACGCTCAAGGGCAGGGCGATGACCAGGGCGATCACGGCGATCAGGAGGGAGCCGGTCAGCAGGGGCACCACACCGTAAAAGTCCTGCCAGGAGCTGTTGGTAATCCAGTCGCCGCCGAACAGGAAGGCGGTAAGGGCTTGAACCATCGGAATGGGCTTGTCCCACTGCCAGGCTTTCATCAGGGCCGGGGACTCCTCAGCATGAGTGAGGTGCTTGGGGAGCTGCTTGCGCACTTCGTTGATCAGTGCGGTGGACTCCTTGGTTTCACCCTTCTGGGGGACCTTTTCCATTGCGGCCTTGATGGCGGCAACATAGGTCGGGACCATGGCCTCATACTCGGGAAGCTTGGCCACGATGGGCTCGATCTTGCCTTTGTAGTCGATGGCCTCCAGCGAGGTCGCATCCGCTTCTTTCTGGAAGTTGGCTTTCGCTTCGGGGGTCTTGGCGGATTCAGCGGCGGCCAGCAATTGGGCCTTGGCATCCTCGGCCATGTGCTGTTGTACCGCGGCTTCCTTGGTGGACTTGGCCAGCTCGGCGATCCCGTCATGAAGCTCCACGATCGGTTCGGTGGCCTCTTCGAAGGCTTCGACGGCTTCGAGGAAACCCGCGTACTTTTCCTTGGCGATGCGGTCTTGTTCGGCGAACTCGGCGCTCAAGGTCTTGATGATCGCGGGAGGTTCGGCGGCATCAGGCTGCAGAGTGCCGAGATCGGACGCGATCTGGCGGCGTTCTTCCGCACTGTACACATCCGGGAAGGCCTCTTCTCCCACGGCCTTTGCGTTCGCCTCATTGAGCGCCTGGCGGGCCTGTGCGAGTTTTTCCGGAGGGGTATTGGCAGTTTCGACGGCCTCTGTCACGGCCTCACGCAGGCGGGCTGTTTTTTCCTCAACCCGTCCTTTGGCCAGGAACAGGGCATCACGGCGGACCTGGGCCTTCTGGGTGAGGGTGGCGGTGTCTGCGTTGACAGCGCGGTTCAGTTTGCTCAGGAGCGCGGTGTTTTCCGTGAGAGGCTTCTGGATGAAGTCGCAGAACTCAAGGCCGGCCTGGCGGTACACCTTCAGTTCAAACTGGTAGGTGGGAATGAACCCCGTGCCCTCTTTGAGCAGGGAGTACATGATCAGGAAGAGCGTCAGGATCGTGACGGCGGCGCTTCCTGTGAAAAAGTGTTTGATCAAGCTCTGGCGGTCCACCCGCAGCCCGAGGAAGCTGGGCGGCTTGATGAGACCTTGAAAGTCACTGCTGGGGCTGGGCTTTTCCTCGTTCATGCGATGTTACGGGCAAAACTTGATCGAAGCTGGGACTGAAAGAGAAAGGGGAGTCTGGCGAGACAAAAAGCCCGATGGGAGGCGGCAGATGCTGTCTCCCATCGGGCGAGAATCACGGGATGAGTGCGTTTCGGAGTCTTACTTGGCGGGGATGAAGCCCACCAGCTGGGAGACCTTCTTGCCAGCGTCGCTGTGCACGAAGTCAATGAACTCCTTCACTTTGCCCTGAGGGGCGCCGTTCGTGTAGAAGAAGGTGGGGCGGCTGTAAGCATAGCCTTTCACGTTCTCAGGGGTGGGGGCGGTGCCGTCCACGGAGATCGCTTTGATGCCTTTGCCATGAGCGTAAGCGAGGCCTACGTAACCGATGCCACCGGCGTTGCCGGCCGTTTCAGCCACGATCTGCTCGTTGCCAGCCATCTTCTGGCTGCTGGAGGCGTAGTCCTTGCCCTTCATGGCCAGCGTCTGCCAGTCTTTGTAGGTGCCGGAGGAGGTGTTGCGGGTGTACACAGAGATCGGGCCGGGGGTGCCGCCGACTTCGCTCCAGTCTTTGATCGCGCCGGTGAAGATGCCAGCGATCTGCTTCTTGGTCAGGTTGGCCACTGGATTGTTCTTGTTCACCACAACGGCGATCATGTCCCAGGCCACTTCATGTTCGGTGAGGAACACGCCCTTGGTTTTGGCGAAGGTGCGCTCGTCGTCCTTCACCTTGCGGGAGGACATACCGATTTCGGCGGTGCCTGCGGCGAGGTTGGTGAAAGCGGTGGAGGAGCCTTCAGCCGCGATGTCAAAGCTGACGCCGCCGCCCTGCTTCTTAAACTGTTCTGCCCACTGGGGGACAAGCTTCGCACCCAGCGTATCGGAGCCGCGCACGCGCAGCACGCTCTGGGCGTTCAATCCGGCCGTGAACGCGAGGGCCAGCAGCGAGGTGATGATGGTGGATTTCATGTGTTGGTGTGTTCGATTGTGTTTCACTCGCCGGCTTTGAACCGGCTTCTCCACCTTCGGGAACAGCCCCACCTCCAGCAAGGTGGGGTGGGTGAACAAAACGTCACAAGAGCAAAGGGTTCACGCTCCGGGCCTTCTCTGAAATAACGCGGCCCCTCCATGCCTTCCATTTACGTGTCGTTATGGTCTCAAAAATGATAATGCAAGAGTGATGGATACATAAATATGAGAAATCATCAAAAGTAGTGCGTGCATTTTTGAGAAGTTTCGCTTATAAGCGTCTTCAGGATTGAGTTGTTTAACAATTTTGAGGCGCACTTTTATGAGCTCTAAAGCACCCTTCTCGATGACGGCTAAGGCCGTTCTGATTTTCGCCTTCGCCCTATTGGGATTCTCCCGGCTGACGCAGGCGCAAGCCACTGGTTCGTTCAGCCTGATCACGCCGAATTTTGACGTGAGTCTCCTTCAGAGCGTGTCGTTCCAGTACAGCCTGGCCCAGGGCCCCAACGCCAACACGTTCTATTTTACGATTGCGAATACCTCCAATAATTCGCAGTCGTCCTGGGTCAGTGGCACCCAACCCACGATCACGAACATCTATTTCGAGGATTCGCTCGATCTGCTGAGCTCGCCCTCCATCATCTCCTGGACGACGGTCGGGCCCGACAATGCGGTGTCCTACTCGGTGGCAGGCGGTGGGGGCAACCTTCCTGCCGGCCAGAATGCAGGCTTCGACTCGGACTACCTGTTCCAATCCAATCCGCCTCCTTCCAAAAATGGTCTGGATACGGGCGAATCTCTCACCGTGGCCTTCCAGAGTCTGGAGGGGTACTCAGGTTTGCTTGGAGCGATCAACAATGGAGATCTCAGAATCGGGATCCACGTCCAGGAGATTGGGACGCAGGGTGCTTCCGCCAGTTTTGTGAACGTGCAGGCGGTGCCGGAGCCCGGTGGGGCGCTGCTGCTGGGAGCAGTGGGCGTGATTCTGCTGGTGCGTCGCCGTCGCCAGCTCCCCTGAGTGACGGGCGGGGTGACTTGAGTGGGAGTTCTTGACGAGCCGCACCTTCGACTCGAACGTGCCGAGTTTGACTCTCTCACGGCCTTCCTGCCTGCTCATGTCCCGATTTCGGAACCCCATCACACTGCTCGCTTTGACGGTCGCCCCAGTTCTGGGGGCCGGCATGCTAGGTGCCCAGTCACCCGTGGCCATGAAGGCCGTGCCGGTGAATGAAGATCCAGGCGATCCACCGACGAAGAAAAAGGAGCTCACCGCCGGTTGGAAGACGGAAAGCGAGGCGCGAGCGCTCAATCTGAACATTCCTGCGCCTCGTGGCCAGATTGTGGATCGCAACGGTGTCCCGCTGGCCCAGTCCCGGGTGGTGATGTACCTGGCGCTGAACTACCCCTTTCTCGGCAAGGGAGCGACGGACGCGGAGATCATCGGCTATGGGCGGTCCCGCATCATGCAGGCCAACACCCTGCTGGGCAAACGGTGGGACATGACGCCTGAGAAGCTGCTCTCCCACTACAAGAACCGTCGGTGGCTCCCGATGGTCTTTTCAAGCGTGGACGGCTTGAATGAGGAAATCACCGCCGATCAACAGCGGAAGCTGACCCCGTTGTTGAAGCCCGGCAGCGGCGTCCTGCTGCAGGCGGCCTACCTGCGCGTGTACCCGAAAGGGGCCAGTGCGCCGCATGTTATCGGCTTTGTGGGCCGCAAGCGGGCGCTGCCGACCACGCCAGCGCAGGATGGCGATCCTATTTTTGAAGAGACGGAAGGCCGCGATGGTCTGGAAAAGTCCTTCGACAAAGATCTGGAGGGCAAGCCCGGGGTGGTGAACGTCCTCTTCAATTCGGACGGAACCAAGGCGACGGAGGAAACCGTACGCCGCCCCGTGCCTGGCAACAACGTGGTCACCACGCTGGATTACAACTTCCAGAAGTATGCCGAGGAGGCCCTCGAGCAGAACACCAAGGGTGGGGCCATGGTCATCATGGACGTGAAGTCTGGCGATGTGCTGGCCCTGGCGTCCTATCCGCTGTTTGACCCCAATCTTTTCATCCCTGGGATCACCTCGGAAAACTTCCAGCGTCTGAATGAGGACAAGCGCCTGCCGATGCTGGCTCGAGCCTTCCGCGGTGAGTACCCTCCGGCGTCCACCTTCAAGGTGGTGGTGTCCCTGGCGGCCCTGGAGAGCGGTGTTGTGACAGCCCGCACTGGTTACGACTGCAGCCCCAGCCTCTGGATCGGCGACCGTTATTTCAAAAACTGGAACCGCGACGGCGAAGGTTACATGAACGTGGTGAGCGCCATCAAGCGCTCGTGCAACACCTGGTTCTACCAGGCGGGCATGGCCATTGGGGCTCCGGCCATCTCCGATACAGCCATGCGCCTCGGTTTCGGGGAACGCACGGGCATTCCCCTTGCTGCAGAATCTCCTGGATTCGTGCCCACCGACTCGTGGTGGATGGGGCGCTACGGCTCCAAGATGATGAGTGGCGACATCGCAAACTTCTCCATCGGCCAGGGGGCCACGCTGGTGACCCCGCTTCAGACAGTGCAAGCCATGGCGGCGCTCGCTGATGGGGTGAACATGCCCCAGGCGCGGCTGGTGAAGCAGATTCAGGATCCCAACGACCGGGTCGTGCAGGCTTTTTCGTCATCCACCCGTCGTCGCGTGGACCTTCGCCAGGACGCGCGTGAATCCGTGGTCAAAGGCATGGTGGCGGTGGTAAATGGTTCTGGAGGCACGGGGCGTGCCGCAGCACTTGAACAGTGCCAGATAGCTGGGAAGACCGGTACCGCACAGTGGAAGCCGGCGGAGGACCGGAACCTCGCTTGGTTCACCGGCTTCCTGCCCGCCGACAATCCCGTCTATGCATATGCCGTGATCTATGAAGGGCAGCCGGGTGAAGACGTCAGCGGTGGGCGTAAGGCCGCCCCGATTGTGCATGACGTGTTTGAGCGCATCCTGAAGGATGCCAATCCCGAGGAGCCCCTCCTGCTAGCTGTACAGGCTGAAGGCAGCGCCAAGGGAATTCCTGTCTCCAGCGCGGACGAAGAAGTCGAAGGGGGGCGCAGCTACGGCTCCGGCTCGGGACCTGCAGGCGGCGCACCGCCTCCGCCTCCGCCGCCTCCCCAAGAGGAGCGCAAAGGCTTTGGCGGATTCTTGCGGAAGCTGTTCGGTCGTTGATCGAGAGAAGGGCAGGCCCAGGTGGGGTTCCGCCACGATTCACCCAGACAGCATGCAACTCCTGCTCGCCACCCTCTGTGATTTTGCTGCGGACTATCAGGGAAAGCTCTGTATCACGGGGGCTTTTGACACCTTGTGCGCCCCGGAATTTCCGGTGGTGCATCCGCAATGTTCTCTCGCCGTCCGGCTTCTGTTTGAGCCCCGTGATGTAGGGCGTCATCAGATGCGCATCGTCCTGCAGGACGAAAGCGGAGCGGAAGTGATGCCGCCCTATCCACCCACGGTGGATGTGGCCTTTCCTCCTGGCGCGGTGCCATTCGTCACGCGAAACATCGTTCTGAATCTCCAGAGGCTGCGGTTTGAAAAGACGGGTGTGTATCGTTTCGTGGTCAGCCTGGATGAACAAGTGCTCATCAACCTTCCGTTCCGCGTGACCCGTTTTGAAGAAATGCGGGCCTCCAGCGGGCCTGCGGGTTGAGGCGGTGGGGATTCTCACGGCCTGAGCCGGTCTCTGTTGCGTATTTTGTTGCAAGATGCGCCAAAGACTTGCCTGATTCCTGCGTCACGATTCCCATCATGTCCTCTTCCATCGAGATTCCGCCCCTCACTCTGGAGATCACCCAGGCCCAGTCGCCGGTCCGCCAGATTTCCGTGTTCCTGCATAATCAGGTGGGGGCTCTGCTCTCCCTGGTCAAGCTGCTCAACGATCATGAGATCGAGGTGCTCGGCTTCTCCGTGCAGGACTCGGTCGAACTGACCCTGGTCCGCCTGGTGGTCACTGATCCAGAGGGGGCGCACAACACGCTGACGCAGCACGGTCATTCGTGCACCTCCCGCACCATTGTGGTGGTGGAGCTCAAGGAGGGGGTGCATGACCTGGGACATGCGCTGGCTGCGCTTCTCGGCGCTGAGATCAACATTCACCACACTTATCCGTTGTTGGCTAGAACCCACGGAAAACCTTTGCTGGCATTGTATCTGGATGATCCAGAAGTAGGGGCGGAGTCCCTCAACAAGAGTGGATTCATTGTGCTTTCCCAGGGCGATCTGAGCCGCTAGTCACCGGTTCCAGGTGGCAGCGTCATTGCGCACGACTCTCCATGAGTGTCAGAATGTTTGGAATTGCTCAATGCGTGACGCAATCGTAACACAGCCTGTCTCGACGGTTTTATGTGTCAACGCCAGTATTGGCGCGCCGAGCCCCCTCGGCGATCGACACACACAACTCCGACAAGACACGCATGAAACTGAAAACATCTCTGTTCCTGCTTACCGCAGGTCTTCTCTCCAGCGCCCATGCTGGTGAGGTGATGGTCGCCTCCGGAAAGGGCGTTGAGCCCGCGGTGCAACCCGCCGGATCCGAAAAGTCCATCTACGACAAGATCTGGGGACTGGCCACGCTCTACAAGAACGACGACAACGACTTCATCCAGGAGTTCGCACTTCAGGGCCGCATCCAGCTTCAGTGGGCTGATGGTGATTCTGACCAGGGCGACTTCAGCTCCGGTGACCGTCCCGAAGAAACCCGCTGGGGTGACATCGAAGTGCGCCGCTGGCGCCTTGGCTTCAAGTCGAAGATCCTTCGTCAATTCAAGCTCGAAGGTCAGATCGACGTGAACCCGAACTTCGACCTTGAACCCGGTGCCAATCCTGAGCTGGGCGATGGTTTCTATCGCGACATCTACGACCTCTACCTGACCTGGGCTCCGAACGACAAGTTCAACCTCAGCGTTGGTAAGACGAAGGCCAAGTTCTTCTCCCACGAGTATTTCACCTCCTCCAAGGAAATTATCGTGTTCGAGCGCAGCTTGCTCGTCAACCAGATCCGCCCTGCTGAGCTTACTGGCGTGTGGATCAACGGCAAGATCGACAACTTCATCTACGCACTCGCAGCCTTCGGCGGCCAGTACGATCCTGAGTTCGGTGGTCTCGACGAAGGCGCTGTGATCCAGGCCAGCGTGGGCTACGACCTGGGCCCTGCCCTTGGTCTTGAAAAAGCCATCACCAAGCTGGACTACCAGTACAGCACTGACAACACCAACACCGAAGGTCCTGCCAGCTATGAGCACGCCTTCTCCCTCAACACCAACATCGAGCAGGGCCGCTTCGGTCTCTACACTGATGTGCTTGGTGCCAGCGGATTCGGTGAAGTGGGCGATGTCTGGGGTGTCATCGTGACTCCCTCCGTGTATGTGGCTGACAGCCTCCAGCTCGTGGTGCGTTACCAGTACGCTCACGGCGACAACGACGGTCTCCGTCTTCAGAGCCGCTATGAGCGCCTTGCTCCTGACCTCACCGACGGTGGTCGTGGCGACGAATACCAGGCCGTTTACATGGGCCTCAACTACTACCTCTACGGTCACAAGCTGAAGCTTATGGGCGGTGTTGAATACAACACCATGAGCGGCGGCGGCGACGGTGGCGACTATGACGGCTGGACCACACTGGTGGGCCTCCGCATGTTCTTCTAGGCTGAACTATTCTAGGGTCACGTTGGGTTTGGTTGTTTCCAACTGGGCTTAAAAAACAAAGGCGTGGTGGCAACACCACGCCTTTCGTATTTTCCGGGAACGACCTTGACGAAAGCGTTGCTTGGACGGGAACGCGGGAGATGATAGCGCAGAAGTGTGACTTCATCCGCCACCCTGGAAGGGCCCCGCGAGGGGCAGGCCCGCAGCATCCCCGCCTGGACCCTGGAGCTGGCTTTGCCGGCTTTGGTGCTGGTGGCGGGAAGTTATCTCATGAACCTGACAGGGGCTGACCTGAAGTTTCAGCGCCTGGTCCATTCATCGGAGACGGGCTGGCACATGGGGGGTACGTTCCCCTGGCATGTGCTCTACCACTTTGGCACGTTGCCAGCCATGCTGGCGGTGCTGGTGGCCCTGGGGGGGCTCGTATTGAAGGTGGGGCGGCGTCTGCCGGCGGAGCGTAACTTCGCCACCGTGTATCTCGCATTGGTGCTCGCCATGGGGCCAGGTCTGGTGGCAAATGCCATCCTCAAAGATCATTGGGGTCGGCCCCGACCACGGGACGTGGTGGAGTTTGGCGGACGCCATGCCTATGAACCGGTCTGGGTGCGGGACGTGAGCAGTACCGGCAAATCCTTCCCCTGCGGGCATGCCACCATGGGGTTCTTCTTTTTCTCCTACTACTTCATCCACCGACGCCGGAACGCGCAACTGGCGTGGGCGGGGTTGTGGGGCGGGCTGGTGCTGGGTTGGCTCATCGGGCTGGCCCGTGCGGTTCAAGGAGGCCACTTTCTCACCGACACCTGGTGGGCGATGGGGCTCATGTGGTTCACCTGTGCTGGTCTCTGGACCGGCACCCAGGTGCTGGAGCACCGGCAGTGGTTCGCCAGGGGCTTTGACTGGCTGCTGAAGCATCCCCGCAGCGGCGCGGCCATTGTGGGAATGCTGGTGTGCCTGGCCACGACCGGTTCCCTGCTGGCCACCCCGTACCAGCGCAATCAGGTGGTGGTGGGCCCGGACCTGCCTCTGAAAGGAGACTTGAAACTCTCCGGCACTTTTCAGGAAGGCAACCTGGACATCGTGGCCGGGGCCAGTCCAAAGATTGAAGTGGATGCCAGCGGGCATGGCATGGTCTGGAGCGTGGTGCTCACTGGCGTGCGGCTGAAAAAGGGGGCGGAGCAGACCCTGCCTGAGGTTCGCTATGTGCAGACCCGCAAGGGATGGTTCACGGAACTAAACCAGAACCTGAAGCTGGAGTTTCCCCTGGAGCGCGTGTCAGAGGCGGTGCTGACCCTGGCGGGAACGGAAGTGCTGCTCAACCCCGGCAGCGCACCCACCAGACAGCAGTGGGAGTTTGCCGGGCAAGGGGAGGTGGATCTGGTGGTGCCGCAGGATCGTGAAGTGCTGGTGATGCCGGGGGCTGGGGTGGTGGTGGAAGATGCCACGGGCAAGTTTTCCCATGCCGGCGGACGTTGGTTCAAACCTGGTAAGCCTCCCCAGCTCCGGCTTCAAGCCTCTCTGGAACGAGGTGTGATCCGTCTTGTTGAGGCAGGGAAACGACCGTGAGGTGACGGTCTCTTTGCACAGATGTTTTCGCGAAAGCAGTGGGATTCGCGAGGGTGAAATCACAGCTTTAACCCATCCCATGAGTTCCTCCATTGCACCCCGCTGCATCCGGCTCAAACGAGTGCCCGTGACCCTGAAAATGTGGCCGGACATCCGGTTGCTCTGGAGCGAGATGGTGGGGGTGATGTCCCGCCATCGCTGGAAAATGGCCGCAGCCACGGTCATCGTGGTGGGATTGGTGTTTGCCTTCCTTGTGCCGCGGGATGCCGAGGTGCTCAAGGTGGTGCAGCTCAAGCAGATGCCCAATCGTGAGCTTCGGCAGGACCTGAAAGAACTGTCCGGTGAGATTGGGAAGTGGGGCGATTTTGGGGGCTACAACCTCGTGCTGGTCATTGGAGTCTGGATGGCGGGACGCTTGTTCAAATCGCGTTATTTCCAGAGACTGGCCGTGGCCAGCATGTTGTGCGCTGTCTTTGCCGGGCTGGTGGCCAATGTCTTCCGCTTCTCCGTCGGGCGTCCCCGGCCGAACGCCATCGCCAAGAAGGGTGTGGCCGATGGCTGGTATGGCCCTCAGGTGAAGTGGGACTTCAACTCCTTTCCCTCCGGTCACACCGCCACCGCTTTTGGCTCCTCGATCCCGCTGGCCGTGGCCATGCCCGTGGTGGGGGTGCCTGCCCTGCTCTGCGCCACCAGCGTCTGCTGGGCCCGCATGTACGGGAATCAGCATCATCCCTCGGACGTGGCTGTCGCTATTTGGATCGCTGTGTTGTTTGGCGTTCCTCTGGGGCTGGCGGTACGCCGCTCCCGGTTCAAAAAAGCCGCCGGGGATCCCGAAGATGCCGTGGTGTCGGAAGATGACGAGGACGAAGTGGTGGAGGCCGGCGAGGCCCGAGTGGGATGAATGTTGCTTTCTGGTTAAGCAACCGAGACACAGAGACTTAAACTGAGGTTTAGGCAGGATTTGCGGAATTAGGGTTCTCAGTTTCTGAGTTCTGTCTAAAAAGTCATCCCTCTGTGTCTCTGTGGTTAGCTGAAATAGCAACAGACCGTCGCTGACGTCACTCCTGCATTTTGACCGGGATGACCAGTCTGAGTTCAACCCAACTGCTTCGGGCGAGGTTGTATCCCTCCACATCCACCACCCGGGCACCAGGCAGGGTGGCGCACACAGCCTCCACCTCCTGCTGATTGTCCTTGCTGGTGGTAATGGGGCTGCCTGTGCGCCACTGTTTGATACGGTCGCTCAGGGTCCATTCCCGCCGCAGCATCACGACAGCTCCTGCACGGCCTTTGGCCAGGCGTTCCTTCACGCGTTCCATCTTGGAAAGCATCGTCCACTGGCGGTCGGAGTAGAAGACCAGGCTCGGTTCTGTGAACCCCCAGGCGAGAAGGTCTTTGTCTCCTGAAACCTGCGCCAGTTCCGGGGCAAGTCGGATGACGGGATGCTCGGCCCGCAACGCCTTGCCAAAGGGCACCAGACAGCCTGCTGCAAGCACAACAGCCAATCCCATGGCGACACGGTGCCCGCGCTCCACGGCAATCCCCAAGGTCACGAGCGCCAACAGCAGACCCGCACCGGCGGTGAGCACCCAGCGCAGGGAATCCACCGTGACCCAGGGTCCAGCCCAAGCCAGGGAGAGGACAGCCATTGCCACGAGCGCCATCAACGCGGCGTAGATCCAGCCAAAGAGTCCCCATGAGATTCCTCTCTGGGCAGGTGCCGCTGCCAGTGTGGCGCCCAGCAGCAGGAAGAAGCCGGGGAATCCGGGCATCACGTAGTGGGGGAGTTGCGTGGCATAGGCCAGAAAGATCAAGTACGGCGCGGTGAACCAAGCCAGCAGCAGGGTGGTCTGGGCATTCCAGGAGGCCCGTAGATGCTTCCACACGAGCGGCAGAAAGGCGATCCACGGCAGCAGGCTGAGGAAGGCGGTGGCGAAGTAGTAGAAAGGCAGGACGACGCGCCCGTTGAAGGCCTGGGTGCCGCGCTTCACGACATGTTCCCCCATGCCCACCTTCCAGAACAGCCCATGAGTCTGCATCAGCGCAGGGATGCCCCATGCCGCGACGATGACCAATGCCATGAGCAACCCCCAGCCCATGCCCAGCCGCCGCCATGGGGCGGGTTTGCGCCAGAAGGCGAAGCGCCACAGCAACACTGCCAGCACGGGTACGAGCAGCGCAATGGGGCCCTTGGCCAGGAAGCCGGCACCGATCGAGAGCCAAAGCTGCCACCAGGCAGCCGGGAATCTGCGGTCTGACACCGCCCGTCCGCTAAGGAGCTCCAGCAGCGCGGCCATGGTCAGCGTGACACATAGAACCATGGGCATGTCTGCGACACAGAGCCGCCCGTGAATCAGGGCCTGCAGGCACGTGAGCCAGCCCACTGCCGCCCACCAGCCCGCAGGCGGGCTGAACAACCGCTTTCCCGTGCTAAACACGACAATGGCCACCAGCCAGACGGCCACTACGGAATGCAGCCGGGCGGCCAACTCATTGAAGCCGAGCAGCAGGTAGTGCAGGCGCATCCACCAGTAGGTGAGCGGGGGTTTGTCAAATCGGTACTCACCATTGAAATAAGGGATCAGCCAGGTGTCCCGCTGCATCATCTCCATGGTAGCGTGCGCGAATCTGGGCTCGTCGCGGTCCATCAGGGGGATGTCTCCCGTGCCGGGCAGATAGAGGAGGGCCGTCAGCAGGAGCAACAGAAGCCACGCGGGAAGGGAGCGCTTCTGAGGAGGTGAGAGGGGGGCGGGAGGCGAGGCAGGCTGCGGATCGGCGGTCATGGGTGCGTACTGCCGCCTCTCAACCTGAAACCGATGCTCCGTCCATGAGGGGAAAGCAAAGATCTCGTGACATGGTCCGCCGCCAAGTGGGCAGACACAAAAAAACCGTCCCCTGGGAGTGGGGGCGGTTGGGAGTGACTGGCAAAATGCGGAGTGGCAGCTCTAGCCCTTGTGGACGCTGTGGCAGGCCTTGCAGTTCCCAGCGGTTTGCAGTTCCTGAAGCGCACCAGGTTTCTTGGCGGCGACGTCTTCAGTGGCCTTCACCAGCTTGTCGGTCTTTTCCTTCCAGCTGGCGGCATCGCCCTTTTCAGGAGATTCGGCAGGGAGGGTTTTCACGTAGTTCAGGAGCTTCTGGGCGTCTTCGTCAGAGCCCTTGCCGGTGGCGACCTTCTTGTAGAGGCTGGTTTCGCCCTTCATGGACTCCTTCATCATGGATGAGATGTCCGCGAAGGCCGGGGCGGCGAGAGCAAGGCTGAGCAGGCAGGCAAGTTTGAATGAGGTGGTTTTCATGGAGTTGCAGATGTCCCAGAGGAGCAGCCCGGGGATTTGGAGGCGCAATTACAGGCAAAAACGCAAAAGGAAGCAAGAAAAACTCCACGAGACAAAGAGATTATATTCTTTCGGAAAAGAATGGCGAAATTTAGCCACGCGATAGGTGAAAATTTCCCTAAATCGTCCTCATGGGTTGCCTCACTAGCTCAACCGGGTATGGAAGACGATGCCCCACAACCTTGATCTCATCCTGACACTGACGGGAGGGTTGACCGCTGCGTTGGCCCTGGGTTTCATCACCCAAAAGCTCAAATTGTCTCCGATTGTCGGCTACCTGTTAGCTGGCATTTTGGTTGGCCCTTTTACTCCAGGCTTTGTTGCGGACAATGACATCGCGACCCAGTTCGCGGAGCTCGGCGTCATTCTGCTCATGTTTGGCGTGGGTCTGCACTTTCATCTCAAAGATTTGCTGGCAGTGCGGAAGGTCGCCATTCCGGGCGCCGTGGCACAGATTGCTGCCGCCACCGTGCTGGGTGCAATCGTCACGCATTTCTTTGGCTGGTCGATTGAGGCGGGCATCGTCTTCGGCATGGCCATCTCTGTGGCAAGTACGGTAGTGCTCACCCGTGTGCTTTCCGACAACCGCGCGTTGCACACGCCCAGCGGGCACATCGCCATCGGCTGGCTCATTGTGGAGGATCTGTTCACCATTCTCGTGTTGGTGCTCCTGCCTGCCATCTTCGGCAACCCGGCGGATGCGCATGGTGCAGGGCATGTGGCAGAAGGTGGCAATGTGTGGGTGACCATGGGAGTGGCCATGTTCAAGCTGGGGCTGTTGTGCGTGTTCACCCTCGTGGCAGGGCAGAAGATCATTCCGTGGTTCCTTGGTTATGTGGCCAAGACTGGGGCAAGGGATCTTTTCACGCTGACGGTGCTGGTGCTGGCTCTCGGCATTGCTGTGGGTTCCGCCAAGTTCTTCGGGGCTTCCATGGCCTTGGGGGCATTCCTCGCTGGCATGGTGGTGGGGCAGTCGGAGTTCAGTGGTCGTGCAGCATCGGAGGCGCTTCCCATGCGCGATGCGTTTGCGGTGCTCTTCTTTGTTTCCGTGGGCATGTTGTTTGACCCTGGGGCGCTCAAGACCGGCTGGCCTCTGATGCTGGCCACCTTGGGCATTGTCATCATCGGCAAGCCGCTCGCTGCTCTGGCGGTGGTCCTGTTCTTCAAGAAGCCTCTCTCCTCTGCGCTCTCCATCGCCGTGGCACTGGCGCAGATCGGGGAGTTCTCCTTCATCCTGGCAGCGCTGGGCACCTCAATGAAGATCCTTCCACCAGAAGCGACCAACGCCCTCGTGCTCACCTCGGTGATCTCCATTACCTTGAACCCGCTCATGTACAAGGGCATCGCCCCCTTGATGAAGTGGCTGGAGCGCAGGGGCTGGGCCCGTCCGGCTCGGCCGGCGGATATGCAGAACGTGCTGGAGCTGGATGACACCGTCCACCGTGTGGTGGTGGTCGGCTACGGTCCGGTGGGGCGCACGCTCAGCCGTATCCTTGAAGACAATGGCTTCCGGCCGGTAATCGTGGAAATGAACATCGAGACCGTGCGCAAGCTTCTGGCCGATGGCAAACCAGCCGTGTATGGCGACGCCGCGCAGCGGGAGATCCTGCACCATGCTGGTATCGAGAAGGCAGAAGGCCTGATCATTGCCGCCTCCGGTGTGCCGGCCAAGGAAATCGTTGAGGCTGCCCGCGACCTCAATCCCAAGATCCGCATCCTTTCCCGCACCTCCTATCTCAACCAGGCGGAGGCCTTGCGCCAGTGCGGAGCGAATGCGGTGTTCACAAGCGAAGGTGAAATCGCCCTGGCCATGACGGACTATCTTCTGGAGGAGATGGGGGCCACGGATGAGATGATCGACCGCGAACGTGACCGGGTGCGTGAAGAGTTGTTTACGGCACCTGCGCCTAAGACTGCAGCTTCCTGACAAAGGCATCTTGAGGGCCAAGCACCCGTCCATCGCGGGTGCTTGGTGCCATCTTTCGTATCGGTCGACCGGTCTTGCTCTCCACGAGCACCGAGTGAGGCTCTCCTGGTTGGAAGAGATGCTGCTCCGCCCACTGTCGGAAGCTCACCACCACGGGAAAAAGCGCTTCACCCTTTGCCGTCAGCACGTAGTCCTGATAGGCGCTGCCGTCTGAGGCGGGCTCCATGCTCAGAATGCCCGCCTCCACCAGCGTGTGCAGTCGGTCCGCCAGGATGTTGCGGGCAATGCTGAGGCTCTTCTGGAACTCGCCAAAACGACGCAAACCGTCGAAGGCGTCCCGAACAATGAGGACCGACCACCGGTCGGCCATGATATCGGCAGCCCGTGCCACCGGGCAGGCTTGGTAAGGAGGCTTCTTGGTTCGGGGCATGGCTGATCAAGAGAGGCGGACGCAGAAAAAAAGAACGTCCTGTCCGGAGTTGCATCCAGTTGCATTTTAAAACTCGTTTCGTGTTGTGTAAACCAGTTTCATTTTGAAACTGGATGTCGCCTCCATGAATCACTCCATCTGTCCTCTTCCGGCAACTTCAGCCTCTCCCCATGAGCCGGAGGACGAGGGGCCGGCCACGGCAGTCCTGCCGCGTGGCCTGGTGCTGCTCATCGCCACCGCCTGCGGGAGCTGCGTCGCCAACGTCTACTACGCCCAGCCCCTCCTGGAGACCCTGGCAACGGAGTTTGGCCTGACCCATGCGGCCGCCGGGGTGGTGGTGACCGTCACTCAAGTGGGTTCTGCGCTGGCACTGTTGTTCCTCGTACCGCTGGGGGATCTGGTGGAGCGCCGCCGGCTGATGCTTCTCCAGTTGATGGCCCTGGGAGGGGCACTGATCCTGGCGGGGGCGGCTTCGTCCCGGCCCATGCTGCTCTTCAGCATGGTCATGGTAGGACTGCTGGGCACAGCCATGACGCAGGGCCTCATCGCGTATGCCGCCACCGCGGCTCCCATTGCGGAGCGGGGCCGGGTGGTGGGCGCCGTTCAAGGCGGGGTGGTCATGGGGCTGTTGCTGGCCCGTGTCGTATCGGGGTTGGTGGCAGATCTTGCGGGATGGCGCTTTGTTTACCTTGGTTCTGCAGGCCTGTCCCTGGCGTTGCTGGCGGTCTTGTGGAAGGTGCTCCCCAAGCAGGAGGTGGGTGCTCAGCCGCTTTCCTACCCCCGATTGTTGGGCTCCATGGTGACGATACTGGCGGGAGATCGCGTGCTCCAGATTCGGGGAACTCTCGCGCTCTTGATGTTCGCAGGCTTAAACATCTTCTGGAGCGCGATGGTGCTGCCACTGGCGGCCCCGCCCTTTGGCTTCAGCCATACCGTGATGGGTGCCTTTGGGCTGGTGGGCGCCGTCGGAGCATTGGGCGCATCGCGCGCTGGCTATTGGACAGGCCGGGGCAGGGGACAGTGGGTGAGCGGGATGGCGTTGGCTCTGTTGCTACTGGCTTGGCTCCCACTGGCGTTCTCCCTGCACAGCTTGTGGGCTCTGGTCACAGGGATCCTGGTGCTGGATCTGGGTGGGCAGGCGCTGCACGTTGCCAACCAGAGCATGATCTTTCAGCGTGGCACAGAGGCCCACAGTCGGCTGGTCGGGTGCTACATGGCCTTCTATGCCGTCGGCAGCGGCTTGGGGGCGGTGTCGGCCACCGCCATGTATGCCCATGCTGGCTGGAGCGGCGTGTGCCTTCTGGGAAGTGGCGTCAGCCTCCTGGCCTTGGTGTTCTGGTGGGTGAGCAGGCGATGGATGCCTACCGGTTGATCTTGATCACGCCATTCCCGACCTTGAAGGTGCCAGATATGATGGGGCGGCGGGGCTGCTGAATGAAGGGCGGGCAAGGTGCCTGCGGGCGGGAGTAGTAGTACCCGCTGCCGTAGTAGGGATAAGTGTACCCGTAGTCTGAGCCGTAGCCATAACCGGCTCCATAGCCATAGCCTGGGTACCAAGGATAGTAGTAGCCGTTGTCCCGGCTGAGATAGCGCCGGTTCCGGTTGGATTCAGGCGAGTACACCTCAGTGATGGGAGCGACAGTGGGAACTGCGGACTCAACCTGCATCACCGACACGACGGGAGCTGGCGAGCCCAGCATGGGAGTGGGATCTCCCGGCATGGCGGCCAGCGGTTGCGTTGGCTGGGGGGCTGTGCGGGCGTCGTCGTGGCGGGCCCGCTCGCGATCTGCCTGATCCTGAAGCTGTTTCTTCTCCTCCGCCATCAGTCCGGCCATCATGGTGCGCTCTTCCCGGTCACGCTTTTCTTTGAGGCTGCGCACCCGTGCCACTTCCTGGTCCTTTTTCTCCTGTTCTGCCCGGGCGAACTCACGGGCTTTCAGCGGGTCGTAGTTGAACTTCTTCTGCAGATCGGGCGACAGGAGGTCGAGGCCGATTTTGGTCACCCCCTGTTCGTGCATGATAGTCACGGTCTCAGGCGTGACTTTCACCACCCGGCAGCCGTAGTAGGAGTCACCGAAATTGGTGGTCAGTTTGAAAGGCTGGCCGGTGAAGTCCGCCAGGTCGCCTGCGGGAGCAGTGGCGACGAGCACTCCGGATAGGAGAACCAGGAGGGTGGTTTTCATACACTCATTCAATCAAATTCGGGAATTTTGGTCAAGACGGTTGAGTGGCACCCACTGGGGTGATCCGGTAGCGTTTTTCCTCCACCTTGATGATCGGCGGCTGTTGGGTGGATTCAAAGGCTGTATAGCCCTGGCGGAGATCGAGCCAGAAGTTCATCAGTGACGGATGCTCCTCGCCCGCTTGCAGGAGCCGCTCGGAGGTCATGCGGAAGGGAAACACGTGCACGCCAAAGGAAGGTTGCCCCCTCTTCAAAGCGGCCTCAGCCATGAGGTAGATCTCCTCAATCACGGGGTCGGTCATGGCGAAGCAGCCGATCGACACCGCCTTGCCATGCACCATGATGAAGCTGCCTGTGCGCTGGTGGGCGTGGTCAAAGGTATTGGGGTATCCGATATTGAAGGAGAGGTGGTAGTTGCTGCGAGGATTCAGAGACTTGGTCGTCACCTGGTAGAAACCCTCCGGTGCCTGACGATCGCCTTCCTTGGTCTTGGGACCCAGCTCGCCGGACATGGCCGCGATGGGCCAGGTCTTCCACTTGCGGTAGGCAGAGGCAGCCTTCGGCTTGATCCAGAGTTCGAGTTCCAACGTCTCCTTGAACACCCGGATGAAAATCGGATCGCCCAAGGCCAACCCCTGCTGGCGCAACTCCTCCGTCAGGCCGGGGGTGCGCAGCTTGCGTACTTCCTCCAATCGCTCCTCCGGAGGCACGGAGTCCGGCACGCTGGGCGCAGGTGGCGGTGGAGGCTGCGGGGCAGGTGGGGTGGGCGTTGGTGAGGGCATAGCGGGTGCCGGGGTGGGAGGAGCGGGCGCGGGCACTGGCACGGACGTCGGGGGCACGGGAGGGGGCGACGGTGCGGGCGGGGCAGGAGGAGTCATCTCGACGGGAGCGGGCGGCCTCTTCACAGGAGGAGGGGGCTCTTTCTCCCCGCAGGAGGCAAGAAGACAGGCCAGCAGCACGGAGCTGGCCGCAGTGGCGGTGGCGGAAGGGGCGATCCGGACCATGGAGATGGGAAGATACTGGGAAAAATTCGTGCCTGCCAAACGACATGGCGATGAGCGTCGCGTCCACTCGGACCTTGTCAGTGAGACGAGCTGAGCTCATGTTTGGTTCACTCCTCACACCCGCAAATTTGTCATGGACTGCCGCGCCTCACGTACCCAGGATCCCGATGAATGGATCGCCACCTGTCCGGGATTCACGCGCGAGATCTGTGAGGAGCTGCGCGATCTGATTTTCCGCTGGGAACCGGATTTGAAGGAGAGCATCAACTCCAACATGCTTTGCTTTTCCGGACGCAAGAGAGTCTGCGCGCTGGGAGCGTTCAATGATCACGTGGAGATTGCTTTTTATCGCGGCGGAGAAGTGGCAGATCCCGCCAGACTGTTTAATCACGGGCTGGAGAGCCTCTCCATTCGCGGCATCAAGCTGAAGGATCTGTCTGAGGTGCCCAAGCCCGCCTTCAAGGCCATGCTGCATGCGGCGGTGGCCGTGGATCTGAGCCCCGTGGCTCCGCCTCCGCCGAAGGTGAAGCGTGAGCCCTGGCCCATGCCGCCACCACTGGAAGCGGCGCTCAAGAAGAACAAGAAAGCCGCGGCCTTTTTTGAGAGTCTCAAACCCACCTACCAGAGGGAGTACATGGTGTGGATCAGCACCGCCAAACGCCCGGAGACCCTGGACAAGCGCCTGGAGGAAACCATGAGCGCGCTGGCTGGCGGGAAAAAATGGGCGCAGCGGAGAGAGGCCTGACGCTACAGCATCAGAAGTCGAGCAGGATCTCCGCACGCCGGTTGCGGGAGCGTCCTTCAGGATTGTCGGAGCCATCGGGATTGGCGTTGGGGCTGAGGGGCAGCGCCTTACCAAAGCCGACTGTCTCCACCTGCGGCGGCGGCACGCCCTGATCCAGGAAGTACTGTTTTACGGTCGCGGCGCGTCGCTGGGAAAGAGCAACGTTGTACAGGTCGCTGCCCTTGGCATCCGTGTGGCCGCCGATCTTGAGTTTCTTACTGGGGCTGGCCTTCAGGATGGAGGCCACAATATTGAGCTGCGCCTGGGCACGTGGATGCAATATCGTCTGATCGTACTCGAAGTAGAGGGCGATGCTCTCGCCTCCTTTCGGGTTCTGCACCAGCGGGGTGTAGGGAATGCCGACCATCGCAGAGGACCGGGCATTGTCTGCCAGCAGGCGGGAGAGGTTCAGCCCGATGATACGCCAACCGCCAGCGAGTTTCTCCATCTCCAGGCCGAACTCGGTTTCTTCCTTGTAGATGTCGGAACGCACCTTGGCGATGATCCAGCTAGAGGTCTCGGTGGAAACGGTGGCGACCAATGGCTTGTGATCCTGCAGGGAGTACTTGCCGTCTTCGAAGACGATGCAAAGACCGGCCAGTTTCACCGGTGGGATCTTGCCCTCATCCACATACGCCCGTGCTGTGTCGTAGTCGAGCTTGAGCAGGGCGCGGACAAAATTGCTGGCATGAGTGATGGCGTCTGGCTCGGAGTCCACCACGAAGAGTGACTGGCCAGTGCCTGCTGGAAGGGGAGGCCCGCCAGCGGGGTTGATCATGGGGGCGCCAGGAGGGATCACGGCGGCAACGGCGATCTCCAGATCCTTGGGCAAACGCAGCTTGTGCACGCGCCAGCCCATGTTCGGGTCTTTGACGACGTCGATCTGCAAATTGAGATCGGGGGCACCGCCCTGGGTGCTGGAGAGCGGAATGGAAAGGCGGACCACGCCTTCGGTCTGGCCCAAGGTTTGCACCAGGCTCACGGCCCCGCCCTTGTAGCCGAGCTCCTTGATCTTCTCCATTACGCCCAGGCTTGCTGCGGCCTGTGAGGGATCACCAGCAGCCACGAGGCCGGCGGCCGACTTCAGATCGCCTTCTGCCAGATTTCGAGTGAGCTGTTGGGCGAGATCTTGGGGCCGGGCAAAGCCCAGAGTTTTGGGTGCCGCAGCTTTCTTGGAGGCAGCGGTTTCCGCACCGGGAGCAGGGGAGCTCTTTGGGGCGGCCGATGGAGGCGCTTCTGTCGCCGGTTGCGTGCTGGTCTGTGGATCAGAGGCGGGTTTCTCTTTTTCGATCCACTTTTTGGTGAATAGAAAAAACACCGCAGCACTCATGGCCAGTGCCACGATGATAATCAAGAGCGGCCCGAACGCGCCACCGCGGGCGCGAGAACGGATGGAGCAACGGGCGTTGGACATAAGCATGTAATGTTCCAACCTTTCACCCATTGCAACAGCCGGAGGCGCGTTTGTCGAGCCTGGACTGTTCCTCAGTTGGTTGCGGGTCGTGGGGCGATCTCGGCTTTGATGTTGAGGATGTGTCCGTCACGGACCACAATCATGGGAATCTCCTGCCCGGGGCGTGCTTTGGCAATCATCAGCATCAGCTCATCCACCGAGTTGAAAGTCCGCGGGCCGAACTGCATGATGACATCTCCCACCTGAATGCCGGCCTTGGCCGCGGGGGACTCCTGGTTCACGGTTTCCACCATGGCGCCGAGCGTGGTGCCCAGTGCGGAATCCACCGCCACGGGTTCAGGATTTACCTCGATGCCCAGAAAGCCCAGCACCGGAGCGCCGCGGTTCATGATGGCTTGAAACGATTCCTTCACATCATTGGAGGGCACCGCGAGACCCACGCCTTGCCAGGCCTGGTTGGTCACCGCTCCGCGGGTGAAGATGGCCACGTTGATGCCGATGATGTCTCCGTAGATGTTGACCAATGGTCCACCTGAGTTGCCGGGGTTGATCACGGTGTCTGTCTGGAGCAGCGAGTTGGACGTGTCGCTGAAACGGCGCTGCGTGGCGCTGATGATGCCCTGGGTCACGGTACCGGTGAGGCCAAAGGGATTGCCCACGGCGAAGACGATCTGTCCAGCGCGCGCATGGTCCGAGTTGGCAAAGTTCAGCGCGGGGAAGTTGTTTCCGCCACCCACGATCTTGAGCACCGCGATGTCCCGCTGGCTGTCAGCGCCGATAATCTCGGTCTTGTAGGACTTCCGGTCGTTGGTGGTGATCTTGATCTGCGTGGCGCCTTTGATCACGTGGTAGTTGGTGATGACGTGACCTTCCTTGCTGACGATGACGCCGGAGCCCAGGCCGGGCGATACGTCGTTGCGGTAGCCGCGCAAGTAGCCAAAGATGTCCCTGACCGCCACACGACTGATGGTGGCGGTGTCGATGCTCACCACGGAGGGCAGGACGGAGCCGGCGAGTTTGGCTGACTCTTCACTGAGCTTGGCCAGACCTGGGACATCTGCTGCCGTCAACCTCGCTGCTGAGGGGCTGGTGAACTTCTCCGGAGTGGTGCTGTTGGTCTGGATGTAGTCAAACAGGCTCTCACCACCCTGACGCGCCTGCCACTGCCGATAGAGCCAGGTGGCGGCGAAGAATATGATGATGACAAGAAGGATGCGGCGGAATTGTTCAAGCATGTCTCAAAGAGGTACGGCAGCCAGGTTGGGAGAGATGGCCCGGGCGTCCTTCCCTTGGAAGGGGATGGGCCGGGGATGTTAGATTTTTTTCGTAGTTCTGGAATTCGGGAACGAAGATGAAACGGAAGGTTATTGCATGGTGCCCTTGCCAAACACTTCTTCGCCCACCAGGGCGCGCAGGTGGGCGTGTCCGGGCTGAAGCAGTTCCGGATCTGCCTTGAGCGTCCGTTCGGCCAGGCGTCGAGCCGTGGTGACCAGCCGCGTGTCGGCGAGCAGGGCACCGAAGCGTAGCGGGGACTGGCCGCTCTGGGCGCTGCCGAGCACATCACCAGGGCCACGCCGGACGAGGTCTTCTTCCGCAATCTTGAAGCCGTCCGTGGTTTCCTCCAGCAGCTTGAGCCGCGCCATGGCCTCTTTGTCACCCTTGGGAACGAAGAGGATGGCGTAGGAGGTGTGAGCCCCCCGGCCGATGCGGCCGCGAAGCTGGTGCAACTGGGCCAGACCGAAACGGCCGGAGTCGTGGATGATCATGACGGTCGCGTTGGGGACATCCACGCCCACCTCGATCACCGTGGTGCTGACCAGGGCCTTGACGCTGCCTTCTCGAAACTGCCGCATCACCGACTCCTTGGCGTCGGTGTCCATGCGGCCATGCAACAACCCGATGGCATGCGGGGCCAGTCGTTTGGTCCACTCTTCCAGCCCGGTGGTCGCGGCCCCGGCATCGAGCTTTTCTGACTCGTCGATCAAGGGATAGACAATGTAGCACTGCCGTCCTTCTTCGAGACGGGCCAGGACAAACTTCGTGACCTCCTCCACCTTGGTCACCTCCCGTACCGCGGTGATGATTTTGCCGCGTTCTTTGGGCCGCTGGTCAATGGTCGAGACATCCAGATCCCCATAGAGGGTGAGCGTGAGGGTTCGAGGAATCGGTGTCGCCGTCATCACCAGCACATCCGGTGTCTCGCCCTGCGCGATGAGCCGGGCCCGCTGGGCCACCCCAAACTTGTGCTGCTCATCGATGACCACCAGCCCCAGGCGGGGGAGGTTGCCCGCGCTGCGCTCATAGAGCAGCGCGTGAGTGCCGATGACGATGTCGGGGCCGCGATCGGCTGCAGGGATCTGGGGAGCGCACGCTTCCAGCGTGCGGCATTCCGCATCGAAATCCAGCACCCTGTCCGCTGTACGCAGTGCGACGCGAATGCCGAGGGGCTCGAGCCAGCGGCGGGCGTTCTCGTAGTGTTGCTCTGCGAGGATCTGGGTGGGGGCCATGAGGGCCCCTTGGCGACCTGCCTCCACGGCCATGAGCATGGCGGCCAGGGCCACCACCGTTTTGCCGCTGCCGACGTCACCATGCAGCAACCGGTTCATAGGCTGAGGCAGGGCCATGTCGGCCAGGATCTCATCAAGCGAGCGGCTTTGGGCTCCCGTCATCTGAAACGGCAGAGTTTCCAGGAACGCCGCCAGCAGTCGTCCCTCCGCGCGCTGTGGAGTGCCGCCGTGATGCTTGAACTGCAGCTTCCTCCGCACGGCGCGGAGCTGCATGAGATAAAACTCTTCCAGAGCCAGGTAGCGCTGGGCCTGAGTGAGTTCATCGAACCCATCCGGATGGTGCAGGGTGCGCAGGGCGGTGGCACGGGTCATCCCGGCAAAATCGCCACCCGCCTTGGGCCGGGGCAGGATGTCCGGCAGGGCGGCGGCGGGGAGTTGCTCCATCACCTGCCACGTGGTGCGGCGCAGGGGCTTCTGCTTCAGTCCGCCCCGCAGCCGGTACACGGGGACGATGCGGGAGGAGTGGATGCCGGCCTCGTCGTCGTCCTCTTCCCCACGGACGATCTCGTACTCCGGGTGGTCCATGAGGAGGCGGTCCTTTATTTCCTTGATCTTGCCGTACACCATGAGCTCCATGTCCACGGCCAGGACCTTTTGCAGGTACACCATGCCGAACCACCGCAACGTGAGCTGCTGGTGCATGGGATTGGCTTCTGCCGCCTCCACCACCGTTTCAAACACGCCGCCGCGTTGGCCAAAACGCAACACGCGCGTCTTCAGCACCCGGACATGGTGGCACACGGGCGTCTCGCTGGGGCAGAACCCTTTGAAGTCCATGCGTCGCCGGTCTTCATGGCGGGCCGGGAAGTGCAGGACCAGACCGCCCACCGTGGCGAGTCCCTCCTTGGCCAGCATGCGCACGGCTGCGGGACGCAGTCCCTCCACCTGATCAAGCGGGGTATCGAGGCTGATGACGCTGGCGGCGGAACTCATGGAAGATGCGAGGTGTTGTCATGGCTCTGGCCAAGCGGGATTGCAAGCAGCGGCCCAGGCATCCTGCATTGACACCGGAACGCCGGACTGCTCCCATAGGGCATGGCTGCCCCCACTTCTGGACTCGTACTTGATGCCATCAGCGCAGAGCATGACACCGGAGGCGGGCACCCGGAGTCGCCGCAGCGCTACCAGGCAGTGGCCCGGGCGCTCACCGCTGCGGGCCTGACCAAGACGATGACAACCATCGCCTCCCGGCCAGCCACGGACGACGAAATCCTGCTCTGCCATACACGGGTGTACTTGGAAGCTGCCAAGCGCGACGTGGCAGCGGGCAAAAGCGACCTGAGCACCGGCGACACCGCGATCTGCCCGCGTTCCCTGGATGTGGCGCGTCATGCCACAGGCAGTGTCGTGGAGGCGGTGAATGCGGTCATGACCGGGAAGCTCAAAAATGCCTTCTGTGCCGTGCGGCCGCCGGGGCATCATGCCCGCCCTGCCCAGGGCATGGGCTTCTGCCTCTTTAACAACGTGGCCGTGGGGGCCCGGGTGGCCCAGAAGAAACATGGAGCCTCCAGGGTATTGATCGTGGACTGGGACGTGCACCACGGCAACGGCACGCAGGACATCTTCTATGCTGACGGCAGTGTCATCTTCGCCAGCACTCATCAGGCCCCGTGGTATCCCTACACCGGTTGGGCCGAGGAGAAGGGGGAGGGAAAGGGGAAGGGGATGATCTTGAACTTTCCATTCCCGGCTGGAGCGGGCTATGGCGAGATCGGTGGGGCGCTGGAGCATCACATCTTGCAGGAGGCGGCCAAGCTCAAGCCGGATCTCGTGATGATCTCAGCAGGGTTTGACTCCCGGGTGGATGATCCTTTGGGGCAGTTTCGACTCACCGACGCGCATTTTGCCGCCCTCACCAAGACGCTCATGAAGTTCGCCGACGAGCATTGTTCCGGAAGACTGGTTTCGGTATTGGAGGGCGGCTACAACCTCGATGGGCTGGGCAAGGCGGTGGCCTCCCACGTGACTGCCCTATCCGGGGGTTGATGCCTCTGCCATTTGGGTTCATGGGAGGGGCGGCATCTTCAAACTCCCCCCTCCCAACACGCTTGAACTACGCGGAACTCGACAAGGCCTACACCTGGCATCCCTTCACCCCTATGCGCGACTGGTGCGCGCCGGAGCATGAGCCCCTCATGCTGTGCAGTGGTCACGGTGCTTATCTGGTGGACCAGCACGGCAATCGGTATCTGGACGGGAATGCTTCCATCTGGACGAACATCCACGGACACTGCCATCCGCGGATCAACGATGCCATCAAGGCGCAGCTTGATCAGGTGGCGCACACCTCGTACCTCGGTTTTGGCAATCCACCGGCGGCTCAACTGGCCAGCGAACTTGTGGGCCTGTTCCCTGATGGCGGGCTGGAGAAGGTCTTTTTCTCAGATAACGGCTCCACCGCGATTGAAGCGGCAGTGCGGATGTCTCTCCAGTTCTGGCGGCAGAACGGTCAACCTGGTCGGGACGTCATTTTAGCGTTCGATGCGGCCTATCATGGCGATACTCTGGGCGCTGCGAGTTTGGGCGGCATCCCCCTTTTCAAAGGGAGCGCCAACCAGTTTGGCTATGTGGTGCAGCGGGTGCGAACGTTTGAAGACCTGGCAGCCCTCCCGGCCGATGACTTGCAGCACATCGCGGCGGTCATCATTGAGCCTCTGGTCCAGGGGGTGAACACCATGCGGGTCTGGCCGAAGGGCATGCTGAAGGCCCTGGAGACCTGGTGCCGTGGGCAGGGGATCTTCCTCATTCTGGACGAGGTAATGACGGGGTTCGGCCGCACCGGCACGATGTTTGCCTGCCAGCAGGAGAAGGTGGTGCCGGATTTCCTCTGTATGGCCAAGGGGCTCTCGGGTGGGTACCTGCCGCTGGCGGCCACTTTGGTGAATCAACGGGTGTACGAGGGGTTTCTCGGGGCACCTTCAGAGGGGCGCACCTTTTTCTACGGGCACAGCTTCACCGGCAACCAACTCGGTTGCGCTGCGGCGCTGGCCAGTCTGGCCGTCTTCCGCGAGGAGAAGGTGCTGGAACAGCTGCCTGCCAAGATCAAGGCCTTCGATCGCTTCCTGCAAGGGTTGACCGACCTGCCCCACGTGGTGGACGTCCGGCGCTGCGGTTTGATCGCGGGTATTGAGCTGGTGAAACAGCGCTCGCCGCGGCTGGATTATGATACGGCGGAGCAGGTGGGGGCCCGCGTGTGCGTGGCTGCCCGCAAGCATGGGCTGCTGACGCGTCCCATTGCCAATACCATCGTCCTCATGCCGCCGCTCTGCGTGGTGGAGTCCGAACTGGAGACGATGGTGAAGGCTGTGCGACTCGCGGTCGAGGAAGTGTGCGGCGGATGAGGCTCCAAGTGGGGCCGCGGAATAGGAGAATTCGGCCTAATAAGGTGGGAGAGCTGGGCGTTGAAGCCGTTCGTACTCCTCTTTGTCCAGAGCTATTGCCCGCATGAACCGCCCTCTTGCTTCCCTGCTGATCGTTGGAATTCCTCTTGCTCTTTCCGCGTGCGGCAAGAGTGAAGCCACAGTCGTCAAAGCGACTCCGGAGGCCGTGAAGGAGGTCGTCCAGCAGGAGACGAAAGAGGCGGTCGCGACGGCTCCTGTGGAATCCGTGAAAGCGGATGAAGTGCTGAAGACGGACCAGCCTCAACAGGCCGCGCCAGCTCCGACAACGGCCCCGCTTTCGCCCTTTGCGGTGACGGATTCCCTCTCCGGGCTGGGTGACTTCGGCAGTGGTGAACCCATTGAACGTCAAGATCTTCCGGAGCGTGGGGTGATTGCCTTCAAGGTGGCCAAAGATCAAAGCACCTTCGCCCCCATGGAGCACTGGGAGCAATACAACTTCCCGTTCCAGTCGAAGCGCTGGGGCCGCTACAGTGTCCGGATTTCGTATTCGCTCAAGTCTTCCACGCTGGGTGTGCAGTTCAAATTTGGTGATCTCCGCCTGAAGAAGACCCTGGTAAGCACCAGTGGCGCGACCAAGCGGCTCTACATCGGCGACATCTACATCCCACAGGGCGGTGACCAGTTCATGGCGTTCTACACTCCCAATGGCGTGGCGTGGTCCACGTTCGTCTTGGAAGAAGTGGCCTTGGTACCCACCCAGGAAGGAGAGGAAGTGAAGCCCACTGAAGATGGCTCTCTTCAGTTGCTGGCCAAGGACGCCACGACCTGGAGCGAAAACATGCGCTATGAGCCCAAGCCGGAGAAGAACTGCCTCGGCTTCTGGACAGAGAAGGAAGACTTTGCCGAGTGGGAATTCACCGTGGACAAAGCGGGCAAGTACAATGTGACCGTGCACCAGGGCTGCGGAGCCGGTGGCGGCAGCGAGGTGGCCATCCAGCTTGGTGAACAGGCTCTCACGTTCAAAGTGCAGGACACCGGCGGCTTCCAGAAGTGGGCTCCGGTGAATGTGGGTGAACTGGAGATCAAGGAACCCGGCACCTACCGCCTGGCTGTGAAGCCCCAGAGCAAGAACGGCGGGGCCATCATGGATGTGCAGAAGATCATTCTCGCTCCAGTGTCTTGAGGTGAGAGTGCGCGGCCGGACCCGTCATGCGGGTCTGGTGTCTCAGGTGAGCGCTCTGTGCTGAACAGCCGGAGTTCCCGGGGGGGCGGCGTCAGCAAGGTGGAAGAACCGTCTCGGTTCTTGCTTCCGTGCCATCCAGCGTATGCATAAAGAGCCGAGACGGCTCTTCTACTTTTCCAAGGCTTCGCTGCCTGTCGAAATACGCCAGCGGAGCGACTGACACCCTTCCTATCCCTTCTTCTTTACGGACACTTTCCTGCTCTCCTCTTCCTTAGCCGGTGCCGGGGCCACAAAATCCCCTGAGACCAAGTCCAGGAAGCGTTTGCCTGAGGCGGTGAGGGTGCCTTTTTCTCCGCTGCCGGCGATGTAGCCGCGGGTGTAGTAACCGTGTGGCATGCCGCGATCCTTCACCCAGGTGATCTGGGCCTGGGTCACGGTAAGCGCGCTGGGCTGGACGCGTATGGGCAGACCAGAGTCGCCAAAGGTGATTTCCCAGGAAGGGGAAGGGGCGGCTGGCGAGTCTCCCAGCCAGGGGTAGTGGCTCAGCAGTTCCAGGTCACCTTTGCGCGGAACCACGGCTTTCCAGGTGGGCTCTGTGTTACGGACAAAGCTGGCAATGGTCAGCGCCGGGTCTTTCTGGTGCGCCAGGTAGAAGGCAGCAATGTTGATTCCCGTCAGGTTAATGCCGTTGTAGATGCCGTGTTTGTTTGGGCTGGGGCGGAAGTTCAGGGCGTGCCAGTCGTCGAAACGACTACTCAACATGAGGTTGAGCTCCAGGTGGACGTGGGCCCGCTTCTGGTTCAGCCCGCTGCCGGTGTAGCCCATGACGCCCAAGGGCGTGCCGAGGTGGACTTCCTGCCCTGGCTGCACGCCGATCTTGCTGAGATGGGCGTAGAGGGAGAAGAAGGAACCGTCGGGAGTGTCGTGCTGTACCACCACGTAGCGACCGTAGTTGCTGGCCCCTGCGAGTTGAGAGCAGTGCACCACTTTGCCCGGGGAGATGGCCCGGACTTCGTCGGTCGGATCGCCAGCGGCATCCCGTTTTGTCGGAGCAATGTCGATGCCTTCGTGGAAGGCCATCAGCACCATGTCACTCCCATGCCTGACCGGGCCGCGCACGTACCCGTACTGGCCGCCTTCCCACGGACTGGAGACCTGATTTTCAAAAATCCGGTCCACATACATGTAGAAGGAGGCGTTGTCCCCACGCAGAAGCGCATCGTTGTCGGTAGGCAGGGCCAACGGGAACGATGCGGTTGGGGTGGGGGGCGTCCCCAGCGTCGATGGGGCTTGAGCGATCAAGCTGGCAGCGGCGGCCAGCAGGCAGGCGACGGCGGGGACGATCCGGATCATGCTGCGAAGACGGGTGTGCGGGCTTTTTGTGGCTGAAACTTAACGGCGGGGCAACAGCGGCTCGGTGGGGACGGTCGGGACTGGGTTCGTCGGAGGAATATACGGCTCAGGGGCGCCGGGGCGGGCGGGCGTGGGAGCCGGGGTCGGGTCGGCGCCTTCCACAGGGATGCGGCTCGTCGTCGGAGCGGCGGGCAGGCTGGGGACTTCAGGCTCCGTGGGGCGGCCTTCCTTGCGGGCCTTCTCCTTCGCCTTCTCCTCAGCCTTGTGGGCTTCGTACGCGTCTTTGCGCTCGCGCTTGCCTACGGGTGCCATGTCCATGTTTTTGGACATGGAAGGCGGTCCGCCGGGTTTGATCCGCGGGATCTTCTTGTCCATCTGTGCGATGACTTCGTCCGATACTCCTTCCCAGATGGTGATGAGGCCGTCGGTGACGGGTTCATCCATGACCACGAAGTCGGTGGGCTTGCCATTCACCATGGCGATGAGGTATTCCCCTTTGCGGGCGCGGGTGATGATTTCCAGCGAGCCTTTGCCACGAAAATCCAGTTGAAGCGCGATGCCCTTGGCGTTGCCGTTTTCGGCAGGGAATGGGTGGAAGGCCACGACGTTCTCCTGAGAAACTTCCGGGATGAGCTTGAAGAGCATGCGCTGGGCTCCCATGTCGAGCGGGAAGTAGGTCTTGGGAGGATCCTGCTCCGAAGCCTGGGCATGGAAGGTGATGGAGTACGGGACCTTTTTGCTCATCCCCACAAGGAGCGGCGTGAGGATCAGGGCAAGCAGGAAAGGGACAAGGCGCTTCATGGCGGAGATTCAAACGGCAGCGGGCGGAGAATGCAAGAGGGGACTCGCAGGTGAGGAGCGGCAAATGTTGACCAACGGCTGCCGATTTGGTTCGCTTTGATCCATGCACTTCCATTTTGGCTGGATTCCGGTGTGCCTGGCCCTGGCGGGCCCGGTTTTGGGGCAGGAACCGTTGGCAGGCACCACCCCACTGGAGGAGGCGACCGGGGATGCCCGATCAGCGGCGATGGTGGCAGACATCGATCAGTTTGCCACCCGCCTCATTCAGGAGGCGGAGGGAGAGCGGGCGGCGTTCTGGAAGCGGGATCTCAGTTCTGCCAAGGCATACGAAGCCTCAGTAGAGCCCCAGCGCGCTCGTTTGGCGACGATCCTGGGAGTAAACAAACTGGATGTCCGCATGCCGATGGTGGGGCTGGAGTACCTGAGCTCATCAGTGCATGAACTGCGTCTGGCGGAGGCGGCAAAGTATGTGGTGCACGCCGTGCGTTGGCCGGTGCTGGACGGCGTGAACGGGGAAGCCATCTACCTCAAACAACGGGGAGAAGCGACCGCCTGCATCGTCCTCCTGCCGGATGCCGACCAGACTCCTGAGGAACTGGCTGGTCTGGTGGAGGGCAAAGAGGTGCTCGGGCAGGCTGCGCACGAACTGGCCCTGGCAGGGTGTGACGTGGTCATCCCGGCCCTGATCAACCGCCAGTCTGATTTCTCGGGCAATCCCGAGCTGGGCTTGCGCACCAACCAGTCGCACCGGGAGTGGATCTACCGGCAGACATTCGAACTGGGCCGGAATGTGGGGGGCTACGAGCTCCACAAAGTCCTGGCGCTGGTGGAGTGGATGAACGCAAGGAAGGTGCCAGTGGGCGTCGCAGGCTATGGCGAAGGCGGGCGGCTGGCTCTGATGGCGGCCGCCTTGGACAAGCGGATCGATGCCACCCTGGTGAGCGGGGCGTGGGAGGAACTGGAAGCAACCTGGCAACGCCCACTGGAACGAAACGGGTTTGGGCTGGTGAAGGAGTTTGGCGAGGCCGAAATCGCCAGTCTGGTGATGCCGCGCCCCCTCATCATCGCCCACGGCCAATATCCCGTTCTCCCTGCCCCGGTGGAGCTTGCTGGGGGGGTGAGGAAAAACGCAGCCCCTGGCAACCTGGCCACACCTGATGAGGACGCAGTGAGAAAAGGAATCAAGCGGGCTCGTCAACTGGCAGGGGACAAGTTGACGGAGCATCTCCGGCTCGTGATCGCCGACGAAGGGGAGCTGGCGATCTTTCCCGTGGAAGCTGTGGGCTGGCTTCGCAAGGCGCTGCGACTGGGCAAACTGGACGCACCTTCTGAACTGCGCATTCGTCGCGGGTCTCTGCCAGATGACAGGGCCCGGCAACAGCGTCTGGTGAACGAGCTGGTGGATCACGCCCGGCGGGCGCTTCAGGTTTGCGAGCGCCAGCGGAACACTCTGGTGTGGAAGCCGCTCACGACGGCCAAGACCGACGCAGAGCGGTCCTCCACCACGGCGAAGCTACGGGAAAGTTTTTGGGAGGAGTCGATTGGGCGCCTGCCTGATCCTGTGGGGCCGCCTGCTGCCCGGAGCCGTGTTCTGGACCAGAACTCCGAGTTCGCGACTCATGAGGTGATGATGGAGGTCTGGCCCGGCGTGCCGGCCTGGGGTTATTTGCTTGTACCGAAGGGTATCAAGGAAGGCGAGCGGCGCCCGGTGGTGGTCTGTCAGCACGGATTGGAAGGCCTGCCGGAAGATGTGGTGAACGAGGCCCCCTCAGCCAAAGCCTACGGGGCCTATAAAGGCTTCGCAGCGACCCTGGCCCGCAAGGGCTATGTCACGTTTGCCCCGCATAACTTCTACCGCGGCAAGGACCACTTTCGAGTCATCCAGCGGAAGCTCAATCTCGTGGGGCTGAGCCTGTTCTCCGTTATCATCGGGCAGCATCAGCAAACGCTCGCCTGGCTGAAAACGCAGCCCTTTGTGGATGGGGATCGAATCGCCTTCTATGGCCTCAGCTACGGAGGCAAGTCCGCCATGCGCATCCCCGCGGTCTTGCCGGATTACTGTCTTTCGATCTGCTCGGGTGACTTCAACGAGTGGGTGCGAAAGTGCGCCACCGTGGACCTGCCTTTGAGCTACGTTTACAGCGGCGAGTATGAAATCTGGGAATGGGACCTTGGCAACACCTTCAACTATGCAGAGATGGCGGCGCTGATTGCACCGCGGCCCTTCATGGTGGAGCGCGGGCACGATGATGGCGTGGGCTTGGATGAATGGGTGGCCTACGAGTACGCCAAGGTCTTCCGGTATTACAACAAGCTGGGACTGGGGGAGAAGTCTCGGATCGAATATTTTAATGGTCCGCACACCATTCATGGGGTGGGGACGTTTGAGTTTCTGGAGCGACACTTGGGAGCGGGGAACCGGCAGTCCGGTGATTCAGTAATTCGGTAGAACAGTCAGCCTGTTGGGGTTCGAGGTAATTTGTGAGAAAGGGTGGATCATGGGCCGTAGAGAGGTAGCCGTCCTGCATGCGGGGCGGAACTCGAACCATGAAAGTGGAGCGGAGAGGGTTGGAGTTCCGCCTTTAGGCGTGTCAGTGGGCCTTGTGCGTTTCTCCTGCAAGATGGTGGTCGATTGATGGCGTTTTTGTTGAGGCTCAGTAAAGGAGCTACTTTTGTTTTCCACCTCCCCATGAAACGCCGATCCTTCATCACGACCACTCTCTCCCTTTCCACCGTCCCGCTCATGGCCCAAAAAGGGGCCACGGTGATTTCACCTGAGGGAGGCAAGTCCGCGACGATCACCTCAGAACCGGTGCCCAGCTCCATCCCGGCGCAGCCTGCCAAGCCTGCGGCCAAGCCGTTGACCTGGCACGATGCCGCTCCTTATCTGGAAGGGCGGGGCTGGCCGGATGAGGCCCGCAAGCGGTACTATGATCGCTTCCCTTCTGGGGCGGAAGGCAAGGTGACGGACACGGTGTGGAATCTGAGCCGCGACAGCGCGGGCATGCTGGTGCGCTTCAAAAGCAACGCCACCAACATCCAGGTGCGGTACAAATTGCTTAAAGCCAATCTCGCCATGCCGCACATGCCAGCCACCGGGGTGAGCGGCGTGGATCTCTATGCCAAGGCTGAAGATGGCAAGTGGCGCTGGGTGGGAGTGAGCAAGCCGGACAAACAGGAGCTCCAGGCGGATCTCACGGGTACGATCAAGGGAGAGGCTCGCGAATGGATGCTGTATCTGCCGCTGTTCAATGGCGTGGAGAAGTTGGAGATCGGCGTCAGTGAGGGGGCCACCTTTGAGGGGCTAACCGCTCGACCCAAGCCGGTGGTGTTCTACGGCACCTCCATCACCCATGGGGCTTGTGCGTCGCGTCCGGGCATGGTTCATACCGCGATCCTCGGACGTCGGCTGGACCGGCATGTCATGAACCTCGGCTTCTCCGGCAACGGGAAGATGGATGCCGCCGTTGGCGATCAACTCGTGAAGCTGGACCCGGCAGTGTACGTGATCGACTGCAACCCGAACATGGGCGCGGAGTTGATCCGTGAGCGTTGCGTCCCTCTCGTCAAACAGCTGCGGGCTGCCCGGCCCAAGACACCCATTGTGCTGGTGGAAGACCGTCGCAATACGAACTCCTGGATTCACCCGGATCGCGCCAAGTACCACACCGACAACCACGTGGCGCTCAAGGAAGCCTTCGACAAGCTCAAGGCCGAGAACGTGACCGGTCTCTTCTATCTCCCGGGCGACAACTTGCTGGGAGACGACTCCGATGGCGCAACGGATGGCTCGCACCCGAGCGACCTCGGCTTCTTCCGTCAGGCGGATGCGTTTGAGCCGGTGCTGCGGGAGGCATTGAAGGCCGCGGAGTAGCGGCCTTGCTTGGGTTGACCTTTTTCGTCAGGCGGCAGTGCCCCAGGACTGCGCCTGGCGAATCCATTCCCGGACCGTGTCCAGCGTCGGGAGCTTCCGCACCAGACGTTGTTCGGAGTTCACTTCCTCCATCCAGCGCAGCAGCTTCTCTGGCTGGTTCTTTGCCAGATCGGTGGGCGAGCTGATGCCGGAGGCGCTGAGCAAGGAGGCAAAGGACTTCTCTGCGGCCGGGAGGATCTGGGTCAGGGGCGTGATGTTGTTGGTCGTCATGTCCAGGGGAAGGGAGGGGTAGTGGGCTCCCCTTTTAGCCACGGTCCCGGCCCTTGTATGTAAAATTGGGTCCCATCCAAAATAGGGGGGTACCTTAAGTCCATGCTCCTCTTTCAGGGTTGCGAGTGACCAGGATCGGGGTATCAACCTCAGTTCCAAATCCATGCCCGCTCCCAGCCACCGCCGCCCCGTCCGTCCCCGCCAAGTTCCCACCGGAAGCGAGGGCTGGTCCACGCCCTGGGTGCAGATCAAGTACTACAATTTCCACCCGAATTTCTTCCCCAACATGATCATGGCCGCTTCGCCTGATGCGAAGCGTGGGGATGCGGTCACGGTGTACGACAAGGAGGGGAAGCCTTTCGGGCACGGATTTTTCAGCCCGGGGGCCCGCGTGCCGTTGCGCGTGTTCCAGCATGGTGCGGAACCCCTTGATCCCGATCATTTTACCAAGGCGCTGCGCCAGGCGGTGGATCTGCGGCTGAAGACTCTGGCCCTGCCCCAGCAGAGCGATGCCTTCCGCGTGGTGCATGCGGATGCCGACGGCATTCCCGGCCTGATGGTGGACAAGTTTGGCGAGGTGCTGGCGGTGGAGTTGAGCAATGCCTCAGCCCTCCAGCGGGCAGGGGAATGGATTCCTCTTCTGCATGAACTGCTGGGCACGACCCAGGCAGTGGTGCATTTCGACGACGCTCCGATCCGTGCCGAAGGGTTGGTACCCCATCAAGTTCTGGAGCAGGTGAATCAGCTCAGTGCCCCGGAGGCTGGCACGAAAATCACTGAAAACGGCATGCGGTTCCATGTGAACTTTGCCGAAGGCCACAAGACAGGTTTCTTCTGTGACCAGCGGGACAACCGGGCCCAACTGGGCCGCTGGGTGAAGGACTGCCGCGTGCTGGACGTCTGCTGCTACTCCGGCGGTTTCTCCGTGGCGGCCAAGCTTGGCGGTGCCGCCGAAGTCATCGGCGTGGACTTGGACGAAAAGGCGGTGGAGCAGGCCAAGAAGAACGCCAACCTGAACCAGCAGCGCATCGACTTCGTGCATGCGGATGCCTTTACCTACATGCGCCAGATGCAGCGCAACGGGGCGACCTGGGACGCGGTGGTGCTGGATCCGCCCAAGCTGGTTCATTCCCGCGAAGGGTTCGAGGAAGGCAAGGCCAAGTACCATGACCTTAACAAGCTGGCCATCTCCCTGGTAGCCAAGGGCGGGCTCTTTGTGACCTGCTCCTGCTCCGGTCTCATGCCGGTGGAGCAGTTCGAGGAACTCGTGATCGGCATTGCCCACCGCAACGGGCGCAAGCTGCAAATCCTGGACCGCACCGGGGCGGGTTCAGACCATCCGGTCATGTCGAACTGCCCCGAGAGCCGCTATCTGAAGGCGCTCTGGGCGCGGGTGTTTTAGAAGCCAGGGAGTAGGAGCCTGGTTCAAGGATGGTAGGTCAACCTGCCGTCCTCCAGGCGGATGTACTTTTTCGCATTCGTGACCGCCTCAGCGTCAGGTTCGGGAAAGGCAAAGTAGTTGCCGCGGAGGACGCCTGTCTCGACGGCCTTGCCACGGGTCACGTCTTTCAGGGCGGCGTCCAGGCTGGAGACCTCCCAGTGGACTCCAGCAGCGCGTCCGGCCTCAAAGACCCCGACGATGTTCTGGGCATTGCGGCGACGCTGGGCATTCTGGGTGGCTTCCCGGTAGTCGTCCAGACCGACCAGGGCAATGGACACGATCACCCCGATCACCGCGACCGTGACGAGAGCCTCCACGAGGCTGAAGCCACGGTGAAATGAGGACAGGGGACCGCGTGAACGCTGCATGCACAGAGGTATAGCAAATCAGAATCCGTTTTGGCTGTGATTTGTTTCAGTTCTCGTGCCAGAAGGCAGGATCGAGTACGCCTTTGTGTGGAGGGGAGTGGAGGGTTTGAGGAGCTAAGTTGGCTGGAGGGTTGCCGTCTGCGGTGTCAGGGGACGGGCGATTGAGCGGGGCGCAGTGGCATAGCGTCCTTTGCCGTGATGGACCTCAGTGTTGGAGTACCGACTTTAGTCGGCGGAAGTTCTTCAACCACAGCCTGAGCCGACTAAAGTCGGTACTCCAACCCCGGTGCGGAACGGAGGTTGTAGTCCGGCTGTCCCAACCGGGTGGGGAGCGAAGAAGGGCGTGGAATTTACGTTGCACCTCGTTGTCATCTATAACCTCTCTTACACGGTACGACTGAGCGGGGCTGGCCTCCCCCTGTCTCCTTTATTGACGGAGCTTCCGTTAAGGCGTCTCGTTCCAATAGATCTTGACGTTCTTGGTCCGGCGGCCGGCGGCGATGATGTCGGGCTTTTTGTCGCCGTTGAGATCGGCCACGGCGAGGTCTTCGCAGGCCATCTGGTTGTCATCGATGCTGTAGTCCTTCCATGCTGAGCCTGCGGCATCTGGCACCCACATCTTGATGCCTACCCGAGCGAGTTTGTTGGCGTTGGCTCGCCAGCCAGCGACGATCTGGTTGCGGCCCAGACCGAGAAGGTCGGCACTGGCCAGGGCGTGGCCGTCGTCGAGGGTGGTGCTCAAGGCGATGCGGTTAGGGGTGCCATCTCCGGCGGGGACGTTGTACACGGCCAGGTCGTTGCCATGCATAGGCTCAATGGCGGCGACGAATGTGGCTGTGCCCAGCTTGCCTTCCCGGACTTCGCCGGATCCTTTGAGCGGACCTCCTGCTTCATGCTTCACGCGATGCTCCTTCTTCCAGCCACTGGTGGTGGGGGTGAGCCATTCGATGCCTTCCTTGCCGCCCAAACGGAGTCGCTCGAAGTTCTCCCCATCCTGTTGCACCACATCGAAGTTGTGAGTCATGTGCATGTCGCCCGAGACAAGCTCGGTCTTCCATTCGGCTTTGGGATCCTCGGGCTTTTGGTAAGCGAGGACCTTAACGCCCTCGCCTTCGCCGTTCTTGTTGCCGCGGCCATGAAGGGGGACGACCACGAGATCATAGCGATCCGGGCTGCGCTTCACCCACTTCATGCGGTGGGTGGTGGGTTCATGAGTCAATTTCACCGGCTCCCACTTCTGGGTGCGGTCTGCAGGGGGAATGAGGTAAAACACCGCCCCGCTGTTCACGGTGTCGGAAGGGTTCCACTCCGCGCCCACGGCGATCTCGCACTTGCCGTCGCCATCGATGTCCCGGGCGGCGATGCAGACGTTGTCCTTGGCGGTCAGATTCTCGGCAATGACATGCTTCGTCCAGGTGGGATTTTCGTACCAGACGAAGGCGGTTTTGTCTGCCAGCAGGATGTCGGGCTTGCCGTCGCCCTGCACATCCGCGATGGCGAGGCCGTACCCGATCTGGATCTGGTTGTCGATTTCCTGGGCCTTGAACACCGGAGTTTTCTCCTGGGCAATGGCGGAGAGACAGGTGGTGCCGAGGAGGAGGGCGAGCGTGGGCAGAGCTTTCATGAGGAGGCGGGCAAAGAGGATGCCGATGAGCGTGAAGGCTGACGTAACGGGTCAATCTGCAAAATCCTGTCGGGCATTGCGTATTTGACTGGTGAAACGAGTTTCTCACCTGACGATAAAGACGGGCATGATGGTTGTGGCGGCAGGCATGCTGCTGGGCCGGACTTCGAATGCAGCAGCGGAAGAGATCCCCAGTGAGCTCGCTCCCTATTTCAGCCCTCCGGCCGAGTTCGCCGGCAAGGTGACGCCGGGACCGCAACTGGTGAATCTCTCCTCTGGCAAGACACCCCAGACGAAGGAGGAGTGGGCGACGCGACGCAAGGAAATCCTCAACGCCTGGCAGGCTCTGATGGGCGAATGGCCCCCGGTCCTGGAGCACCCGAAGCTGGAGATCCTGGAGACCAGCCGCCGGGAGGACTTTACCCAGCATCGGATCCGCCTGGAGATTGCCCCGGGCCAGACAGGGGAAGGTTATCTCCTCATCCCTGATGGGAAAGGGCCCTTCCCGGCGGTGTATGTGCCGTTCTATGATCCTGAGACGAGCATCGGCCTGGGCAAGAAGCCTCTGCGGGACTTTGCCTATCAATTGACCAAGCGGGGCTTTGTGAGCCTGAGCATGGGGGCACCCGGTGGGGATGCCCGCAAGCCGGTGTTGCCCACCGCGGCCAAGTGCCAGCCGCTTTCTTACCTGGGCTACCTTTCGGCCAATGCCTGGCAGGCCCTGGCGGACCGTCCAGAGGTGGATCGCAAGCGCATCGGCGTGATGGGACATTCCTACGGCGGCAAGTGGGCCATGTTCGGCTCCTGCCTGTGGGACAAGTTCGCCTGTGCCGTCTGGTCCGACCCCGGGATCGTGTTTGATGAGGCACGCATCAGCATCAACTACTGGGAGCCGTGGTACCTAGGCTATGAACCTGGCTACACGCGCAAACCAGGGCTGATCACGGCGCAGAGTCCCCGGACCGGTCCCTACAAGACGATGATGGAGCAGGGGCGCAGCCTCAGTGAGTTCCAGATGCTCATGGCCCCCCGTCCGTTCCTAATCTCCGGAGGGTCAGAAGACTTCCCTTCCCGATGGACGGACCTGAATCGGGTTCGTGAAGCCTACACTGTGCAGAAAGTCCCGGCGCTGGCGGGCATGCACAACCGGCCGCTGCATGAGCCCACTGAGGAGTCCAATGCCCTGGCCTACCGGTTCATGGTGTGGGCGCTCAAGGAGCGGCCCATCGAGTAGAGGGAGACACAAAAAAGCCCGGAACTCACTGGTGGAGTTCCGGGCTGGAGAAGGGTTCAAGGTACCGGCGGATCAGGCAGCCGGTTCGGCATCACTGGCTGCTGCTGCGGTGGCGGCTGCTTCCTTGCGGGCTTTCCACCACTCAAAGGCGATGGGGAGCAGGGACACGATGATGATGAGAATGATCGTGGCCTCGAAGTTCTTCTTGATGATCGGGATCGTGCCCAGGAAGAAGCCAGCGAGGGTCAGGCTCACCACCCAGATGATCGCGCCCAGAATGTTGTAGTAGGCAAAGGAGCTGTACTTCATGCGGCCGATGCCAGCGACGAAGGGAGCGAAGGTGCGGACAATGGGGACAAAGCGGGCCAGGATGATGGCCTTGCCGCCGTGTTTGTCGTAGAAGTGCTGGGCTTTGATGAGGTAGTCCTTGCGCAGCAGACGGCCATTTTCCCGGCTGAAGACGGCGGGGCCAAGTTTTCGCCCGATGGCGTAGTTCACGGCATCTCCCAAGACGCCAGCCACAATCATGAGGGGGATCACGTACTCCAGTCGCAGACTGTTCGTGAAGGCATCATTGGCGGCCACCGCGCCCACGGCGAAAAGGAGGGAGTCACCTGGCAGGAAAGGGGTCACCACCAGACCGGTCTCGCAGAAGATGATGAGGAACAGAAGGCCGTAGATCCAAATGCCGTGCTGGCTGATGAAATCCGGGAGGCTTTCATCCAGATGCATGACGAAGTGCAGGAACTGCTTGAGTAACTCCATAGGCGAAGAGCCTACACCACCGCTAGCAGGCGGGGAAACGAAAAAGGCCTCTTTTGCGTGACGGGCCTGTCACGCCGGGGTGCCCAGCCAAGCCCGCAGTTCCGCCTCCAGAGCGGCATGGCGGTCGTGGTGGTAGTGATGGCTGACGAATCCGAGGCGCTGTCCCGTCGCGATATTGTCCTCCAGATCATCGATATAGAACGTGCGGGCGGGATCGAGTCCATAGGCAGCCACCGCTTGTTGGAAGATCGCGTCGTGCGGCTTCATGCACTGCGCTTCATGCGAGTAGATCCCTCCCGCAAAGTGGCGAAAAACGGGAAATTTGGCGAAGAGCCACTCCTTGTGCAGACCGCTGGTGTTGGAGAGGAGGTACAATGGCACCTTCCCGGACAGTTCCTCCACGAGCGCGATCATTGGGGTGTTCTCTGTGAAAATGTCTCCCCAGGTGGTGATAAAGTCCTCCCGAGTGCCATGGAAGCCGATGAGCCGCGTACTCTCGCGGATGAAATCGTCGTCGCTGATCCGGCCGGACTCCAGATCGTCCTTGAATGGGCGGAGCCGTGCCAGCACTTCGGCCTCGGTTGCGTCACTCAGGGTGGCGAATCGGCGGGCGGCAGGGGTGAAATCAAAATGGACCAGCACATTGCCGATGTCGAAAAGCAGGGCGGAGTCGGGCATGGTGCGGGTCACGGGGCATGAGCGATCACCCACGAGGCGATTTTCAAGGCGGCATCCGGCTCGCTGAGTGCCTTCATATTGGCCTTCATTCGTCGGGCCTCCGCACGGTTGTTGGCCAGGAGCCGGGCGGCTTCCTTGCCAGTCTGTTCCGGGGTGGTGGTGGTCACCCCGCACTCGTGTTTGGTCAGCAGCTCGGCGTTGCCTTCCTCCTGGCCGGGCACGACGTAGTCGATGATGGCCGGGCAGGTGGCGGCGAGGGACTCATGCAGGATGGCCCCGCCTGCCTTGCAGATGACGAAGTCATGCGTCTGCAGGAGCCGGGGGATGCGGTTGGTCCAGCCGATGACCTCCACGGAGCCATCTGGAACGGAGTCCACGAACTGGGTGACCACGTGATAGAGCCGGGAGGCGTGTTTGCCCACTGGCAGGGTCAGCTTGGTGCCTGCGAGCAGAAGCGGGCGCAGGGAGGCCAGCGTGCGCTGGACGTGCTTCAAACCCGTGGAGGGCAGATAGAGGATCTTCCCGTGGGGGGAGGCGCTCTCTTCAGGCGTGGGCTGGTCCAGGAAATCGAGGCTCACGGGGAAGCCTGCCACATGGATCTCATCCGCCACGCGGCAGAGCCGGAGGGCGCTCTTCCGGGAGTCCTCGTCCGCCACAAAGTAGGCGTCGCTGGGAGCGATGAACCAGATGGGGTGAATGCTGATCGAGTCCGTGATGACCGTGTAGATCGGCGGAGTGACCACCCCGGTGGCCTGAATCTGCTTGAGCAGCTTCGGATAGATCGGGTAGGTGCAGACGATCGCGCGGGGGCGGTGCTTTTTCAGAAGACCCGCCAGAGCCTTGCGGAGTCCGGCGAGAATATCGGGGCTCCCGTCAAAGCTCACTTTCGCAGAGCGACCGTAGATCCACGCCCACACAGAGGGGGCACGGGTGATGAGCATCTGGTAGTTCTCCTTCATCACAGGAGAGAGTGCTGGATGCGCGATGTCGAACAAGTCCACCACCAGGGCCTCTTCATTGGGCGCAAGACGGCGCAAGCCGCCCGCCACGTTGCGTGCCGCTGTGTTGTGTCCGTCGCCGAAGCCTGCCGTAAGGATAAGTATCACGTGAGGGAGCCGATCTAGTAGCCGTCATGCAGACAAGCGCGAACAGAAAATCACATTTCTGTCACATCAAAGAATCAGGGGAACCGCGTCACATCTGCTCCAGCTGCTGGGCAGTGAGATGGAAGGCTGGAGAGTACCCCACGACGAAGGTCTCTGCGGGTTCCCGCCAGCGCAGAGCGCGAAAGTGAGCGTTGCCGGGATCGTAGGGACAGTCTGGATTTTCCAGGGCTTTGAAGCCAAAGCGTTCGTAAAAATGGGGGTCGCCGAGGACAAACACCGGTTGGTCCTTTAGCGGCGAAGATCGCAAACTGGTGGTTACCAGTTGAGAGCCCACGCCCTGACGCTGGAATTCAGGATGCACCGCGAGCGGAGCCAGGTGCCAACCAATGGGCGCGGAGTCGTGAGTGGCCACGGTGTAGGATATGAAACCTGCAATCGTGGAGTCCGACTGAGCCACCCAGTCATGATGAGCCTCTGTCCGATTCATGATCAGCTCCACGAGCGTGGATTCAAACAGACTGGGAGCGAAAGCCGCATCGAGGAGTCGTTTGATTTCAGGCAGGTCTTCTGACGTGGAGGGGCGAACAATCATTGCGGGGGCAGCATCCCACATTCCAGGCATGGCGAAGGAGAAAAATCACGCACGCTGCTGTCACGCTCCGGTTTTTCTCCACATGAAGGGGTGGCAGCACCGTTCTCGAAGGCTGCTTTTGAAAGACCCCCTGATCCCATGAAACGCTCCACCCCCTGGTCTCGTGTGTTCTCCCTCCAGTCCGCGTTGCGCGGGCTTTTTGCCCTGGCCCTGGCCACATTGGCCACCCAGTGCGCGTCTCCCGTCTCGTCTGGGAGCAGCTCCGACGGGGCATTGGGAGGCTCTGCCCGCACGGCTTCTCTGGCTGAGAAGAGTCGCCCCGGCTTGGGGACTGGTTTTGGCGAGTCCCGGTGGTCGGAAGTGGACAGCACCACTTTCCGACGAGGCAGTTCCCACCCGGCCATCAGCGAGAAAATCTTCTACAACGACCGACAGGGCGTGCTGGCGGCCACCGGGGGCGGTGGCAGGAAATTCAGTGGGTGGAAGAAAATTGGCAGTGGTTCGGTGTCCTTCGGTCTGAAGAGCGAGGGGGGCTGGCTTCGTGGAGTGGAGGACGGCAACACCTACGTGATTGGCGAGCCTGGAGAGCGGTATGACATTCTGCTGCGCAACGAAACCAGCCGCCGGGTGGAGGTGGTGGTGTCGGTGGATGGTCTGGATGTTCTGGACGGGAGACCGGCTTCTGTGCAGAAGCGCGGTTACGTGATTCCGGGGCACGGGTCGGTGCGCATCGAGGGATGGCGTACTTCCATGAACCAGGTGGCGGCCTTCCGCTTTGCCAGCGTCTCCCGGTCCTATGCGGCCATGAAGCACGGTGACACCCGGAATGTGGGCGTCATCGGCGTGGCCGTTTTCCTCGGGGAGGATGCGGTGCCGCACTTTTCAGACCCGGTTCCCGGCCCATGGCGTACGGGCGACATTCAGCGGCGCGAGAAGGCGAATCCCTTCCCGGCAAGCGGTCGCTGGGCCTCGCCGCCCTGAGCTGGCATCCAGAGGTGACGGAGAACAGGGCCAAGAATCACCCGCTTGGCCTTGCAAGTTCCCGGTCTGGGTCTTGAGTTCCTGGCATGAGAATCGGCATCACGGGTGGGTTGGGGTTCATTGGCGCGGCCGTGGGGCGTGAGGCCCAGCAGCGCGGCCATGAAGTGATCGTTTTTTCGCGCAAGCCCCAGTCACCGCCGGAGTGGGCGGTGGAGTGCCGGGTGCTGGACATGACCGAGAAGCCAGCCCTGAACCTGGGTGGCCTGGACGCCATCGTCCATCTGGCCGGTGAGAGTGTGATGGGCTACTGGACCGATGCCAAGAAGCAGCGGATCCGTGACAGTCGCATTCCGGTGACGGAAGCCGTGGTGGAGGCCATGAAGGCCAGTCCAGACGGGCCCAAGGTGCTCCTGTGCGCCTCTGGAACTGGTGCCTATGGCAACCGCGGCGACGAGGTGCTCACGGAGAAGGCTCCCATGGGGACGGGCTTCCTGGCGGATGTGTGCCGGGACTGGGAGAAGGCGGCCAACGAAGCGAACCAGATCCCTGGAGCCCGGGTGGCCCTGCTGCGCACTGGCATGGTGTTGGGTCAGGGGGGCGCAGCCTGGCCGATGTTGAAAAAGATCTTCAGCCTGCGACTGGGCAGCCGTCTGGGTGATGGGAAACAGTGGGTGCCCTGGATCCATCTGGTGGACGAGGTGGGGCTGATCCTGCATCTGCTGGAGAACCCGGCCTGTGAAGGGCCCTTTAATCTCTCCGCGCCGCATCCGGTGACGAATGCGGAGATGACCCAGCAGATCGCCAGTGTGCTGGGCACGACGACGTTCATCCCCACGCCCGCCTTTGGCATGAAGCTGCTCATGGGCGAGTTGGCCTCCGTGGTGCTCGAGAGCCAGCGGGCTGTGCCCCAGGCGGCGCTTGACAGTGGCTACGTCTTCAAGCACTCGCAGTTCCGCGAGGCCGTGGCTTCGCTCGTTTGATCCTTTCGACCCCCGTTAGATTTTCTTTCCTCCTCACTCCTTCCTCATGGCAGCCGCTCAGACCACCATTGGCCTAGTTTACGATTATGATCAGACCCTCAGCCCGTACTACATGACGGATGAGGTGGTGTTTCCGCACTTTGGCATCCATGTGGAGCAGTTCTGGAAGAAGGCGCACGCCCTCGTAAGGGAGGATGGGTTCGACAATGAACTGGCCTATCTGAAGGTCATGCTGGACTGTCTGACGCCCGTCCGGCCTTCCAATGCAGAGCTGCGTGCGCTGGGCTCCAAGCTCCACTTCTACCCGGGCCTGCCGGACATGTTCCAGGAGATGAACGGTGTGCTGCGCCCCGAGCACAAGACCATGGGCATCAAGCTGGAGCACTACATCATCTCCTCAGGCCTGAAGGAGTTGATCGAGGGCAGCGCACTGCGTCCTCATGTGAATGCGGTGTTTGGTTGTGAGTTCTCCGAAGACCGTGAGGGCCGCATCAATTTCCCCAAGCGGGTCATCGGCCACACCACGAAGACGCAGTACCTCTTCCGCATCAACAAGGGCATGCTGGAGCCGGGCGATGATGTGAATGATCACATGCCGGCAGACATGCGCCCCATCCCGTTCCAGCACATGATCTACATTGGCGATGGGCCCACGGATGTGCCGTGCTTCACCCTCATGCGCAAGTATGGCGGCAACGCGGTGGCCGTGTACAACCCGGCGGACACCACCCGCAGCAGCTTCCGCAAGTGTTATCAACTCACGGCCCATGCCGACCGGGTGAAGTACATCGCGCCCAGCGACTACCGCGCCAGCAGCCACCTGCGCCTGCTGCTGGAGGAGATGGTTTTGGAAATAGCGGATGGCATGCTCCGGCGGAAGCGGTTCGAGATCGAGAACTCCACGGTAAGTGCGCCGGGATTCTGAGGAATGCGGAGTGTTGGATTGTTGGCTAGGAAGTGGGGATGGGTTCCTTGTGAAGGGCGGCGTTCATGGTTGGCACGTCGATATAGGGTGAGAACTTGGTGATCTTGCCCTCCTCCACCTGCCAGACGTGCACGACGGGGACTTCGAAGCTGGCGCCGTTGACGTTCACGGTGCCTCGGGTGCTGCCGACGGCGACGATGCATTCCCCGGCGTCGATGTAGCGTTCCACGGTCACCTTGGAGTCGATATGCTGGAGAAGGATGCCGAAGAAGCGGCTAAAACCCTCCAGCCCCTCGAAGGTGCCGCCCCAGGGGAGCAGGGCGGACTGGGAAATGATGGCGTGTGAGTCCAGCAGACTGGCCACGGTGGCCACATCACGATGTTCAAAGGCGGTGTAGAGCTGCTGGACGAGCTCCAGAGCTGAGGAGGGGGACGCAGGGGAGGAGTTTTTTTCCATGGTTGAGGGCCTTTATCCCGGTTTCCCACCCGGGATGCAAGCGTGGGCTCACTTCGTGTCAACGATGTCATCACCACAGGGAACGCACAGGCGGGCAAACACTCACTTGCACGGACGCCTGCTCCACTTTAAGAAGCGCGGCTCAGCCTTTCGCATTTTCCGGATTTCCCCCAGTCATCGCTTCATGAGTCAGACCAAGCACTTTCACTTCATTGGCATTTGCGGCACCGCCATGGGATCCGCCGCAGCCGCTTTCCGCCAGCTAGGACACAAGATCACGGGTTCTGACAATGCGGTGTATCCGCCCATGTCCACGATGCTGGAGAGCCACGGCATTGAGATCGCCAGTGGGTACAAGGCGGAAAACCTGCCCGATGACGCCGACATGTATGTGGTGGGCAACGCGGTCTCCCGCGGCAATCCCGAAGTGGAAGCCCTGCTGGAACGCAAGCTGCCCTACACCTCCCTTCCGGAACTGCTGAAGTGGGAAGTGATGCAGGGGAAGCGGAACTTTGTGGTTTCCGGCACACATGGCAAAACCACGACGACCTCCATCCTCACGTGGCTGCTGGAGCACGCTGGAAAAAATCCCGGCTATCTCATCGGTGGTGTGCCGGATAATTTCGATGTGGGCGCGCGTTACTCGGACTCCGAGTGCTTCGTGATCGAAGGGGACGAGTATGACACGGCCTTCTTCGACAAGCGGTCCAAGTTTCTCCACTATCTCCCGGAAGCGGTGATCGTGAACAACATCGAGTTCGATCACGCGGACATTTTCAACACGCTGGATGACATTTTGCTGACCTTCAGCCGGCTTCTGCGGGTGGTACCGCGGAACGGCAAGGTATTCCTGAACGGGGATGAGGCGAACTGTCGCAAACTGCTAGAGGCCTGCCCGGCCCCGGCGGTGACCGTGGGCACGGGTGAAGACTGTGAAGTGCGCCTGCGCGTGACCTCTGCAGCGCCTGAGCACACCGACTTTGAGCTGAACGGCGTGGCCTTCCGCCTGCCGATGGTGGGCGAGTTCAACGCCCGCAATGCCGCCATGGCCATCTGTGTGGCTCGGTTTGCTGGTCTCTCAGACAGTGACATTCGTGCGGCCCTGCTAGAGTTCCGCGGGGTGAAGCGTCGCCAGACCGAGCGGGGCAAGGTGCATGGCATCACGATCATCGACGACTTTGGCCACCATCCGACCGCGATCCGGGAGACGCTGCGGGGTCTGCGTCAGAAGTATCCCCAGAGCCGTCTCTGGGCGCTGTTCGAGCCGCGGTCCAATACCAGCCGCCGTAACACCTTGCAGGGTGAGCTGATTGACGCGCTCAAGGAGGCTGACGGCAGCATCATTGCGGCGGTGAACATGCCGGAGAAAGTGCCTGCCGGCCAGCTCCTGGACGTGGACGCTGTGGCCGCAGCCGTGAGCGCCTCCGGGCGACCGAGCTATCATGAGCGGAACGTGGACGCCATCATCGAGCGACTCAAGCCTCTGGCGAAAGAGGGCGATGTGGTGATCGTCTTCAGCAATGGCGGGTTTGAGGGCATCCACGGCAAGCTGATGGACCGGCTTTAAGAGGTGCGTTTTGCAGGTCGGCGGGCTTCCGCAGACGTAGTGAAATGCAACCTTGAGAACTGCCACGACTCCCGCGATGTCCGTCCATCCCCTGGCCAACCACCGTGCCCATGACTACCGGGCGCTGGTGAGGGAGTGGCAGGCGCTGGCGAAAGAGGCGGGGCTGAAGATGGAGGTGTTTGCCCGGGTGGGAGAGCTGCCTGTGTACGTCCTCCGCACCAAGGATGCGGCCAGAGATGCGCGTCCGACCATCTACCTCTCTGCTGGCATTCATGGCGATGAGGCTGCCGCCCCCTGGGGGCTGCTGGCCTGGGCCAGGGAGAATGTGGCCCGGTTCAAGACGGACCGATTTCTGATTTTCCCAGTGCTGAACCCGCATGGGCTCATCATGAACACCCGGATCGACCAAGATGGCGCGGATCTGAACCGGAGCTTCAACGTGCCCGGGCATCCCCTCATCACCGCGTGGCTGCGGGTGGTGGCTGGACGGGAGTTTGCCCTGGCCCTCTGTCTGCATGAGGACTATGACGGGCAGGGCTGCTACCTGTACGAGCTGAACCCGCGCCACCCGGTGGTGGGCCATGCGATCCTGAACGACTGCGCCCGCGTTTTACCCATCGATCAGCGCAAACGGATCGACGGGCGTGCTGCCAAGGACGGCCTGATCGTGCGCCGGGTGTTGCCGGAAATGCCTGGCCATCCCGAAGCCATTGTGTTGCATTTGATGGGTACACCGCTCACACTTACCTTCGAATCCCCCTCGGAGTTTTCCCTGCATGACCGTATCGAAGCGCAAAAGACCTTCATCCGGTCCGCACTGGAACACGGCCTCCGCCGTGGTTGACCTGCCAGCTGCCAGTGCCCATGAATCCAAACTGCAGGCCTTTTGCTCCTTCTGGTGCGGCATGTTCTGCCTGCTGCTGGCCAGCTGCGGGAGCCCTGGGGCGGCCCGTCAGATGAAGCCTGAACTGGGAGCCCAAACCTGGCGGAGCTACGACGGCAAGGTCATGCCCTGGCGGGATGGCAAGCCGGTCAAGGGCGGCAAGCCCAAGGCGGTGGTCATCACCGTGCATGGGCTGAGCGGGGCAGCGCTGGACTTCTGGATGCTGCGGGATGCCTGGCCTGAGCTGGGCATGGCGGTGTATGGCATGGAGATGCGAGGTCAGGGGAATGACCCCGACCGCCGTCGCCGGGGCGACATCTCCTCCGCAGAAGTTTGGCAGAAGGACCTGCTCACCTTTCACCGGTTGGTGCGGGAGCGGCATCCTGGGGTGCCCATCATCTGGTATGCGGAGAGTCTGGGGACCCTGATCGCCCTGCACACGGTGACGGACCAGATCCGTGACCCCGCCGAGCTTCCAGCTGGGCTGGTGCTTTCCTCACCGGCGGCGGGCCTGCGTCTGCGGCCCAAGGGGGCACGGGCCACCCTGCTGTACTCTGCGATTGCCATGACCCCGTGGATCAAGGTGAATCTGGAGCGCCTGGGGGGCGTGGATGACAAGCAGATCCGCGTGACGCATGACACCACGCACGGAGCCCAGATGGCGATCACCTCCCACTATGTGTCCCACTTCACCCTCCGCCTGCTGGGGGAGGTGGATGACATGATGCGCACGGCTCCCCATGCTGCCACCCAACTACAGCTGCCGGTGCTGGTGCTGGCGAGTCCGAACGACGTGATCGCCAGTGAAGAGCAGATCCAGATCTTCTATGACCAGATCGGCAGTCCGGACAAAACGATCCGCTGGTACCGCCAGTCTTACCACTTGCTCTTGCACGATTCCCAGCGCCAGGAGGTGCTGGAGGATGCCACGAACTGGGTGAAACGTCACACGCAGGCGCGGCAGAGATAACGGGGGGATTTGAAATAGCTGGAGCGGAGATCAAGTAGCAAGAGCGGCTCTGTCCAGCCAACTATCCAGACAGAGCCACCGGGATTCTAATCGGTGCCGAGCTTTTGACGCTCTGCCCAGCGCACGGCGTAGCGGAGCACGGAGGCACCGTCTTCCAGCTTGAGCTTTTCGCGGATGTGGGCGCGGTGCACTTCCACTGTCTTGACGCTGATGTTCAGGGCATCGCCAATCTGCTGGGTGCTTTTGCCCTCACTGATGAGCTGGAAGACCTCGAACTCGCGATCGCTGAGGCGCTGCACGCCATCCACGGGGCGGGCGGCACCACGACCGGAGAAGGCCTCCATGATCTGGGCGCTCATGGCCGGGCTGACGTAGCGGCCGCCTTCCAGGACATTGCGGATGGCCTGGAGGAGGGTGGTGCTCTCCGCGTCCTTCATGACATAGCCGCGGGCTCCCGCCTTCAGCACGCGCTGGGCGTAAAAGCTCTCGTCATGCATGGAGATGACGAGGATGGGCAGGTCGGGATGGAGGGCGAGGGCGTCTTTGATGAGCTCCAGGCCGTTGCGTCCCGGCAGGGAGATGTCCACCGCCAGCATGTCCGGCTTGCCCTGCTCCAGCTGCTGCAGCGCGTCCTGCGTGTTGCTGGCTGTCCAGTAGCAACAGAGGTCTGGCTGGCTCTCCACCAGCTTCTGCAGCCCGTCTCGCAGCATGGTGTGATCGTCCACGAAGGCGATCTTTTTCTTGTCGGAGTGGGGGTCGTCAGGGTCGGTGTTTGGCTTGCTCATGGCGGTCATTAGTTGGGATTGCAGGTGGAATGGGAGGCGATGACCACAGCGGCGGTGCCCCGGATTCCGTCTTTGCGCGGAGAAATGCGTACGTTTGCCCCGATCGCATTGACGCGATAATGGATAATTTTTAAACCCATGCCGGTTCTATTCTCCGGGGTGTCTCGGAATTCCACTCCGTCATTCAAAACCTCGATTCTCACGGATTCGGTGTTCATTTCGAGGCGGATGTCGATTCGGGTGGCATTGCCATGGCGGGCGGCGTTGTTAACAAGTTCCTGTGCTATCCGGTATAAGTTTACCGCAGCGTTGGGGTTGTCCACCATCACAGAATGCGGACAATAAAAGAAGCACGGGATTTCATACATGGACTCGACGTTCTTCGTGAGCTTGCCGAGGGCTCCCATGAGACCGTCGCCTTCCAGGTCCACCGGAGCCAGGCCGCGGGCGATGTTCCGGCACACGGAGGTGGCCTCCGCGATCTGGCTGCTGATTTCTGACGCCTGGGCCAGATTCGGGGGCAACTGGCGGCGGAGACGGTCGGTGAAGAGCTCGCACTTGAGCTTGATGGCGGCCAGCCGCTGGCAGAGATCGTCATGCAGATCGTGCCCGATGTTGCGCCGCTCGCGCTCGCTCACATTGAGCATTTGTTGCTCCGAGGCCTTGCGATCCGTGACGTCACGACAGAGGGCGGCGATGCGATACACCTCGCCCGCGGCGTTCTTGACCGGGAAGAGGCGGCCCTCAATCCAGCGGATGGAGCCATCGGGGTGGCGGATGCGGTACTCGCACTGGGTCATGGCGGCCCCATTCATGAGGGGGTCCATGGAGTGGTCCAGCAGCTCTACATACTCCTCCAGCACGTAGTCCTTCCAGCTTTCCGGGTCCTCCATGAGCCGCTGGATGCTGCGGCCCCACATGGTCTCATAGGCGGGGTTCACGTAGATGACTTTCCGGTCCCGGGTGAAGATGAAGAAGAGGTCCCCGACGTTGTCGGCAAGCTGGTGGAAGCGGTCCTGGTTCTCCCGCAGGGCGCGGCTCAGCTCGGCGAACTCATCTCCACCGGAGAGGGGCTCGGGCAGGGCGGTGCCGGCCTCTGTGATGCGGGCATTCTCGAGCAACTGGCGGGTGCGCCGGGTGAAGAACTGGTGCAGCCCCAGCCACAGGAGCAAGCAGGCCGCGGCATGCACACCGGCGGAGACCAGGCCCTGGCTGCGGGCGCTGCGGTAGGCAATGGCGACCGCTTTGGTGAGGTCATGCTCCACGATCACGAGCCACTGGAGGGGATCGTCCGACTCACTGGGCAGCGGGCGCACGGCGTAGGCGGCCTGTTTGTGATCGGTGCTGAAGGCGGGGGCGCGGTCGCGGGCCGCGCGGAGAGCCAACGCCATCGCCTGTGGAGGCAGGCTGGAGGTGGCGGGTTGACCCAGCCAGCCTTCCTGGGTGCTGAAGACGATGGTTTGGTCTTGATTGCAGATGACGGCCCAGTGTACGCGAGGATCCCGCCCCAGGAAGGCCAGCTCCCGCTTGAGGTCGGTCTCATTGGTGCCCTGCCGGGAGGAGACCATCTCCGCCAGACGCGCTGCGGTCCGCTCCGCTTGATCGATGACCCGGTCCTCCGCAATGCGCAGATCACTCCGGAGAAGCAACCACGTGTTGAACGTAACAAACCCGAGACTGAAGACCAGCATCAGCAGTGGGATGCTGATGCGGAGCGGCGGCGGGAATCGCTGCCAGAATGACGTCATGCTCCAAGAACAACGCAAGCAAGGACAAAACGCAAGTGCGGATTGTCAGGGCTGCTGCTGAAAGTCGATGAAATAATGCACCCCGGTGAGGTCCCTGCTAGGGCTTGCCACTGGCGGGGGCGGTGATCCACGCGGCGCGGGTGTTGGTCTTGCGTTTGTAGATCTTGTCCCCGGCGCAGACGAAGAGCCAGTCCCGGCCAGGGCCGGCAAACTCCACACTGACAATCTTGGCCCCTGGGTAGGGCGGAGCGATGGTGCCGGAGAGGCGGCCCATGGCATCGAACACCTGAATGCCGAGCTCGGTGGTGACGTAGTAGCGGCCTTTCTCATCGGTGGTGGCCCCGTCCCCCAGAGCTTCGCCCTTGGCGTTGTTGGGCGAGACGAGCATTGTCATGTACGGAGCCCCGCCCTTGAGCGTGCCATCTGCCTGGATCTGCCAGGCCCAGACCTTGCTGCCGCCATGCTCAGACACGGCCAGCGTGTTCTGATCGGCGGAGAGGGTGATGCCGTTGGGCCGGAGCACGTGGCCTTCGTCCGCCACGAAGGTCTTGCCGTCGGGCGTGATGCAGTGGATGCGCTTCGTGGGAGTTTCAGTGAAGTAGACGTACCCTCTGGAAGTGACGATCAGGTCGTTGGGCTTCACATCCTTGACCAGCTCCTTGACGGTGCCGTCCTTCTCAAAGACCACGACCTTGCCAGCCTTGTTCTGGCAGGCGTAGAGGCGGCCTTCCGGGCCCGCGGCCAGGCCGCTGATGCCGGGCTGGTTGTCGACAAGGAGGCTGACTTTGCCATCCTGGCCGAGCTGATAGATGCCCTTGCCAGCCTTCACATCGGTGAAGAGGAGATTGCCCGCGGTGTCGGTGGCCAGGCCATCGGTGAAGGCATAGCCCGTGACCGCCTCCTGCCAGTCTTGGCCGGGGAGAAGGTTGTCATGAAGGGAGGTGTCCTGGGCGGCCAGTCCCGCAATCGGGGAAAGCAGCAGGGCGGCGACGAGAAATTGTTTCATAAAGCCTTGGGAAGATGAGGACGGGAGATGGGGAGCGGGCAAAGCGGCTACTGCTTGCGCCAGAGCCACTTCATGGCCTCCGGGAAGATGGAGCCGCCGTGCTTGCTGTTGTGCTGCCCGTCGCCGTACTCGAACTTCACGTCGTACTTCATGAAGGTGAGAGAGGCAAACATCATCTGATTGGCCAGGGGCCAGTTGCCATAGGGATTGTCCAGATCATTGGCCCCATCCTGGAGGAAGATGCGCAGGGGTTTGCGCTCGGTGACGCGGATCAGGTAGGGGTAGGCATGGCCACCGGCGAGGTCCACATAGCTGCCAATCGTGGAGAAGACCTTGCGGAATTTGTCGGGGCGCTCCCAGGCGACGGTGAAGGCGCAGATCGCCCCGCTGCTGGCTCCGCCGATCGCCCACTGCTCGGGATCGTCCCCCAGCTTGTACTGCTTCTGCACTTCGGGGATGATTTCCTCGAGCAGGAACTTCGAATACGTGTTGCCCAGGGTGTTGTACTCCTTGCCGCGGTTGTTGGACTTCCACGCGCTCTGGGGCTTCTGATCGCCCAGATGGCCAGGGTTGATGAAGATGCCGATGGTGGGCGGCATTGCACCAGAGGCGATGAGGTTGTCCAGGACGGTGGGCACGCGCCAGTTGCCTTTGGCGTTCACATAGTCGTGCCCGTCCTGAAACACCATGAGCGCCGCGGGCTTTTCTGGGGTGTATTGGGCGGGCACATAGACCCACCAGTCCCGCGTGGTGCCAGCGTACACCTTGGAGTTCCACGTGGGCATCTGGGTAAGAGTGCCTTTGGGCACGCCGGGTTTCTCCAGCGCCAGTTCGCCGATCTTGTAGTCATCGATGGCAGAGGCCTGCGAGGCGAGGAGAAGGGCGGAGAGGAGGACGGGAAGGCGCATGCGCATGGTGGCTGCTATCAACGCCCGGCGGGCGGAAAATGTTTCCTACGATCGCCTCGTGCACTGGCCTCCGGCGATCTCGAGCACTTCATCGCAGAGCATCTCGATCTCATCCCGGGCATGGCTGACATAGATCATGGGGATGGAGAACTCGCGGCGGACGGCTTGGAGGTAGGGAAGCACGCGTTGACGCAGCCTTTGATCAAGGCTGGAGAGAGGTTCATCCATGAGCAGGATGGCCGGTGAGGCGAGGAGCGCTCGGCCCAGGGCAACGCGTTGTTTCTCGCCGCCGCTGAGGTGATGGACCCGACGGTCCAGAAGCGGGGCGAGTTCGAGGATCTCCACCACCTTGGCACTGGAAATGGGACTGCCTGGGGAGTGGCCAAACTCGAGATTGGCCCGCGCGTTAAGGTGCGGGAAGAGGGCGAGATCCTGGGGGACGTAGCCCACGTGACGCTTCTCTGGGGCCAGGTGTCGGTGGGCCGCGGCGTCATCGAGGACACGACCGTGCAGTTGTACGCGACCTGCGGAGGGGCGGCGCAGACCTGCGACGACCTCAAGTAGGGAGGTCTTGCCCGCGCCTGAAGGTCCAAAGAGGCCTGTGACCGGGGCAGCCAGCTCCACATTCACCTCAAGGGCGAAGTCAGCCAGGGGTAGGCGCAGGTTTTCCAGGACCAGGCTCATGAGGGCTGTTTCCGGCGGGTGAGGAGTTCGCTGATCCAGAGGGCGGTGAAGGCCAGTACGACGGAGATGCCGAGGAGCTTCATGGCATGGGCGTCCTGCCCGGTCTGCACGAGCTGGTAGATCGAGAGGGAAAGGGTGGACGTTTTACCGGAGATGTACCCGGCCACCATGATGGTGGCGCCGAACTCACCCAGTGCCCGGGCGAAGGAGAGGACGACTCCGGCGGCCAGACCGCGGCGGGCGAGCGGAAGGGTGACGGTCCAGAAGACGTTCCAAGGGCCGCGACCCAAAGTGCGGGCGATGCCCTCCAGACGCACGGGGACCCCTTCAAACGCGGTGCGCAGGCTGCGGACCAGCAGGGGGAATGACATGACCGCGAGGGCCACGACGACGGCTTTCCAGGTAAAGACGATCTCCCAGCCGAAGGTTTGGTAAAGCCAGCCCCCGACGGGGCCGCGACGGCCGAGGAGCTTGAGTAGCACCAGTCCCGTGGCCACAGGGGGAACGACCAGGGGCAGGGCCACCAGGGTCTCCGCCAGCGTCTTGCCGGGCCATTGCTTCCTCGCCAGCAGCCAGGCGAGCGCGGCCCCCGGGGGCAGGATGAGGGCCACCGCTGCCGCCGCCGTCCAGATGGTGAGCCAGAGGGTCTGCCAGTCGTCGGGGGTCATGAATGAGTTGGATTCGCGGAAGGAGCCGGGCGGCCTGTCCCTATAGCCCGTTGCGGGGCCTGTCAATTCTGCCCGGGCGCTCCGGGATGGTCCTTGACCTGTCGCGCATTGCGGACTTGCTTGCGTGCCCTCTCATGAAACCGCTTTCCTTCTTCGTCGCCCTCCTGCTTTCCATCGTGCCCGCCACGGGACGGGCGGATCTGACCCTGGTGCAAAAATCCAATGCCCACGGGGCGAAAAATCCCGTGGTGATGAAGGTGAAGGGCAGCAAGATCCGGATCGACTCCGGGAGTGACCAGACCAACTTGGTGGACACGGCCACCGGGGAGATGATCGTGCTCATTCATCCGACGAAGAAGATGACCAAGTCCAACTACAAGACGGGTCCCATCGCTGTGGAGATCGCCAAAAATCTGGCGGCCGCCAAGATGCACCGGCCTCTTAGCACGGGCAAGACGGAGAAGGTGGGGGCCTACGATTGCGAGATCCACGAATGGGATTTTGGCGGCGGGATCAAGAGCAAGCTTTGGGTGGCGAAGAACTACCCCAATTATGAGGCCATCAAGGCGGACCTCGCCACCCTGAGCGCCATGGGGGGCGCGAATGTGCTGACGGATATCAATGGCATGGTGGTGAAGAACCACATTGATCTGGGCGGTGCCACGGCCACGACAACACTGGAAGAGGCCAAGATCGATCCGCTGCCAGACACGGACTTCGCTGTGCCAGCAGGCTATGTGCTGGAGGAAGGGAAGAAGTAAGTAAGTCTAAGAACCTGTTTGGATAAAAACATCCGGGTGTGGCAGGTTCAATTAAGGGAATGAGATAAAAGCGGCTTCGCCAAGCCTGAGAACTGCCCCTCCGGGTTGCGGTCCTTTTGAGCATGGACTGCGTTGCTCATCGGTTGTGAATCTCGATTCACGCCCTCTTCGCGCCTTGTCCAGACTCAAAATGCCTCGCAACACACCCAGAGTTTTTATCCAAACAGGTTCTAAGCTCTCAGCGCGGGCCAAAGAAAACCGGGCTGCCCATGAAGGACAGCCCGGTCATTATGACTGAATCAAGGATGAAAAACGGCTGGCTTACTTGGCCGGAGCTGGTGCTGCTGTTGTCGTGGCCGCGGACTCCGCTGGCTTGGTGGTGTTTGCACTACCCGTCTGCCAGAGCCAGCGCAGAGTATCAGGAAATAAAGAAGCACCGTGCTTGCCGTTGTGGGTGCCCTCGCCCAGGACGAACTGGTAGTTCCAGACGGCAAATTTGAGCGCAGCGGCCATGTCCTGATTGGCCAGGGGCCAGTTGCCGAACTGGTTGTCCAGGTCGTTCTTGCCGTCCTGGAGGAACACGCGGATCTTCCGGCGGGATTCCAGGAGCTTCTGGAGTTCGGGTGTGTGGTAAGTGTTCTTGGCCACCTCGAGCTTCGTCTTGCGGATGAGCGCCGGGTAGATGTAGCCGCCGCGGATGTTCGTGAAGCTGCCGATGTGGCTGATCACCTTGCGGAAGGCGTCAGGCCGCTCCCAGGCCACGGTGAAGGCGCAGATGCCGCCGCTGCTGCCGCCGGCGATGGCGCGCTGCTCGGGATCATCGGTCAGTTTGTACTGCTTGCTGACTTCAGGAAGGATCTCCTCCAGAAGGAAACGCGCATATTGATCGGAAGGTGTGTCGTACTCGAAGCTGCGGTTGCTGCGGGGTTTCTCGGTCGGACTGGCCGCGGGGAAGTTGCCCGGGCTGATGAAGATGGCGATGGTGACCGGCAACTGCTTTTTGTGAATCAGGTTGTCCAGCACATAGGTGGCGTTGTTTGGGCCGGTCTGCTTGGGATCACCCTTGGACGCGCCACCGTCCTGCAGCACCAGCACACTGGCGGGCTTGGAGCCGTCGTACTGGGCAGGCACATAGATCCACCAGTCGCGAGTCGTGCCCTCAAAGATCTTGGATTGCCAGGGGGCCATCGGGATCACCTTGCCCCGCGGCACGCCTTCTTGGGCCAGGGAATCCGGCCCTAGGACGTATTGGTCATCCTGCGGAGCGGCGGAAAGTGAGAGGGGGAGCGCGGCTGTCGCCAGGATCAGCGGCAGGGCAACATGAAGACGGGTGCGGGAGAAAGAGTGGGAGAAGGCGCGGAAGGTCATGGCAGGACGCCGCCGTGAAAATGGGCGGCAGGCTGAGACGAACGGCGGGGAGGACGGGGATCTTTCGGAAGTGGAGAGGGGCGGGTGTGGGTGAAGGAGGTTTCATGTGGGGAGTCTGTGGGATCAAAGGTGACGCCGGCCTTCTCTTTTCGATGTCAATATGGATCCATGTGGAATGGGAACTCCAGGTATTGTTCGGTTCAGGAAGTTGTAAGTGTCTTCGTGGGACTTGGATCTTGAATGCAGGGTGCCTCGTTTGGAATGTCATGGAGGTGTTGGTGGCGGTGAGGCAGAAGCTGGCGTCTTGGGCCTTCACACCTGAGTATTCCGGCTGTGGATACCCAAGGTACAGATCCCTTGCGGGGATCGGTTTACACAGGGCGTTGGGTGGAGATGTCTTTGACCTCCATCTGTGATAGCGGCTCTTGTCTTCGGGAAGGGATTGCCGATACTCATGATATCCAACCACTGTGCGCTACTATGGCCATGTACTTCAGTCTTGTGATCGAGTGTTATCGGGAAGCTGATGCTGTCCGCATCAAGGAGCGGCTTGAATCCCTGGTCCTGTGCCTTGACGACCAAAGGATTCCCATGGCGAATCTCGATTTGTACACGAAGTCCGACTAGAA
>NZ_BATQ01000148.1 GCF_000739635.1 Verrucomicrobium sp. BvORR034 | reverse complement strand
CCGGGGTGGATGGTGAGGAGATTTATGTGAACCCGGAGACGGGCACTTACGGTGCCTACTGGACCGTGTCGGGGGGCTGGGCGGGCACCGGGGTGACCCGGGTGGAGCTGCTGGTGCGTGGTTCCAAGGCTGGAGCAGGCATCGGCGGGACGCCTGGCGTGGCGGACAAACAGATGTGGGTGCTGCTGCCGCCCAGCCAGGAAACCTACGAGTATGACGGTGCGGGCCGCATGGTGGGGGATGCCACCTGGGCTTACACGTGGAACGGCATGGGCTGTCTGGTGAAGATGGAGCGCAAGGCCGACACCGCTGTGGAGCCCAACCTCGCCAGCGAGGTGATCACCTTCGGGTACGATGCCGACCGGCGTCGGACGAAGAAGGAGCGGACCTTGACGTACTCCGACAGCACGCCTACGCGGGTGGAGACCAGCAGGATGATCTGGAGCGACTGGCTTCCCGCCTGCGAGGAGTTGTCGGTGAACGGCGGCACGGCCAGCCGGCGCTGGTTCATCT
>NZ_BATQ01000149.1 GCF_000739635.1 Verrucomicrobium sp. BvORR034 | reverse complement strand
GGAGCTAGAGCCCTGGGCGAGAGGTTCTGCTTGCGTTCTCAGTCTGCCTTGCTAAGTTCGCTACCCTCTTACCCCCTTAGTTTTTAACGGAACCGGAACGCTATCATGAGATCTGACCTTGTCGACAAAGCCGCTCAAATCATCAACGATCCCCCGGTGCTCATCAACATGGTGTCCAAGCGGGTGCGCCAGTTGAATCAGGGTCGCCCTGCATTGGTGGAACGCCGTCCTGGTATGCGGGAGGCCGACATCGCTCTTCAAGAGATCATTGAAGGCAAGATCAAGCGCGAAGACATCGAAGAAATTCCGGTCTGATTCCGCCGCGGGGCGGTTCTTTCGGCCCCTGCTCAAGACAGGGTTGCCAAAGGGAAGAGAAGTGAATCCAGTGGCGGGCCTCGTGCCCCGCCGCGTTTTTTTGTTTAGATTGTGCCATGAGTGACATCACCATCAACCGCAAGGCTCCCCGGGACTATCACATCTTGGAACGGTATGAGGCGGGAGTTCAACTCAAGGGCACAGAGATCAAATCCCTCCGTCAGGGGCATATCACGCTGAGTGATGCCTTTGCCCGGGTGGAACGTGGGGAGGTGTTCCTCTACGGTTGCGACATCAAACCGTATGACAAGGCCAGCCACGAGCAGCATGAGGCCAAGCGCAGCCGCCGCCTGCTTCTGCACAAGAACGAGATCTTCAAGCTCTACGGCGCCAGCCAGCAGAAGGGGCTCACCATCGTGGCCCTGCGTGCCTACTGGAAAAACAAAAAGGTGAAGATCGAGATCGCGGTCGGCCGCGGCAAAGACCAGCGCGACCAACGCCACGACCTGAAGGAAAAGGTGGAGAACCGCGAGGCCCAGCGTGAGATGGCCCGCTTCAATGATCGTGGTGGCAAGGCCAAGGGCAAAGCCTCTTGACCCCTTCGACTCGTTCATGGCGCAGGTTGGCTGCCGACATGGTTGCCAGCGGAAGTAATTTCCTTGGGCCTGCAGAATAAATTTCTGTGCGGGTTTTGTCCTGCCCAGGGGGCGCCGTGCCTTCTCCAACCTCCTGACGCTGAGCTGAAGGGGGATTGATTCCGTCTGCAAGCTCCGCAACGGACCGGGGTGGATGCTGTTGCCCACGATGGGAAAAAGGAACCGCAGCCGCGAGGTACCCGATTCAGTCATAGCAAGCTGTCCCCCGCGGAAGGCGTTCCAACAGGAGTCGTTCGTAAATGACGGGTGTTGTCAGCTTCAATGAAACAACCCTATGAACGACATGAAGACTTTGATTCCCACATGCATTGCGCTGGCGGCGTTCTCGTTTGCGGCAGTGCCCCAGTCGGCCCGCGCCGAAGACAAGACCCTCGACAAGGGACGACGACTTGCGGAGAAGTTCCTGGATGCGACTTCAGAAAAGGATCGGGAGCGTGATCGTGATCGCTCTCGCGACAAAGACCGTGATTATGATCGGGATCGTCCCAGGGATCGTGATCATGACCGGGACCGCGACAATTACAACTCGCGCCCGGCCAGCACCTTCGTGCTGACGCTCGGGAACGGTTATGCCGGCCGCGGGTACTATTATGGCCCGCCGAACGCTGGCTATTACTATGAGCGCTCCGGTGTGAGGTTCTACCGCGATCGGGATGCTGTGCCCCGTCAGTACTGGCGCAGTGAGTGGCGCGAGACTTCGGTAAGTGAAAACTACAGCCGGACCGAGGCATCCGTGCAGCGGGCGCTATCACAGCGCGGTTACTATCGTGGCCCCATTGACGGTGATATGGGACCTGGTTCCAGAGCCGCAGTGGCGAGGTATCAGGCCGACAAGGGCATGAAGCCCACAGGAGCCATCAACGACAGTTTGTTGAGATCGCTGGGGCTGTAATGCGTTCGGAGTCGCCAGCTGAGCCGTCCTGTTTTTCAAGTGATCAGTTGGAAGGAGTGGTGGTGCCCTGTTCCGGGCGGACAAGTGTCCCCGGAGCAGGGCTTTCTGTTTAAAAAAGGCATCGCCATTGCGGCACGCAATGGTCAACTTGCGCAAGCATGACAGGACCGCTGCCGTGGCTGCACTCGATTCATGGGCAACAGACTTCCTGACTCCCTATGAAAACGTTCATCCCTGGTTCCCTCACCTTTTTGGCCATTGCCTTTGCAGCGGCCTTGCCCGTATCTGTCCAGGCCAAGGACAAAGACAAGGAGCGCAAGAAAGCGGAGAAGTACTACCACTCAAAGTACTCCCACAAACACAACAAGTACCACCATGACGACCGGTATGTGTACCTGTCGCGCCCCCGGAACTCCTTTGTGATCACGTTCGGCACCGGGTATGCAGGGCGCGGCTACTACTATGGCCCTCCCAATGCCTCCTACTACTATGAGCGGAGCGGCGTGGCCTACTATCCCACCCGTGAAGCCGTTCCCGGACACTACTGGGGTGGTGGTGGCTCTTCCTACAGCCGCACAGAGGCGGAGGTGCAGCGGGCTCTGGCCCGGCGCGGCTACTACCGTGGTCCCATTGACGGAGACATCGGTCCGGGTTCGAGGAATGCCATCGCCCGCTATCAGGCGGACCATGGCATGCGCCCCACCGGCAGCATTACTTCCAGTCTTTTGAGATCGCTGGGGCTTTGATGCTGCGGGATCATTTCGTCGCTCCAGCTCAACCTGGAGCGGCGGAGGCGCTACATTTCGGCTTCGGCGGCTTCCAGCAGGATCCGCTCCGTTTCCTCCCAGCCAAGGCAGGGGTCGGTGATGGACTGACCGTAGCTGAGCTGGTCGAGTGACTCCTGGAGGGCCTGCGCGCCTTCGACGAGGTTGCTCTCTAGCATGGCACCAATCACTCCTTGCGTGCCAGCGCGGCGTTGCTGGACGATGTCGTGGAAGACGGCTGACATGCGGCGGAAATCCTTCGAGCAGTTCGCATGGCTGGCGTCGATCATGACCACCGGCGGGAGGTGGTTTTTGCTGAGGAGGGCCAGAGTTTCACTCACGGACGCCGCATCGTAGTTGGGGCCTGCTTCGCCGCCACGGAGGATGACATGGCAGTCGGGATTGCCTTCCGTGGCCACCACACTGGCGCGGCCGCTCTCGTCGATACCCAGAAAAGTCTGAGGCTGGCGGGCTGCCTTGATGGCGTTGATCGCAGGCAGCACGCCGCCGCTGGTGGTGTTCTTAAAGCCAACCGGCATGGAGAGTCCGCTGGCCATCTGGCGATGGGTCTGTGATTCCGTGGTGCGGGCTCCAATGGCGCTCCAGCAGGTGAGGTCCGCGATGTACTGGGGGGTGATAGGGTCCAGCATCTCCGTGGCCGTGGGCAGACCCAGGGCGATGACCTCGCGCAGGAAAGTGCGGGCGAGGCGCATCCCCTGGGGGATGTCGTGGGTGCCGTCCAGATGGGGGTCCATGATGAGCCCCTTCCATCCGATGGTGGTGCGCGGCTTCTCAAAGTACACCCGCATCACCACCATGATGCGGTCTTTGATGCGATCGGCCAGCGCGGCCAGCTTCTGAGCGTACGCCTGTCCCGCCTTCAGGTCATGGATGCTGCACGGACCCACGATCACCAGGAAACGCTTGTCTGCCCCGGAGAGAATGCGGCTGATCTGCTGGCGGGATTTTGCGACAAAGTCCGCATGCACATCGCTGCGGGGAATCTCAGTGCAGAGCTCCTGCGGGGAAGGGAGGGCGGTATTGGTGCGGACGTGAACGTTGGAGACCTGGATCATGGCGACTCCGCCAGCGTAGGGGAGGAGGGGTGAGTTTCAAGTTTTCAGTTGGGGGTGGGGGCGTCAGATAATGAATGCGTAGCTGCACTCGTGAGAGTGCGGAGGGTGGCGGTCTGTGGGTGGAAAGAAAGCCCTGGGGGAGCAGAGGTCTGACCACGTTTTTACAAACGCAGCCACGATTGACCGGGGTGGCTGTGCGCGAGGGGATGAGTGCGTAGCTGCACTCGTGAGAGTGCGGAGAGTGGCGCGGTCTGTGGGTGGAAAGAAAGCCCTGGGGGAGCAGAGGCCTGACCACGTTTTTACAAACGCAGCTACGACTGATTGACTGGGTGGCAATGCGAAGCGGAAAGGGGATCAAGAGACAATTGGGGAGCGAGCGGATCTGGGAACTATCGCATCTCTAATCCCTCACGCCCCTGGCTTGGGCTTCGCTTCTGGATGGCGACCCAAGATCTTCCGTAGCTCCGCCACAACCTCGACCTTCTCCTTCGCCAAATTCCGTGACTCGGCGGGATCGGCCTGATAGTCATACAACTCAAGATCCGCCGTATCGGCCGCCTCACCGGGGACTTTCCACTCTACGAGCCGGTAGCGCTCTGTCCGGATGGCGCGGCCAATTACCTGCTTCCCATCGCGCTGCCGAGGAAAAGCATGGTAGGCGTGATCCCGCACACGTTTCTCTGGATCCTTCAGCACGGGCACCAGACTCACCCCATCCATGGGTTGGGGGACTACAGGCATAGGCAGCTCAGCCAACTCCACCAGCGTGGGGTAGATATCCACCGTTTCCGCAAGTTGTCGGGTGTGAGTGCCGGGTTTCGTCACGCCTGGCGCGACCATCAGCAACGGGATATGATTGGCCTGTTCGTAGCTGGTGTGCTTGGTCCACATGCCATGGTCACCCAGGTGCCAGCCGTGGTCTCCCCAGAGGACGATGATCGTGTTGTCTGCCAGCTTGAGCCGGTCCAGCTCATTCAGAACTTTGCCGATCTGCGCGTCCATGTAGCTCATGCTGGCATAGTAGCCATGCAGGATCTGTCGGCGAATCTCCTCGCTGAGCGGCGGACGCTGTGGGATGGGATCGTAGTTGTTGAGTTCCCCCAAAGTTTTGCCCGCGTAGCCCGGGGCTCCTTCGGGGGCGTTGCGCAGGGTGGGCAGGACAAACTTGGAACGGTCGTAGAAGTCCCAGTACTTCTTCGGCGCGGTGAAGGGCAGGTGAGGTTTCACAAAACCGAGTGCGAGGAAAAACGGAGTCTCTGGCCGCTGCCGTGAATCCTGGAGCCGTTTCACTCCCTCCTCCGCAATACGACCGTCGGCATAGGCGTTGTCGGGCACGTCCAGGGCCTCCCATGCCTGGCCGCGGGGGAGGCTGCCGATCTTGCCCAGCTGCTGGTTGCCGAAGTAAGCCTCCTCACGGGTGAGCTGCCCGGCGGTGGGGCTGCTCGTGTCGCGGTACTCCACCACGCTGTCTGGCTGGAATGGCACGCTCCACGAGGCCGGATCATCATGATTGCCGTGACCCTTGTGAAGGATCTTGCCCACCCCCTCGGCCCGCCAGCCGTGGTTCATGAAATATTGCGTCAGCGTGACGGCATCGGGCACGGCTTCGCGGAAGTTCTCCTTCAAGCCGTAGATGCCAAGGGAGGTGGAGCGGGAGCCCAGCATGAGATTGTTCCGCGACGGCGAGCAGACCGCCTGGTTGCAGTAGGCCAGGTCAAACCGCAGGCCCCGGCTGGCGAGCCGGTCGAGGTTTGGCGTTCTGGCCAGCGCGTCCCCATAGCAACCGAGCACGGGCTTGAGGTCGTCCACGCACAGCAGGAGGACGTTGGGACGGGCGGCGGCGGGGTTGGCTGAAACAACCGAAGCCGCGCAGGCGAGTGCCAGGGTGGCGGTGGTGAAGGGGCGGATCATGACAAAAGGGGATCAATGGGCTGCTTTTCCGTACGCGGGCTTCCACGGCCAGGGCGGTATCGGGGACTGTTCTGCCCAAGCAAGAAAATGCATGCCCTTGAAACTCAGGCCGTCCGGGGAACTTTCGTGACAATGCTCAGTCTGCCCCACATGTGGCTATCTGAAATCCACATGCCCTGAGTCCGGGCCGGGTGAGAAACACTACGAATCCAGCAGCTTCTTCACATTCTGCTCCCGGCCAAAGACTACCAGGATGTCGGAGGCTTCAAACACGCGGTCCGGCTCCGGGATGCCGTACACGGTATCGATTTGAGGGGTGATGGAGGTGCAGGAACTGGCGATCTTGCGTTTCAATATGGTCACCACGTTCAGCTCAAAGCGACCGCGGAGATCGGCGTCAGCCAGGCTCTTGCCCACCAGAGCCTTGGGCACATTGATTTCGGCGATCTCATACCCCTGGCCAATGGGGAAGGTGTTCAGCACATCGGGCATGCGGAGGGATCTCGCCAGCCATGCGGCGGCCATGGACTCGGGGATGAGGAGTTCCTCGATCTTCAGGAGCTTGAGCAACCGGGCGTGGAGGGGATTGATGATGCGGCTGATGATGCGCTTGGCTCCCAGCTGCTGGACATTCGCCGCCACAGACAGAGCGGCCTCGAAGTCCTCGCCAATGGCGACGATGACGGCGTCGCACTCCGCCACGGGTATTTCCTCGAAGACCTCGATGTCCGAGCAGTCCGCGGTGACGAGGAACTCAATCTCGTCTTTCATGTCGTCGGTGTGTTCCGGATTGATGTCCACGCCGATGACCTCATGCCCGTCGCGCACGAGCTGACGGGCGAGGTGGGTGCCAAAGCTGCCAAGGCCGATGATGCAGAAACGCATGGTGGGGAAGGGTTGAAAGGTCAGGCGAGGAGGATGTCCTCCTGGGGGTGAGAATGGAGAGGCTTGCGCGCCCGCGGCATGAAGGTGGTGATGAGCGTGAGGAGTCCGATACGGCCGACAAACATGTTCAGGATGATGAGCCCCTTGGCGGCCTCTGTGAGTTCTGGGGTGAGGTTCAAGCTCAGCCCCACGGTGGCAAAGGCGCTGACGAGTTCAAACACCAGCGCGGTGTCGGTCACATCCGGCTGCAACTGGCGCAACACCGCAAAGTTGACGAAGAGCCAGATCGATGAAAATACAATCACACCGAGAGCCCGGGCACCGATGCCGTCTGGCAGACGCCGGCGGAAGACCACTATCTGGGAGATGCCGCGAATCTGGTTCCAGAGATGGAGCGCGGCCACGGCGAACACGGTGGTGCGTACGCCGCCTGCCGTGCTGCCGGGAGATCCGCCGACGAACATGAGAAAGACGAGCACGTGAATGGTGACCGGACCGATCTTTGCCATGTCCACAGTGTTGAAGCCACCGCTACGGGCAGTGATGGAATGGAAGAAGGAGGTGATGCCTGCGCCGCCATTGCTCTGGCCGGAGTGAAGGAGGAACTCGCTGACATAGACGGCCAACGCACCGCCCACAATGAGAATGGCAGTGGTGAGCAGCACGATGCGTGTGTGTACACGCAACCGGGGGCGTGGCAGGGTGGGATTGAGAGCACAGGCCACTCTTGATCGCACGAAGCGGAGCGTGTCGAAGGCCGTGAGCGAGCCGATACCGCCCAAGGCAACCAGGGCGCAGATAACGAGTTGCAGGAGGATGTCGTGACGAAGGACGCCTTCAGCCAGATTGTTGGGCAGGGTGGACATGCCCGCGTTGCAGAAGGCGGAGACCGAGTGGTACACCGCATGGTAGATCCTGGCTCCCACAGCCGCCTCTGATGGCAGAACCAGGAAGAGGGCCAGAGCACCGGCGGCTTCGCAGACCACGGTAAAGAGGACGATGAATTTCAGCGTTTCACCCACATGAGCGAGGCGCTTCTCTGCAATCATCTCTCCCAGCAGCAGGTGATCGTGCAGGGAGATGCCTTGAAACACGATGGCCGCCATGAAGAAGGTGAGCGTCATGATGCCCAGGCCGCCAATCTGCATGAGTCCCAGCAGGATGACCTGTCCGGTGGGGGTGAAGAAGGTGGCTGGGTTCTCCACGGTAAGGCCGGTCACGCACACGGCACTGGTGCTCATGAAGAGGGCGTTGAGCCAGGTGAGGTGCTCCCCAGGGACCACGGCCCGGGGCAGCTTGAGCAGGACGGTGCCGGCGACGATGAGAAAGAGGAAACTACCGATCAACAGCCACCCGGGGCGCAGCGTGATCGCTGTGAGCCTGGCCTGATGGCGGAGACCACGGAGCGAGAGCACCGCGAGGATGACGGACTGCACGGCTGTATGTGCGAGCAGGGAGAGCCGGGCGTCCTTCCCGCCCATCCAGGCAGCCAGCGCCAGGACGACGGTGCTCCCAAACACGGTGAGAGCCACCGCTAGCAGCAGGGTTTCGCGTGGTGCCCAGGCCTGCAGGTGGCGGCGGGATAGCCAGGTGAGGGTCTGCTCCAGGGCAAACAGAAAGGAGAGCAGCACGGTGGCTCCGTGCAGAAGGGGGTGACTTCCCCGACGAAACCCACCTGAAGCACCAGAAGGGCCAGAGCCCCCAGACCCAGAGCGAGTGCAAACAGCCGTGGCAGGGGCCGTGCCGGGGGCAGGGCCTTCGGGATCGAGGAGTCCTTATGAGAAGTTGGGGCGGACAAGCGAAAGTGGGAAAGTGTGAGAGGGATCGAAATGTCAACAAACCTCTGGCGGTTGCTAGGGCCACAGCAGCAGGATGACGCCTCCCGCAAGCAGGCTGGCCCCGAACCACAGAGCGACATGGGTGAACACCTTGATGCCACCAAGGGAGGCCACGATGCTGCCCTTGAAGGCCAGGTTCGACATGGAGGCGATGAGGATCACCCGCCAGCCGGTCGCCGGGTCGAGCTTCTGGGAGTCCACCATTCTGGCTGTGGAAAGCGTGATGGCGTCCATGTCCGCAAGACCGGAGACCACGCCGACGATGTAGAGACCGCTGTGCCCCAGGTGATCGTTGGCAGCGGCCACCGCCAGCTTGATAAAGGCATAGATGAGGGCGAACACAAAGGCAGGACGCAACTCCGCGGGGTTGTGCTGCTCTGGGAGCCTGGCCTCCTGCTCCTTCCGCGTCAGAAGCCATGCCACGAAGGTGATGACGATCATCGCACCGAGCATGGCTCCCAAGGGGCCCGCCAGGGAGGGGAACTTGGTGGTGGCGACGGCTCCCACCTCCACCAGCACCCGTACCATGGCGATGGTGGAAGCGATCATGATGACGAGGCTGGCCAGAGCCGGGGATTGCGCGCCGTCACGCACGCTGCGGGCGGAACTGACCGAGGTGGCGGTGCTGGAGATCAGCCCGCCGAGAATACCGGAAAGAAGCACTCCGCCTCGTGCCCCCAGGATCTTGTAAGCGACATAGCCTCCCAGACCCAGGCCGACGATGAGCACCACCATGAGCCAGATCTCAAAGGGGTTGAGGACGGCATACGGCCCGAAGGACTGGTTGGGCAGAATGGGCAGGATCACCATCGAGATGAGGACAAACCGCATGATGGCATGCATGTCTTGGTCGCCCATTGTCCGGGCAAACTGGTGCAGCGCCTGTTTCCAGTGCAGGAGCAGGGCCACGACGCCACCGACGGCCACAACCAGCAGGATGGGGCCGACTACCAGATAGGCCCCCAGGGCGTAGAGGAGCAGCACCGCCACCTCCGTGGTCATTCCGCTGGCGGTGCCATTTTTCACCCGTGGGATGTTGGGGATGAAGAGTAGAAGGCTGAGCGAGAGGAAACCCGCTACCACAATCCAACCGCCGTAGTCACGAGCCAGCAGTCCGCAGATGGTTCCCAGCAGCGTGATGAGAGGGAAAGTCCGAATTCCGCCAATGGCGCTGTCACTGCGCTCCCGCTGGAGGCCGATGAGCATGCCCAAACCGAGGGAAACCATGAGTTGTTGGGCAATGGTCCAGTCCATAAAAACGCGATTCTAATTGAGAATCAGGAAATGATAAACCTGTGCGTGGAAATAGTTCGTGCAACTTGCAACAACGAAGGTTGCACATCGCCTGTCTAAGCCTTGGGAGTTGGTGCGGCAGTGTCGCAAGTGGTTCAGAGCAAGGGGGAAAGTATTGCGGGACCAGCTGGCACGAATCGTGAGTTTTAGGAGAGCGTTATGAAAACGGAATGGTCAGCGGACCAGGGGTGGAGGCTTGCCGGCATGGGAGTGGCGGCGGTGGCGACCCTGGCTTTGCTTTTGGCATTGGCCGGCATCATCGCTCCCCACAACCCCCGGCATGACGACAGGAGGTCTGCCAAGTCTGCGGACGACGAGTTCTCCCGCATGATGGCGGAGCTGGACAACCCTCCTCCAAAGGTGAGCACGCCCGTCCTCGAGGTGTTGCCGCCCAAGCCTCAGACGGCGTCTTTGAAGGATCCCTTGACCAACGCACCCGAACCGCAGTCGGTGAAGATCTCCACGCCGGAGAATGATCCCGCGGCGCACCCGGCATCTGTGATAGAGCCCATCCTCTTCCCCGCCCTGACTGCGGCAGAGATTGCCGAGGCAGCCGAGGTCCAGCCCGCTCCGGGACCGGCCGAGGTCAAGCCTCCGGTGGTATCCCCTGAGACCATGCCCCAGCCCATGGCGGATCCGGTGGCGGAAAATGAAGTGGTAGTTGCCATGAACCCTGGAGCGGCCGGCCTGCCTGAGCCTGCGCCTGCCGTGGTGACGCGGTCGGATCCTCCACCCGCCCCACTGCTCGTGGAGGGCGGCAAGTCCGGCACCCTGCCTGGGGGGCCGGTTTCACAGGATCTGGTGGCGATGATGCCCAGGGAGGAGCATGAGCCTCTGCGCAGTCCTCGAACCCAGATGGCGGATGAGCCCCTGGCCCCGGTTGAGGAGGTGGAAGACTGCAATCATATGTGGTCTGGGAAGCCTGAGGAGCTCGTGGCCATCCGGAAAAAAGCCGGGCTGCATCCAGCGGGTTTCAGCATCGCTTTTCGCGGACTGGTCAACCCCTATCCATTGATGTCCACCCTCTGCATGCCTGGCGAGACGGTCGAGATCAAAGTGGTGGCCCCCCGTGGGAAGGGGAACTTTGCAGTGAAAGCGGAGGGGGGCGCCGCCACGCCCAAGCGCAACGAACTGCTGGTGTGGAACTGGGTGGTTCCTGAAACCCCAGGCATTTATTGTCTCCAGATTACCAACCGTGACACGGGTGGAATGATGTGTCTGCACGGACTGGTCTGTGTACCCTACCGGGGTGAGGAACAACTGCAAGGCTACCAGATCGGACAATATCAGAAGACACCGCTCAACAACAATCTCCGCTACGCCATGCCTTTGGGGTTGTTCCGTGTGACGAAGGACATGGAGGACACTTGGGTCACTCCCCACTTCCAGTTGAGGCAGTTCATGTGCAAACAGATCTCCACTTATCCCAAGTTTGTGTTGTTGGAATCGAGGTTGCTCCTGAAACTCGAGGCCCTGGTGGAGGGGCTGGAAAAGCGCGGGATCAAGGAGGGAAGCATTTTCGTGGCCAGCGGCTATCGCACGCCGGCCTACAATAAGGCCCTTGGTAACACGACCATCTACAGCCGCCACCTTTACGGCGATGCCGCAGACATTCTGGTGGACCAGGATCGAAACGCGCGTCTGGATGACCTGAACAAAGACGGCAAGATAGATGCCAAGGACACGGTGTGGCTGACCAAGCTGGTGGCAGAGGTCAGCTCCAGCTTCCCCGCGGCCTTCGAAGGCGGGCTGGGGCTCTATCCGTTCAAGTCCCCGGCGACCGCTTTCATTCACACGGACACGCGGGGTGAACCGACCCGCTGGGGCTTCCCTCAGGCAAACAATCGCTTTCGCCCGGGTACGGGTCGTATGACTCAACCCTGTGACGATGGCTGCGGCCATGAACACGACGTGAGCGTTCTCATGGCAAATCTGGCTGGGAGTGACTGGCGTGCGCCATGGGCAAGACCTGTGGATTCGGGTTCGACATTTCATCCAGCAAGCGGAGCGCCTGCGATGTCTCAGTAGATAGAAGGAGAACAACTTCATGAACCCTGACCCAACGCCCGACGACCACATCATTACGCAGGACGAAGCCGACGAACAGAAGATGATGCCCTATGATCAGAACCTGGCAAAAATGAAGGAGGGACAAGAGGTCGGTAAGAAACTCGGATCTGAACTCAGTGATGCCCCGATGGACGAGAACCTCGTGGATGATGATATCATTGAGGAGGGACAGCACACGACGTAGTGGAGATATAAGACGCCAGACATGAGCAGGCGCACGATTGGATGTGCCGGGTGCGAGCTCAGTAGCAGGCGTGAGGAATATTCCTGTCCCGGTGCGATCCCAAACCACCCGTGAGATTGTCTGCCTCTTCCCACGACCAAACACCTAAGGTTGCAGGGCGACCGCCTCGGTTGCCGCATCAGGAGACGTTCGTGGCAAGCGGAGCGCTTGCCCTACAGTGAGCGCGCTGGACTCGGAGATCAGCACGCGACCTGAGTCTGCCGCAGCAATTCTGCTTTTCACTTTTCCCTCTCAACTTGTCACTAAAAAAGGCGTGGAGTTGCCTCCACGCCTTTTGAATCTCTTTGTTTAAATGCAGTTCAGGCCACCACCCCTCACTTCGCTGGCAGCACCTGCACGCTGTCGAGGTGCACGTTGCCCTTGGCTCCGGCGGTGCGGATCACCACGGCGGCTTCTTCGCCAGCGTTGAACTTGAAGGTGCCGAGCGAGTGGAAGCCTTTCGGCAGTTCTGCGGCCTTGCTCTGGTCCACCTTGAAGGTCTTCTCGCCGTCGGCGCTCAGCACGGACACGGGCGCTTCCTTGGAGCGATTTTGATGGGGCTGCCAGGACATGCGCACTTCGTACTTGCCGGTTTCCTTCACGCTGAAAGCGAAGCGAGCGGTGGCACCAGCGTCCTGACCGTAGCGATAGCCTTCATTGACGAAGGGTTTCAGACCTTCACCCACGGTCCACTTGCCGGTCAGTTCCGCGTCGTTGTCATCAATCACGATGCCTTCAAGGGTGTTGATGGCGATATGGTCGACCTCGATCTCGGGAAGCTTGGCAGCGTCCTTGGGCAGATAGAGGGGGGATTCGATGGCATCGCGGCGCATGGCACCGGGCTGGCGCATGAGGTCCTTGAGGTTGTCCAGATATTGATCATACACGCCGCGGGGAGAAGTCTGGTGACGCACACAGAGGTACGCTGCCTTGCCCACCACTTCACCCATCATGCCGCAGGTGCGCATCACGCGAATGGTGCCCAGAGCATTGTGGTCCACGGAAATATTGCGACCCGCCATGAAGAGGTTTTCCACATCCTTGGAGTAGAAGCAGCGGTAGGGCACCGGGTAGCCATTGCGGCGGTCCACCCCCTTGCCGAAGGCGGCGCGGGAGATGAAGGGATTGTCCCCGTACTTCTTCATGTACTGCTCCTTGGGATAGTGAAGGTCCAAATCCCAGGTGGTGGGCACGCAACCGTCCGGGAATTCCTTCTTGGAGACGATGTCCTCCTGGGTGAGCACGACGTCGCCCTGAAGGAGACGTGACTCACGAGTGCCGCCAATGAAGGCCAGCCACTGGAAGCCGTAGTTGGCGTACTTCTCCGGGTTGGACTTGCGCATGGCGCTGAAGGCACCGAAGACGGCGCGGAAGTTCCAGTCACGCACGAGTTCGAGGTCTTCAATCGGGTGCTTGTCGAAGCCCGATTCCCAGAACCACTCGCCATGGAGCAGGTCGCTGGGCTTGAAGGTGGTGTTCTTCGGGAAGTTCTTTTCCTTGAGGGGGCGCGGGGTGGGAAAGTCTTCTTCAGGAGTCAACTCCAGGGCCCAGGGTGTTTCCGGCCAGCTTTGTGCACTGTCCTTCTTTCCCACCACCCACATGTTGCTCATGCCCAGGTGGCCTTTTTCCAGCATGGTGAAGCTGGCCTTGGCCAGGGCGCCGAGGTAGCCGTGGCCTGTGCAGTCCACGAAGTACTTGCCCACGAACTTCTTCTCTTCACCGGTCTTGGTGTTGAGGGCCACGGCACCGCGGATCTTCGGCACGCGGCTCTTGTCCATCTCCACCTTCCAGACGTGGTTGTTGAGAAAGAGGTCGAGGTTCTTCTCCTTGCGAGCGACGCCTTCTTTGAGTTCGTCACCATATTCCTCCGGCAGGCCTGGGCTGTTGCTGGCGCGGTCAGTGAACTCTTCCACGATCTCGCCCAGATGCGGGTAGAGGCCGCGGCGGGTGCCGCCCTGGGCCCACACCTGGACCTCGCTGCTGCCGTTGCCACCCAGCACGGGGCGGTTCTGGATCAGAGCCACTTTGAGCCCCTGGCGGGCACCGCTCAAGGCAGCAGCCGTGCCAGCGTAACCGCCGCCCACGACGACGAGGTCATACTCTTTCGTTTCGGGGGGCGTGTCGGGCAGACCGAGTTCTTTGTGACGGAAGCTGGCGAGAGCCTTGGCCTCCACCGGGGGCTTGGCGTCGAGGTCTGTGGTGAGGTAAATCGCATCCACGCGGCCGTTGAAGCCGGTCTTGTCCTGCAGGCCGATTTTGAGCGGGCCAGCCGCGAGGTCCACGGTGCCGCCATCATCCCACTGCCAGTCCTTGCCGGTGGTGCCGAAGTCCTTGTCCAGTGTCTTGCCGTTCAGGCTGAGTTGGAATTTGCCAGGAGCGCCCTTGGCGTCCCAGTGGCCCACCCAGTTCTTCGTGCGCACCCAGACGCGGTATTTCCCGGCGGGCACGGACTTCTGCACCGTGGTGGTGGCGTCTTTCACAGGCGTCCCCAGGCCGTGGGCCATGAGGTAGGGGGAGCCCATGATCTCGATGAACTGGGTGTCCAGCACCCAGCCGCCGTAGGTGTCGAACGACTCGGCCTCAATGAAAGCGGAGTTCGCAGCATGGGTCACAGCCGGAGACACAGCCAGTGTCATCGCGGCTGCCAGCAGGGTGGGCAGATGGGATCTCATCATGGGTTCAGTAAAAAGAGGAAGGCGCCTCCGCCGCACAGAGGCGCGGTGGGGGCAATAGCGTGAGTCCTGTAAGAGGAGTTTTGGACAACAAAGTTGGCAGGGTGTTTCTTTCGCTGGAAGCCGAATGTGACGCCGGAAGGAGGAGTTTCATCTTGCCTGTCGTGGAATTTTCCCGGCAGAATGCGCGCTCACGCACATTCCTGCTATGAAACCCTCTTACGTAATCCCCGCGTTGTGGGCCGCTTTTTTGGTGGCCGGTGCTTTTGGTCAGATCCCTGCGGCACCGGTCGCGCCTGCAGCCAGTCCGCCATTGGAAGTCGCTCCAACCCCGGACGTCTGGTCCACCAAGACGTATCGCTTTCCTGCCTCTGAAATGGCACAGGGGTTCGTCTCACCCACGGTAGGACAACTCAGAGCGCCGCAAATCCCGAAAGCGAATGCTCCTGTGGAGGACGGGGAGATTTTCCTCAAACGCTCTGACATGGTGGTCACGCAGTACCTCAAGACCATGGGGATACAAGTGCCCGAAGGATCGCTCATGAGTTTCGATCCGGTGAATCAAACGTTGGTGGCCCGCACCTCTGGCAGGGCCCATGAAGAACTCCAGGTTTACTCGTACGAGTTGTTGAAACGCGTGGCCAAGACCATTCACCTGAGCACGTATCTGATTGAGGCCGAGGCCGCGACTGTGCGCCAAATCGTGAACGAGACTGCTGGCAATGGCGATCACAGCCCTCAATTGGCCAAACTGCGGGCGCTTGTCGGGGAGGGCAAGGCACGGCAGGTCGATTTGTTGCGGGTGGAAACTCGGAGCGGACAGCGGGCCTCAGTGGAGAGAGGGGAGGAGCGTCTCCTTGTGTCAGAGTTCGAGGGCTCGTTCAAGGGGTGGACGTCAGTAAGCCACGAAATGAGACCGGTGGGTTCCAAGATGGAAGTGGACCCGGTGCTTGGGCCTGATGATGAGATCATTGATCTTAACCTTGCCTTGAATCATCACTACCGTGCCCCACAAGATCGTTGGGAGCCAGTGGCGTTGTCTGGCAGCGGTCAGCAAGCGGATGTTCGGGTCACCGACCTGTACACCGTCGAGGCGAGTACGGCTCAATCGCTGCGGCAAGGGACGGCGCGGCTCATTGGTGTGTGGAAGCCCGAAGGGGCACCTGAACCGGCCAGGGAGAACGTCCTGCTGGTGGCCATTCTGAAAGCGGATCTCGTGCGGATCATGCCAGCTTTGCAGCCGCAACTGGAGACCCTCTTTGCCGCCCAAGGAGAGAAGGTTCGCCCCACTCCAGCCACGGCTCCCGCTGAATTGTTGAATCAAGGATTGCCGAAGGGGATGAAGCTGCGGAGATTTCGCGTGCCGCCCAGCTTCTTTTCCGGAGATCTTTCCAATCCCAGCGGTGCAGGAGTGGGCGCGGCGGATCCGTTTTCTGCAGCTGCCGCACCTGCCACCGAGCCGCGCATGTCCGTCAAGATGACCGCGCTGGACATCTTGAGGTCGCAGGGGCTGGTGTTCCCTCCAGGGTCATCTGCCAACTATTCCGCAGGCACCAGCGAGCTGATCGTCAGGAATACTCCGGAGAATGTTTCCGAGGTGGAGGCCTTTATTGAAGGGCTCAATAGGTCCCTTCCCGCCAATTTGGCCTTCAACGTGCAGGTGGTGCAGGCAGACGGCGCATTCCTTCGTAAGCTGGAGGAACAATATGCCAGTGAAGCTGACCACACCGCGATGTGGAAGGCTCTGGAGGAGGCTGTGGCTCAGGGCAAAGCCAAGTTTGTGCAGACTCTCTGGCTGGGAGGACGTTCTGGTCAGCGGATAGCCACACAAGTGGGGCGCGAGTACACGAAGGTGCCTGAAGCCGGGGGCGGCAGTCCCGTTTCCGAAAGCAAGGCTAGACCAACACCCACCCCAACGCCGGCTGCCGACAACAAGGCACCGGCGGCACCTGCACCTGAGGGCGCTGCTCAGAGCGACGCTGGCGATCCATCCTTCATCGCGGGCGTCACCGAGATGAGCAGAGTGGGATTGACTCTGGAACTGGATCCCGTGATTGGTCCAGACGGCCAGACCGTCGATGTAAACTACCAGCTCAAGCGGGACTATCTGCCCCCCACTTGGCGCGCGCCCCTGAAGAGCGAAGATCTCAAGGTGTTGAAGATCGATGCTCCTGCCACCGGCTTCCACAAGGCGACGACAACGACGTCCATCACCGTGCTCAGCGGGATGACCCGTCTGATTGGTCTCTGGAAGCCAGAAGGCGCTCCAGAGTATGATAAGGCTGATGTGATGCAGGCTGCCTTCCTCAAGACGGACATCGAGTTGCTGAAAGTATCCGGCAATTGAACTCTGAGGCTGTCTTTGGAACGGCAGCCGTTGTGAAATCAGCTTCTATTTCTTCCGGGGCAGCGCGCGCGTTGCCCCGCCGCTGATGCCGCCGTCCACCAGCAACGTCTGGCCGGTGACATAACGGCTGCCTTCAGAGGCAAGGAAGAGCAGGGGTGACTCGAGGTCGTCCATGCTGCCGGGGCGTTTGACGGGGATGCGGTCGGTCAGGTAGTCCACCCAGTCTGCGTCCTGGTACATGACCGCATTCTGTGCGGTCTTGAACCAGCCGGGGGCCAGGACGTTGACGGTGATGCCGTCCTTGCCCCAGTCATCGGCCAGGCTCATGGCGAGTTGTTTCACCCCGCCGCGGCTTGCGCCATAGGGGGCGAGACCGGCGTAGCCTGCCACGCAGGTGACGGAGCCGATGAGAATGATGCGCCCGTATTGGGCGGGGATCATGAGTTCCTTCGCGGCCTGTTGGGCGAGGAAAAACGAGCCCCGCAGGTTGGTGTCGAGAATAAGGTTCCAGTCATCCCAGGTGACGTCCACAGAGGGTTTGCGCACGTTGCAGCCCGCGTTGCAGACAAGGATGTCCAGCTTGCTGTAGTGGGCCTTGGCTTCCTGAACGGAGGCCACGATGCTTTCATAAGACCGCACGTCCAGCTCCAGCGGGAGCGCCCGTCGACCGAGGTCTTCCACCCGCTTCACGATGTCGTCCAGGGACTTCAGGGTGCGGCTGGTGAGCACCAGATCCGCACCAGCCTGGGCCAGGGTCATGGCGAAGCGGTCCCCCAGACCACGGGAGGTGCCGGAGACAAATGCGACCTGTCCGGCGAGGGAAGGTGTGGACGGAGAGGGGGGCGAAGCGGGACTGCTCATGGTATGGGTGAGTGAGAAAAAGGAGGGTTATCAAACGCAGGGAGCGGCCCGGTGGCAAGGAGATGTCCTTCGATTTGTAGTCGGCCCTTGTACCCGCGTGGCACTTTCCCGCATCCCAAGCTTGGAATCGCATTATTTTGGCTATATAAAATATTTGCATGCTAGCAACATTCCGCCGCCCAACGTACTTTGCAGGCCGGGCTCGATCTCTGGGCCTGTGGTTGACGCTGGGCTTCGGCCTTGCTGGGCTGCACGTGGAGGCGGCTTCGCCCGCGTCTAGCAAGGCGGCGAAGCCCAAGCCTCCCGCTGCCATTCCGGTGGCCCAGGTGCCCTCGGTCGTTGAGGGGCTCCAGGCATTGGGAAGCGGTCCAGCCCGCTTGGTATGGGTGTTGGGGCGGGATGTAGAGGACCTGTTCGTGCAGGGGAAGACGGGCCAGCTCTATGTGCTGGATACGGAGGATGGTAAAGGCCAGCGCTGCCTGCTGGAGGAGGTGACCAGCTACGCGAAGCCCATGCTCTCTCCTGACGGACGGCAGATTGTTTTTACCAATCTGGACCAGAAGGCTGTCTTTGCAGTGAACTTCGACGGCACCGGTTTGCGCAAGTTGATGGAGGGGTACGCCTCCGATGTCTGGTGGGACCCGGTAACCAGCCACACCTGGGTGTATGTGCGCCAGGGGTATCGGAATACCCGCGGTGCCGTCATCCGCTGTCGGCTGGACGATCCGAAGGTGACGGAGAAGGTCTGGCAGGCTGCGCCGACGGGGCAGCCCTTTATTTCCTATTTCCAGCTCAGCCGGGACGGCAGTGCGGCCGTGGATACGTTCCCCTGGCCGCAGGTGGGGCTGGCGAACATCAGTGAGGGCGGCTACTCCGCCTTGGGCAAAGGGTGCTGGCCGGGCATTGCTCCGGATGACAGTGACCGCTGCTTTTACTTCACCGGCACGCACAATGCGATTGTGCTCTCCGACCCCTTTGCCAAGACCACCCGGACCATCTCGATGACGACCATGCCGGGGCTGAGTTCTCCCACCGCGTTCCATCCCCGCTGGAGCAATCATCCCCGCATCCTCACGGTGACGGCACCGGAGGGAAAGCCCGACACGGAACTGTATGCCGGGATCTTCGACGTGAACTTCACGAAGATCGAGAAATGGGTGCGCATCACCTACAACCAGCAGGCGGAGTGCTTTGGCGATGCGTGGTTTGCCACGGGCATCCAGCCCGTGAAGACGGAGTCATTGTTCGCCAGGAAACGGGAATCCACGAAGCCCAAGACGGTGAGCCCGGGGCTGGTCTTCCGCTGGGAGAATGAGAAGGCCACGAACGCCATCTTTGATCCGGATGGTGGAAATAACCGCTTCTGCAGGGCGGTGTTGGAAGGGGATGCGGTGCCCAACGCGTGGTCCGGCGCGGAGTTGAAGAACGGTGCCCTGGTGGCGGATGAGGAAAGCACAGCCGCCGCTCTCCAGGCTTGCTCCGGGCAGCAGTCGTTCAGTCTCGCGTTCAGCGCGCAGGCGGCCAGGACGGGTAGCAATGCCAAAGGCACGCTGGTGTCCATCAGCCGGCAGGGCAAGGTGCCAGCGCTCAGCGTGGACCAGGTGGGGCCTGCGTTGTTTGTCACCGTGCAGACCGATGATGGCAAGGTGAAGCATCTGGGCATGGGGGCGGTGTCGGACCTCGAACCCACGCAATGGCTGCTGGTATATGCGGATGGCCTGCTGGAGTGCTATCGCAATGGTTTGATGGAGCGGAGCAGCAATGTGCGGCCGGAATTTATGAGCTGGAGCACCTCCGGTCTCCGCTTTGGTTCCCGATCCGATGGCACAGAACCCTGGCAGGGGGCGCTCGATGGCATCGAGATTTTCCAGCGTCCTCTGGCTCCGCGGGAGGCGGCAGAGCTCTACACGCATGAAGCGGGAAACTGGGCCCAGCGCACGGCCCCGGCCCGCCTGGTGGTGGAGGCAGAACTGGTGGAACGCAGCACACTGCCGGATCCTGCGAAGATCGCGCCCTACACCCGCGCGCTCGTGGAGAGCGTCTGGAAGGTACGCAAGGTGCTGGACGGGACGCTCAAGGAGAAGCGGCTCGTCGTGCTGCACTGGTGCATCCTGGGCAGCCAGCCAGTGGAGACCCCTGCCAAGCCGGGGACGCTGAAGCAATTGACCGTCGAGCCGCTGGAGGCTCATGCCCAGCTTCAGGGCGAACTACGGGCAACTGACGTCCTGGACGCCGAGCTGCCCGTGTTTTATGAAGTCCGTTGAGAGGGACCGATTACCGGCGGGTCTTGCCGCGAGCAGCCGGCTTCGTCTTGGCGAGGGGCTTGCGCTTGGCGCTGACGGGCCGACGCGTTGGGGCGGCCTTCGTGCGGGTCGCTTTCGGGGCGGCTACGTGGTTGCCCTCAGCTTTGCCAGCCTGCTCTTCCAGCTGCCCACGCAGGAGCTTCACTTCCAGCTCCAGCTCAGAAAGCCGGCGGGAAGTGTTCTGGAGGCGGGAGGCGGTGATGCGGGCAATGAACTCAAAGAGCGCTGCGTAGAAGGCGGGGTACTCCTCACGGGGCTTGATGTCCTGCAGGAACTTCTGGTCCACCGCCAGGCAGACGGAAGGCTTGGCGGCCACGACCGTGGCGGAGCGTGTGTCTTCGTTGACGAGTGCCAGTTCGCCAAAGATTTCGCCGGGGCGGGTGATCGTCACGAGGCTCTTGCCGTCCTTGCGGACCTCCATGGCCCCGCTCAGCAGGATGTAGATGCGAGAATCGACCGCGCCTTCCTGAATGATCGCGTCGCCGACTTCGCACTGAATGTAGCTGCTTGAATTCAGCACGTCATCCAGCTGCTCCTCGCTGAACGAGCCCAAAAAGGGCACGGACCGGAGCGAATCAGGCACTTGGCCATGCTCGTGAATAAACGCGAATTCTTTCATGTGGGTGAGATTGTGTCAAAAAGTGAGGAAGAAGGAAAGGGTGCAGTCAGCAGGAGCAGCAAAAACCAAGCCCGCCGTGTCGCAAGTGACAAGGCTTCCTCCGCGGCTGTTCATTTTCAATGACAAACTCATTCATGTTTTTGCGAATCTGCGGGGCAAATCACGTGGTTGCGCAGACGGAGACGCATGATTAAGTTTTCCGTTCCATGAAAATATCCCCCCGACTGCGTTATCACGCGCTGTTCCTGTCAGCCGGTGTCACCCTGGCGCTGACCCAATGTGAGAAAAAAGACACTCCAGGCCCAGGTGCAGAAGCAGGCTCAGGTGCCCCATCCAGCGTAGCCCCCGCTTCGCCGTCCCCGGCTGCCGTGGTCCCTCCGCCCAAGGCGCCGTCCCTGGCGGATCATGCGGCGAAGCTCGGCTTTGTGGCCAAGCTGCCGGTAGGAACGGAGTTCTACTTCGGCACCACACAGCTCAAGCAGCATCTGGAAGAGCTGAAGAAGTCCGCCTACTGGAAGGACATGAACGCGCTGGTGCAGGACAAAACGCCTGCGCCCACGGCGGGAGACAAGTCCCTCAACACCCTCCAGGAAATGTGGGGGGATGATATTTTCATCGCCGGTGGAGCTGGATTTGCGCAGACTGCGGCCCTGTTGCGGGATTTCAACCGCCTCTACAATGAGGTGTACTTCAAGGCCCTGCTCGCGGGTGGCGCGGCGAGCCTGAAAGGCGAGGAGGTGGGATCCAATCCCATGATCTACCTGCAGTCGTTCCTCAGCGACCCCGCATCGATTGAGCGACTGGCGGACTTCATTGGCAAATTTGAGCTCATGCCGCTGGTCGTGGGGGTGAAGACTGCCAAGCCGGAGGATGCTCTGGCGTTCCTGAACAACACCAAGCAGTTGGAAGAGAAGAAGATCTTCCAGATGAGCGATCTGAAGACTCCCGGAGGTCATGACTTCCGCGTGGCCACAGTGGATCTCGCACTGCTGCTCCCAGAGGAGAACCAAGCCCAGATGCTGGCCATGATCCCCGAAGGGCTGCCAGAACAGACGGTCAAGACCATTGAAAAAGCGTACGACGCGGTGCAGGCGAAGAAGTTCAAGCTGGCCTGGGGCGTGGTGGACAGCCACTTGGTGCTGGCTTGCGGCATGAACCTGGACCACCTGAGCCTGGTGGCAGATCCTGCAGCCTCAGTACTCTCCAAGCCGGAAATGGCCCGCCTGCTGCCCTACACGGGCAAAAACCTCGTGGGTCTGACCTACGCCAGCTCTGCAACGATGGGGGCTCTCAATGATGACCAGCCCTTCGTGCCAATGTTGCGCGGTCTGGTGGATGCCATGAAGGAGAACGAGATGTTCAAGGAAATGGGCGCCGTGCTGGACAAACAGCTCGGGGAACTGGCTCCGCTGGAAAAGGCGGTTTATGGCGCAGAGAGCAGCACGCTGACGGCTGCAGCCTGGTGGGACAAGGGTGTGCACTTCGAATCCTACGGCGGCATCAAGCCCAAGTTCCTGGATCACGGCAAGCCGCTGGACTACGCGAAGCTTATCGACAAGGCGGGGGTGGTCTTCGGCATTGCCTACCACCGGAACGAAGGCTACGGCAAGGACTTCCGCGCCTGGATGGAAAAGCTGGCAGGCATGCTCTACACCGGTGCCCAGGAACTCGTGAAAGCGGGCATTGCCGGGCCCGATGGCGGCCAGCAGTTTGCCCAGTTTGAATCGACCTTCCTCCCAGTGCTGCTGAAGGCCTATGAGGCGGACAAGAACATGGACGACAAGGGCATGGGCAGTGAACTGGCCGTGATCCTGGACGTGAATGGCAAAATGCCTGAACTGCCCGGCCTGCCTCCGGAGTCCAAGGGCTCGAAGTTCCCCCGCATCACCACGGTGGGTGCGGTGAAGGACCGGGAAGAACTGGGCAAGGGCTGGGCGACGATCAGCGAATCCATCAACGGTCTGATCCCGTCGGAACCCGGGGCTCCTTCGCTCTTCAAGCTGGGGGATCCCATCACGTCGGAGAAGAACGGTGTCACCACCTACTTCTACGGGCTGCCTTTCCTGAGCGGGGATCTCCTGCCCGTGGCCAGCATCAATGACAAGGTGTTGCTCCTGAGCACCTCGAAAGAGGCGGCGGAGTCTTTTGCGGGCGACCTGAACCAGCCGGCGACGAAGACGGTGGACGGTTGCGTGTGGAAGCTGGATGTGGGTGCCCTGGCCGACTATCTGGCTGTGGCCTCCACGCTCTCTCCCACCCAGACGCCTGAGAAGGCCAAGGAACTCAAGGAAAACCTCAAGTGGGTGAAGCCCTTTGGGGCTCTGGACGGCCGGATCTTTGAAGAGAATGGCGTGACCCGGAACTCCCTGCATTGGGCGATCTCCGACGTGGTTTCCTTCGACTGATCCTGTTTCTCCCTCTCCCAAGCGCCGCAATGTCCGTGAACCGACTCTACTCGGCCTTCGATACCGAGCATCCCAAGCCCCGGCTTACTTCAGGCCAGGACCACCGGACGCCGTTTCAAATCGACCGGGACCGGATTCTGCACAGTTCCGCATTGCGGCGCCTTCAGGGGAAGACCCAGGTGTTTTACTCCTTCCTGGGTGGGGAGTATGACTTCTACCGCACCCGCCTTACCCACAGTCTGGAGGTGGCCCAGATCGGGCGCTCCATCTGTGGCTGGCTCAGCAAATCGAGCGAACTGCTGAGAGACGGGGAGAGTGTGGATGCGGACCTCGTGGAAGCCGCCTGTCTGGCCCATGACCTGGGGCATCCGCCCTTTGGCCACACGGGAGAGAGGGCGCTGCACGACCTCATGGCCCCGTATGGAGGGTTCGAGGGAAATGCCCAAACGCTGCGCCAGCTCACGGTGACGCTCTTTGCTGAGAGCCGCGATGGCATCAACGCCACCCGGGCGCTGCTCGATGGGGTGCTCAAGTACAAGACCCTGCAGGTGGAGACACCGGAGGCCGCCAATCACTATCTCTACAACGACCAGGAGACCTACCTGGATTTCGTCCTGGGATCTCAAGCCTTTCCCACTGAACTGACCCCGGGCAAGGAACGCAACGGATTCCGCTCTCTGGAGTGCCAGATCATGGACTGGGCGGATGACACGGCGTATTCCATCAACGACCTCGCCGATGCGATCCAGGCGGGGTTTATCACACCGGTCAAACTTGAGGCCTGGGCCGGCCGGCGGACCCTCTCAGAGGCTGAGGCCGCCCACGTGAACTTCCTGCTCAAGGCCATGCGTGATGGCAAGGTGGAGGCCCGTCTGGGGCGGAGCATCGGCGAGCACATCCGCGCCTGCCACCTGGAGGAGCGGGGTAATTTCCTCAGTGCCAGCACGCGTCGCTATCACTTCGGCTTGGTGGTGGAGCCTGACATTGCCGCGCGTGCCAAGGTGAACAAACGCATCGCGAAGGAGCTCGTCTTCGACACCCCGCAGCTTCAGCAGCTGGATTTCAAGGCCGCCAGCGTCATTGAGCGGCTCTTCAATGCATTGAAGGATCATTACATCGAACCTGCACCGGGACGCCGCTCCCTGCACCTGCTGCCAGAGCCTGTGGCAAAGGCCATCAAGGCCGAGCCGGAGAAGGATCAGCGCGCCCGTCTGGTGTGCGACTGGATTGCGAATCTCACCGACCGCAGCGCCTTCCGTGTGCACCAGCGTCTGTTTGATACCAGCGCCGGGGCACTGGAGGATTTGTTGTAGAGGGCGACGCACGGCACCCGCGCTCCGTTATAGCTCGTAGTTGCACTCGTGAGAGTGCGGAGGGTGGCGGGGCCTTGTGGGGTGATCCGGTCGTCATGGGTGATAAGCGGCCTGACCAGGTTCTCACGAACCCAGCTACGACTGAGTGGCTTCCCGTCGGTAGCTCGTAGCTGCACTCGTGAGAGTGCGGAGGGTGGCGCGGCCCTGTGGGGTGATCTGATTCGTCATGGGTGACAAGCGGCCTGACCAGGTTCTCACGAACCCAGCCACGACTGAGTGGCTTTCTGTAGGCAGCTCGGAATTGCTCGGTAAAACGCCTCCGCCACGCGAGCCCGCCGCAGCCCCACTTACCACTTTTCACTCTCAACTTTTCACGCCGCCTTCGCCGCCTTCGCCGCGATCAGCACCCGCTCCCGTCCCACCCTGCCCGGATAGCCGGTCGTGGGCACCCAAGACTCCTGCACTCTGAACCCCGCTTCCGCCCAGAGCCCGGTCAGTTCCTCCGGCGAGATCCCAAAGGGGGGACCGGTTTCGCCGGGGTCCATCTCGGGATCGATGAAGAACACGCCCGCTACCAGGCCTCCACCTTTGAGCGCGGCATACACGCCCTGGATATAAGACTTCCGCAATTCCGGAGGCAATGCGCACAGGCAGGTGTGCTCCCAGACGAGGTCGAACTTGCCCCGGAGCTCCTCAGGCAGGTCGAACAGACTTGCCAACACGTACTGGACGCCTTGTCCTGCGTCCAGTGAGCGGGCTCGATCCACGGCCAGCGGGGCAATGTCCACCCCCGTGGCGCGGCAGCCCTGAGCGGCCAGCCAGCGGGCGTCAGAGCCTGTGCCGCAGCCCGGCACCATCACCTCGCCCTGGAAGAGCTGGGGATGGCGTTGCTGCACCTCCGCCAGCACGGGCGTGGGCAGGCCTTTGTCCCATGGGGTTTCGCCGGTTTCATAGAGCTGGTTCCAGTCGGGGGATGCGATTTCAGGTTTCAAAATCAGGATTGGAAATTAAGATGTGTTGATCAGTATGGCCGTCCCGGATTCCTTTTGGGGAATCAGCTCCCGCCGCCTTCAGCAGCGTGGGATTCACCCTTCCAAATACGTCGCCACCCCAACCCACGAGACCGAAGTTCATGCCGCCCCGCGCCGCCATCAGCAATTTCATCATGACCGTGGTGATCCTGTTCTTCATGCTGATGCTGGGCATGCTGCTGAAGGCCCGCTATCGGCTGCCCTCAGAATCGAAGGGGGAGACCGAGGACGCGGTCCCCAAGGCCATTCCTGTCGCCATCCCGGTCGAGGAGACGGTCTATGAAACTCGGGCGTACAAAGAGGGGGACTGGTGGGTGCTGCCGCATCCTGAGCTGGTGGTGAGCCGCGCCAGTGAGCCAGACACCCTCCGCATCCGCAGTGGTCCGAAGGAGGATGTGTTCACCCTCTACTTTGTGGATGCCGCAGAAACCACCTGGATGCGGCCCCGTCGGTTGCGGGATCAGGCGGAGTTCTTCCGCAAGACTCCCGATGATCAGGTGATCGAGGCGGGGACCAAGGCGCTAGGCTGGGTGACGGATCTACTCTCCAAGCGCCCCTTCACGGTGTACACGAAGTGGGGGAGGGTGCCGGAGACTGAGCGCTACTACGCATTTATCAAGGTGGAGGTGGAGCCGGGAAAATTTGAGGATCTGGGTGAGATGCTCGTGCGTCGGGGCTACGCCTCACCAGCGGGACAGCAGACCCGGCCCATGCCGGAGAGTCTGCCCCCGGTGGAGCGCTACATTACCAGTCTGGGCAAGGCGATGGCACAGGCCAAGGCCGAGCGCACGGGATTGTGGCACGTCGTCACCCCCTGATAGAGGAACGCGCCGGTGCCGGAGCGGGCACGTTCTCCACTGGGGAGAATCCAGAGGCATCCGGTGCTGGCGCCGCCAGGAAGCCGGGCGTCTTGGGGTTGGCCCCCTCACTGGGAACAAAACCGGGGGCAGCCTGGGAGAGGATGAGCGCGGCGGTGGTGCGATCCTCCGCACCGATGTGGTTGAAAATGCTGCGCAGATGGAATTTCACACCTGCCTGGGTCACGTTCAGCAGTTGGGCAATCACGGGGTTGGACTTCCCAATGGCCAGCCACACGGCCACGTCCAGCTGTCGCGACGTCAGTTCCGGGTACACCAGCATGAGCCGCTGACGGAGGCCCATGTTGCGGGCCGCCCGCTGCGAAGCATGCATGTACAGAGTCTCAAAATGCTGGCGCAGCAGGGTCGCGATGGCCCGGTCTTCCTCCTTGAAGGGCGCGCTGCTCCGGCGCATGGCGCCAAAGGCGATCACTTTGGTATCACAGGGGAAGTTGAAACCCAGGACGTGCTTCACGCCGATGGGGCCGTACACCTGCTGAATGATGGGGTTGGCAGCGAGTTCTGAAGGCGACATGCACTCCGCCGCGAAGAGCACCCGGCCTTGATAATACTGGGGCAGGGCCTCAAAGAAGGGATGGCCCCTCGGTGTGGTAGCGTAGCGGTTCAGGGCTTCACGCACTTCGGGTGAGTCATCCGTGCACATGCCGCGGTTTTGCCATGTGGAGTGGTCCACCTCTCCATACACGGCAAAATCAGAGATGGTCAGCTCACGGAGCAGCTCCGCCGTCAGACGGGGAAACTGGGCGAGCTCCGGTTCGTTGCCGTACAAGTCCACGAGCCGGCTGTTGAGCAGGGATTGGCGGGGGTCTGAGGCGGAATCGCTGGCGGCTGGGGGTACAGGAGCGTTCGTCATGCTTTTAGAAAAAGGGGGAATTCCTGTCGTCAGAGTGGAGTCCACGTCTGCAACAGCATGTCAAAATACTATCCGATGGGTCAGTTGTCCCCAACGAAGTATCTTGGCATGTTAGTTCCGAGTAAAGTTCTGCCTGAAATACATCCGTAGGAAAGATGCTTTCAGGTCCGGAACCTTGGCTGCCCCGTTTCCACAGTTCCCTTGACGGATTCCAGAAGGCATCGCCTGCAGGATGCCTTGCTCACACTGGACTCTGCATCAAGACCCCACACAGAGCCCCGCCTGAATCTTGAGGCGGGGCTCTGCTGTTTTACAGGCCAAACCTCAAAATATCCGCTCTACGGATGAGGAAACGAAGACATTGGGGGGGATCTTAGAGAGTTTCGCGATTTTTCCGTCTTTGCAGACGGTTTGGAGAAACGACGGGTCAGTTTTGCCATCCTGTCCAGCTTAGCGGCTCACCAACTCCTCCTTGAGTTTGTCCCCGCCCATGCTCGGGTGTGCCATGCCACACCGCCAAAGATGGAGTGCAAAAAAGACCGGCATCTTCTTTGTCATCCTTGCCTTTTTGGGCATAGGCATGCTCGGCGGATCCTGGTGGTACGGCAGCCATACTGCTCCCAAAGTGGACGCGGCACGGGCCGTTGCGATGGACAACGGAAGGGAATTTCTCAGAACCGTCCCGCTCCCCTCCGGAAGCACCCTCTACAGCCCCTTGAAGGAAGAATTGTCCACTTACCGCCGTGGGCCATTGCATGGGGTGAAAACTCACATCACCTGGCACACTGAGTACAATGCCCCGGGGACCTTTGAAGAAGGCCTTCGACACTTTGAGGCTGTTCTCACTCAGCAGGGGTGGCAGAGAAGAGAGGTGCGCGTGCCTTCGGTCCTGCAGCAGGAGTGGGCGCGGCCTCCATTCATCCTGACAATCGGTGACCGGGGATTTTGGCAGTATCCCCGCTCCCATCGGTTTTCCCTGATGCTTCAGTGGGACTGGAACTTTGAATGACCGCCGTGTGGGGCTGCGAAGTTACCCACCGTTTTGTCCGGTAATTCGAGCTTGCCACATCCCGTAGTGGCCTTCACACTCGCGCGCCATGTCCCAGACCGTGACCCGACTTAGAGATCTGACCAAGCAGCAAAAACGTTCCGGTCTGGCCGCGTGGCTGGGGTGGTTGTTCGACGGGCTGGACATGCATCTCTACACGCTGGTGGCGATGCCTTTCGTGGCAGCCCTGCTCATGACGGATACCGGAGATCCGCAGGTGAAAGTGAAGTCCTCCATCATCCAGGGACTCTTCCTAGTGGGGTGGGCGCTCGGTGGGGCATTCTTTGGCCGGGTGGGGGATCTCCTGGGGCGTCGGAAGGCGCTGGTGTTGACGATCCTTACCTATGCGTGTTTTACCGGCTTGTCCGCCCTTGCCCAGACGTGGTGGCAACTGGGGATCTGCCGCTTCCTGGCCGCTCTCGGCATCGGCGGGGAGTGGGCCGTAGGGGCTTCGCTGCTGGTGGAGACCTGGCCGAAGAAGTGGCGTCCGTGGATTGCGGCGGTTCTCCAGAGTGCGGTGAACTGCGGTATCATGCTGGCATGTCTGGCAGGATTTCTCCTCAAAGAGGACGAGAGCAACCGCCTGATCTTCCTGGTGGGCATCCTGCCAGCGCTGATCACGCTCTGGATCCGCAAGGCGGTGCCGGAGACGGAGGAATGGGAGGCTGCCCAACACAAGGTGAAGCCCCCGGGGGTGATGGAGCTTTTCAGCCCGCAAGTGCGAGGAGTCACCTGGCGGGTGCTGCTGATTTGCGCCGTGTCGCTCACGGCCCACTGGGCCTTCATGTTCTGGCAGCAGGCGCACGTCCGGGCCTTGCCGGAGTTCGCCAATGTGACGGCGGCGGAAAAGAACAGCGTGGCCGTGACGTCGCTCTTCTGGGTGATGGTGGGCTCTGTGATCGGGAACTTCGTGGCCGGTGGTCTGGCCAAGCTTCTGGGGTATCGCAACGCGATCGTGCTCATGCTGGCGGCGTACGCCGGCTCCATGTGGTTGTGCTTCCACACGACGTGGAGCTATCAGGCCACGCTGTGGTTGTTTGCCTTGATCGGCTTGTGCCAGGGGGTGTTTGGTCTTTTCACCATGTGCCTGCCTCCACTCTTCCCCACGCTCTTGCGCACTACAGGGGCCGGTTTCTGCTACAACTTCGGTCGCATCGTGGCCGCTGCGGGCACGGTCTATTTTGGGCTGGCCGCTACGGGCAAGGTGGATGACTACCGCATCGCCCTGTTGAATGCTGGCTATCTCTTCATTCCCGCGGCGATCGTCGCCTTCCTGCTGCCGCATGAGAAGGACCAGGATGACCAGGTGAACCTGCCGGCGGACTGAGCTAAAAATTAGGAATTAGGATTTAGGAATGGTGGCCCGGGTACAGCCCGCGAACCCTGGGGGGTTGTCGCGCTTGGGTGGGTAGCTCATTCCCAATTCATCATTTCTTCGCTCCATCCCGTCCGCTGATGGAATCGGACGAGATGGAGCGTTGAGTCCATCTTCACGCTCCCTCCATGAACTCCCTCACCTCCCTCCAGCAGACGAATACGCGGCGCGACTTCCTCAAGAACGCCACCCGGGCCACGGCCGGACTTTCCGTGCTCTCTGGCATCACGATCCCGTATGTGCATGCCCAGGGGGATGACACGGTCCGGGCCGCCCTGATCGGGTGCGGCGGTCGTGGTGCCGGCGCGGCTAGCAACTCCATGTCGGTGGGGAATGCCTCCATCCGCCTGGTCGCGATGGCCGATGTGCAGAAGGACCGCTTGAATGCTGCTCACGACGCTTTGGCGCAAAAGCACCCAGACAAGATGTCCGTGTCGGAAGACGCGAAGTTCATCGGATTCGACGCTTACAAGCAGGCGGTGGACATGCTCAAGCCTGGAGATGTGGCCATCTTCGCCACGCCCCCCGCGTTTCGCTGGGTGCACTTCAAGTACGCGATTGAAAAGGGCGTGAACATCTTCATGGAAAAGCCCCTGGCAGTGGATGGTCCCACGGCCAAGCGCATGCTGGAGCTGAATGAAGAGGCAAAGAAAAAGGGACTGAAGGTGGCCGTAGGCCTCATGTGCCGCCACTGCAAGATCCGCAAGGAGCTCTACAACCGCGTGCAGGACGGTGCGATTGGTGATCTCGTCCTGGCACGTGCCTACCGCATGCAGGCCCCAGTTGCCTCCTGCTTCTCCAAGCGCCGTCCGGAGGAGACGCCAGAACTCATCTGGCAGATCCAGCGGTTCCATTCCTTCCTCTGGGCCAGCGGTGGGGCTTACAGCGACTTCTTCATCCACAACATCGATGAAGCGTGCTGGATGAAGAACGACTGGCCGGTCGAGGCGCAGGCCAGCGGTGGCCGCACGGATCGAGGAGAGTACGTGGACCAGAACTTCGACCACTACTCGGTGGAGTACACGTGGAAGGACGGCTCCAAGTTCTTCTTTGAAGGGCGCAACATCACCGGCTGCCGCAATGAGTTCTCCACCACCATTCACGGGACCAAGGGCAGTGCCATCGTCTCCAGCGCCGGGCACCTTCCGGCCCGCAGCGCCATCTTCAAAGGCCAGCGCCGCAGTGCGGAAGAGACCGTGTGGAAGGGCGAATCGCCGGAGCCCAATCCGTATCAACTCGAGTGGGACGACTTCCTCCATGCCATCCGCAACAACGAGTCCTACAATGAGATGGAGCGCGGCGTGCAGGCCAGTCTGGTGACCTCCATGGGCCGCATGGCGGCGCATACCGGGCAGATCATCACCTATGATCAAATGCTGAACTGCCCGCATGAGTTTGCGCCGGATGTGGACAAGCTCACGCTGGATTCACCCGCCCCGATCCGCGAGGACGCAAATGGTCGTTATCCTGTGCCGCTTCCTGGTGTGAACCGGGATCGCGAGTATGCCGCTCCCGCCTGATAGGCGGACGGTTCTGGGAAATCATTCATCCCTATGCCCATGGAGTCGGCGGCGATGCCCGGCAGGCCTGCGATGGCTGCTGCCGACTCGTCGTTCGACGACCTGGGGGGCCTGCATGAGCTCTGCCGGCTTCGCTCGACGCTGGAAGGCTTTGCTGCGGTGCGTCTCTGTCAGCATCCCCGGCGCCAGGAGGTGTTGGAGGACTTTTCCAGACGCCTGGAGTCGATGCATGCCTGGGCCCGGCAGGGCCGCTTGCTGGAGTTCCGGCAGGAGGATGGGGAACTCCATCGCAGCCTGGTCTCCTCCTGCGACTCAGACGCGCTCATGCACTGCTGGGAGCATGTGAACGTGAAGCTGGAGGCCTGGATCCAGCATGTGCAGGAGGTGTACTGGCCCAGCCTGATGACGCTCTATCGCGAGCACGAGTTTCTCATCCAGGCCTGGTCATCGGATGAGCCCTGGGTTGCAGAAGCCGCCACGCATCAACACCTGGAGGCGGGTTGGTTCCGTGTCGCCGCGGCACGTGCTGAAGCGTCACCCGTGATGGATCCAGTGGAGCGTGCAACTTCCTTCCTTTGCACCCACTATGCGAGTACGGTGGAGGTCGGCTGGCTCGCGCAGAACGTCAGCTTTGTGAGTGCCAGTCATCTTACCCGGTGCTTTCGACAGAAGCTCGGTGTGTCCCCCTACGCATTCCTCAGACAGGTTCGCATGGAGCGGGCCGCCCAACTCTTGAAAACCAGCGCCGATGCCGTGGCGGTGATTGCCCTGAAGACAGGTTACAAGAACGGATCCCATTTCGCGCGGGATTTCCGGGAGAAGTATGGAATGACGCCCAAGCGCTACCGGGATGAGTGAGAGGGGATGATTAGCTCATATCACCCTACGCTATCTCAGCCGCCGAATATGGCCAAGTTGTTCCGAAGGCGACAACAGCGGTGTAGTCCGACGGTCCCCGTCGGTTGGTGAGCGGAGGACTGATCGGCCAATACGCTTAATCTCCTGACCACTCAGGAAGTTCCTGTCTCTTTCGCATCTCTCCGCCAAGACTACGGATGAGGTCGATCTCTGTGCGAGGGACGTTCACAGCACGGCAACGCTGGCCAACATCCTCGCTTCGTGAGCCTTCAAGAAAAACGCTCTCCACTACTCCAACCGAAGCTCTTCCTCGAAGGGGATTCGGCAACAAGTCCAACGTTGACGAGCTTCCAGCGAGTCTACGTTGGGTGGGAAGGTGATGGAGTTTTACTCCGAATGAGTTGTGGCGGTCTGATACGTGCTACGTCGTCGTCTCATCGCCATCCCCGCGAGCCCGCAGACCAGCAACAACGCCCGCCCCGGCTCCGGCGTCTGGGCCAGACTGACCCAGTCTGTCGCGATCCGCACTTCATCAAAGCCGGCCACGGCGGTCGTCTGACTGCCCGTGGCGAACCCTGAACCCAGGCGGATGCCGTTGAGGCCGTTGGCGAAGTAATCCCCGGTTGATGTGAAATAACCCGAGGTGGGCTCTGCACCCGACAAATCTGGATTCACGAACAATGTGGCGCGGTCATTAATGCCGCTCTGGTCAAACTCCACCTTCAGCACCAGTTGTGTCATCCCGGATACCGCTGGGCGGGATGCGGTGCTGGAGTTGAGATTCAGCGCGCCAAACGCACCCCACACGGAGCCCCCTCCGGACTGTCCGAGATAGGCCTTCTCTGAGCTCCCGTCCATCAGCGAGAATGCGATGAACCGGGATCCATCGCTCTCGTTGTCCACCAGGAAACTGAAGTACACGGTGCCGGTGTTGATCCGGTCAAACGAACGCGCCCCATAGATGCCATTGCCCGCTGTGCTGTTAGTCGCATGGCTGGGCGTGGAGGTGATACCACTGGTGGACACCAGCACCGTGCCATTGCCGCCACTGGTCGTCTGCTGAATGCTCCAGGGCGAGGAGAACCCCGCTCCGCCATTCAGCGTAGCCAGACTGGAGCCGACCGTGTAGTCAAAGGAGTCATGGGCTACCAGGATGGCCGAGGCCGACGACGCCATGACGTGCAACATCAATCCGGTGAGGACCGTCCACCCTGCCTTGGGGAAAAGAGCGGGAAGGTGAGAGATGAATGAGAAGCGCATGGCCCATTCCTGAGGGACTCGAGAGGGTCTGCCAAGGCTGGAGACTGTCGGCAGGAGGGAATGGCCGTATCCGGGTAGCGCGATGATCGGAATAGAACATTTCTTGCGGATGCCGGCAAGCTTGAGGGGAGGCCTGAGACCGATAGCTCAGGTCGCCCACGCTCTTGCAAGCTTGGTGACTTCATGGTAACAACACGCTTAGGTCAAAAACACTCCATCAACAAAAAGCTCCATGAAGTTTATCCCCGCATTTTTGGTCCTGCTCCTTGGTTTAGTCGGACTTTGCGCTCAAGAAACGGAAAAAATACCTCTGAATGAGCGTCGAACAACTGTGACGATCTGGAATCAGCACAATGGAGGATTCAACGACCGCGGATCCAAGGTCCTGAATGTTGTACTCATCACCAAGGGCAAAGAAGTGTTCCGAAAAGATGGGGTGGTGATTCCTTGGGAACGCGGCACCGATACTTTCGTCTCAGTGGTCGTCCCCTCGGTGCCGACTGACACCGTCCGGGTGGAGGTGGTCGAAAGCATCAACGAACGGCCTGGCCTCGCTGAAATTCAGTTTGTGCGGAAGGGCAAGAATCTCGCCAAAAAGAAAACGGTGCGTGTCAACGGCGTATGGGAAAGTCACCCGGGGGTAACGGGGGACACCCTCACCGATGAAATCACCACCTCGTCCAAACATCAACACGGCTACTGGTGCTCGCCCGACAAAGAAAAGGCCTGGGCAGAGGTTGATGTAAAGACCCGTGATTGATGCGAAATCCACTCGTTACTGATGCCGGGAGCAAGAGGGGCGATTGGAGCGGCATTCGGGAACAGTCTTTCTCGACTTGTTATGCAGGGGCCCCTTCATTTGGCGCTGCGGCCATCGGGGGCTGTGATTCATGTGTCGGTATACGTCTGAATGCTCTGGCTCTGCGTAATCTTGTCAATGAGGCTGGGCTTCAATTTCAATGGGGTCATGCTAATATAAATATGATGGCAAATAGTACGGGAGTGGCTGCAGGTCGATTTTGAAGCTCGGCTCACCACAAAGCCGTTAGGTTTGGCCAATTGTATGCTGTGCGTGGTCCCAACCACTTATGGAGCGTTTACAAGGTGAAACCGGCCCCTGTCTCATTCTTAGATCAAAGGATTGTTTCCAAGCGAGGTTGGTTGCGCTGCATGATGCAATTTTAAGACGCAACTTTGTGACTCTCTGCGGGTTGTTGTCACATTGGAAGGTATGGCGAGTCCGTTTCGGCCGCCCAGATGCATCGCGCAAACATAGGAAAGGTTCCTTGATTGCTTTTTCTGGAAGGAGGGGGGCGTTGACCGCTTTCTCTGTAGCCGTCCTCTTCTGGCATATCCACCTGCTGCCGCTGGGTGCAAGCTGGTCCGACACCAATGCGGACGGTGTGAGTGATACATGGACCAACCCGGTCTCCCAAATTGCCACCACCTTGACAGCAATGGATCTGCAGAATCTGGATGTTGACGGAGATGGTGCGACCAACCTGGAGGAGGCTCAAGAAGGCTCCAACCCGTTTGTTTTTGATACGGACATGGACGGCTTCGGTGATGGAGACGAACTGCATATTGTGCGGTTGGTCATGCCCGTCTCACTAACCACCTGGGATAGCGATGGAGATTCCTGCAGCGACTGGGACGAATACTATCAGTTCTATGACGTCCAGTACCCAGGGGGTATTCTCCCGTCATACGCGGGTGCCACTTACTACGACTATGACGGCGACGGATACAAGAATCCAGACGACCCAGCTCCTTATGATCCTTCAAACACGTCGTATGGAGCAAATGGGGCGACATATTACTGGAACGGAAACGCGCTCGGAGACGACGATGGTGACGGCATTGTCAATTTCAACGATTATTACCCGTACACCATCTTTGACGATGACAATGATGGCGTGACAAACGTTGACGATCCTGCGCCACAGGACGTGGCCAACTACAGCACCGTGAACAATAGAGAATGGTATGATCGCCTCTACGAAGATGCCGACGGAGACGGGGTGGCGAATTGGTGGGATTACATGCCAGAAGAGTTACCCTTAGATTCCGATTCCGACGGCTTTCCCGATTCCTATGACCCCGCCCCGCTTGACTTGTATAACACCAGCAGCATAAACGGTTTGTCCTGGGATTCTTGGGTCTACTACGACAATGATTGGGACGGTTTGGCGAACTTCTGGGATCCCTATCCTGATACGCCAATTGATACTGACGGGGATGGCATTGGAGATCAAATGGATCCGTTTGCGTACGATTCAGATAATTTAAGCTGGTACAACGGCATCAAATGGTACGGTGAAGTGTTGGGCGATGCTGATCTTGACGGTCTCCCAAATCATTTGGATACACTTCCCTATGGGCCGGATGCCGATGGTGACGGGCTTGGGTACGTGTTTGAGATGCAGCACGGGCTCAATGACCTGGATGTCGATTGTGATGATGATGGGCTCAGTGACTACGAGGAGCTAATGGTGTACTACACGGACCCAAGCTCTGCTTATGACTTGAGCAACCGCTTGGGTTGGGGGGCACTGTACACAGACTATTTCCTGGTTGACACCGCGGACCAGGACAGTGACGAAATTCCTGATCGAATCGAAGTTCATTTTGGCCTGGACCCTTTAAATCTCGCTGATGCCCAAGGTGACCTAGATTCAAATGGCCTCACCAACTTGGCGCAGTACCAAGCTGGGATAGCGCTTGATGTGGATCTCGTAGCATATGATTCGGACCTCGACGGGATGACCGATGTCTTTGAGAATTCATATGGGCTAGATCCAAATAATGCTGATGACGCCATTGGAGATCCCGATGGGGACGGTGTACTGAATTATGAGGAAGCGCGGCTGTTGTTGTCCCCATTCAATGCGAACTCGTTGTCTGCACTCCACCCTGGATGGGCACCCGACATCCGCTGGTTGATGGAGAAGAGACTTTATCCAGCGAATGATGCCCCCTCAGTAGATTCCGATGGCGATGGAGTTCCTGACTGGGCCGAATCTGCGCTGACATCCAGCAACCCAGTCTTCACCAGGGTTTCGCCGGGTGACCTTGATGGCGATGGCATGTCAGATTTGTGGGAGCATCGCTATGGCAAATGGAGGTATCCCGCCAAGGGGCTGGACTTGCGAGTCAATGATTCTCAGATGGATCCAGATCAGGATGGTCTGGTGAATCTTGTCGAGCACAACTTGGGGACTCACCCGTTGATGGCGGACACAGATGCCGACGGCGTCACGGACGCCAATGAGGACCAAGATGGGGATACGCTCTCAAACAGTGACGAGGTGCTGCTCGGCCTGAATCCTGCGCTTGCTGATTCTGATGGAGACGGAGTGGGAGACAAGAACTCAGCCCCGCCCAACGATCCCGATCGGGACGGATTGGTGAACTCGGCAGAAATGGCGCAAGGGAGAAATCCTGCGTGGAAGGATCATCCCGCAGTATGGCTCTCAGCCGCCGGATTTTCAACTCCCTAAGGGCAACCGCACCATCGCCTAACATGTTCAACGCAATCTCATTCAGCTTCGCCCGTCAATCGCCACGTTATGTAAGGTTCCTTCTCTGCCTGATCTTTTGCGCGTGTAGCTCCATGCTTTCAGCTCAGACAATCGAATCCGTGCTCAGAGCAGTGCAGGAACGGCATTGGATGCTGTTGATTCGCAAACGCATTGAGGAAGACAGTCTCCACAAGGCCTGGGAGTGGCGTCGGGACACGTTCGTGGCCCCGGACGAGTATCCGGAAGCGACCTTCAACGAGCCAGAACCAACTCTAACCCCAATCACTGAGTCACAACTGATTGACTGGCCCGAAGATCTTGATCCGTTTCCAGAAGATGGTGCTATCGATTCCATCAAATTGGGTGTGAGGGCCCTGGAGCAGGCACGGTCAGAATTGGATTGGCTGACGCGTACTGGATACATCGCTGCCAAAGCTAGCGTCTCGACTGTTGAAACAGAATCAACTGGTATTCCGCGGCAAGTACAGTGGACGCCATTGGGGCGAACGACGGCTGAAAATCTCCACGATCAGTTGCCCAGGTTTGCGTCGGCTGTCGACCAGTTGCGTGCGATTGAAAATTGGCCCGTCATTCAGAAACGAGGCTTTGTCGGCAGTCGGTGGGAAAATGCGAGGTGGGTTACTGTGGTGCACCCCGACAACACTGGTAGCTCATACTTTGAGTATGATGCGATAACGGGAGGGTCACTTTCCACTCCATTTTCCATTCAATCCAATGCTGGAACAAAGCGTGATCATCGGGGCTACGCCGTGAGCTGCGATCCCAATATTGAGTTCAGCAGGGATCCAGAAGGATTTTCCTGGATAGTTGAATCCGGCGCATTTCAGGTGACTGCTCCAGATGACAGCGTCACAAAGATTGGCCACCTTCAAACATCCGCAACCATTCAAGAAGGAATGGAGACTTTGGTGGAACCATCAGTATGGCCAGAAGTCGAAGCGCCTCATTTGGAAGTGCAGACGGAGCTCTACAAAAGAAGATACGAGGTGCCCTACTACAGTCGTGGAAAGTTTGGCGACATTGGAGAAAAACTGCGTCGCTTGTATCCCACCAAGCTTCCTGGTAGCCATTGGATTAAAGTAAATGGCGGCTCTGTCGTAGAGAACAAATCGAGAAGGTGGGGGGCAGAGAACGGAGGGACGGGTACTGGGCCAGTTGCATATCAAGCCGCCATGACCTGGATGGACCTGCCGGAAATCAATGTGGGCAATAGCGGTTGGACGAGCTATATCGACGATGCCGATCTTGTAGGCAGACTGGAGATGGCAATGTCATTTTACTGGGAGGAAGGCCTTACGATTGATGAAGTGTTTGGATACGAAATGCCTCTTTTGCCAAAGGTTAACTACTATCGGTCATCGACTGGCTCATCGGATGCTGACGGAGCTCGACATCAGCACTATCCAATCCAGGGTGCTGGATTCCAATTGATGACGGAGACCGTCGGTTTCCCGAATTTTACTGATCACTATCCAAATTCCAGTGCCAACGACGGAGTGGTGCCTTATGCAATTGGCACGGTGGAGCCGGTCTTCTCGGAGGAGTTTCCCGTGAGGGTTCACGTCGGACGAGGTGTTTCCGACCGTAATCAGACAGCGTGGCTGGAATGCGATTGGTCGGGATTCGGCTCGCTAAAATTGAGGGGTTCGAACGAGGCTTTTGAGGTCATCTACGAGACGGACCCGAATGTGGTGATTGTGGATCATGACAAACCGCTTTCCGTAGCCAACGTTGAACCAGGCTCGTTTGACTTCCCGCCAAGTGAGGAGTTTACGGAGCAGCAGAAGAACCAAAGCGGCTTCGAAAGCCGCGCGGCGTATCTGGCGGCTTGGCATCAGCCGAGGCTTTGCCAGGTGAAAGGGGGGGATCTGCTTGTCGAGATAGTGTATAAGACGAGCTATCGCAAGGAGTTGAAGTTCTACTGGGCAAAAGACGCTGGAGAGAAGGACGCCCGGGGATTCTACAATCCCACGGAAAGCTTGTCGTTCAAGACAGTGACCCTATGCAACCCCTCCGGACCGGATCCCGAAGAGACGCCTCGTCTGGCAACTGACATCAATCATCTGGTGGTGTTGGACAACGGGATCAGTCATTGGCTGGAGCGGGTAAAGGACGATCCCGAGGAGACTGAAGATCCAAAACTCACCTGGAAGGTGCGTGCCTACGACCACGAGGTGCCAGTCACAAGTATCGAGGAACCTTCTGATTGTCGTTCAAAGAATGACGTCGAGAGGCCGCTCTACTTTGAGTACGAGGGGGATAATCAGTGGCTGATGACAAGTCTCTACGATGGGGTTGCAAGTCAAACCGCCATCACATGCTTCAGCGGGATCAATCCATTTACCAGTACGGATCCAATTATCAAAAAGGTGGTTGTTACTGCTGGCGGGAAAACGCGTACTATGGAGGCTGAGTGGACCGTGAATGGGTGGAATTCTACCGGGTGGACTCCGAGTGAAATCAAGTATTCAGGCTCAAACTGGGAGAGGGATGGAACGGTGCTGACCTATGACGCTGACGGGTTCCCTGCTTTTGAGGTGTCGCAAGTAGACGGGAAGCAGCATATGTTGGCTCATACTTGGACGGGCTTGTCGCACACGACAGTCAGCAGCCTCGGAGGTATTCCATATCGGGTTGAGGTTGGTACCTATGAACCAGGTCTCCAAAAGTACAGTGTATCTGTAGATGACCATCCAAGTCACGTTGTCGAATTTGATCCTGCATCCTCATCGAGAGTGGCTCGCATAGTGTACTCAAACGGATATCAGGAAAAAACTGTTCGAACACTGCTTCAAGATGAAAGCACCTTCGAGCAGCTGACTGGCTGGGGGGAATTTTATCAGGGAGGGGTGAAATCCAAGGCTGTCTTAAACAGGTTTGGGGGAATGGTGAGCAAACGGATTTCCGCCGCAGGTGATCTGGAGTTGAGCAACGCAGAAGCGACTGAATTTACTGCGTGGGGTGCGCCTAAAGGCTATACCCTCAAGAGGGGGGAGAAAACCAGCCTCTATTACAATGAAGGCGTATCAAGCTCAGGCGAGCGGAGAATCTATGGGAGTCCCCGTGGTGGGACGGATGCCTCTGGAAACACGTTTGTGCTGGAGAGCCCAGATTGGCTCCTCAGGCCAGAGAAAGTTATCAATTGGTCAGGGACATACCACTTTGACTACAGTTCCCCCCTGCAGCCCAGCATGACCGCGCCTGGCAACAAGCAGGTGTCGAGCACGCTTTCCGCATTCGGCGATCTGACAGAGCATAGTGACACCCGAGGCTCTGGCCTCAGCATGAGCTTGAATGCAAATGGAGGAAGCGTTACGGTAGGTGGTCGAACTGTCGACTTGGATGGAGACGGACGATGGGGGATCACAGGTTCGAAAGGCGGTTTAGGCAGACGTGGGAGCGCCACGAGCTGGAGTGTGGAAATCATGGAGAATGGGGGCGGGCTGGGGAGATTGTGCGCCACCACGGTCTCTCGAGATGGGAATGATGGCTCCCATTTTGAAACTAAAACTTGGTTTGATGGGCATGGCAGACCCCTGCTGCGCCAGATTCCAGCCCCGTCTGGCGGGGATGACGTTCTGGCGGAAACCTGGACTTACAACGATGCTGCAAACACCGTGACTTACCTGGGTGGATCAGGTCCGTCCTTCAAACCGATTTCCAGGCGTCTAAGTCACGAGCCAAATGGGACTACGGTCACTGTGAGCGAAGGCGGCGTCGATCGTAGTCGCACAGTCAATCAGGTGGATGACAACAAAGTAATCACGATACAGGAGATATTTGACAACAGCGCGTTGCGATTTGACGCAGCAAACCCTCATGCCGGGAAAGACTGGATCGAAGTGTCCAGGACGGTTTACGACCCCACCACAGGAGAATCCACCTTCACTCCGTGGGGGCTCGCTGCTGCCCAGACCAAGATGAAAGCTGATGCACCTGGTGCGTCAACCTTCGTGACACAGACGCTCGGGCCAACAGACGATAAACCCCAAGTCGAGCTGGAAAATGGCAGAATTAAGCGGATTTCGGGCAGTAGCGGAGGAGTGGCGTTCGATCTGAATCAATGGGCCTATCCGAACGGAGAGCTTCGTAGTGTTCGAGGATCCATCGGGGGAGTTGCACACGGTATGGAGTGGGACGGCAGTGGCAGGATGGTTCGCAGCTTTGGACTTGGGTATGACCGTAGCTTCCAGTATGGTGGTGCGCCGGGTTACCAGGTGACGACGAGTGATTCCGTAACCGGAACAACACAAGTTGTGAAAAGGAACTCAGTCGGCGATTTTACTGAGTTGAGCGGGGATGTCGCCGAGCCAATTCTTGCCTCGACGGTTGATCTGGCTGGCGGCACAACACGCACTTCTGTCAATGGGTCATTGGTCGTGGACCACGCAGCAAACGGAGCCGTGCTCAAGAAGAACTATGCCTCCGGTTCATTGGTGGAGAATTTTGATTATCGACCAGACGGCACGTTGGCGAGTTCCGGCGTCGGCTTGGATATTGCAACATCCATTCATTCAGACAACTACCAGATTGCGGAAACGTTTCCTGGGGTTGGCACCGTAACGCAAACTTTTTCCAGCTTGGGAGCGCGCCGCCAGGTCCAAAGCCTGACCGACGGCCGACAGTTTTCCTATCTTCATGGTCAACTCTCCGAAGAGCATCACACGGGTGGCGTCTGGTCTGGGTGGGATGTAAAGCGGGGGGCTGACAACAAAGGCAGGATCAACGGTGCCAGTGTCAGCCAGGGTGACGCAATCGTGTCCAGTTGCACGTATGGCTACGACAACTTCGGCCGAATTTCCTCCGCAGGATCATCGACACTTTCTGCCACCTATACATACGACGCGTTTGGACGGGTGCAGACTTGCACTCGGGGAAATCTCACCACCACATGGGGCTACAACAACCGGGGCTGGCTCACTTCTGTAGGGACCAGGACAAGTGGCGGCCTTCTAGTCGTGAGCTCCAGTCACGGCTATAATCCGCGAGGGCTTCGAGTGTCGCGAACTTCGAATTCGGGAGTGTCGTGGTCGGGCATGACCTATGACGGAAATGGATGCCTGCGGGGGGCGAATCTTGGGAACGGGACCTCGTTGAACTACAACTATGATGCGCGGGGAAATCGATTGAGCGGCGGCGGCCCGGTGACATTCTTTGTCAATGGACTGGATCAAGTTACCGGTCGAGAACTCGGCCAAAGAGGGTATGGGGTCAGCGGGTCAGTTGCCGCTGGGGCGAAAGTCAGAGTGTTTCACCCCCTCGGACCAGTAGAGGGTGAGGAAATCACGGTGAACCAAAACACAGGGGCCTATTCTGCATTCTGGCCGGTGGCGCCCGAATGGAATGGCGGGGGGGTGACGCGAGTGGAGATGCTGGTCCGGGGGACCTTGGCCGGAGCGGGAACGGGCGGCACGAATGCGGTGGCTGACAAGCAAGTATGGGTGGTGGTGCCAGGCTTGGTTGAGAGCTTCGTCTATGATGGGTCAGGGCGGTTGGTTCAGGACAGTGAGTGGGTGTATTCGTGGAACGGGATGGGGCATCTTACCTCCATGGCTCGCAAGCCCGGCACCAGCAAGGAGGCGGACCTCATCAGCGAGGCATTGATTTTTCAATATGATGGTGATGGGCGACGGGTGCAGAGAATTCGAACCCGCACGTACGTAAACCTCCCGGCCAAGGTGGAGGCTAGCGCCATGTTGTGGGACGGCTGGCTCCCCATGCTTGAGGATCGAGTCGTGGACGGGGTCGTTCTCCCGCGCAGGAGGTTCGTTTGGGGGTTGGATATCACCGGTACGCTGGATGGTGCAGGCGGCATTGGAGGACTGATCGCCATCGAAGAACAAGGGGGTCGTATTTTGCTGCCGATCCACGACGGTCTCGGCAATATCACCAAGGTGGTGGACAAAGCGTCGGGCAGCACCGTCGCAGAATACTCTTACGGCCCCTATGGCGAAATGGTTGGTCAGTCGGGTGATGTCAACGCCTGCCCGTTCCGTTATCAGAGCAAGTACCACGATGCGGAGACGGGGCTGAGCTACTTTGGGTTCAGGTATTACAGCGCGAAGCTGGGGCGCTGGATCAGCCGTGATCCGCTTGGGGAGAGTGGCGGGTTTAACCTGTACGGGTATTGCGGGAATGATCCGGTGAACCGGTGGGATTATCTGGGGATGGCTTGGCCTTGGATAGGCGCAGAAAAACTCTTCGAAAAGTTTGACCTCCCTTTGGCTGAAGATAGCCCCATGGACTATGGGCATGATATTACTCAGTTTGAGTTTGCCGGGAAGCATCTTAGATCAAGCATTGAAGAGCAGCGTGCCCCTACATCCTATGAAATAGCGATGAGGCTAAGTCCAAAGGTGCCCACAGGGGGCGGGATGCTGCATCAGAGTAGGGGCATCGGTGCGCATCTCCTTGTGAGCACCGCAGAAATTTTCCAGCTTTTTGGATCGGCTGGATCTCTGAGTGAAGACTATTGGAACAACTACCTTTACCTCAACTATACAAAGGATGAACGTGAGGATGCTGCATTTGCCAGCAACGCGATCCAGATTGTTGGCCCCGCTGCGGCCGAAAAAGGCATTGCCGTTGCATCTCGCATGCTCCGTTTTGGTGCCAGGAAGGCTGCGCCCTACGTGCTTTCGGTGAGCATGGAAACTGCCCCGTTGCTGCCGGCAAGGAACGCGCTTTGGCCAAGTTGGGGGCTTGAAGCGGAGGTGATAGTTGCAAAAGATGGGGGGGCTTGGTGGCTAAGCACCAAGTGGACGCCGAAGGCTATCAACGGTCATAGGGTATATCAACGAAATGACCTGTTTAATCCTTCACAGTTGACGACGTGGAAAGAGCGTGGAAAGTTCGTTCAAGGAACGAATCTTGAGCGGATGAGAACGGGTCGTGCTCCTGTGGGATATGACGGGAAAGCCGTTAATCTTCACCATACAATCCAAACTGCCGATGGACCACTTGCAGAGGTTGCTGGCGGATTCCATCAAATGCACTATAATACTCTTCACATCAACACCGGGCAGTTGCCTTCCGGAATTGACCGTGCAGTATTCGACACATGGCGTTCGGAGTATTGGATTCAACGCGCAGCTGACTTTTAGTATGAGAGAATTCCATTCGACAGCAGCTCTGATTGAGCAACATCGCGGCAATGGGGTCGAGTTCGGCGAGCCCGAGGGGGCGCCGAGTGATCAGTGGATCCGCAAAGCAGAGCAGCGATTGGGGATGCCATTCCCTCCAAGTTATCTTTGGTTTTTGAGGAACTATGGAGGTGGGGAGATCACTGGTGATGAGGTGTTCTCGATATATCAGATGGAATTTGAAGAAGTTTTTGGTGGTGACATCGTGTTCAAGTATCTAGCCCACATAAAAGATGGCACGATAGCGGCAAGCGAGATTCCCGTGTGCGAAACCGATTTTGGCGAGGTTTTCATACTTGATGCCTCAGTGAGGGACGAAAGTGGAGAGTATCCCGTTTATCGATTATTCGGTAAAAACCGCGAGCTGTACGCGGCTAATTTTGCAGAATTCTTGGAGCGTAAAATTCGCAATAAATAAACGTGACAACCCATAGCAGGCCGTGCCAACAGGCTGCTTTCGACAATTGGGGCTCCAAAACAAGTGTCTCGTGAGCAGGGGCTTTTTGGGCGTGCTCTCTTACCGTCCGAACGCATCAACACACGGTCCCGCCACCATCCAGTGTTCGTTCCCGGCAACCGTTGGGGAGGGTGAGCGGTGTTTTTCAACCTGCCTCTTGCACACGAACCGGGTTGGATGCGCGACTTGTCTGGCTATGTGTCGCCACCTAGGCAGGATGCGATATTTTGTCAACCTGCCTGCGCCTGACAATGCGTCGAGCCGAGTGGGCGATTGAAGGGCGTCCAAGGTGCTGACGACCGTCGTGACTTCAAATATCAGCGGTTGCAGCTCTCCGAGGAGAAGCACGTGGCTGGCAGCTTTTGGAACGGGGCCATCCTGACCTGAAGCCAGGACGAGCAGGCCAGGAATGACGGCTACGGCGTCAATCTCCCTGGAAGTTCGGCGCGGGGCTTTGGGCGCTCGGGTAGTGTCCGTCAAGTTTCGCACTTTCAATTCTGGGGGTTCAAGAGGCTTAC
>NZ_BATQ01000150.1 GCF_000739635.1 Verrucomicrobium sp. BvORR034 | reverse complement strand
CACCTGCTCCCACCCCGCCTCCTGCCGGGGCCGGAACCCCGCCCCCGCGCCATGACGAAACGACGCTGTTTCATCTATCTCTGTGCCGGCCTCCTGGCCGGGCTGGGGGTGTTTTATGCCCAGGAGCCGGGCAAGCCCAAGAACTTCGGCATCACCGACGGCTCTGTGCCGGAAGATCCGCGGGATGCCATGCGGGGTGACTTCCCCATGTGGCCGGTGAGCAAGGAGCTGCCCAACGACACCTTCACCTTCGCCCGGGTGCGGTACAATTCCTACAGTCACTGGGGTCGTCATGACAAGTGGACGACGGACTACCCGGATGCGGACCTCAACTTTGGCTACCGGTTGCAACAGCTCACCGCCCTGCAGGTGGATCCGAAGGGGGCGATTGTGGACATCAAGGCGGAGCAGCTGCGGCACTACCCCTTCATCTACATGGTGGAGCCCGGGGACATTTCCCTCACGGCGGATGAGGCGCGCACCCTGCGTGAGTATCTGCTCAATGGGGGATTCCTCATGGTGGACGACTTCTGGGGCACCCACGAGTGGGACACCTTCTACACGGCTTTTAAGCAGATCTTTCCTGAGCGGGAGCCGGTGGAACTGCCGATCACTCATGAAGTCTTTCACATCGTGTTTGATCTGAAAGTGAAGCCGCAGATTCCCTCCGTGGGCGCGGCCATTGCGGGTCGGCGGCGCGGCATCACCTATGAGTGGAACAAGCCCGGCTCGGAGGAGGTGCACTATCGCGGCGTCTTCGATGACAAGGGCCGCATGATGATGATCATCTGTCACAACACGGATCTCGGTGACGGCTGGGAGGAGGAGGGGACGGATCCCTGGTACTTCCGCGAGTTCTCCGAGAAGTACGCCTACCCGCTGGGCATCAACATTCTCTTCTACGTCCTCACCCATTGATATCCTCATGTCTGCTCTGCCGCCTCCCATTCCCGCTCCGGTAGCCGTCCCGGCCCCAGTCAATGAACAGGATCTGGAACGCAAGACCGTGGAACTGCTGCACAGCGCGCATGACCGCATCCTCAAGGAGGTGTCCAAGGTCATCGTGGGCCAGAAAGAGGTGATCGAGCAGATGCTCATCGCGCTGCTGGCGGGCGGGCACGGCCTGATCACCGGGGCACCGGGGCTGGCCAAGACCCTGCTCATCAACTCGCTCGCCCAGGTCTTCAGCCTCAGCTTCCGCCGCATCCAGTTCACCCCGGATCTCATGCCTTCCGACATCACAGGCACGGAGATTCTCGAGGAAACAACTGAGGGGCGTGACCTCGTGTTTCACAAGGGACCCATCTTTGCCAACATGATCCTGGCGGATGAGATCAACCGCACGCCGCCCAAGACGCAGGCCGCCTTGCTGGAGGCCATGCAGGAGCATCAGGTGACGGTGGCAGGGCAGACCTTCGTGCTGGAGGAGCCGTTCTTCGTGCTGGCGACGCAGAACCCGATCGAGATGGAGGGCACCTATCCTCTGCCAGAGGCGCAGCTGGATCGCTTCATGCTCAATGTCGTGATCGACTACCTGGCTGAAGACGAAGAAGTGGCGGTGGTGACCCAGACGACCTCGCGCAAGGCAGAGCCCATCCAACCCATTTTCTCCGGCGAGGATCTTCTGCGCTGTCATGAGCTGGTGAAGAAGGTGCCGATCGCGGAGGAAGTGGTGCGCTACGCTGTGCGCCTGGCCTCCGCCACACGTCCGCACCGGGAGCATGCGCCAGACTTTGTGAACGAATGGGTGAACTGGGGCGCAGGCACCCGCGCCAGCCAGTACCTGGTGCTGGGCGGCAAGACGCGCGCTGTGCTCCAGGGTCGGGCTCATGTGAACTTCGATGACATCAAGGCGCTGGCGCGGCCCGTTCTACGTCACCGCCTGCAGCTCAACTACCGCGCCGAGGCCGAAGGCGTGACGGTGGACAGCTTGATCGCCAAGCTTGTCCAGACCGTGCCGCTCCATCCTGTCGCGAAGTGATTCCGTTTTCATCCGCTGCTCTGACTCATGGCTTCCGCCCCTTCCAATGTTGATCTCGCCGCGCTCATGCGTGTCCGCTCCCTGGAACTGCGGGCGCGTCTGGTCATGGAGGGCTTCTGGAAGGGGATGCACCGGAGCCCTCTGCACGGATTCTCCGCGGAGTTCAGCGAGTACCGCCAGTATGTGGTGGGGGATGACCCACGTTTCATCGACTGGAAGGTGATGGCCCGCAGTGACCGCTCTTATGTGAAGAAGTTCGAGGAGGAAACCAATCTGCGCTGCCAGCTCCTGCTGGATGCGAGCTCCTCCATGGCGTATGGCTCGGCCGGCTTCTCCAAGCTGGACTACGCCGCCACTCTGGGAGCGACGCTGGGGCTCTTCCTCAAGGAGCAGGGCGATGCGGCGGGGCTGACAGTGTTTGACGAAAAAATCCGGGACCATCTGCCCGCTCAGGCCCGGTCTGGCCAGTGGCATGCCCTGCTGGTGAATCTGCAAAAGGCGGCTGCCTCCCCGGTGGCGGGTGGGCCCAGACTGCCCCTGCGGCCGCTGGGGGAGATGATCCGCCGTCGTGCGCTGCTGGTGCTGATGTCGGACTTTCTCATGCCGCTCGATGGGCTGGACCAGGACCTCGGCCTGCTGGGGGCCATGCAGCATGACGTGGTGGTGTTTCACCTCATGGATCCGGCTGAGCTGGACTTCCCCTTCACTGAGGGGGCGCAGTTCACGGATGCGGAGACGGGGCGGCAGTTGCTCCTCGATCCCACGACCGCTCGGGCCTCGTACTTGAAGCGGCTCAACGAGCATCTGGAGAAGCTGAGGGGCATCTGTGCCCGCCAGGGGGCGGAATACCGGCTGATTCGTACGGATACCCCGCTGGAGAAAGACCTTTTTGACTTCCTGCATGCCCGACGCCATCTGGCGGCGCGCCACCGGGCCGCACCCCGAAGGGCCGCATGAACCTGTTGTTTCCATTTTTCCTGATCGGGATGGCGGCGGTGGCGGTGCCCATCCTGCTCCATTTTCGTCGGCAGCCTCCGCAGAAGTCGGTGCCCTTCAGCTCGCTGATGTTTCTGGAGCAGACTCCTGTGCCGCCGCGTACGCGGCGCAAGCTGGAGGACTGGCTCCTGCTCCTGCTCCGCTGCCTGGCGCTCCTGCTGCTGGCGTTGATGTTTGCCCGGCCCTTCTTCCGCACCCGCGGGGACATGGTGGCCACGACGGGCACCACCTGGTGCCTGCTGGTGGACACGAGTGCTTCCATGAACCGCCCGGGGGCCGTGGAGGAGATGAAGAAGCGTCTCGGCGAGGCGACGGCCACCCTGCGGGAGCAGGACCACGTCATGCTGGCCACCTTTGACAAAGAACCCCGGGAATTGCTGGGGTTTGAGGCCTGGCAGAGCCTTCCCGAAGGCGGGCGCAAGACGGAGCTGCAACGGTTGCTGGATGGTGTGAAACCGGGCTGGCAGAGCACGGATCTGGGCCGGGCGCTGCGCTATGCCGCGGGCCGGTTCCAGGGGCAGGCGGTGGAGGGTTCCCGTAAACAACGAATCGTGCTGGTGTCTGACCTTCAGGAGGGCTCGGCGCTTGAGGCACTCCATGCCGACAGCTGGCCGGACAAAGTCACCGTCACCCCGCTGGTGGTGAATGCACCTTGGAAAGACAACTTTGCCCTCTCTACCGCCTCGGTGGTGATTGAGGAAGAAGCGGCTGCGGTGCCTGGGAAAGGGGCCGCCCCCACGGGCGGTGAGGGCGCGATTCGCGTACGGGTGACGAGTGGTCGCGAGGCCACGCATGAAAAATTCACCCTGAAATGGGCAGACGGAGGAGAGCTGGTTGAAGCGTCCGTGCCCTCAGGGGGCTCCCGCATTCTCCGTGCGCCAGGTCGGTCCGATGCTACGGCGGCCGCAGATGGTGTGCTGCATCTCTCAGGGGATGCAGTGGACTTCGACAACCATTTGTATGTGGCCAAGACTCGCGCCCGGGAACTCCGGATTGTCTGTGTGGGAGACCGGTTGTCCCGTACGGATACGGCCTCCCCCTTGTTCTACCTGGTGCGGGCCTTCCAGCCGACTGCGACGCTGAAACCGGTGTTGGTGGAAAAGACCCACCAGGACTTGGGTCGTGCGGATCTGCCCGGTACGGCCGTGGTCTTTGCGTTCGGGGAGGGGGCGGATAGTTCCGCTGCCATGTTGAAGGACTGGGTTCAGGCCGGTGGCGCGCTGGTGTATGTGGCTCAGGAAGGGGACAAAGGCGGGTTGCTGCGCGCGATCACGGGCGAGGCCGGATGGGGGTTCAAGGAATCAGCCTCAGGCGAGGCCTTGCTCCAGGATCTGGCGTTTGATCACATCACTCTGCGGGCGTTTGCAGAAGCAGGTGTGCGTGACTTCAGCAAGGTCCGGTTTTGGAAACATCGTCAGCTGGTGCTTGGAGAGTCTGCCGATGCACCTGCAGGTAAAGGACAGGTGCTGGCACGCTTTGATGACCGGGTGCCCGCCTGGATGGAGTGGACGGCTGGAAGCGGACGCCTGCTCTACGTCGGGGCCAGCTGGACCGGAGCGGAGAGCCAGTTCGCGGTCTCCTCCAAGTTTGTGCCCTGGCTGTATGGCTTGCTGGACTGGGCATCGGGAGGCGCTGCGCTGGGCACGGTGTACACCGTAGGGGACAGCATTCCAGCCGCCGCAGGCAACTGGCAGGGAACCGTGTCTGTGACCGGGCCAGACGGGAAAACCGCGCTGTGGGATGCCGCCAAGGAACCCAGCTTCAGCGGGACCAGCGTGCCAGGGATCTATCGCTTTGGCACGGGCGACGCGGCACAGTCTATCGCGGTGAATCTGGCCGCTGCGGAGGGGCGTCTGGCCCCCCTGCCAGTGGAGCGCCTGACGGAGCTGGGCGTGACTATGGAGCCCTCTCTGAGTGGTCGCGTGAGTGCCGATGCGGCCGCCGCCCTGGTGCGCCGGGAGGATGCGCTGGAGGAACAGCGCCAAAAGATCTGGAAGGCCGCCCTGCTGGCGGCCCTCATCGTATTGTTGATGGAGACCTGGCTGGCGGGCCGGCGTGAAGGGAAAGCCCGCAACCCTGAAATACAACCCGCATGATGCCCACGCCATGAAAACGCCCTCTGTCCCCCACTTGCTCGCCAGGCGGTTCGAACCTCTCATCGAGGCGGAGCGCACGGTTCGTGGGTACAAGTTTCTGGCTGCGATGTGTGCTGTCGCGGTGGCGGCTCTGGCGCTTTTCTGGTTGGGGCTGCTGCCCCTGCCTGAGCTGCGTGGCTCCAGCCGGGTGATGGTGCCGCTGGCCGTGTACGTGGGGTTTGTGCTCTGCGCCGCCGGCGGGTGGTGGTGGATCTCCCGTCGCCCGGTGGACCTGCTGGAACTGGCGCGGGGGATCGAGGAAGAACATCCCGAGCTGCAGGCTGCCCTGCTCACGGCGCTGGAGAAACCGGATGACGCCGCGCTTTCCCGCTATCTGCATGAGAAAGTGGTGAAGGACGCGGTGCGGCATGGGATCGCGCACGACTGGATGGGCAAACGCCGCCGCCAGCAGGTGCTGTGGTGGAAGAGTCTGGGTATGATCTCCCTGCTGGTGCTGGTAGGGATGCAGGTGTTGATGGTGCTGCCGCGGCTGCGTCCCGCCCCTCTGGTGACGAAGGCGACGCCGGAAGTTCCAGTTGAGCACCCGTTGGCCCAGTTCGAGGTGGAGGTGCGCCCGGGCGATGCGGAGGTGGAGCGTGGGACACGCCTGGTGGTGGAGGCCCGCTTCAAGGGCGGGGTGCCTTTGAATGCTGCCATCGTGGTGAGCACTGATGCCACTGGCGAGCAGGAACTGCAGCGTGTGCCGATGAAGGCGGGTGTCGAGGCCTCGGCCTTCGGCGGGGTGATCACCAAGGTGGAAAAGGATTGCTTCTACCGGGTGGCCTACGGAGAGCAGTCGTCCCCTACGTTTCGCATCACAACCTATGTGCACCCCGAACTGGTGCAGTCTGACGCCATCATCACTCCGCCAGCCTACTCAGGCCAGCCGGTGAAGGAGGTGAAGAAGACGCAGAATGTCACCGCACTGGAGGGCTCCCTGGTAAAGTTCCGCATCAAGGTGAACAAACCGGTGGCGCAGGCGGAGTTGTACGGCGAGGACAAGAAGAGTGTGCCGCTCGTGCCGGCCAAGGATGATCCGCTGATGCTGGAGGGCACCATGACGCCTGAAGCGACCCAGAAGTACCGGTTGCATCTGGTGGATGCGCAGGAGCGCTCCAACAAGCAGCCGCCATGGTTCAAGGTAAACATTTTGGCGGACCAGCCGCCCAAGGTGGAGATCGTCTTCCCGAAGCGGGACCTGGCCGTTTCTCCTATTCAGGAAATGCCGCTCGAGGCCAAGGTGTGGGATGACCTGGGGGTGCGTCGCGCCGGGGCAGTTTTCATGCTCGGAGACCAGGAGCGCGAGGTGCTGCTCTCTGGTGATAAGTTGGAAGGCAAGAAGCATCACGAGCTGAAAACCATGATGGAGATGGAGTCGCTGAAGGCCGAGCCGCGGCAGTTGCTCTCCTACTATGTGTGGGCAGAAGACGCGGCTCCAGGCGGCCAGGTGCGCCGCACGCAGAGCGACATGTTCTTTGCCGAGGTGCGGCATTTTGAAGACATCTTCCGTGAAGGGGAGGCCCCCCCGGAGGAGAAGGGGGCGAAGGCGGCGGCTCGCCCGCCACCAAGTTGGGCAAACTGCAGAAGGAGGTGCTCAATGCCACGTGGAAGGTGGTTCGCACAGCCGGTGCGGGGAAGAAGTTTGACCAACTGGAGAAGGACATGGGTGTGCTCCATGAGTCCCAGGAGATCGCTCGTCAACAGACGGAGGAAGCCATCGGCGAGGCTGAGGACGAGGAGGTGAAGGCGGCGCTGACCGATGCCCACAAGGCCATGCAAGAGGCGGTGAAGACGCTGCACCAGGGCATTGAGAAGAAGGATCTCCAGGCCAACACGACGGCGCTGACGCCGGAGCGTCGGGCCCTGGAAGCACTGAATCGCGCGCAGAGCCGGGAGCATCGTGTGATGCGTAATCAGCAGCAGCAATCATCGAGTGCCTCCAGCCAGTCGGAGGAGCGCCAGTTGATGCAGCTTGAACTCAAGCAGCAGGAGAAGCGGTACGAGGAAGAAAAAGCCGCGGGTGAGGAGAAGACTGCGGAGCAGCAGGAAAATTTGCAAGTGCTGGCCCGTCTGAAGGAACTGGCCCGGCGACAGGAGGCGCTGGCGGAGAAAATCAAGGAGGTGGAGAATCAACTCCAGCAGGCCAAGACCGCGGAGCAGAAGCAGGAGCTGGAACAGCAGCTCAAGCGGTTGCAGGAAGAACAGGAACAACTCCTCAAGGATCTGGATGACCTGAAGGAGCGCATGGACCGTCCTGAGAACCAGGCCAATATGGCCCAGGAGCGGGAGCAGCTGGACCAGGCCCGTGAGCAGGTGCGGGAGGCGGCCGATCAACTGGCGCAACAACAGACCGGCAGTGCCGCCAGCGCGGCCACCAAGGCCCAGGAAAACCTGGAGAAGGTGCGGGATGAATTTCGTGAGCGCACGGCGCGCCGGTTCGCGGAGGAGATGAAACAACTCAAGCAGGACACGGCGAACCTGGCCAGCCAGCAGGAAAAACTGGCGGAACAGATCGCCGAACAAGCTGCGCCCCAGGACCAGAACAAGGGGAAAGGCAAGGAGTCCAAAGATCAGGTGGATGAGCTCAAGGAACGTCTCCAGGCCAACCAGGTGTCGAGGCAGGCCGAGACCCAGCGGGAATCTCTGGAGAAGCTGATGGAGCAGATGCGCCAGTTGAGCGAGCAGGCGGAGCCTTCCGAGCCCCTCCTTTCCACCGCTCTGCATGATGCCATGCGCAAGGCCCACTCAGCGGGCATTGAGGATGCGCTGGGTGAGGCCCGTGACCAGGTGCAGTATGGGCGCCTCGCAGATGCGCAGGTGCAGGAGCGCAAAGCGGCCAAAGGCATCGAGGACCTGAAGCAGAGTGTGGACAAGGCCGCCGAAAGCGTGCTGGGCAGTGAGACAGAATCCCTGCGCATGGCCCGCGCAGAACTGGACAAGCTGCTGGAAGAAGCCTCCCGTGATGCCAACCGGGGCGAAGCGAAACAGGCAGAAGGAAATAACTCGAAAACAGCCCAGGCGGGGAAAGCCGGGGAGCAATCCGGCCAGAAAGAAGGGGATGGCACCTCTCCCGGCAAGGAGCAGGAGAAAGGCCAGCCTGGGCAGGGGAAGGGCCAGGAAGAATCCAAAGATCCCTCGAAAGAAGGCCGCACGGCGCAGACCCAGACCGGTGAGCAGGGCAAGCAGCCAGGGGCTGGTCAACAACCCGGAGATCAGCCCGGTCAGGGCCAGAAGAAAGGTGACCAGCCTGGGCAGGGGCAGCAGCAGGGCGAGGGTCAGGGCAAAGGGCAGCAAATGGCGGCCAATGAGCAAGGAGAGGGGCAGGGCCAGCAGCCGGGCCAACGACCGGGTCAAACTCCCGGCCAAGGGCAGCAACCAAGTCAGGGCCAGGGTCAGCAAGGGCAGAATCCCGGACAGGGACAAATGGCCGGAGCTGAAGGCAGCGAGGGCCAAGCTCAGGGTCAAGGCCAGGCTGCTCCGACAGGAGGGCAGGAAAATTCCTCGAACCCGGGTCAAGGACAAGGACAAGGACAGGGCCAAGGTCAGCGTGCCGGTCAGCCCGGGCAGGTGGCGGAGGGATCGCCACGCGGTGGCAATCGGCGGGGAGGTGGTGCTGCGGGCGGCGGGGGAGGCGAGTCCACAGCCGGCGATTCCGGTAGTGGTGGTGGCGAGTGGTTCTTTGACCAGCCGGAAGAACTGGCTAACGACAGTGCGATCACTGGTGCCAACTACGAAGGCTGGGCTGATCGTTTGCGCCGTGTCGAGGAGGCTCTTTCCTCCCAGGAGCTGCGCGAGCAGGCGGCCCGGGTGCAGGACAATGCCCGCAATTTGAGAGTGGACTCCCGCCGCAACGATCTGCCTCCGCAGAGCGACCAGGTGCGCATGCAGATTGTTCAGCCGCTGGCCGAGCTGCGGGACCGGGTGATGGAGGAGCTGGCCCGCAAGGAGTCGGCCAATCCACTGGCTCCGCTGGATCGGGATCCGGTGCCGCACCGCTTTCGCGAGCAGGTGCGTCGTTATTACACTGAACTCGGGGGAGGCAACTGATTCACACGAGCATGGAGCACAAGGGCTGGGTCTGGCAGGGTTGGGAAGGCATCTGGCCGTGGGTGGCCGGGGGCGTTGCGTTGGCGGCACTCGTGGCGCTGGTGTACAGCTACCGGCAGGCCACGACGCATCCGTCGCGGAAGCTGGCCGGCTGGATGTGCAAGCTGGCCGTCTTCGTTCTCCTGCTCCTGGCATTGCTTGAGCCCATGTCCGTGACCCAGACGGCCAAGAAGGGCGAGAACGATGTCCTGATTCTGGCGGACGACAGCGCCAGCCTGGCCTTGAAAGACCCGGCTACGGGGAGGCCTGTTGGCATGATCCCGGGAGTGGAGGCAGGGGCGGGCGCTCCTGCGGGATGGTGGAAACAACTTGAGGATGTCTTTCGCGTGCAGGCGTTTTCATTCGACGACCGGCTGCATGACCGGGCAGATCTCTCGACCCGGAACTTCGGGGCCACCCGCTCTGCCCTGGTGACGAGTCTGGAGGCTCTACTCAAGAGGTTTGAGAAACAATCGGTGGCCGCTGTCGTGGTCTTCACCGATGGAAATGCGACGGACGCAGCGAAGCTTGAGACGCTGCTGGCCTCCAAACCGGGGGTGCCGGTCTTTCCGGTGATGCAGGGCTTGAAAGAGGCCCCCCGTGATCTGGCCCTGCAGAGCGTGGATGTCACCCAGACGCCATTTGAAGACTCTCCGGTGGCCGTGAGCGCCCGTGTCTCGGCCCGGGGTTTCGACAAGGAGGAGCTCAGTCTGGTGGTCCGTGACGAGGCGGGAAAGGTCGTGGTGACGGAAAAACACCAGCTTCCTGCCGGGGCGGTGGATCATGTCTTTCAGGCTCGGTTCCGTCCGGCCAAGACTGGGCTTTCCTTTTATACCGTGACCGTGGTTCGCTCGGCAGCGGCGGGTTCGCTGGATGACCAGAGCAAGCTTGCCACCGCGTCAGGGGAGACCACGCTGGAGAACAACCGTCGCTCCATCGCCGTGGACCGGAAGACCGGCCCCTACCGGGTGCTCTATGTGGGCGGGCGGCCGAATTGGGAATACAAGTTCATGCGCCGGGCGCTGGAGTTGGACAATGAGGTGAAACTGGTGAGCCTCATTCGCATGGCCCGCCGGGAGCCCAAGTTCCAGTGGCGCGGCCGGGAGGGGGAGACGTCGAACCCGCTCTTCCGCGGCTTCCGTGGTGACGGCCAGGAGGAGGCCCAGCGGTATGACCAGCCCGTGCTGGTCCGGCTGGGCATCAGCGACAAGAAGGAGCTGGCGGACGGGTTTCCGCGAACTCCGGAGGAGCTCTTCGGTTCTTTCCGTGCCGTCATCCTGGACGACGTGGAGGCGGAGTTCTTCACCCAGGAGCAGATGGACCTGCTGGAGAAGTTTGTGAGTGTGCGCGGCGGCAGCCTGCTCATGCTCGGTGGGCAGGAGAGCTTCCGCCTGGGCAAGTATGATCACACCCCGGTGGGGCGGATGTTGCCGGTCTATCTGGATGCGGCGGGTGCCGGGCCGGCAGGACCGGTGCAGGATGCCGCGTTCAATCTCACCCGGGAAGGCTGGCTGGAGCCGTGGATGCGCTTGCGCAGTGTGGAGGGCGACGAGGAAAGCCGTCTGGCCAACATGCCCGGCTTCTTCTCCGTGAACCAGACGACGGCGATCAAGCCTGGGGCCAGTGTGCTGGCGACGGTCACGGATGGTACAAGGAAAACTCATCCCGCCTGGGTGGTGCAGCGCTACGGCAACGGCCGGGTGGCGGCGGTGATGGTGGGGGATGTGTGGCGGTGGGGCATGCGCGACCCGGAGTCGCATGCGGACATGGACAAGGCCTGGCGTCAGATGATGCGCTGGCTGGTCGTGGATGTGACGGACCGGGTGGATTTGGCGGTACCGGTGACGGCAGGGGGCTCTCATGAGTTGGTGACGCCGCAGGTGCGGGTGCGAGACAAGGCCTTTCGGCCCCAGGACGATGCCAGCGTGAAGGTGGAGATCGTTGAACCGGACGGCACCAAGCTCAATCTCGCGGCCGACCCTTCGAGCGCAGAGGCGGGAATGTTTGAAGCGGCCTCCCATGCGAGCCGGGCGGGGGCCTACCGGGTGAAGACGACCGTGCAGGACAGCACCGGTGCCGTGGTGGGCGAAACCACGACGGGATGGGCGCTCAATCCGGCAGCCGCAGAATTTGCCTCGCTCACGCCTAACCGGCCTTTGTTGGAAAAGATCGCCCAGTGGTCGGGCGGTCGCGTTTTGCAACCTGACGAACTCGCGGCGTGGGCTGCGGAACTGCCCCAGTCGGCCATGCCGATGATGGAGATTCGCAGTGAGCCCCTCTGGAATCAATGGTGGCTGCTCCTGCTGGTTGTGGCCCTGCTGGGCACCGAGTGGTGGATGCGCCGCCGCCAGGGATGGAGATAACCCATGAGATGCTTGGATTGATCGATGAAACGACTTTTGCCACTTCTGATGACTGCCGCTGCCGGGATACTCGTGGCTGCAGAGCCTGTGCCGCCGCAGAGAGATCTGCGGGTGCTGGTGGTGATGGGGTCGGAAGGCGCGGCGGAATACAAGCCGAGATTTGAGAAAGAGGCCGAGTCCTGGCAGAAGGCCTGTGAGAAGGCCCGCGTGGCTTGCGAGGTGGTCGGCACAGCCTCAGAGAGCAAGGACAAGCCGGACCTGAGTTTGATAAAACAATGGGTGGAGGCAGCCGCCCAGCAACCGGAGCAGCCGGTCTGGGTGGTGCTGATCGGGCACGGCACCTTCGATGGCCGGGAGGCGAAGTTCAACCTGCGGGGGCCCGACTTGACGCCGCAAGAACTGGCTTCATGGATGAAGCCTCTTGTGGGTGAAGTGGCGGTGATCCAGACCGCCTCGTCCAGCGCGCCCTTTGTGAAGGCCCTGGCGGGACCCAAGCGGGTGTTGATCAGCGCCACCAAGAGTGCCGACGAGGTGTTCTACACCCGCTTCGGCCAGTTCTTTGCCGAGGCCGTGAGCGGCTCTCGTGAACCTGATCTCGACCAGGACGGGCAGGTGTCTTTGTTGGAGGCGTTCTTATGGGCGTCCAAGCAGGTGGACCGCTTCTTTGCCACGGAGGGAAGACTGGCCACAGAGCATGCGTTGCTGGAGGACAACGGCGACGGAGTCGGCAGCCGTGCCGATTCGTTCGACGGATTGCGGGCCGCCAAGGTCCCGGCGGAAGGCAAAATCCCTGACGGCCAGGTGGCAAAGCAGTGGAGCCTTCTTCTGAGCCCCGATGATGCGTTGATGACCGAGGAAGTGCGAAAGCACAGGGACGAGCTAGAGCGCCATGTGGAGGCCCTGCGAGCGAAGAAAGGGACGATGGCGGCGGATGCTTATTATGCGGAATTGGAGAAGCTGCTGCTGGAGATCGCGAAGATTTACGAGAAGGTTGGAGATAGTTGAGGATGCGGAGCTGTTGCTGCGGGATCTGTTCGTTGTTTTGGATTTTGCTTTCCGCGGGGCAGCCAAACAATACACTCCACCGGCGGCAAATCTTGGGCATCCTGAGCTCGATCCAATACGCCGCCTAAAGGCGGAACTCCAACCACGACGCGGAAACTCAGGGTGGGGCGTGAGAGTCTTGCGCGCTGCTCCCAATGCCGGGGTATGGGAAACAACCGTGGAGTATCACAAACAAATGCTCATGCAATGTCCGCTGCAGGGTTGGAGTACCGCCTTTAGGCGGAATCAGGATCCGCAGGTCCCATGGCGTCGCTTCATCCTAGTCGCATCATGCGGTTCGTAGTCTGACCACGGCGAGATGACCTGAGCAAACTAAAGTTTGAACTACAAGCAGCTTCAAATGCCTCCGCCTATTCCAACATCTCCCCGCACAGCCACAACATCCTCGGCAAATGAAACGGGCCTTTCCACAAATTCCCCTTCAGCCGCACTGACGGCGTGCCATCCCGGTGCAGGTAGCCATACCACTCACCGTGCTCAGCATCGGGGAAGTGAGCAAAGCTCCAGTCATGCACCTGCTGGTGCCAGCGCGCGTACTTGGCATCGCCCGTCGCCTGCCACGCCATCATGGTGGCGATAATCGCCTCGCAATGGGGCCACCAGAATTTCATGTCGTGCCAGTATTCCTGCACTGGCAGTCCGTGGAGATCGCGGAAATAGAAGAGCCCGCCGTGTTCCTCGTCCCAGCCGCGTTCCCACATGCAATCGAGGATGCGGAGACCCAGTTGCTTCCATCCGTCATTTTTTCGCAGGTCGGCTTCATGCAGAATGAACCACGCGCACTCGATGGCATGACCAGGGTTCAGCGTGCGGCCGTCAAAGTGATCGATGAGGCTGCCATCCGGTGCGACCGTTTCCATCAACACGGCAAGATTCGGTTTGAAGAACAACTGCTCAATCGTGCTGATGAAGTGCTCGATCCACTCCGTGGGCGTCCTGCCGGAGACGACCGTCTCACCCAGGTTCGCCCGCAATTCCTGCGCGGTGGCGATGCCGATCATGAGCGGGCCGATGCCGAGCATGGGACGGGTTTTGGGATTGACCTTGGGCGTCACCGCACCGGGCTCAAAGGCATGGTGCAGGTAGCTGGCGAAGTCACGCTCCGCGGCGGAGGCGGCGGCGTCACTGCCAGTCGCTCGCGCCAGTGCGGCGTGGGCGATGGCCGCGAACGACTCGCTGAAGGCGTAGCGGCGCATGCGCAGAGGTTGGCCGTCCCGTGTGGTGGTGAAGTACATCTTGCCCCGGTCATCGACGCTGTAGCCGTGCCGGTCCAGAAACCCCACGCAGGAGATCGCCGCATCGAGCCATTCCTGGCGAGGTTCGAGGGAATGATACAGCGTCGCGAACATCCAGCCAGCCCGGCCCTGGAACCAGATGCTCTTGTCGGTGTCCAGGATGCGGCCATCCCGATCCAGGGAGGTGATGATGCCTCCATGCTCGTGATCGAGGCCGTGGCGCAGCCAGAAAGGAAGAATATCATCGGTCAAGGTCCGTCGATAGAGCTCGCGGAGGTGCGCCCGATGATCTGGGTCAGCTAGAGTGGGAGAGCTCATGGTGCGGGGGAGGCTGTGATCCAACCCATCTCAAACCTCACAAGCCGGATGACTTCGTAGGCGCCTTTCTCGCCCGTTTCATAGAGGCAGCCCACCCGGCCGTCAGGCAGCCGGGCGAGGATGGAATACGCAAACCATCCGGGTTCGAGGAGCCTCTTTGTGGACCAGGTCTTTCCGTCGTCCGTGCTCAGATGCACGGTTCCCCGGTGGCGCTGTTTGGTGCTGTCCGGGCCGGAGTAGAGGAGGTGCCCGGCATCATAGCGGAGGAGAGATGCGGCACAGGGAGGGGCGGGGAGCTGCGGCACTTCATACACGTCAGACCAGGTCACTCCGCCATCTCGGCTGACCGCCGCTTTCCGGCAGTCGGAGGTGCGGTGCTCATCCCGCGTGTTGAGCAGGACGCTGCCATCAGACAGCTCTGCCATCTGCACTTCGTTGACGCGGCTCACCATTTGTCCCTTGGCGTTGGGGGCAGTGGCTCCCGGCGCGTTGTTGCCCATCTGCCAGTTCTTGCCGCCATCATCACTGTACACCGCATACACATTCCACTGACCAGCGGGGCCTTCATTGAATGGGATGACCAGCCGCCCTGCGTGAGCACCGGCACTGAGCTGGATGCCGATGCCCGGGCCGCTGGCCAGAGTGGTGACCTTTTCAGAGCGTTTCGTGGTCGCGGTGACATCCTGCGGTGCAGACCAGGTGGCTCCGTCATCCTCAGAGGTCATGAGCAGGTTCTTCACTACCGCCTCGCCCGTGACGCCGGGTTGCAGCCCTTTGTTGAACTCGGAGAGGCCTGCCGGATAGCGCTGGAACATGACGAACACCCGCCCGGTCCGGGCATCCTGCACCGGCACAGGGTTGTTTAACGAATGATCGCCGTCATCCTGCACCACCTGCAGGGGCGTCCAAGTCGAGCCGCCATCGGTGCTGCGCTTGAGGATGATGTCGTTTGCCGACTGATCCCCCAAGGTCCGCCTGCCTTCGGCAAATGCCAGGAGCGTGCCCTTCTGCGTGACGAGCAGCGCGGGAATACGGATGCCGCCGTAGCCGCTTTCACCCTTGGCAAAGACGTCAACGTGATCCGGCTCCGCAGCGTCCAGTCGCCCGATGGCGAAGATGACGACGCAAGCGAATCTTGAAAGCAGGGGGAAGTGCATGAGCCAGGATAGTGCCCACTGAGCCCTTCAGGGAAGGTCGGCCTGCTTGTCTTACTCCCAGACAGGCAGGAACTCCCTTCGGACTGGATTGGGGAGGCTTGAGCTTGAAGTTCGGGACGACAGCAGCGAAAACGACATCACCCCGTGACAACCATGGACACCTTCCTCCACTGCCTGATTTCAGGTTTCCAGCACATCGTGCCGGAAGGGCCGGACCACGTCTTGTTCGTGCTGGGGCTCTTTTTGATGTGCCGGGAGATCGGATCCTTGCTGTGGCAGGTCACCCTCTTCACTCTGGCCCATTCGCTCACGCTTGCCTTGGCGCTCTGTGGTCTGGTGACCCTTCCGGACCGCCCGGTGGAGATCCTGATCGCCTTCAGCATCGCCTTCATCGCAGTGGAAAATCTCGTTTTGAAGGATTTGAGCCGTTGGCGACCGCTGGTGGTGGTTGGGTTTGGTCTGGTCCACGGTTTCGGCTTCGCTGGGGCCTTTGTGGAGTCTGGCATCCCTCTGAATGATCCGCTGGTGGCGGTGGTGGGGCTGAACCTGGGGGTGGAGCTGGGACAGCTAGCGGTTCTGGCTGTGGCATTTGCGTTGTTCGGCCAGTTTTGGGAGCGCGGCTGGTACCGGAAGGCGGTCACCATTCCCGGCTCGCTGGTCATTGGAGCCCTGGGGCTGAGCTGGGCAGTCATGCGAATGTCTGCCTGAGGACTGTCTCACACCGCCGCATGGTAAAGGTTTGCAAAACGCTTGGATGCCCATATTTTGCCGGGCGATGCGTCCCAAAAACGTCTTTTTGACCCTCTCCGTACTGTGGCTGATGCTCGGTCTGCCGCTGGCTTCTTTGCAGGCCCAGTCACCCGGGGGCGGCCAGCCAGGATCGGCCGCTCCGGTGATCACCTCCTCGGCACCAGGGACGATTCCACCCGGGGCTCAGGCATCCGCCCTCGACGGTGGCATCGGCAACATCAAACACAAAATGGGGTTGCTGTTTTACCCCATGGTGGTGCTCTCGCTTTTCACGCTGGCGCTCATCTTCTTCAACGGGTTCACCATCCGCCAAAATGCTGTGGTGAGTGACGCCTTCATGAACTCTGCGGATGCCCTGATCCGCAAGCAGGACTACCTGGGCCTGCTGGCAGTCTGCAACCGCCGCAATGAGTGCGTGGCCCGCGTGACGGCCAAGGCACTGGACTTTGCCACCAAGAACCCGACCGCCAGCTTCGATGAAGTGCGGGAGGTGACCGAGGCAGAGGGCAGCCGTCAGGCGAGCCTGATCCTCCAGCGCATCTCCTACCTGGGTGATGTGGGCTCCATCGCCCCCATGATGGGCCTGCTGGGTACGGTGTTCGGTCTGATCACCTCTTTCAACCAGATCTCCCACACGCAGTTCGCGGGCAGCCAGGCCGTGGGCGTGGCCACTGGGGTGTATGAAGCTCTTTTCTGTACGGCGGCAGGCCTCATCATCGGTATTCCCGCCCTCATGATCTACGCCATGCTGCGGGGCAAGGCCCAGCGCCTCGTGTCGGAGCTGGAGTCTGCCAGCACCCACCTCATGGCCCTGCTTTCCGCCCAGTACAAGCGGGCCGCTCGCGCCGCTGCCTCCCGCTCGGCTGCTGCCTCCGCCGGGCATGGGGCTCACACGGAAATTCCCGCGCTCTGACCAGGTTCCTGGCTCCGCCGGGTCCATTCCAGTGCAGGAGCCGTAACAACGAGGTGACTTGAATCTCGGTGCCGCCTGCGGCCCCCAAATAGGATCGAACGCATGAAATTTCGCAACGTCAGCAAGATTGAGCCCATTCCGTTACAGTTGGCTCCCCTGATCGACATCCTCTTGCTCCTTCTTCTGTTCTTCATCATCACGATGAACTTCGCCAAACAGGAGACGGAGATCGAGATCGCCGTGCCCGCCGCCGAGGAAGGCAAGGAGAACACCGACCGCACGTACGGAGAGATCGTGATCAACGTCAAAAAGGACGGCGTGATCACCATGGAAGGCCAGACGCTCACGGGAGATCAGCTCCTGACCAAGCTCAAATTGATCGCGAGTGTACAGAAGGATCAGGCCGTGATTCTGCGCAGTGACGAGAACAGTCTCTACAAGTTCACCATTAATGTTTTGGATGTCTGCCAGAAAGCAGGCATTTGGAACGTGTCTTTTGCGACGCGACCACCAGAATCCGATGCTCCTGGGGGGGCGCCACCTTCGGCACCGGCCCCCTCGGCAGCTGCCTCCACCGCCTTGTAGCGCGCGTATATTTCCAGAATTTTCATGAAAGCCCCAGCCCTGGTACGTTCCACCGGTCTTGTCATTGCCAGCCTCGCCATGGGGGTGGGGGTGGGCTCGACGGGATTCCAAGCCACGGCGTTGGGGCAGGCGGTGCCACGTGCCGTGCCGATTGCGGAGCCAGGTGCCCCGCGAGCGATCCCGGTGGAGACACCACAGGCTCCGCCCCGGGCCACGCCAGCGGTGGATCCAGGCAGGATTCCCGGACCGGATGAGGACCTGTACGACTACGCGACGCTGACCTACAACCAGCAGGACTACAAGCTCGCGATCAAGCCCTACACGGACTACGTCACGACCTACCCGCTGGGGCGGCATGGTGCGGAGGCGTGGTTCCGGCTGGGCGAGTGCTACTACAAGACCAAGCAGAACGACGATGCCAAACGCTGCTACAATGAGGTCCTGACCCGGTTCCCCCGCACGGACAGCGCCGGCCTGGCAGCCTACCGCATGGGCATGTTCTCCTACAACGCGAAGGACTACGCCAAAGGGGCCACCTACTTCGAGATCGCGGAGAAGTTGGGCACCAATGTGGACTTCAAGCTGGGTTCCGTCTTCAACAAGGCGCTCTGCTACAAGTATTCCAATCAGAAGGAAAAGGCCCTGACCGCCTTCAAGGTGGTGGCGGGCGTGAAGGGAGGCGACCTGCAGAATCGCGAGTTCGCCCTCCAGGAAGTGGCCTTGGGCTCCACCGAACTTGGCAAGAAAGAGGATGCCATCGCGACCTACCTGGAGATCATCGGCGACGCCAAGGATGACAAGGTTTTGGGCGACGCCCTGATTCGCTCCGGCCTGCTCTACAACGAGTCAAACAAGCCCGAGCAGGCGCTCAAAAACTTTGAGCGTGCCCTGGCACTGAAAGATCTGCCTTCTGACAAGAAGGGGATCGCCGTGTACGGCCTGATTCAAGGAAACTATGTCAAAGGCGACTACGATGGCGCCATCGAGACCTACACGAAGAATGCCACGGTGGTGGCTCCTGAGGACCTCCAGGGCAAGATGCTGCTCATCGTGGGCAATGCCTACAAGAACAAGCAGATGTACCGCCAGGCGGTGGACACCTTCCTCGTCATCGAGAAGAACCATCCCGACACGAAGGAGGCCCTCGAGGCCGGCTATCAGAAGCTGGTGTGCTTCTTCCAGCTGAATGACAAGGACATGCCCATCTTCGCGGAGCGGTTCGAGGAACGCTACGCTACGAAGTTCCCGGGGCACGAGTACCTCCTGATGTCCCGCCTCATCCGGGCCGACTGGTGGTTCAGCAAGGCCGAATACAAGCAGGCGGCCGCCGCCTTTGCGGGTCTCGACGTGAGCAAGGTGCCGAACAAGGTTCGTGCCACAGTGATCTACAAGAAGGGCTTCGCCGAGGCGGAGGCTGGCAAGTACACCGATGCGGTCAATACCTTGACGATGTTCATCCAGGAGTTCCCCAAGGATGGCAACTTGCCGGTGGCACTCGCTCAGCGTGGGATTGCTTTCAAGGGCATCCCGTCCTTCGACAAGGCGCTCGCGGATTTCACAGTCATCATCAAGGACTTCCGCGGACATCCGGCGCTGGAAATGGCCTACTACCAGAGCGGTGACATCAAGTCCCGCCTGCGTGACATTCAGGGGATGATCGCGGACTTTGAGACGCTGGTGAAAACCTTCCCGGCAACTCCGGCAGCAGCCGAGTGCTGGTACCGCATCGGTCGCGGTTACTTCGACCTCAAGACTCGTGAAGGCTACGGCAAAGCCATTGAGCCGTTGCGCAAGGCGATTGAACAGGATCCCAAGAAGTACCTTGATGAGGCCAGCCAGTTGCTCATTTCCTGCCAGACGCTGCGTGAAGACGTGGACGGTGTTTCCAAGGAGATCGACAAGTACTATGAAGTGCGTGAGACCGCGAGCATCTCCCCGGCCATCCTGGCCTGGTTGGGCGAGCGCTACTTCAAGCGCGACAATTTCAAAGCTGCTGCCAAGTACTTGGTAAAGGCGACCACTCCTGACAATCCTTCCGGCACCCAGGGCGTTGTTTGGAACTACCTCGGCATGGCCGAGCTGGAGAACGGCAACTACGACGCTTCCATACGCGCGCTCGATTTCTACCTCGCGCAGACTCCGGAGGGGGCCAGCCGTGCCAAGGCTCTGCTCACCAAGGGCCATGCCCTGTTGGGCAAGAAGAGCCTCGACGAGGCCGATGCCTGTGCCATCGAAGGCCTGCAGATCATGAAAGAAGGCCGACTGCATGCCCAGCTTCAGCTATTGCAAGGGGACATCTTCATGGTGCGTGGCGAGGTGGCCGCCCCCAACGGTGATCTGGACGGTGCCAAGGCTGCCTGGCAGAAGGCCGCAGGAAACTACGTGGTAGTAAGCCAGGTTTTTGTTGATCCTGAGATCACGCCCGAGGCCGCCCACAAGGCGGCTGATGCACTGGACAAGCTGGGTCAGAAAGACAAGGCGAGTTCATTGAGAGACCAGATCAAAACCAAGTACCCGAACTTCGTGCCGAAGGGCCGGATCAAGGACAAGGAGGCGTAAGAGGGGCGACCGAGATTGCTGCTTGGTTGCGATCTCGTGGGGATCGTCCGTGTGATGTGCTTCTGGCGTCGGTCTTGGTATCGTTGGGGCACATTCAATTTCGCGCCAGCGTCTTGGAGTGTTGGTGGCTTGACACCGCTTTCGCCAGCGGGTGGTGGGGAGCGAATGCGGGATGGATGGCCTGGGGATAAGGGCGCGCTGTGACGCTGCGGCTCGCTCAATGCTCCCTGCTCACATGCTGGGGTGCGAGGACATCACAAGGCGTAGCGAAAGCGGCGATGCTCGCCGCAGTCCCAAAAGCGCTGCGCGCTCAGGTGTTGCGTGCGAGATGAAAGGAGGCGCGTCTGGGGGCTTGCGATGTCGGAGGGGATGATGCTCCGATCCCACGCCGCTTCCTTCGTTTCAGAGATGCCAGATCAGTCCCCGTCCTTCGCCAATGCCTTGGCTCCTTTCGCCACGCCTTTGACCACCGCTTTGGTGGTGGAGACCAGAATGCCCGTCAGCACGAGGGCGGCCAGCGCGAGTCCGAAGCAAATTTTGAAGGTGATGGAGGCAACCTTCATCCAGTCATCTGCCTGAACGTCGGTGGCATTTAGGATGTCCGCGAGTCCCCAGAATCCGATCACGCCTACGGCCAGCGCGGCAAGGGTCCAGCGCACAAAGGCGGGGATCTTCAGGGGCGGAATGACCTTCGACACCAGCCAGCCGCCCACGGCGATCAGTGCGCCGACTCCATAGGCTACAGCGGCGATCACCACGCCTTCGATGAGGAGAATGAGAAAAAGCATGCGGATAGAGAAATTGGTGTGGGCTGGATTGTCAAGTTGTGGGGAGGGGCTGGGCTTGTTGCGATGGTCTGCGCCCAATACTGGCGGTCACACGCCTACAGTTGATTCCCCGAGTTATCCCTCCGCTGCCTGACCGGTTGAGACAACCGGACTACACCCCGGGGACCGCCACAGGATTAGTCCGGATGTGTCATCCGGCTCAGTCGCCGAAGGGGATGCGTGATCAAACAGCTGAGCCCTTTTGAGCCGGTTGTCTCCATGCGTAGAACGGCCCCACAACGAAAAGCCCCCATCCGCGCGCAGCAGATGGGGGCTCGAAGTTTGCATCTGGAACTCTATGACCTAGCTCGAAAGGTAGGCTTCGTCCTTGATGTTCTTGTGGAAGTCATCGCCCTGCACGGTGGCCTGCACATAGCCGGCACGAATGACGAAGTCACCGAAGTGTTCCCCTTCATTGCGCTCCGTGGCGTAGTGCTTCAAGATGGGGGCAAGTACAGCTTGAATGTCCTCTGCCGCCACGTCCTGACGATACAGCTTGCTCAGACGCTGGCCTGCATGGCCACCGCCCAGATACAGATTGTAGCGATCTGGACCACGACCCACGAAGCCGATCTCCGAGATGAAGGGGCGGCCGCAACCGTTGGGGCAGCCCGTCATACGGATGGTGATTGCATCGTGACGCAGGCCCACTTCTTCCATCGTCTCCTCCAGAGTGGTGAGCACATCCGGCAGATAGCGCTCTGCTTCTGCAAGGGCCAAGGCGCAGGTTGGCAGGGACACGCAGGCGATGGAGGCAAGGCGGAGGGCGCTGCGTTCATGGCTCTGGTGCATGCCGTACTTCTCCAGCAGCGCTTCCACCTCGGCGCGCTTCTTGGCGGAGATGTTGGCGATCTGAAGGTTCTGGTTTGCCGTCAGGCGGAAGTCGCCGTCGTGGATCTTGGCGATCTCACGCAGTCCGGTGCGCATTGGATAGCCTGGGGTGTCCAGCACGCGTCCACCCTGTACAAAGAGGGTGTAGTGGAAGTTGCCGCGCTCATCCTCGACCCAGCCGTAGCGGTCGCCGTTGTCCTTGAACTCGTACGGGCGCACGGGTTCGAGGTCGTAACCGAGGTATTTGTTCAGCTCGGAGAGGAACCACTCGGGGGTGCGGTCTTGAATCGTGTACTTCAGGCGGGAGTGTTTGCGGTCGGTGCGGTCACCGAAGTCACGCTGCACCAGCACCACTTTCTCCGCCACGTCCACCACCTTGTCTGCGGGGCAGTAGCCGATCACGTCAGCGATGCGCGGGAAGGTGGCCTCGTTGCCATGGGTCATGCCCATGCCGCCGCCGACGGCGACGTTGTAGCCGACCAACTTGCCCTCTTCCACGATGGCGATGAAGGAAAGGTCGTTGGCAAAGATGTCCACGTCATTGCTCGGGGGCACGGCGATGGTGATCTTGAACTTGCGGGGGAGATAGGTCTTCCCGTAGATGGGCTCTTCATCCTCCTCGCTGGTTTTCACCTTTTCACCGTCCAGCCAGATCTCGTGATAGGCACCCGTCTGGGGTGTCAGGTGGGTGGAGATGTCACGGGCGGCCTTGATCACCTCCTCATGCACGCTGGAGAGGAAGGGGTTCGGGTTGCACATGACGTTGCGGTTCACGTCACCGCACGCCGCGATGGTGTCCATGGCTGCGTCATTGATCTCCTTGATCGTTCGCTTCAGGTTCGTCTTGATGATCCCGTGAAGCTGGAAGGCCTGGCGGGTGGTCAGCTTGATCGTGCCGTTCGCATAGGCATCGGCCATGCGGTCGGTCTCGAGCCACTGGTGCGAGGTGGACACGCCACCGGGCACGCGGATGCGCAGCATGAACGAGTAGGCCTTTTCCAGACGGTGCTTGCGGCGGTCCGGGCGCAGGTCGCGGTCGTCCTGCTGATAGCTGCCGTGGAACTTGATGAGCTGCTGGTCGTCCTCGGAGAGGGAGCCGGTGGAAAGATCGGCCAGGCCCTCTGCGATGGTGCCGCGCAGGTAGTTGGAGCGGGTTTTGATTCCTTCGTTGGCGGACAGTTTCTTTTCAGACATTGGCGTGGATGCCGCAGGTTGGCGGGAAGGGGTTGGAAAGAGCGGCGGGGTTGGGTGTTGGGAAATAATACTTGGAAGGGCGGTCCTCAGTACACGTCGCGCTGGTAGCGCTTGGTCTTTTTCAGATCCTCAACATAGGCTTCGGCTGCTTCACGGGACTTGCCGCCTTCCGTGGCGACTACGGAAATGAGGGCCTCGTGCACATCGTTGGCCATGCGGGCGGCATCGCCGCAGACGTAGAAGTGAGCCCCGTCCTGAAGCCAGGCATAGAGCTCCTTGCTGCGTTCCAGCATGCGGTTCTGGACATACACTTTCTCAGGCTGGTCACGGGAGAAGGCTACGTCCAGCTTGGAGAGGGCGCCGCTCTTCAGGTGCTCCTGCCACTCCACCTGGTAGAGGAAGTCATAAGTATAACGCTGGTCGCCGAAGAACAGCCAGGACTTGCCGCCCTGTCCCAGAGCCCCGCGGTGCTCCACGAAGGCGCGGAAGGGGGCGACGCCCGTGCCGGGGCCGACCATGATCACCGGCACATCCGAGGAGGCGGGCAGGCGGAAGTTTTTGTTCTGGTGGTTGTACACGGCAACCTTGTCACCCTTGTTCACCAGATCGGCGAGGTAAGTGGAGGCCACTCCCTTGCGGCTCACGCCGTGTGCATCATACCGCACGGAGGCGACGGTGAGGTGCACTTCACCCGGATGGGCGAGGGGGCTGGAGGCGATGGAGTAGAGGCGCGGCGGCAGCTTGCGGAAGATGGAAACCAGGTCCGCGGCGGAGAGGCCCTTCGGCGCGTAGTCGGCGATCGCGTCCGCGATCCAGCGGCCCCAGAGGTAATCCTTGAACTTGTCCTTGGCATCTTCGCCGAGCAGCGCGGCCAGTTTCTTGGACTTCGTCAGTGCCTGCAGCTTGGTCAGCACCGGGCGGGACAGCGCAGTGATGTCGAAGTTTTCGCGCAGGGCGTCGGACAGCGGCTTGCTGCCTTCGCCGTTCAAGGAAACATCTTCGCTGCCGCTGAGCTTGGAGGCCTTCAGGATGCCCTGCACCATGTCCGGGGCGTTCACGGGGATCACGGCCAGCGCATCGCCGGGCTCATAGACCAGACCGGAGCCGTCCAGGGAGATCTCGTAGTGCCAGGTCTCCTTGGAGGTGCCTTTGCCATTGAGCAGCACACGTTCGAGGAGTTCCCCACCGAAGGGGTTCTTTTTCCCGTAGGCGGCGTTGGCAGGCGCGGCGGACACAGAGCCGCCGGCCACGACTGGCGCTTGGGCGGATGGAGCAAGGGCGCGGAGGGCGGCAAGGGCCGCCTCCAGCCAGGTGCGGTGATTTTCCTCATAGTCCACGTCGCAATCCTGACGCGGGGAAACGCGGGTGGCGCCGAAGCTGGCCAGACGGGCGTCAATGTCCTTGCCGGTCTGGCAGAAGCGTTCGTACGAGGTGTCACCCAAAGCGCACACGGAGAAGTGCAGCTTCGGCAGGGCCAGCGTCTGGCCCATGAGAGCTTTGTAGAATGAGGTGGCTGTTTCCGGGGGATCCCCATCGCCCCAGGTGCTGATGATCACCAGGAGGTTCTCGATCTTGGCCAGGTCTGCCGGCGCGATGTCCGACATGTTCTTCACGGTGGCCTGGAAGCCGTGCTTTTTGGCCTCCTTGGCAGAGAGATCGGCGAGTTTCTCCGAGTTCCCGGACTCCGTGCCGTACAGAATCGTCAGTTTCACTGCCGTGGCAGGGGCTGCCGCAGCGGGCACTGCTTCTCCGGCAGAGAGGTAACCACCCAGCCAAAAACGTTGCGCGGGGGAAAAGCTGGCGATCAGGCTTTCGATGGACCGACGTTGGTCGGGGGAGAAGGGCGAGTGCTCGGGAAGCATTTCAGGGATGAAGTTCACTGGGATGAAGGGAACCCAACGAAGCTGCAAGTACGTTGGACCGCAAGTTTAGTCCTGAATTGCGACCGCGCAAGGAGTAATTCCAAATTCCCCATGGGAAAAGTAGGATATAACGCAAAGCGCTCATTTTGAGTGATTCAGGGGTGCGAGGCAGAAGGGGTGTGACAAGCTGCCGCCGCACAGAAAGCTCGATCTTAATTGACCATCTGTCATAGCCTTCGAGCGGGAACTTTGCCTTGAGAGCGGCGGGGGCGACTCTGGGCTGTCCATAGGGCTACTTTTTCCACCAGTCGCCGTCCCGTTCCCAGGGTTGACGGGGGCTCTCGTCGTCGGGTGGGCGGTTGGGGGTGCGGGGGAGGATCACGGGCTTGTCCTCATCGTCCTCCTCGGGTGGGGCGGCATGGCGTTCGCGGTAGCGGAGGGTCAGGGCGCCAGCTACAAAGCAGAGGGCGCAGAAAGCAAGCAGGCCTAGCAGGCTCCACGCCAGGGCATCCGCGGCCGGCAGGGCTTCAGACCGGGCTCCGTATTCGATCACGGGGCGGGTCTCCGTCGCGGCGGGCGGAGTTGCCTCCTCTGGCTCGAAGACCAGGGGAACATTGGGCTCATCCGGCGCTTTCATCCCCAAAGAGCAATCGCATGGGAATCATGTGCGAGAAGACAAAATCGTGTTTCTGGAAGAAACGCTGGCTCTCTGCACTGATCCTATCGGTGAGGAGGGTGATGCGTTTGAATTTTTTCTCCCGGGCGAACTCGATGGCATGCTTGAGGAGCATGGAGCCATAGCCCTGGCCGCGGTGCATGGGGTGGACGATGACGTCTTCCATGAGAATGACGAAGCCACCTTCAGCCGTGCTGATGGTGAAGAGCAGGTTCACCATGCCGATCAGTGTGTGATCGTTCCGCAGGACGAAGATGCGGCCGCGCAAAGGCTGCTCAAGAATCAACCGGAGCCCGTGCTCCTGCTTGATCCGGTTGGGCGTAAAATCCTCCTCTTCCCCGAGCAGAGCCATGACCAAGTTCGCCAGTTGTGGAAGGTCTTCCAGCGTGGCGGGCTCGATGCGGGGTTCAGACGGTGCGGACAGTTGAGGCATGTGAGTCCATCTTATACTCTTATGGACCGGCGCGAAAACGATTTCTCGCCCGCGTGGGGGCGGGATGAAGGTCAGATGACTCAGAAGTTGACAACCGATTCGAACCCGTTAGTTTGCCCGCCCCATTGATTCCAGCGGTGCGCCGCAGGTGTCATTTACCTTTCATCCACCCTGCGAATATGCCCAGCAAACGTACCTACCAGCCCTCCAAGCGCACCCGCAAACAACAGTTTGGGTTCCGCGCCCGGACGAAAACCGTGAACGGACGCGACATCCTGCGCCGCCGCCGCCGTGCTGGCCGCAAGCGTTTGCTTCCCAAGGGTGTGGAAGTGCACTTCAAGCGCCACACGCAGCAGCACAACACGAGCGGTTACCCGTCGTACTAACTTTTTCCGCCCGCTTCAGGGCTCCGGCCCGCAGTCATGCGATTCCCCGCCGCGCGCCGACTTCGGAGTGCCTCCGAATTTGGTCGTGTGCGGACTGAGGGCACCACTTACCCCGGGCGCTACGTCGTGCTCGGGGTTTTGCGTGCCGGTGAGGAGGCGCCTTGGAGGTCAGGCCTCATCACCTCTCGGAAGGTGGGCGGCGCGGTGCAGAGAAATCTGGTGCGCCGTCGTCTCCGGGAAATTTTGCGTGCCACCCCTCTCGCTCCGGGAGTCTGGCTTGTGGTCATCGCCCGCTGGAAGGCGGCCGGTGCCACATTTGATGAACTGCGCACCGACTTTCAAAAAGTCGCCAAACGCGCCGGTGTCTTGGTTCGTGAGAATCCTCCTGCCCAGATTCAGGCGCAGGCCCAGACGCGAGTGGTCCGTGAAGAGGAATGAAGACGCTCATACGCATCGCCATCAGGGGCTATCAGATCTTCATTTCCCCGGTGCTGCACTTTGTCGGCGGCCCAGGCAGCGGCTGCCGGTTTGAGCCCACGTGTTCGCATTATTTTCTACAGGCAGTAGAGCGGCACGGCGTCATGCGTGGCGGCTGGATGGGGATCAAACGGATCGGTCGCTGCAATCCCTGGGGAGGGAGCGGGCTTGATCCGGTGCCGGACTTGTCACCTGGAAAGTCCACAGAATGTCATTGCCAGAACGGTCATCCGCTCCACCAGTCTCCCTCCGCCACCCCGGAGTCTGAGATACCGCCCCGTCCCCCCGTGTGACGTGCGGTGGCCAACCGAGGGCGGCGGCATCTACCGACCCCATTTCACTATTTTAGCATCACACACTTTCTCTCATGGATCGTAAAGCTTGGATTGTCGTCACCCTCTGTGCCATAGGCATGGCGTTCAACTTCTGGTGGACTGCGAAGCATCCGCCCGCACCGGCACCTCAACCTCCGCCTGCGTCTACTGCCCCGGCCACGACTACGGATCCCGCCCAGGCTGCGGCCACCAATCCCGCCAGCCCGGCCAATCCCGCGACTCCCGCAGCGCCTGGTGCGACCGCACCTGTGGCAGAGGAGAAGATTGAGCTGAAAAATGCCAGCGCGATCTACACCTTCACCAACGTGGGTGGCGGTATCGCCTCCGTGGTGATGCTGGACACCAAGGATCACATCAAGCTCAACCAGCACGGCAAGGCGGCCATCGGCGCGCTCGGCACCGCTGCCAAAGCCTACCAGGATCTGACTTACAACGTCGTCGAGAAGACGGACAAGCGTGTCGTGTTCGAGGCGCTTTCGCCCGAGCAGGTGCTGGTGCGCAAGGAGTACAGCTTCTCAGAAGGAGCCGGCAGCAATGACCACCTCGTGGAGTTGAAAGTCACGATCAAGAACCAGTCCAGCGCCAAACTGGTGCGCGACAGTTATTACCTCTATACAGGGGCGGCCTCCTCGCTGCGTCCGGACGAAATTGAAGCACCTGCCTTTGTGTGGAATGACGCCGGTGATGCGAGCAACTTCGCCACGGGCAGCTTCCGTGATGGTGCTGGATTTCTCGGTTTTGGCGGCCCCGTTGTGGAGCTGCAGAAGAACTTCCAGCATCTGCGCTGGGGTGGGGTGATGAGCCGCTTCTACACCACGCTCATCAGCACGAAGGCGGACATCCCGGCCAAGACCTGGGCTACCCGTTTCCTCATTGATCACTCCAACGACGAGTTCAAGGATCACAAAAAGGCGCTTCAAGACTATGCCATCCACGGCGGCGTGGGCCTTCCCGCCATCGAGCTGGAGCCCAATGCCAGCACGACGGTTGACTACCGGATCTACATCGGTGCGAAGATTTTCCACGATCTGAAGAAGATCGACGTGGCCGAGGGCCAGCCCAACCGCCAGATGCAGTACGTCATGTTCTACGGCTGGTTCACCTTTGTGAGCCGCGGGCTGGTGTTCATGCTGCGCTGGTTCCACGATCTGACGGGCAACTGGGGCTTCGCCATCGTCCTTCTCACCATCACTGTGCGCAGCCTTCTCTGGCCCGTTCAAGCCCGCTCGAACGCCACCATGAAGCGCATGGGGCTGCTGGCGCCGAAGATCAAAGAACTGCAGGAGAAGCACAAGGATGATCCGCAGAAGGTCAATACGGAGATGATGCGCATGTACCGCGAGTATGGGGTGAACCCGCTCGGTGGCTGCTTGCCGCTTCTCGTCCAGATCCCCATCTTCTTCGGTTTCTACGCGGTGCTCCGTTATGCGGCAGAGCTTCGTGGCCAGCACTTCTTTGGCTGGATCCAGGACCTTTCCCTGCCGGACACGGTGACCACGCTGCATCTGCTCGGCTACCACCTGCCTTTGAACCCGCTGCCCCTGCTCATGGGGTTGACGATGTTCCTCCAGATGAAGCTCACGCCGCAGCCGGCGTCGGCTGACAAGACGCAGCAGCGCATCTTCATGCTGATGCCATTCATGTTCCTGTTCTTCTGTTACTCGTTCGCCTCCGCGCTGGCGCTGTATTGGACCGTGCAGAACATCTACAGCATCTTCCAGGCCCAGGTGAGCCGTCTCTGGCAGAAGGACCCGGTGCTTGAAAAAAAAGCGGTGATTGATGTGACGCCTGGCTCTGGCTCCGGTCAGTCCGGCAAGGACAAGAAAGACAAGACCTCGATCCCACGTCTCGGTGGGGGAGGATCCAAGTCCAGGAAGCCCAAAGCATGACATGACCCTGCCGCCGCTCGAGCACGCCCGTCAGATCCTGGATACCCTGCTGGGGTATCTGGGGTTCGTGGTGCGGATCGAGGAGGAGGAAGGGGCGGAGGGGCCGACCCTGCAGATTTTCACTGAAGAGACGGACGCCCTCGTGGGGCATCGTGGCGAGGTGCTGGATGACATTCAGTACCTCGTGAACCGGATCCTGCAGCGGCGGGATCCCGCCGCGCCCCGGGTGCGGGTGGATGTGGAATACTTCCGCACCATGCGGGAGGATCGCATGCTGGAGAAGGTGAAAGAGCTGGCCGAGCGCGTCCGGCTGACCGGCCAGCCTGCGGTGCTCAACCCCATGAACAGCTACTACCGCCGCCTGGTGCACAACATCTTTGTGAACGACCCGCTGGTGCAGAGTGAGAGTGCCTCGGGGGATGAGCGCTTCAAGCGCATCACCCTGAAGCGACGTCAGTCGTCTGGGGGAGGAGAAGGCGGGAGCTAGAG
>NZ_BATQ01000151.1 GCF_000739635.1 Verrucomicrobium sp. BvORR034 | reverse complement strand
TGCCGGCCCCGCAGCCAGAGATGCTCGCCCGGGCGTTCCCCCATCTGAAAATCATCGAGCCCCTGGGTGCTGGCGGCATGGGCCGGGTGTACAAGGTGCGCCAGATTCAGATGGACCGGCTCGCCGCGCTCAAGGTCCTGCCCCCGGAACTGGCGGGAGATCCCGCCTGGGTAGAGCGTTTTCACCGGGAAGCACGTGCCCTGGCCCGGCTCAATCACCCTCACATCGTGCAGCTCTATGACTTTGGCGAGAGCGAGGTCCATGCAGAGACGCCGCGCTTCGCCTACCTGCTCATGGAATATGTTGACGGTGTGAACCTGCGTCAGGCCATGAAGCAGGGCGGGCTGACGGCGCAGGAGGCCCTGCTGATGGTGCCGAAACTCTGTGATGCCTTGCACTATGCGCATGAGCGCGGCGTGCTGCATCGTGACCTGAAGCCTGAGAACATTCTGCTGGACTCCCAGGGGGGCATCAAGATCGCGGATTTTGGCCTGGCCAAGTTTGTCCTGCCCGGGGAGGCTTCCGCGCCGGGCACCTTTCTCACCCAGAGTGGCATGCAGCTCGGCACCATGGCCTACATGGCTCCGGAGCAGGTGGAGCATCCGGAGGATGTGGACCACCGGGCAGACATTTACAGCTTGGGGGTGGTTTTCTATGAGATGCTTACGGGCGGTCTGCCCCTGGGGCGCTTTCCTGCTCCCAGTGAGCACAGCGGGGTGGATGCGCGGCTGGATGGCGTCGTCTTCCGCACGCTGGAGAAGCAGCGGGAAAAGCGGTATCAGGATGCCGGGGAGGTCAGCACGGATGTGCGAACCATTGCTTCATCGAACCCGACTCCGAAATCGCGTCCTTCTCCTTCGGAGAAGATTGCCGGTCCCCGTCGTGGTTCCTGGTGGCTGCGGGGCTGTTTGATGGTGCTTGCAGGCATTTTCCTCCTCCTGCTGATCCCGATGCTGCTTGGCATACTGGCCTACACCCAGCGCCACCGGCGAGCCGTGCCGCCAGGGCAGGAGAAGGTGTTGCCAATGAGCGACCTCTCCCGCGTGGGCACTCATGTGTTGATGGATCCGGAGAACTCTCCCGGGGGCGATGGCTCCATCCGGATTGAGGGCCGTCAGGGGGCGGTAGTCACCGTGGGAGATCTGGATGGCATCAACGTGGTTCAAGGAGAAACTTTGTGGTGCGAGGCCAGGATGAAGTGTCGCGACCTGGCGCAGGGCGGCCTGCTGGAAATGTGGTGTGAACTGGCCGATGGCACCCGCATGGCGGTCAAAGGAACCGACCAGGTCCTGCAGGGCACACAGAACTGGCGCACCATCCGCCTGTTTCTCAAGGTGGGCCGGCCGGTGGAGGTCAGGCGAGTGCTGGTGAATGTCGCCTTCAGCGGTGTCGGCACAGTCTGGGTGGATGACATCCGGTTCACGGCGGAACCTTCCGCGCCATGAGGCATGAGCTTTTTCCCAACAGCCCACTTATGAAAATGACATCCAGCTCTTCTGCCAGGTCACTGGCGGTGGTATGCGCTCTGGCGCTCACCGTGCCGGTGGTGCAATCCCGCGATCTCGGTGTGCTGCCGTGCAACCGGCTCGACCAGGTGAGGACGGTAGTTTCCATGGACCGTGACATCACGGTAGATGGCAATGGCTCCCTCAAGGTGGTGGCGGAGCAGGGCGCGTCTGTCACCCTGGTGGACCAGGACGGGTTTCATGTCGGCGAGGGGAACATCTTCTGGTGTGTGGCCAAGGTGAAGGGGGCTGGCGTCAAACAGCGAGCCTATCTGGAGATGTGGTGCGAGTTCGACAAGATGGGCCGTGCCTTTTCCAAGGGGCTCGGCCAGATCCTCCAGGGCGATACCGACTGGGTGGAGGTGCGTCTTCCGATGATGATCAATCAACCGGCCCTCTTGAAGCGGGCGCTGGTGAATGTGGTGATCGAAGGCCCAGGCACGGTCTGGGTGGATGAGGTGAAGTTTTACTCGGAGAGCGGGCTTTCGACAGTGCCGCAATCGAAATGACTGGGCCAGCTGGCGCGACCATGAGATTCTCCCTGCGGCATGGCCTCTGAACCTCCCCCCCAGTTCCTTTGTGGAAACGCGCTGGACGCTGGTGCGTCGCACGGGGCAGGGCGGGGAAGGTGGCGCGGCAGCGCTTTCAGAGTTGTGCGCGCTTTATCACGCTCCCGTGGAGCGGTTCGTGTGCCAGTGGTGCGGGGCAGGGGAGGGGGCCGCGGAGCGTGCTCGTGATCTGACGCAGGAGTTCTTTCTGCGACTGTTGCAGCGCCAGCATCTGGGGGCTGCGGAGGCGGAGAAGGGGCGATTCCGCAGCTACCTTCTGGGAGCGGTAAAGCACTTCCTCTGTGACATGGTGGATCGCTCCCGCGCCCTGCGTCGTGGCGGCGGTACGGTTCAACTCTCGCTCGACGAGGTGGGAGACGAGCTGCCGCCGGGCACGCTGGAGGACAGGCATAGTCCCCCGCCGGACCAGGAGTTTGACCGACAGTGGGCACATGCGCTGCTCGCCCGGGCTTTGCAGACGCTGGAGCAGGAGATGGACGCAGAAGGGCGCTCCACCCAGTTCACCACCCTGAAGCCCTGGCTGGCGGGAAATGAGGCGGGCGGTTCTCTTGCGGATTGTGCCAGGGAACTTGGCGTGACGGAGAGTGCGATCCGCGTCTCTCTGCACCGGCTCCGCCAGCGCTACCGGGACACCGTGCGGCAGCAGGTGGCCCAGACGCTGGACACGACGGCCGGGGCCAGCGTGGAGGAGGAGTTGCTACACCTCCGGGCCGCATTGCTCCGTCAGCCCGAGAGTTAATCTTCGGCAAATGTCATTTGCAGCGTCCGCAAGGTCATGTCATATCGTTATAACCCGATATGACGATGCGAGATCTCACCCTCATCGGAAAAGCCTTTTCCGAGCCCGCCCGCGTGCGGGTCATTGCCCTGCTGCGCATGGGGGAGTTGTGTGTCTGTGAACTCTGCGATGTGCTGGACCTGCCCCAGTCCACGCTTTCCACGCACCTCCAGTACCTGCGCCAGACGGGTCTCGCGAATACCCGCCAGGAAGGGAAGTGGGTGTACTACACCCTCTCCAAATCCCTGCTCGCCGCCACCCGGGCCCTTTTCCGGCTGGATGAGCGGGAACTGGCTGCCGATGCCGTCCTGAAGGCAGACGCCCGCAAGCTCAAGCAACGTCTTGCCAAACGCGGCAACGACGGGAGCTGTTGTGTGGGATTCAAGTCATCTTGTTCTCCGCCCGTCCGTCGTCGCAATGCCGCTGCTGCCAAAGTCGCCTAACCCCACCTTCCTCCCTATGAACCTCCAAGAACTCAAATCCCTGCTGAAGAGCCACTCCGACAAGCTCTTTCAGATCCAATTGCCCAATGGCACCGCCGTGCCGCTCTCCTTCCACGTCACGGAAGTGGGGCGCGTGCAAAAGACCTTCCTCGATTGCGGCGGCACCTTGCGCGAGACCATCACCTGCCAGCTCCAGGTCTGGGTGGGGGAGGACTATCATCACCGCATCGAGACGGGTAAGATGGCCGCCATTCTGGAGAAGGCCCGCCCCTATCTGCCGGATGAAACGGTGCCCGTGGAGGTGGAGTACGAGGATGAAGTGATTTCCCAATATATCATCGAAGATCACGACGTGCGTGCCGAGGCGGTGGTGCTGATTCTGGACCACAAACACACCGCCTGTCTGGCCATGGAGCGCTGTGGCCTCCCTGCCGCCGATTCCGGGGAGCAGGAAGCCTGCTGCACGGGCACTGGCTGCTGCTAATCAATCCCGCCTTCGCGTCCCATGAAAAAGCTGCTCGCAGAGGCTCTCGGCACCTTTGCCCTCGTCTTCGCGGGCACGGGTGCCATCGTCATCAATGAGGTCAGTGGCGGCACCATCGGGCATGCTGGCATCGCCATCACGTTCGGCCTCATCGTGCTCGCGATGATCTACACGTTTGGCGATGTGAGCGGGGCTCATCTGAACCCGGCGGTGACGCTGGCCTTCGCGGTCGCACGCCGCTTCTCCTGGCGGGAAGTGCCGGGTTACGTGGCGGCGCAGATCACAGGGGCGCTCGCGGCCAGCAGCGTCTTGAAGGCGCTCTTTCCTGGCAATGCCACGCTGGGGGCCACGTTACCCGCAGGTGCGGCGAGCCAGAGTTTCATCCTGGAGATCGTGCTCACCGCCATCCTCATGCTCACGATTCTTAGCGTCTCCACCGGGGCCAGGGAAAAGGGGCTCACCGCAGGCATCGCCATCGGTGCCGTGATCGCGCTGGAAGCCATGTTCGCCGGACCCATCAGTGGTGCTTCCATGAACCCCGTGCGTTCCCTCGCACCCGCTCTGCTCAGTGGTCACCTGGAGCACCTCTGGATCTATCTCCTCGCTCCCGTGGTGGGGGCTTTGCTCGCCGTGCCGCTCTGCGTGGGCGTGCGTGAAGCCGGTTGCTGTGGCGGTGCCTGCTCCGGTGCCCGGCAGCCTTGATCCGTTTTTCATCACTCATCAGTCCTTCTTCCATCCATGTCTCAATCTCCCCTCATCCTCGTTCTTTGCACCGGCAACAGTTGTCGCTCCCACCTTGCCGAAGGCATCCTGCGCCAGGCGCTCGGCGAAGGCTATCAAGTGGCCAGCGCAGGCTCCAAGCCCGCAGGCTACGTCCATCCTCTCGCCATCAAGGCCATGGCCGAGATCGGCCTCGACATCTCCGCTCATCACTCCAAGCACCTGGATGATTTCCTGAACCAGCCAGTGGAAACGGTCATCACCGTCTGCGGCAAGGCCGATCAGGTCTGCCCTATGTTCCCCGGACAGATGAACCGGCACCACTTCCCGTTTGATGACCCCGCCCACGCCACCGGCACCGAGGAGGAGCAACTGGCCGTGTTTCGTCGCGTGCGGGATGAGATCCGCGCCGTGTTCGAGGCCTATGCGGCCGGGCGCAGGGATGCCCGCTCTGCGGGAGACACAAGACTTTAAGACACAAGACGCAAGACCTGAGCTGACGCCTCACAGGGCACGCCCAGCGAGGCTGATCAGTAAAAGGAGCGAGGGACATTCCTGTCCCGGTTCGAGCCGCGCGTCCCATGATGCTGCCATCCCTTCGGTCTCCCCTTAAGCGTCCGCTCAAGTCTGGCGTTTTGGGTGGCCGCCAAGGAAAAAACTAGCGGCACTCGCCCCAGTTCGAAGTTGATCCCAGAATGGGATCTCTAACACAGCCCAACGTTGGACGAGCCCTAAGCGAGTCAACGTTGGGTACCTCCGCAGAGGATTGATCAGGTGGGAAGGCCGACAGCATCTTCTTCCTACCCACCACCTTCAACACCTCCATGTCAGACCCTCGTGTCCTGCAGCCCCCTTGTGAGCAATCCTTCATTTCCACCCCCCCATCGCTTCCGCCTCACCCCGCCCTTGCATTGTCCCCACCGTCCCTTTAGAATAGACTAACATGGCACGCCGCGTTCGAGCACTGATCTTGCTGCTGCTCTCCACCATGCTCTTTGCATTGCAGGGGCAGACGGTGGTGCAGTGCCTGTGCTCTGGTGCCATCTCGCTGGGTGAGGCCCCGGAGGCCTGCTGCGGCGAGTGCCCGGATGAACCGGCCGGACTGCAGATGCCGGCGTCCTCCTCGGAATCGCCTCAGGATGTGGCTTCTGCCATCCTGTTCTCCGCCGACGATTGCTGGCGCATGGCCTCTGCCGAAAGCGACCAGCCCTTCCCGGCCTCTTCGCATGTGGATGCCCCGCTGCCTACGGTGGCGTTGCTCACAGAGGACCCTTTCATCATTGATCGCACGATGTTGCGTGACGAGCCCACCCCGGCATGGACCCGGGACAGCTCGCATCACCCTGAACTTACAGGGCCGCCCAGCACCATCCTCTATGGTGCGCTTTTGATTTGAGAAGAGACGAGCCTTCCCTGTGAAGCTGGTGCGCTGAGCTGCGAGACTGCAGCCTGTGCCTGACCGTGGTCGTTCGCGTTGCACGCATCCTGCGTGACGCGCCCCATTTCATCTCTCTCATTCCGTGTCTTTATCCCAACTTTATCAGTCGCCGGGGCCTGCTGCCTCTGTCGATCTCACCGCGACTGACCTTGCCCCAGTCGCATCCTCCGCACCCGAGTCTCGCAGTCTCTGGCGACGTCTGCTGCGGCTTCCAGCGTGGCTCCTACCCTTTACCTTGATCGCGGCGTTTGGCGCAGTCTTTGCCGTTGTCTATCGCGATCAGTTGCTGCCGGCACCGGTCGTTCAGGTGAGCCGCGCCGTGTTGCTGGCAGATCTGGATGCCGCGCCCGCTGCTGCGAGCGCCCATGCATCGGACCATTCCAGTGCTGCTCCGATTCCTGCGGCGATCCCACCACCTCCCGCCGCCAGTGCGGGTAAGATGCTCTTCCAAGCCGGTGGCTGGGTGGAGCCTGATCCGCTGCCGATTCACGCGGTCGCCCTGACAGATGGTGTCATCGAGAAGGTGAACGTGCTGGAGGGCCAGGAGGTGAAGAAGGGCCAGGTCATCGCCGAGCTGATTTCAGAAGACATCCGGCTCGCCCTCAAGGCCGCCGAGCGCACGCTCGCGGAGGCTGAGGCGGCCGTTACCCTACAGACCGTGCAGGTGGAGGTGGCAGATGCCGAAGCCCGCGCCATGCAGGACCAGGTGACCGTGGCAGAGGCCCGGCTGGCAGAGGAGAAAGACAACCTCGCACGACTGGAGCGGATTCCCACGGGTTCGGTTTCAGAACAAGACAGGGCTCGTGCGCGCTTTGTGGTGCAAGGGCAGGTGGCCGAAGTCGCTGCACGGCAATCCCAGCATCGGGCCGCTGTGGCCAAGGTGCAGGCCGCACGCGCCCAGACTCAGGTGCTCACCGCCGCCGTGGCCTCCGCGCGTGTCATGGTGGAGAAGCAGCAACTCGCGCTCACCCGTACCCAGATCGTCTCTCCGGTGGATGGCGTCATCCTGGCGCTGAAGGCCGCGCCCGGGCAGAAGAAGGTGATGAACATGGATGAGCACGACTCCTCCGTGGTCGCCACGCTGTTTGAGAAAGGGCACCTGCAAGTGCGGGTGGACGTGCCTCTCTCTGAGGCCCGTGGGCTCGCTGTGGGCCAGCCCGCAGTCATCACGTCCGACTTCCTGCCCCAAGTGGAATTTAACGGGGTGGTCACCCGCATCGTCGGTGCCGCGGATCTGCAGCGCAACACCCTCCAGGCCAAGGTTCAGGTGCAGAGCCCCGACGCACGCCTCCGGCCCGAGATGCTGTGCCGTGTGAAGTTCCTCGAACCCGCTTCCGGTGCTGCCATCAACGCCGAGGCCTCCTCAAAATCCGGCAGCGTGCCTGCCCAGGCGACACCTGAAGCCGATCGGGGAGACCGGGTGGTCATGGTGCCGGAGTCGGCGGTGATCTCCGCTTCTGGTGAAAAAGGTGAAGCCTCCCTCTGGCTGGTGGCCCCGGATGGCCACACCGCCATCCACCGGAAGGTGCAACTGGGCACCCATCGCATCCAGGACCATGTCGCGATCGCCTCCGGAGTGTTGGCGGGGGACCTGGTCATTCTGCCGCCGCATGTCGGTCTTGCCGATGGACGGCGCGTGCGTCCTGAAAAAGTAACTCCGTGAACCTCAAGCCCCCTTTCCCCATGTCCTCACACGAATCCTTCATCCGCTGCCGTGGCGTCACCAAGACCTACCACAAGGGAAACACCCCAGTCACTCCGCTGAGCGCGCTGGATCTGGATGTGCCCCGCGGCACCTTCCTGGCTCTGATGGGCCCTTCGGGTAGCGGCAAGACCACGCTGCTCAACCTCATCGCGGGCATCGACAGCCCCACCTCGGGATCGCTGCATGTGGGCGGGGTGGATATTGCGAAGTTGAAGCGCGGCCAGCTTACGAAATGGCGCGCCTCCCACGTGGGCTACATCTTCCAGCTCTATCATCTGGTGCCTATTCTCTCGGCGTTTGAGAATGTGGAGCTGCCGCTGCTGCTGGCACCGCTTTCGAGGAAAGAACGCCACCGCCAGGTGCAAGTGGCGCTGGAGCTCGTCGGCCTGGGGGATCGGTCAGACCACCGGCCCTCTGAGTTGTCCGGTGGCCAGGAGCAGCGCGTCGCCATTGCCCGCGCCATCGTGGCCAATCCCGCGCTGCTGGTCGCGGATGAACCCACAGGGGATCTGGATCGCGAGTCTGCTACGCAGATCCTCAACCTGTTGCGAGAATTGGTGAGGGAACATGGCAAGACCATCGTCATGGTCACGCATGATCCTCGTGCTGCCGCCGTGGCCGACACGGTGCTGCACCTTGAAAAAGATCGTCTTGTAGAAGCGGCCGACCTGAACATGCAAGCGGCCTGAAAACTGACCTCTCATGATCGCGAAAAGTTTCAACATCGTGCTCCTGGCGGTCAAGCAACTGACTCGCCACCGCATCCGCTCCCTGCTCACCATCCTGGGCGTGGCCGCAGGCATGTTCCTGTTTGCCACGGTGGAGACCATGCAGGGCAGCCTCCGGCGCGCCACGCAGACCACGGCGGATGACACCACGCTCGTGGTGTACCGGGACAACCGCTTCTGCCCCGCCACCAGCCGGCTCCCGGAGCACTATGAATCGACCATCCGGAAAATTGAAGGCGTGCGGGAGGTCATCCCCATCCAGATCGTGGTGAACAACTGCGGCGCCAGCCTGGACATCATCGCCTTCCGCGGTGTGCCGCCCGACAGCCTCACGAAGTACGCCCCGCAGATCCAGGTGCTGGACGGCACGGTGGAGTCGTGGAAACAACGTAGCGATGCCGCCCTGCTGGGCCGGCACTTCGCCGCCCGGCGTGGTTTGAAGGTGGGGGATCGCTTCGATGCCGCCGGCGTGGTGGTGCACGTGGCGGGCATCATCGACAGCCCGGAGCCGCAAGACAACAACGTGGCGTATGTCCACCTGCCCTTCCTCCAGCAGGCCTCCCGTGCCGGGCTGGGCGTGGTCACGCAGTTCAATGTCCGCGTAACTTCTGCGGAGCGGCTTGATCCGGTGGCCAAGGAGATCGACGAATACTTCCGCAGTGAGCAGGCGCCCACCCGCACCCGGCCGGAGAAGGCCTTCTTTGCCGATACCGCCCAGGAGCTGGTGGAGCTGGTGGGCTTCACCCGTTGGCTGGGCCTCGGGGCCGTGGCGGCCGTGCTGGGCCTGGTGGCCAATGCCGTACTCCTCGTGGTGCGGGCTCGCGTGAAGGAGAATGCCGTGCTGCAGACCCTCGGCTTTGGTCAGCGGGCCATTGCCCTGCTGGTGGCGGTGGAAGGCGTGCTGCTGGGACTGGCTGGCGGCGTTTTGGGTGTCCTCTCAGCCCTGGCCTTCCTGCGCTGGCAGAGCATCACCATCGGTAATGAGGGCGTCACCCTCGCCATCATGCCGGATCTCGACGTCGTCCTGCGCGGGCTCCTCACCGCCTTCGCCCTCGGCCTGCTGGCCAGTCTCTACCCGGCGTGGCAGGCTGCCCGTCGCCCCATTGTTTCCTCACTCCGTGCTGTTTGATTGATTCGCCATGTTGCCCCTTTCCTACGCTGTTAGAAATCTCTTCCGGGTGCCAGCCCGGCTCCTCCAGATCGTCCTGGGGGGCGGGTTGGTGATCCTGCTGCTCATGCTGGCCGCTGCCTTGTCAGAGGGCATGGATGGCGTGCTGCGCTCTTCAGGATCGGAGAAAAACATCATCGTCCTCGGCACCGGCAGCGAGGAGAGTGTGGAACGGAGCGAGATCAAGGCCTCCGTCCCCTCCGAGCTGGAGGCTGCCGTGAGCGGTCTGGAGGAGGTGTTGGGGCGGGCCGCGGTCTCGCCGGAGATTCACTACAACGGGTTGCTCACCTTGGGCGGCGGCCCGGGGGATTCACGACAGGCGCTGTTTCGTGGCGTGACACCTGCCGCTCTGCTGGTGCATCCGGAAGTCCGTCTGGTGGAAGGCACCTTCCCGCGGGCCGGAGAGATCATGGTGGGCCGTTTGGCCGCGCATCGGCTCGGGGTGGGGGAGGAGGCTATCAAGCCGGGTACCCAGGTGAAGGTCGGTAGCACCACTCTGCGAATCTCCGGCATCTTTCAGGCCCCCGGCACGGTGATGGAGGCTGAGCTCTGGGCGGATCTGAACGACCTCCGGGCTATCGGCCAGCGCGACACCATCTCCTGTGTGGTGGTGCGGCTGGACTCCGCCACCTTCGATGATGTGGAGGTGTTCACCCTCCAACGGTTGGACCTCGAACTCGCCGCCATTCGGGAGAGCGACTACTATGCAAAACTCGCCGCCTTCTACACCCCGCTGCGCATCATGACTTGGGTCACCGCCGGTCTCGTCGTGGCCGGGGCGGTCTTTGGCGGCATGAACACCTTCTACGCCGCCTTTGCCTCCCGCGTGCGGGAGATGGCCACTCTGCAGGCGGTGGGCTATTCCCGGAAGGCGCTCGCCCTCAGCCTGCTCCAGGAGTCTTTGCTCGCCTCCCTGTTGGGTTCGCTTTTTGCTGCCGTCATCGCCCTGGCCTTTGCCGATGGTCTTTCCGTTCCCTTCTCCATCGGGACCTTCCTCCTGCGTATCACCCCGGGCATCCTTGGACTCGGCGTGCTCGGAGGTCTCACGCTTGCCATTATCGGTACGCTGCCCCCGGCCTGGACGTGTTTGCGCCCGGAGCTGCCTGCCGCGCTTCGGTCGGCTTGATGCGAAAATTCAAATGCCAAACTTCAAACTTCAAATCTCAATACGAACTCATCACTCACCAGACCCAACTCTTAACCCATAACCCCTAACTCATAACTGTATTGATCATGAAAAAGACATCGTTCCTCTCCTTGTTCGTCCTCACCGCTCTTTCCTTCACGCTGCCTCAGGCCATGGCTGCCGATTTGCCTGAAGGGATCCTCGTCACCACCGCTCCGTCCGGGGCCGTCGCGGTCGCTGCTGCCCGCAAAGAGACCGCCAAGGCCGGGACCGAGATCGTGCTGCGTGGTCGCATCGGCGGTCGCATGACGTCGCTGATCGACAAAGCCGCCATCGCCGTGCTGGCAGATGAGAAAGCCATCACCGCCTGCAATGCCATGCCCGGCGATACCTGTGCAACTCCATGGGACTTCTGCTGCGAAACTCCGGAGAAGCTCAAAGCCAGCATTGCCACCATTCAGGTCCGCGGAGCGGACGGCAAGATTGTCAAAGCCCCTCTCCGTGGATTGGGAGGACTCAAGGAGTTGAGCACCGTCGTGGTCAAAGGGACTGTGGATGCGGCTTCTGGAAAAGACGTGCTGATCGTGAACGTCACGCAGATCCAGGTGGAGAAGAAGTAAGGGGCGGGCGTGACGACGCTGAGATAGACTCACACGAAGGGTTTTGTGTTTTTGGGGCGGAGACGCTGTTCGTATGAGTCTGTCTTGGTGATGTGTGGCAAAGTAGTGCCGGGCTTCAGCCTGGCGACGGATGAGGCATATCGCGCGACTGAGCAGACCCTCACACGTGACTCCCAATTCCGGTCAGTAAAAGGAGGGAGGGACTTTCCAGTCCCGGTCCCGTCGCACGATCCAGCGGCTGATTAGGTGAAGGTCGATCAACGTAGCTGGCGTCGTCACAGATGCGAGGTGCGACAAACACGAGGCGACGTCATGGGACGTCTGTTGCGAACCAGGACAGGAATGTCCTTCGCTCCTTTTACTGATGGAGGTCTTTGCTCACGAGGGCTGTTGTAGGCACTGACATTCCCTGCGAAGAGCTTCACCGCATAAAAGCGGAACTCCAACCCTCTTCGCTTCCATCAACAGAATGACAGGTGCTCAAACAGGGTTGGAGTACCGCCTTTAGGCGGAATCAGGATTACTCGATCTACCCAGCGATCCGGTTTTCGTCTTGAGTCGGGCAGGGCATGCCTGTTATAGTTTTGCCGTCTTGTCACCGACATCAAATCAGACGGCATGAAGCTCCGAAATCCATTTCCCCCTGATCTCAGGCGACTCCTGCTCTGGCCTCTGATGGCGCTCTTCGTGATTGGCCTAGTCTCCAGTCTCGCCATTCCGCTCTACAACAAGCTAAACCCGTCCGCGGATGGGAAGTCTTTACCGAGTCGGTCTCGCTGATCGCCACCTTGCCGTGGTGTATGGCATCCTGATTGGATCAATCGGTGATGATCCTCACGGGAAGTTTGCCAGCTACGACTTCACCGAAAGATCGTAGCAAGTGGCATATGACACCTTCACGGAAGTTCCTCCTCAAGCGATCATGGTTCTCGCTTGAGATTGTCGAAATGGAGGACCCTTCGGTGAAGCTATCCATGCGCAGCCGGTTGTTCAAGACCTGGCCGTTGTGAGACGGGCCTGTCGGTGCTGCGCGGTGGAATGGGGTTGATGTTGCCTTCTGTTGCCAGCGAGGCAACCATAACGTTGACACCTGAAAGAATGTCGGCCCGCCGCACGAGGCGTCCCGGCTCTTTGCCTTCAAGACGGACCGGCTCTATGGCGTGGCCGCGCACGGCACTCGATGAAAGTGATTGCGCCACGCAATGGCGGTGAGTAGGCTTTGCGCCTAGCCTGGAGTGCCGATGGTTGCCTCGCTAAAAAGCGCCGTTCAAGCCTGAAAACAACATTCAGAGATGCTGCTATGAGATTCGCCGCCCTCCTCCTGGCTTTTGTCCTTCCGTGCCGTGCCTTTGCCACGGCGCAAATGCCTGAAATACTGGTTCTGGATGGCAAAAAGGAAGAGATGATTACTACTCCGTTGGAGGTGTATTTCAAAAGCGGACATGAAAGACCGGTAGTGATGAGGCTCGGAATTTCGAGTTCCGGTTTGTGGCGTGAATACATCGGGACATGGGAAGTAAAAGGCGACGAATTGTATCTCACCGGCTTGCACAAACCGGACTACGACTCCGACGATCGGACAAAAGCAGGGGAAGTTTTTCCGCTGACGACGGTGTTTCCGGATGCCAAGGGCTCTGTGAAAGCCCGTTGGTATTCAGGTGTGTTGCGGGTTCGCCGAGGGGAAATGCTGCGCTACGTCCACATGGGCTTTGCTTCCGTCTACAGCAAGACGTTGTACCTGACCGTGAAAGAGGGCCGCATCATTGCCCGAAAAGAGATAGACAACAAAGAGTACGGCGCAACCAGGTCCGAAACCGACATGGGTTGGGTTGCCTTGGGGGAAAAACCAGCTCCTGACAATGGCGACTGGGTCGATGCTCGAACCCTTTCGGAAAAGCCTCCCCAAGCCGGATTGAAGACAAGAGGCGTTTTCATAGCCGGTATATCGGACGAAGCATCAGTCCTCTGGATTCCAGAGACCCCTACAACAGAGGATGCCAGCATTTCCCTCGTTGAAGTTCCAAAGTCCCCTGCGGTACCAAGTGGGTCCCACGTCGAAATTACCGGGGCGCTTGAAAAGGCCGATGGAGGGCGTCGAATCAAAGTCGAGTCGATGCGGGAACTCAAACACGGTGAAACGATGCATCACGGCAGCTTCGAAGCTCCCCGAAAGACAATTGACGAGCAACAACCCGCCCAACGCTGAGTGAGGTGACCAGTTCTTTCGAAATCTCATGCTCACTTGTGGCTTCACCGGTACTCGTTGACATCGATTGGTTGAAATGAAACTCGCGATTCTAGTCTTGCTGTCCCTCCTCACCAACATGCCCATTTTTGCCAATGAAACCAAGGAACAGGTTTTTTGGAGGTGGTTTGCGGCAAACGAAGACCGCCTCTTTCAATTTGAGAAGGACCAGGAATCGACTTTTGATCATCTCAACAACGCCATGGCGAAGGTCCACGAAGATTTGACCTTTGAGTTTGGGCCTGTACGAACGGACGGAACACGGGAGTTTGTCATCAGCGCCGGTGGACTCAAAGCCGTCTTCCCGAGCGTCGAATCGCTACACCGCGCTGCGCCAGAACTGAAGCGATGGAAATTCATCAAATACCGACAGCGGAGGACTCCGATCAACGACATCGAGTACGGCGGGGTGGAGATTAAGGCGAAGGAGGTTCACTATGCCGTTTTCAAGGACGAGGCTCCGGGAAAAATCGGCATCATGCTCTTCTTGGATGGCTACGCGAAAGGGGAGAAAGAAGGAGTGCTTGGGCAGATTGGCTATCTCTTCCTTGATGAAGCTTTGGGTGAGTTTGACGTCGAAACCAAGGTTGGGACAATCGTCTTCTTTGGCCGCGACTCCAAATATTTCGAGCGTCGGCGTCCACTGTCGCAGCTGCAGGCCGACTTTGACGAATGGAAGAAGGGACAAAAGGGTAACCCATGAGGGGGAGAATGCTGAATACGCCATGCTCGACTAAGACCATCTGGTAAGCCTGCCCGAATTCAGGCCCCTGGACCAAGTGGTTCTGGGCTGCGAGATCCCGCTCTTCATCCTTGTCGCAAGCCACTCATGAACCCGCAACTTCCCGTTCACACCACCCTTGCAGACCGGGTCACCTTCGCCCCTGTCTCGCCGAACGACTTCGAAGAGTTGGCAACTCTCCGCATCGCGGCCATGCGCGAGAGCCTTGAGCGTGTGGGACGATTCGACCCTGAACGGGCCAGGGAGCGTTTGCGTAAGTCGTTCAGTCCTGAGCACAGCCAGGTCATCGTCCTCGATGGTGCACGAATCGGTTTTTGCACCTTTCGCCCTTCTGACGACGCTTATCACCTGGATCACTTCTATGTTCACCCCGACGCCCAATCTCAGGGTGTGGGATCCTTTGTCCTCCACATGCTTCTCAAGCGCTCCGATGCCCTCCGATTGCCGGTGCTCTTGGGCGCGCTGCGAGATAGTGCGTCCAACCGCTTCTACCAACGGCATGGGTTTATGCAGACTGGAGAGGATGAGTGGGATGTCTACTATTCCCGTTCCCCAAGTATTCCGATCTTGCCCGCGGATGTTGTGCAACAGCAACTCGATGCCTACAACGCTCATGACCTTGAGGCGCTGGTGGCGACCTATGCTGAGGATGCCCGCTTGTTCGAACATCCGAACACCTTGCTGGCTTCTGGAAAGGCAGAGATCCGGGAACGATTCCGACTGCGTTTAGCGGAACCCAATCTGCACGCCAAACTGTTGCATCGCATTGTCATGGGCGCTTTCGTGATTGATCACGAGCTTGTCGCTCGGACTTTTCCAGAAGGGGCTGGTACTGTACAACTCGTTGCCACCTATGAGGTGCGCGACGGCTGGATCCTCAATGCGAGGTTTCTGTCGGGTGAGAAGCAGTTGGATGCTTGAGGTTGTGGAACGGCCCCGAGAGACTATATTCCTGCCTCATGAAGCTCGTCCCCAAGCTGACCCACCCATGTGACCAAGATTGGTCGGCCATGACCGGTGACGACAAATGCCGGTTCTGCAGTCAGTGTCAGCTTCATGTGCACAACCTCTCGGCCATGACTCCGGACGAGCAAGGGGCGGTGATGGATCTACCCGGTCGCAAGTGTGTGGCCATGGTGCAGAATGCCAAGGCCATCGAAGTGCGCAGCAGCACCTGGTTGCTGATTCATCGCATGACTCGCCCGCTGCGGACAGTTGCAGCGCTGGTCGCGATTGTGCTTCCACTCGGGATATCCTCCTGTGCGAGCCCCCGAGCCAGTTCCCAAGCCGGTCCACCTGCGGAGTCGTGCGCAACCACTAATGTCCAGCCTTTGAAGATTGACGGGAAGGTGATTGCTGGCGGTATCATGCCGCCGCCGACGTGGTGGCAGCGGTTGAAAGGAGTGTTCCGGAAGTGAGGTGAGTGTCGGATTTCAAACTCGTCATGAGAAGATTTCGGATAAGTCGGCTGCTTTTCCTGGTTCCGTTCGCGCTCGTGCTCGGGGCAGGCATCCTGATTCGGAATGCAGTCGCCCATGAGCGGGTGAAGTTTGAGCGTGAGTCGGCAGAATTGCTTGAGCATCCACATCGGTGGGTTGGCAGAAGCGTGGGTGTGGATACTCTGGATTGCTGGGGAGTATCTTCACGATACATCGCATTGCGGGCAGACAAGCTTGTCTCCGAGTTTTCAAAAGCTCATCGAGTTCCTGCTCAGACCTACTTTTCACCTGTAGGCGACATGCCTGCTCAGGAAACGATCTGGCAGTTTCCTGAATACTTTGTGCGTGTCTATGCCACGTTAGCATTGGACCGTGATGGGCTTGATGTGGGGGTGTGCCCAGGGACTTACATTGATTTTAGAGGTGATCGACTCACGGAGAAGTGTGATCCGTTGATGCGATTTGTGGCCATTGACTATGCTTCACCCCGCAGGTTCCTGGACGCGGGACGGTAGTGGCCTCTCATGTTGAGATGTGTCATCTCACGATCTGCAACGGTTTGTAGAACTCCATTCGGAGTTCCAGATATCTTCGGATGAATACCAAGGGTGGCGGCTCGTGCCTCGCCTGACCCTTGGGCTGGAGTTGTACCACGCCGTTGGCGTGGGCGGCAGGGCGTGCATGTTGGGGGCCGGCATCGTAGCTCGTAGATGGTGCGTGCTATCCACTCGAGACGAGCTTCCCCGCTTGAAAGCGGAACTCCAACCCTCTTCGCTCCCATCAGCAGAATGACAGGTGCTTAAGCAGGGTTGGAGTTCCGCCTTTAGGCGGTCACGGAACAAAGGCCCATTGTGTTCGCCTTCTCTTGCTGTCCTCTCACTGCCCACAATCGGCCTCCAACCCGCTCCGCTTACACCCCCATCACGACAGGTGCTCATACAGGGTTGGAGTACCGACTTCAGTCGGCTCTGGATGCAAGCTATGTAGGAGAACTTCCTGCACCTGACAGGCAGACCGCCGCAACTCCTTCGGAGTAAGAATCACATCATCTCTATCCCAACGTAGACTCGCTGGAAGCTCGTCAACGTTGGGCTTGTGGCCGAATCCCCTTCGGGGAAGAACTTCGGCGCAGCGGCGTAAGGAATGGAGTCTCACCAATTGATCAGACCACCTCGGGGGACAAGCACCGTACCGTCCCCTCATTCATCCCACCTTCGTGCCTTCGTGTGAGAACCTCCTCCTCACCATTCACTCCTTTCCCACCCCTCACGCCATCAACTCCTTGATCACCCCGGTGCTGTCCCCATGCCGCTCTGCATTCACGCCCACGCCATGCAGCAGCGTGAGCCACGCATTGCACAGCGGCGTATCCTTCGACACCACGAGGTTTTCGCCCAGCTTGATGCCGGCGCCGGTGCCGGTGAGCAGGGTGGGGCAGTTGTCGAGGTAGTGCTCGGACCTGAGATTGCTGCCATAGGCCAGCGCCACGTGATCGAACAGACGGCTGCCATCGGCTTCCTTGGTGGCCTTGAGCTTGTCGATCAAGCCGGCGAGCAGCTGGCTCTGGGCCACGTCGCGGCGTTGTGAGGCATCCAGCTTCTCACCCATGGTGGAGTGGTAGTGGCTCATGTCATGCGGGGCCACCTTGATGTCCATGCTGGTCAGCAGGGTGCTCACGGGCTGGCGATAAGTCAGGACCCGCGTGCTGTCGGTTTGCATGGCCGCGACGATGAGATCGTACATGATCTCGATCTCCTTCTTCCCTGCGAGTCCGGGGGCGGGCTCGGCCATGTCGGTCTTGGGGCGGGGCACGCCAATCCACTGCTCGTCTTTGCTGAGGCGGGTTTCGATATCGCGGATGCCCTGGTAATACTCCTCGAGCTTTTCACCGTCATTCCGGCTCAGTCCGCGTCTCAGATCGCGGGCGTTCTCCATCACGGTGTCCAGCACGCTGCGACGCTGGGCCAGCATGGCCTTCTGCTGCTCAATGGGCGTGGTGTCGTTCGAAAAGAGGCGGTGATAGGCAGCAAAGGGGCCGTTGTGCCCGGCCACGGGCTTGCCGCTCTGGTCCCACGCCATGGAGAGGCCGGGGCCATGCCCAGAGGATTCTGCGTTCTCCGCGCCGTTGAGCTGGAGCGAGGCAAAACGCGTGTGCAGACCGAACTGTGCCGCCGCCACCTGATCAGCCGAGATGCTGTTGTGAAAGCTCTGCCCCGGTTGCGCATAGCGATTAGCCCCGGTGAGCCACATAGTGCTGCCGGCGTGGCCCATATTGGAGAACTTGTTCCACAGCCCCTGCACCACCGTGAAGTCCGCCCTGTGCCGCTCCAGCGGTTTCAGGCCCGCGGGCATCACGTAGTCTTTGCCAGGTTGCTTGATGTCCGGATACCACGACTCCTGGGTGATGCCCCAGCCAAAGCCCAGGAACACCAGGCGCTTGGGCGGAGTGGCCGGGACGCTGGCAGCGGCGGACGCGAATCGCCGAAACCCGAGAGACTCCAGGGCGGGCAGGGCGATGAGGGCCGTGCTGGAACGGAGGAAGTGACGCCGGTTGAGCGGTTGTTTCATAAAGCGGGCGATTGAAAAGGAGTTACTTGGTGTGGAAGGCCTTGCTGAGCACGAGGGCGTGGATGAACTCGCGGGCAGCGAGATTCTTGCCCCGGGCCTGGGTGATCATCGCGTTCACCAGCGGCTCGTCGCTGAAGCCACAGGGGCGGCCCAGGGCGTACTCGATGAGGGCACTGCTGTAGCCGCGGGCAAAGTCATCCGCCCGCGTGGCAATGATGTCGCGCAGTCCCTGATAGTCTTTGAAGGCGGGACCGTTGTGCAGTTTCGCTGCCGGATCAATGGTCCAGATCTTTTTGGTCTTGGGATCCGGCCGCCCGTTGGCACCCGTCACCGTGTAGCTGTCCTCCGTGCGCCAGAGTCCGGCGGCATCGAAGTTTTCCAGACCGAACCCGATGGGGTCGATCTTGCGATGGCAACTGGCGCACTGGGCATCTTCCTGGTGGGCCAGCATGCGTTCACGTGTGGTCAGCACCTTCCCTGCGAGTCGCGTCAATGCGGGCACGTTCGCCGGAGCTGGTGGCGGCGGGTCGTTGAGAAGCTTGCGCAGCACCCAGGCCCCGCGTTCCACCGGGCTGGTGTGCTCGCCGTTTCCGCCCATCAAGTGCACGGCAGCCATGCCCAGCAATCCGCCACGCGGGGAGCCAGCAGGCAGGGCCACTTTGCGATAGGAGTCGCCGTGCACCCCTTCGATCCCGTAGTAGTTGGCGAGGAGGCCGTTGATGACGACATAGTCTGACTTCAGCAGATCCCGCAGGCTGTTCCCCTGGTGCAGCACATGGGCAAAGGTTTCATAAACCTCGTCGCGAGCGGCCAGCTTCATTCCGTTGCTGAAGCGCGGGTGCAGGATCTGGTTCACCTGGAAGAAGTCCAGCCGGTCCATGCCCAGCCACTGGTAGCCAAAGGCCCGGACGAACTCCGCGGCGCGCGGGTCATCCAGCAGGCGGTTGGTCTGGGCGGTCAGCACCTCCGGGCGGGAGAGTTCGCCCCTTGCCGCCAGGGTGCGCAGCTCCACATCCGGTGGGGCGCTCCAGAGAAAGTACGAGAGCCTCGTGGCCAGCTCCACACCGATGAGAGGGCGGTGGACCTCATCGGTGGCGGGCTCTGCCAGATACAGAAACCCGGGTGAGGAAAGCACCACGGCGAGCGTGTCCTTGAGCGCAGCACTGGGCTTGTCACCGGCAGTGCGGCGCATTTCATAGAACCGGACCAGTCCGTCCAGATACGAGGGAGGAGTGGCTTTGCCGCGGAAGGCCATCGCGGCAAACCGGGACAGGCCTGTACGCAACGTTTCGCGATCAGGTGCGGGGGCCTTGTCATTCAGCGGAAGATTCAGTGCAGAGAGGGCAGGTGGCGGTGTGGTGGAGGCGGTCTTCCGCTCGATTTCCATCCAGTCCACCCACAGCGCCATCTCCGGCCCCAGGCCATTGCGTTTTCTCGCCTCCTGGATGATGACGGACAAGCGTTCATTGGTGTCGGCGGTGCCTTTCTCGCGGATGAAAAGCATGCGGTCTGCCCGGTCCGTGTGTTTTCGTGTCAGGGTCAGGGGGATCTCAATCACCTGGGGGTTCTCCATTGTGCCGGTCACTTCGTGGGTGCTCAGCGCCAGGCCGTTGTTGTTCGGGTTGATGCCGAACTCGAGGAAACGACGGTCCGGGGTGGCGTGTTCATTGCCTGCGACGCGGATGCGCACCGTGTAGTCTCCTGCCGGCCAGTTGAAAGGCACCAGCATGGTGATCCAGCCGATCTGGAGCAGGGACGGGTGCGTGGTCTGGATGGAAAGATAGGCCCCTTTGTCGATGGCCGGGTAAGTCAGGTAGTGCTGGTGGTAGGTCAGGTAGTAGGGGTTTAGCGCGGCATTGGCCTTATCGGAATTGTTCTCCTTGGTGACGAAGCCAAACGACTCTGGCGAAGGAGCGCCTGGGATCTCTGCCCAACTGCGGCGGAAGATGGCGTCGTTCTTCGAGCCCTTACGGATGCGGGCCACGACCTCCGCGTTCTCAGGCTTTGCAGCGGCTTCCTCCACCCCTTTCACCCAGCGCTGGGCCCGGTCCCGGGCGTCGATCTCGCCTGCATTGAATTTTTCAACGATCGGGGTGAAGACCTCGGCCTCATAGCGGAGCTTCTTTTCCACCGCGGCGTTGGCCAGCCGGTCAAACGCTTCATCCAAGGCGTCCCGGCCGAGGGAGAGATACTGTTCAAACTGGTTGCCCGACATGAAAAGGTTCGAGCCCACAGTGTCGAAGCCGCCCGTGCCGGTGTCGGAGGGCAGTTCGCTCACGTTGATCTCCACCCCCAGCAGTTCGCGCAGCGTGTTCTGATACTCACGTCGGTTCAGCCGGCGCATGGTGATCTCACCCTGCTGGTCCGCCAGCGTCCGCCGGGCGGCCACCATGACGTGCGCCAGATCATCCAGGAAGTTGGCCTTGGCGGATTTCTCGGGCTGCTTCTCATCCTCCGGAGGCATGTCGCCGGAGTTCATCTGATCCAGTACCTGCTGCCAGCGTTCGGCAGCCTGGCCGTTGTTGACGGTGAAGGGCAGATCGTCCAGACGGATGCCGCCTTTCTTCTTGGTCTCGTTGTGGCAGCTCAAGCAGTTCTCCTTGAGCAAGGCACGATGCTGCTCACCCATTACGGGCTGGGCCGGATCAGCTGCGGCGGCTGGCTGGAGCGGGAGGGTCGCGGAAACACCTGCTGTTAACAGCGCGAACCTGGAGCAGATGAAGAGAGTCTTGAGAGAGAGCATTGCGGAAGGGGACAGGGGGATCACGGCAGCGGAGGGCGGTGGGTGAGCGTCACACGGACGTCGTCCAGGAAGAGACCGCCGAACTCGATCGGCTGCGGTTTCTTGTAGTCCTTGGCATCCAGCCGCCATTCATGCAGATGCAGCATGAGATATCTTGTGCCTGTAGGGACCAGGAGCTCGGCCCGCCCAGTGTGCCAGCTCTCCTTTGTGGAGAGGTAAATCTCCTGGCGTGAGGTGCTGGCCAGGATGTTGGCGGAGGGTTGGGGCCCGTCTCCTTCACTCGAAGCCACCACGCTGCGAGGTTTAAGGAAAAACTCCTGCCGTTGCTCGGCGGTCGGTAGCGTGTTCAGGGCGTGGATGGTGATGCTGCTGTGCACCCGCCCCTGGTAGTCCTCAGAGAGAGCCCGGAAGCGGGCCTCCACGCTCACCCAGGCGTCGCCGCGGTCCACATCGCAGTCTGGGCGGTTGAGATCGATAATGCGGTAGATGTCGGCGATGTAGCCGTCCCGGCCGGGTTTGCCCTCGTAGTCAGCGCGCACGAGGCGGAGCATCTTGTCGCCGCTGGCAGGGTTGACCCCACGGTATTCGCCCACGACTTCGGCGTAGTCACCGCTCCAGTGGCCGGGCTCGAGGGGGACACCGGTCACTTGGGGCAACTCACCCGATTCAAAGCTGTCGCGCAACAGGTTCACGGCCCGGCTGGCATACGTGCCTGCATAGCCCCACACGAGAGAGGCGCTGAAGAGGCCGATGACGAGCCCGGCCGCGGCGGCCACAGCGGGACGCCACTGCAGCCATGCGGAACGACTTGGCCTCACCGGCAGACCGGTTGGTTGAGTGACAGGTCGGAGTTCACCAAGCGAGCACTCATTGTCCTGATAGAGGAACCAAAGCTGGCGGGCTTCAGGGTGCTCTTTCAGCACCTGCGCGAGGCGGCACTTTTCCTCCGCAGTGGAGGTGCCGTTCAGCGCCGTATTGAAGAGCCGGTGCCATTCGTCCGGAACGGGGTTGTTCATGAGGTGGTTTCCGTGATCCGCCGCTGCACGCATTCGGCCAGGGAGCGGCGGATGAAGTTGAGTTTGTTGTAAATGGTCTGGACGGCGCGTCCCTCTAACTGTGCCAGGGTGGCGGCGTCGATGCCGCGGGTGTAGATGGCCTCCACCAGATCCCGGCTGGCCGGGGGCAGCTTCTCCATGCAGGTCTCCAGCGCCTCCATGCGCGGGCTCCATTGCTGGACGTGTTGCATGCGCTCCGCGGCCAGGGTCTGCATGAGGTCGTCATCGAACTCCACCCGGGATCGACCCGTCACCCGCTGGAAGTTGCGCACTTCGTAAAACGCCACCGTGGTCGCCCAGGCGACAAAGTCCGTGCCGGGCTCGAAGGTGGCAAAGCGCCGCCACATCACCACGCTGGCGCGCTGGAGCACATCCTCCGCATCATGCCGGTTGGCCACCAGAGTCATCACGTACCGCAGAAGGAGAGCGTGCGCACCATTGAGCAGCCGCACAAATTCCTCCTGCCGCTCCGGAGGGAGCGCGGCAGGCAGGTCAGAGGCTGATGAATCGTCCAGGGGCACGGTCAAGGTATGTCCACAACGCCGGCCAATTTACCGATCCGGTTTTGCGATGGATCAAAATAAGCGGCCAAGGTGGGGAATCTTCCCAGTGACACGGGATTCCAGCCTGTGTGTGCTCCCGGCGTCCCGTCGGTTCAGTGGGGGGGCTTCAGACATGGAAAGGGGAGGAGATCGCCAAGTATCTGGAGACTTCCTACACACCCGATCCGGCGTCCCTCCGGGACGCGACGCGAAGGGGCGGTGTGATCCGGTCGTTGTCACCACCAGCTATCATTCAGGCGTCCCTCCGGGACGGGTGAGTGCAACATCTCAATACCTCCAATCAGGCTTGGGCTCAGTGTTGGAGTTCCGTCCCGCATGCGGGACCAATGCCATCAGGGAAAAGTGGAGAGGTCGAGCATCTCCCTTTTGTGAAAGTATTGAGGGCCGAAGGTCCGGCATCATTGCAGCCTTGGGCAACGCCCAAGGCAGGCGCTCGTTTTAGATGTTGAGGGCTGTAGGCCCGACGTCATTCAGGGATGCTCGTCATAGGCAGACTTGATGACACCGGGCCTACAGCCCTCAAGGGTAGTTTGGCCATCTATCTTTGGGGCGTTGCCCCAGGCTGGTATGAACCCGGACCTTCGGCCCTTCTGAAAGGGGCTCACCAGTTACAGTCGTGGCGGTTGCACCATCGCGGCTCCGAGGCGCGCCAACGCAAAACAGCAAGACGATGCGTTTTCCCTGATGGCATTGGCGTTTACGCGGTCACGTCACAAGTTTTCCAGCACGTCGCGGTGTCTCCAACGGCATCAAGAAACGAAACGCAGCCATAGACCTCCCGACGTTCCTTGTCACGGAACGCCTCGTCCGCACCTCCGGTGACCCCGGCGGTTGTGCAAGCACAAACCGCCGCTCCTTGGACAGGGGCAGCCCCCTCCTCCACCGGTCCCGGAGGGACCACGGAATCTAGCCGGTGGTGCCAACCACCGGAGCCCCGCTCACCCACATCCTCGCGTCCAGGAGGGGCGCCGGATCTTCGCGCTCCGCTCTGCCCATTGCCACCTCGATTCCGCCACGACTTCCCCCGCACCGCACCTCCCGGTTTGCACTTCCCAGCATCCCGCGCAAAGTGCAGGCCGAACTCAGTGATGATGGATCTCGCATTATTCAGGCTTCCAGACGGAAAGGCATGGATCGGGGAGGGGCCGTTTGCGGAAGCAGCGGAGCCGCCGCCCGGTGATGCCTTCTATGTGAACGACTTCGCACTTTCCAGCCCGACCCCTTGGAAGATTCCCTCCCGCCTCACCGAGGTGCCCGCCGGAGCGTTGCCGGAGCACTTTTCTGTGACCGAAATCCAGCCCCGGATCGTCTGGCAAAAGCCCGCCACGGAGTGGTTCAAGATGGCGTTCCGCCGCATCCGCAAGGACGTGCTCTCCCACAAGTTGCGCAAGATGGTGCCGGTGCTCACGGAGTCCGGCACGCTGCTGCAGCAAAACGGCCAGACAGACCTCAGCGCGCTGCTCAACCGGGTGATGGATGCCCCGAGCGGTCTCTGGGGCTACGCCCGGATCGAGGGCGACAAGGGATTCCTCGGAGCGACCCCTGAACTCCTCCTGCGGAAGGAGGGCTCCCGCCTGGAAACGATGGCCCTGGCGGGTACCGCCAAGCCCAATGGCCGCGAAAGTTTTGTCACCGACGCCAAGGAGATCGAGGAACACGAGCTCGTGGCCGGATTCCTCAAGGACGCCCTGGCCCCCCTGGGCAAGGTGCAAATAGGGGAGCGCCAGACCAGCGAAGCTGCTGGGCTCACCCACTTTCGCACCGAGGTGGCCGTGGAACTGGAGGGCAATCCCGATCTCAACAGCCTCGTCCGCCGCCTGCATCCCACCCCCGCCGTGGGCTGCCTGCCGCGGGATGCCGCGAGCCTGGAAAAGCTCACGGAATACCGACGCCAACTTCAGGCCCCGGATTACTTCGGTGCACCCTTCGGCCTCAAAGTGGGGAATGCCTTCCACGCCGTGGTATCTATCCGTGGCATTGGTTGGGATGGCGACAAAGTCATGCTCTCCAGCGGCTGCGGCATCGTGGGCGGCAGTGCCTTTGACCACGAATGGCGGGAACTGCGCCTGAAACGCGAGTCCGTGGCCCGGCTGCTGGGGCTGTAGTCACTTATTTCCCCATCCCTCCGCATGGCTGATCCCGCTGCCTGCCCGCCCGCATCCTCCACCTCAGGCAATGCCCGCGTCATCGCGCAACTGCTGGCTGAGCTGGATGCTCTGGGTGTGGTGGAGTACTGCGTGGCGGCGGGTGCCCGCAATGCGCCGCTGCTGGCCATCATCTTGGAGCGTGCCGAGTCGAGAGACCTGACGGTGCGGCATTTCTTTGAGGAGCGTTGCGCCTCCTTCTTTGCCCTCGGCCGCGCCATGGAGACTCGCAAGCCGGTGGCGGTCATCACCACCAGCGGCACCGCCGTGGCGGAGCTCTTCCCGGCCGTGATGGAGGCCTATTACCAAGCCGCACCCCTGGTGGTGGTGACCGCTGACCGCCCCTCGCACTATCGCGGCAGCGGGGCACCCCAGGCCGTGGAGCAGAATGGGATCTTCGCGAACTACGTGGTGCGCACCGTGGAGCTTGAAGATCGGGCCGATGGCTGCTTCGTGCATGCGGAGTCCATCTCTGCCCGCCCCGGACCTCTGCATTTTAACGTCTGCCTTGAGGAGGATCTCGTCAGCACCCTTCTGGAAGCGAGCCCGGCCGCCCCGCCCTATGAAGCGCCTGAAGTCCTTGCCCTGCTCGCTGCGCAGGACTGGGAGGCGTTTTGGTCAAGCGAGGGATCAGTAGCGGTCGTGGCCGCAGGGATCCATCCAGAAGATGTGCCATTGGCGGTGGAGTTCCTGGCTAAACTTCAGGCTCCGATCATTGCCGAGGCCACATCCAACCTCCTTGGCGAACCTCGCCTGAAGCCCTGGTTGCTGCCCGCCAGCGAGCGGGTGTTGAGACAACTTCATCCGCAGCGAGTCCTTCGGCTCGGTGCTGTTCCCTCCTGGCGCTGGTGGCGGGATCTTGAGGACCGGCCAGAGGTTCGAGTTCTCAACGTCAGCCCTGCTCCCTTTCGCGGACTTGCCCGGACGGAAAACGTCGCCATCGTGCCTTGGAAAGCGCTGGCCCTCTCCATCCCTGCACAGCCTGAAAACACGATCCATCTGCCTCCTGCCCCGGCTGCGGATCGTTTCCTTGAATCCCACCCGCTGTCCGAACCTGCCTGGATGCGGCACCTCGCCAATCAGGTCTCACCAGGTGCCACCGTATTCCTGGGCAACAGCCTGCCCATTCGCGAGTGGAACCTCGCCGTGCCCTCGCTTCCTGCCGGCTGTCGCACCTGGGCGAATCGAGGAGCCAACGGCATCGATGGCCTTGTGTCCACCTGGCTGGGCGTCGCGGCAGAGGCGGCAGAGTCCTGGCTCATCATCGGCGACCTGAGCACTCTCTATGACCTCAGCGCCCCCTGGATTCTCACCCAGCTTCCACCCGCAAAGCGCCGCCTCGTCATCATCAACAACGGTGGCGGTAAGATCTTCTCCCGCGTGACCTGGCTCAAGAACGCCGGCCCCGACGCACGCAAGGTGATGGAAAACTCCCACACCCTCACCTTCGCCCCCTGGGCCCAGATGTGGGGCATGGACTACAAGTTGATCACCAATCTCGAAGATCTGACCGCCGCACAAACCGCAGCGGATCAGTCAGCGTGTGCCGTGTGGGAAGTTCGTCCGGATGCAGAGCAGACGGCGGAGTTTTGGAAGAATGCAATTTAACCACAGAGGCACAGGGAACACAGAGACTGATTTTTCAGACAGGATTAACAAGATTGGATTCAGATTAACAAGATGGGATCCGATGCATCAATCCCACGAGGTCTCTTGATTTTTTGGTTTTTGAACTTTGAGTTTTTGTATTCCTCTGTGTTCTCTGTGCCTCTGTGGTTAAACCTTCAGGGCTATCTACCCCTGACGTTATTTCTTCAATCCATTCCCGTTCCCGTTGCCATTTGTCGCGAGGATGATCCCCAGCAGCGCCTGCTGCGTCAGCACACCCACGGCTTCGCCTTGATCATTCACCACGGCGGCGATGGGTTCGCCCCGTTTGCGCAGTGCTTGCAGGCAGCGCAGGGCGGACTCGGAGGTCTTCATCTGGGAAAGGGGGCGCATGAACTGGCGCACCATCTTGTCGGGCTGGATGCGGGAAGGCAGGGCTGCGACATCCAGCCAGCCGAGCAGGGCACCGTTGGTCCCCATTACGGGACGCCAGGAGTGGTTCTGCTCCCGGCAGAGGACGAGCGCGCTGGAGACAGCCATCTCGGGGAAGAGGGCGGTCACTTGCTTGAGCGGCATCATGGCATCCTGGGCGCACACCTCCTGCAGGCGGCCGGCTTTGTGCAGCATGCTGCCCACCACGGGACGCAGCACGCAGAGGGATTCCACGGTTTTGGCCAGGGAAGCCATACTGCGCTGGTCGCCCTCTTCAGGCACGTCATTGAGCACACGGGACTGGAAGAGATTGCCGAGTGAGAGCCATGGACGGGCGATGGTCAGCAGCAGCTTCAGCGGCTTCGTCAGCAGTCGCAGCACTCCAAGAGGATATCGGTAAAAAAGCTGCTTGGGCAGGAGTTCTAGCAGCACGAGGAAGAGTGGCGTCAGCACCACCACGGCCGCCAGCCAGCCCCAGCCGCCCAGGTGGCGCACCAGTTCTCTCACGCTCAAAAGGTAGGCCAGCAGGGTGAAGCAGTGGTTCAGGGCGGTGACGGTGTGCAGAAGCTCCACGCGATGCTCCAGCAGCACCAGCAGGCGGGCGGCAGATTTGTCTCCTGCCTCCGCCGAGTGACGGATGCGCACACGACTGATGGTGAGCAGGGCGCTCTCCACCCCGGAGAGGATGAAGGCCAGGACGATGCTGATGACGATGATGAACGTGATCATGCGCCTTTCTCCTCCTCATCTTCTTCAGTTGTTTCCAATACCTGCAGCTCCAGCTGCAGGATGCGGGCGCGCGAGGTGCGCTTCACCTTGATGATCACCTGCTCCAGCGTGAGCTGTTCGCCGGGCTTGGGCGGATAGCCAAACCGGTTCATCACCAGGCCGGCCACCGTGTCCACACTTTCTGAAGGCGGGAGAGTGATGCCCAGCTCGCGTTCCACCTCCTCCAGGCGGGTGTGACCCTGCACCAGATAGCGGTCCGGGCCGATGGGCTGGATCCCAATGGTGTTGCCAGGAGCAGGCGCGGCTTTGGAAAGGAGCATTTCCACGAACTTCTCCCGGGTGAGCAGACCCTCGAACCCGCCGTACTCGTCCACCACCACGGCGGCCGAGTCTTCCGCAGGCAGATGCTGACGCCAGGCTTCCACGAGCAGGATCGTCTTCGGCACGAAGATGGGCTCCACGGTCAGTGTGCTCCAATGCGGCCGGCCAGCCAGCTTCCAGCGCTGCACATCCACCAGGTAGGCGATGGCGTCCTGCTTCTCATCGTACACGGGGACGAAGCGCTGGCGACTGCTCTCCAGGGTGTTCAGGGCTTCCATCTCACCGGCATCATGCGGCATGAGCAGCAGATCCACACGAGGGGTCATGGCATCGCGCACTGTCAGACCATTGAGGTCGATCACCGCCCGCAGCAGCGCGGCTTCATCCGTGCCCAGTGCACCCTGTTCCTCTCGCATGTCGATGAGGGTCTCCACTTCCTCCGGCAGCAGGTTGTGGCGGGGTTTCACCTTCTTGGGGGCGAAGAACGTGGCCAGTCCCTCGCTGAACTGCCGCAGGTACCGGGTGACAGGACGGCAAAAGCCGCGCACGGCCAGGAAGAGAGGCAGAGTGCGCCGCAGGGTGCGGGTGGGGGAGCGCAACGCCAGCGCATTGGGCAGGAATTCCACGACCACAAAGCCGGTGCCAAAGAGGCTCAGGCCGCTGATCCATGGATTGCCACCCAGCCCGCGCAGGGGGCCCAAGACCAGCCAGAGGCCGATGGTGGCCAGCACGAGATTGCAAAAGCTGCCGAGCAGCAGAACCTCCGGCAGTGCGGAAAGGGGGTCCTTGATCTCTGGCGCATGCTGGGCCCGCCCTCGCACGCCAGGCACGCCTTCCGCAGGGGGGCCTTTTTTGCGCAGGACAAACAATGCAGTCTCCAGCGCCGAAAAACTGGCTGCTACATAGAGCAGCACCACAAAGGCGAGGGATAGTATGACAGGCACCAGCAGACTCATCGCAATGCAGGGACGTCCTCAAATGAAGGCCATCCCGGGAGAGACATCAGATGCCGGATGTGGGCCAAGGCGGTGGCAAAAATGCGGTGCCACCGCCCGGGCGCGAAATCCGGCGTCAGTTGTCGAGGGTGTGAATGAAGAGGCCCGAGCGAAGTTTGGGCTCGAACCAGGTGCTCTTGGGCGGCATGATCTGGCCGGCGTCGGCGATGTCCATGAGCTGCGAGACCGTCGTGGGGTACATGCTGAAGGCCACGGCATGGGAGCCGCTGTCCACCAGCTTTTCCAGCTCCGCCGTGCCGCGGATGCCGCCGATGAAGTCGATCCGGTCGCTCGTGCGCGGATCGTCAATTCCCAACACCGGGGCCAGCACCCGCTGCTGCAGGATGCTCACGTCCAGGGCGTCCTCAGGCGTGGCGTCCGGAGTGGGCTCCCAGTTGAGCGTGTGCCACACCCCGCCGATGTACATGCAGGCCTCGCCCGCCTTCTCCGGCGTCTTCTTGCCATTGGGATCCATGGAGAAGATCGCGCCGATCTTTTCCAGGAACTCCTGCAGGGAGTGGCCGTTGAGGTTCTTCACCGCCCGGTTGTAGGGGAGGATCTTCAGCTCGCTGGCGGGGAAGAGCACATTCAGGAACCAGTTGTAGTTCTCCTGGCCTGTGTGGTTCGGGTTGTTGTCGCGGCGCTCCTTGCCCACGCGGGCGGCACTGGCGCTGCGGTGGTGACCATCCGCCACGTAGGCGAGGGGGATCTCCTCCGCGAAGTACTTGCTGATCGCCTCGCAGGTCTCTGCGGGCAGACGCCACACCTGGTGACGGATGCCATCGGGCGCGACGAAGTCGTTGATCGGGGCGTCTTCCGTCTCGTGCTTCTTGGTCAGGGCCAGCACGCCAGCATGGTCGCGGTAGGTCAGGAAGATCGGGCCGGTGTTGGCGCTCAGCTCGTCCACCAGACGGGTGCGGTCATCCTCTTTCACCTTCCGCGTCTTCTCGTGCTTGCGGATGATGTCGTTCTCGTAGTCCTCGATGTTGCACACACCCACCAGGCCGGTCTGGGCGTGCTCGCCCATCACCTGACGGTAGAGGTACATGCAGGGTGCGGCTTCACGCACGAGCACGCCGTCCGCCTGGAGTTTCTTGAAATTCTCGACCGCCTTGGCGTACACGGCATCGTCGTAGTCGCCCACGCTGTCTGGCAGGTCGATCTCCGCACGGTCCACGTGAATCAGGTTGATCGGGTTGCTCTCGCCCAGTGCCTTGGATTCGGCACGATTGACAACGTCATAGGGCACGGCCGCGACCTGAGGCGCGAGTTCGGGAGTGGGCACAAGGCCCTGGAAGGAGCGAAGCTGCATGGGGTGTGACGGAAAACGAATCGACTGAGAGGGTGTCTGTAGCGGTGCCAGACTCAATGTGCAAGCCGGGGGCGCTGACAATCCTGTCCCCGGGATGCGCAGAAGCCAGCCCGGCCGGGGCTGGCTTCCAGCGGAAGGGTGATCAGGCTGAGCGACTTACTTCGCAGGCTTCGGGTAGCCCTCCAGCTTCACCACGGACACCCGCTCCTTCGTGGGGAAGTCCGCCGGGACGGCGGCGGTGGCCACCACCTTGCCCGTGGCGGCCCACTCAGTGCCGCGCTGGAGCAGGGTGTAGAAGCCGCGATCCAGCATCGAGTAGTCCGCATGGCCCAGTGTGGTGTGGAAGACACGTCCCTTGCCATAGGTCAGCACCATGGAGTTGGGCTCCAGCACGCCAGTCAGGTCAGAAGTAGAGGCGGTGAGAATTTCCACATTCTCCGCCGGGCCGCGCAGCTTGCTGTACAGCTCGTCCTTGGAGTGCATCCAGGTCTTTGGCAGACCCTTGGTGATCGGGTGGGCGGCATTCTGGACCTGGATGAGGAATTCGTGCTGCGGGCCGTGGGCGCCGCCGTTGCCTGCCGTGGTGTCGCGGAAGAGTTTGCCATCCTTCACATAGAGCCAGGGGCCGCTCTTCTCATTGCGCCCACCCCAACCGCCCACGCCAATCATGTCGTTGTAGGCTTTCCAGGCAGGGAAGGAGTTGTTCGCAGCATGCACGGAGACGAAGCCCCCGCCATTCTGGACAAAGGTCTCAAAGCTCTTCTGCACGGTCTCAGGCCAGTCGGCACCGTTGTAGTTGCTCACCACCACGGCGTAGTCGCTAAACTTCGGCTGCCAGCTCTTCCAGGCGTCGGCAGGTGAATTTTTCACCGGAGCGGTGGAGACGGTCACGGTGAAGGCACCGCTGCTCTCCAGGGCATTCACGAGGACAGGCGTGGTAACCTGCCAGTTGTGGTTGTTCTGACCATCTACGATCAGGACTTTCAGCTTGTCCGCCGCGGAGGCGGTGACGGCGACCAGCAGGGCCGCAGCGAGGGTGAAGGTGTGCAGAAGACGGTGCAGTTTCATAGGAGGATCGGAGCAAAGGTACGGCGGCTTGGTCGATGTCTTGCAGACGGGTGGCGCAACTTCCCCCCCCAACGCGGGAACCCCCGAGGTTTCGGGGGTTCCTGCGGATAAGTATAAGAAGCGCCAGGGGAGTGGAGTTTTTCTGTACCTTTGCCTCTTCTCGCACTCACCCTCTCCTCTTTCTCATGAAGCTGTCCCTCCGTCGTCGCTCCTCCGTATTGCTGGCCTGCTCGCTGGCAGCCTTGGTCTCTGTTTCTCCGTTCGCCTTCGCCGTACCCGGGGATGCCCTCTCTGGCGTGAAGACCCAGGCGGATCTGGACAAGGTAATCGCTGAGACGGCCGATGCGAAACTCAAACAGGCCATCAAGGACAACGCCGCTGCCATCCTTGCCGCCGCCGATGAGAAGACGCATGTGGAGGCCATCCTGAAGGCCATCGAAATCTCACCTGGAAAGGTGGAGAAGATCAACGTCACGCCAGACAGCCTCAAACAAGCTGCCGTCGGGGACATTTCCCTCTTCGAGACTTTGAAAGTGGTGGACCTCGGCATCCCCAATGCGGGGCCGCATGACCATCGCAAGACCGACCCCTATGATGCAGCCTTCTTCGAGCACGTGGGCCGGCTTTCCAAGATCGAGTCCCTCAACATCATCGCCACCAAGTGCAGCGATGACTGGATCGCCCCGCTGGGCAAACTCAAGACCTTGAAGGCGCTCAAGTTCACCAACAACGGCAAGCTCAGCGATGTCGGTCTGGAAAAGCTCGCTGGGCTGAAGCAGCTCGAGGCATTCTCCTTCGTGGGTACCGGGATGAAGGGGCATGCGTATGCCAAGTTCGAGGGTTGGACAGCGCTTACCCGGGTGAGCCACCGTGGCAGCAGCATTGATGACGAGGGGCTCACCCTCCTCTGCGAGAAGTTCCCGAACCTGGAGAGCATCAGCCTTGCCCATGCCAAATGTGGCGACGCCGGTGTGGCCGCCCTTCCCAAGCTCACCAAACTCAAAGGCTTGGAACTCGGCAGCAAGAACGCCACACCCGGCAGCCTTGTCCACGTGGCGAAGATGTCCCTGGAGTACCTGCAACTCGGCGACGGCCTCGACGCTCCGGAAGGCATCGCCGCCATCAAAGGCATGACCACCCTCCGCCGCCTCACACTGACCAATGCCAAGTCTCTGGCCGATGCTGATTTGCAGGCCGTGGCTGGCATCAAGGGATTGGAAAGCCTCGAGCTCAACAGCGTGGAGCTCACCGAGGAGCGCCTGCCTCTGTTGAAGTCCTTCGCCCACCTCAAGGAACTGCGCCTCGTGAATCGCCCCAAGGGTTACACTCCTGAAGTGCAGGCCAAGGTGAAGGAACTCCTGCCCAAGGTGACCCTGAAGTTTGAGTAAGGCAACCCACCCGGTTCGATCTAGGAACCAACCCTTCCGAACTCCAGCCCGTCACTTCCAACGAAGAGGGTTGGAGTTCCGTCCCGCATGCGGGACGGTGAGGCTCATTCCAAGAGCAACACCAGCTTGTTTCATTTTCAACGTGAGAGGCACGACCAACACCTGGCCCCGCTCGCGGGGCTGTGGAGTGCGGCGTGAAGCGCCGCATTGTCCGGACGGACCGACAGGGCAAAATAGGGGAGGTGATTCCGCCCCCTGTTCGGCTGATGGATTCCTCGCACTCTCTGTGAGCCACGAAAGCGGCGCTTCACGCACGCACTCCACAGCGACTTCGTCGCCAGGTGGAGAACGCACTGCCCTCCCCGGAAATCTTCCACCCTCTGGCACTGGTGGACTCCGCGAACTGATCACTCAAAGATATCATCGCAGCGGGTTGGAGTACCGACTTCAGTCGGCCGTAGTTCCTCAGTTGCACACTCTCATGGGTCTCCAAGTCTGACGGAGAATCGTAGGTCATTCCATCGGCCTCCGCACCTGACGCTCTATCCTCTGCAAACCCAAGGTTGACTCGCTTAGGGCTCGTCCAACCTTGGGCTGTGCTACATATCCCTTTCAGGGATAAAATGGCTCTTCGCTGTTATGGGTGGGTAAAGGCGGGCCGAAGCTTCAAGTCCAGATCTCCGGCCATCCAGTAGGCTATGGCTTTAAAGTTGGCAAAGTTGCGAAAGCCTCGCGCACGTCGGCGCGCTGTTTGAATGACCCCGTTGATTGCCTCAATGGCCGCCGAGGTTATCCGGTTGGGGTAGTATGCGAGGATGCCCTCCCAGTGTTTTTTGATCGTGCGTGACAGCTTGCGATACGGCTCCAGCCGGCTCCAGCCGGCTCCGGTCAGCCCACTGGCACCATTGCTTGAGATGATACCCTGCCATGAAGGCTCCAGTCCACTCCCAGGTCTCCTGCAAGTGCTCACGCAGCGCAAGGGCGCGGCCGATTTCCTTGTACCGGGCGCACAACTCGTCTCGCAACTGCTTCTGCGGGGCTTTGAGTCCCTCCCGATTGCCTCGCAAGGCCCACAGCCCCCCTTTGACATCGCCACCCATGCGATGCAGCTGCTTGCGCACCTCATCTGTGGCATCCTGCGCCAGCTTCATGACGTGGAAGCGGTCAAAGACCACCTGCGCTGCGGGGAAGTGCTCCGCCGCCCCCTTCTGATATGCGGGGCTCAGATCCATGGCCACCATTTTGACCTGGTTGGGTTGCGCTCCATGCGCTGGCATGGCCAGGGCCACTTGCTGGACGCACTCACCGCTACGTCCGGGCGTCATGAACAACAGGCGTGCAGAAGCTCCTGTCTCGGGCCGAAGATCAACCGCCACGGTGGCATAGCGGTGGCCTTTGCGGGTGGCTGTTTCATCAATGGCCAGCGTATGAACCTCACTCCAGTCCTGGGCCGCATGCGCCTGCCCTACATAGTGATGCACCACCCGCCACAGCCGGGTGTCAGTCTCCCCAACCAGCGCGGCCACCGCGCTGACGGGCATCTCTCTGGACAGGGCCATCACCAGCGCTTCAAACATCAACGTAAAGCCGCTGCCCGCTCTCGCCCAAGGAACCTCCACCTGCCTCACCCCGTGTTCCGGGCAGTCCACACGCGGCACCCTTGCACTCAAGTAGGTGGCGTGCTGCCAGAAGTTCAAATGCCGCCAACGTTTCAACTCATGATCATAGGCAGTGCAAGGCTGGCCACAGCAGGGACACGGCACCTTCGCACCGGGCTGCACCTCAATCTCCAGGCACAGGAACATCTTGCCACTCTCATCACGCTCCAGACCGCTGCCGGTGACCTTCCAAGGTGCCGTCAGGCCCAATGCCGCCTCAAACAAGCTGTTCTGATCCATCCCCATCCTCTAGCAAACTTCTCCCAAAAGGCCAGTTCTACCCACTCAATCCAGCGAAGCGCCGATAAAATGCGGCTCTCCCAAGAATTTTGTCATCGTCCCCCACGTCTATGTGATACCTCCGCAAGCCGAACCCGCGTGCTTCGTCCAATCACCCCCAACACCTTGACGCACTGACGCACTGCCCACGGACGTACCGATCAAATGGACCTCTTCGCGCCAGATCCCGCCGCCAACCTCCTCCCCTGCGACGGCACCACGCTCTACCACGGTCGCATCTTCACGCTGGCCGAAGCCGACCGCTACTTCATAGCCCTCACCAACACCCTTGCATGGACTCACGACGAGGTGGTCCTCTACGGCCGTCGCATCACCACCGCGCGCAAGGTGGCGTGGTACGGAGACGCCCCGTATGCCTACACCTACTCAGGGGCCACCAAAACCGCCCTGCCTTGGACCCCGGAACTGCGCGAGATCAAGGCGCTTATCGAAAAGGCCACCGGCACCACCTACAACTCCTGCCTCGCCAATCTCTACCACACGGGCGAAGAAGGCATGGGCTGGCACAGCGACGATGAAAAGGTGATGGGAAAGAACACCTCCATCGCCTCCATCAGCCTCGGGGCTGAACGCAAGTTCGCCTTCAAACACAAAACCCGCCCCGCCCTGGGCACCGTCTCCCTCCTCCTCGAACACGGCAGCCTCCTGGAGATGAAAGGCTCCACCCAATCCCATTGGCTCCACCGCCTGCCACCCACCAAGAAAGTGAGTGAGCCGAGAGTGAACCTCACCTTCAGAACCTTTGTGGAACCTGGGAAAAATGGATGAGGAAATAAACTACAGAGGCACAGAGAAGACAGAGGAGATCAAAACTTCAAACTTCAAAAAGCAAATCTCAAAAGGTCTCAGCAACCGCGTAAGATGAAGGCATTGCTCCTCATCTTGTTAATCTGAATCCAATCTTGTTAATCCTGTCTAAAAAATCTGTCTCTGTGTTCTCTGTGGTTTATTTCCTAACATCCATCCACCCCTGACGTCACGCCGCGAATAAAGGTCTCTCCGCACCGGCCAGTTCCACACCCGCTTCGGCCAGCCGGGCCTGTACTTCGGCAATGTGCCCCCGATCGCGGGTTTCCACGGTGCACAGCACGTGCACCCGTGACAGATCCGGTCCTGCGAAGGTGCGGTTGTGCACGATCTCCGTGACATTGGCCCCGGCCTGGGCGAGCACGGAAGAGAGATGCACCAGCCCGCCGGGGCGGTCGCTGATGAGGGCGTCGAAGCGGTAGATGCGGCCGTCCGCTGCCAGGCCGCGCTCGATCACCCGGCTGTGGGCGAGGGGATCAATGTTCCCACCGGTGAGCAGCAACACCACGCGCTTGCCCGCCAGATCGGGCAGCAGCCCGGCCAGCATGGCGGCCAGTCCGGTGGCTCCGGCCCCTTCGATCACGCATTTGTCCAGCTCGGCGAGTCGCAGCATGGCGAGCGCCAGGGCTTCTTCACCCACGCTCACCACGCGGTGCACCAGTGGTTTCGCGATTTGCAGCGTGTTCTTGCCTGCCTCGGCCACCGCCAGGCCATCGGCCAGCGTGAACCTCGTGGAGATGTGCACGGGCTCGCCCGCCTGAAGTCCCGCGGCAAAGCAGGCGGCATTGGCCGGCTCCACCCCGATGATTTGCAGATTGGGCTTCAAGGCGTGCAGCACTGTGGCCACACCCGCCAGCAGGCCGCCTCCACCCACTGGCACGATGATCGCGTCCGCATCCGGCACCTGCTCCAGGATCTCAAACGCCAGCGTACCCTGGCCGGCGATCACATGTGGATCATCAAAGGGGTGCACGTACTTGAGTTGCAGCGCCGCCGCCATCCGCATGGCCTCACTGCGGGCCTCATCAAAGGTGTCCCCATGCAGCACCACATTGGCACCGAACCGGCGGCAGCGGGCCACTTTTACCAGCGGGGCGAAGCGGGGCATCACCACCGTCACTGGGATGTTCATCTGGCGGCCGTGCCAGGAAAGCCCCAGGGCGTGGTTTCCGGCCGAGGCGGCGATTACCCCACGCTGGGTTTCCTCCGCCGTGAGCTGCGCCAAGGCGTTGCGAGCCCCTCGCTCCTTGAAGCTGCCCGTCCGCTGAAGGTGCTCTTGCTTGCAGAAAACATGCGCTCCGGTGAGCTCGCTCAGCGCTGCCGACTCCACACACGGCGTCCGGGCCACCGCCCCCTGAATGCGCAGTCGGGCGGCGACGATTTCCGAAAGGGAAACGCTGGCGGCAGTGGAGGAGGGTTCGGCAGTGGTTGAAGGATTCATGATGGGAGAAAAAGTCTGGGGAAATGCTGGGCAGATAACAAAAAGCCCCGGGTGGAACACCCAGGGCTGCGGAAAAGAGTCGTGATCGAGAATCAGTGCACGCTCAGTCCTGCCCCGGATGGGAGCCAATAATGATCGCAATGATCATGATCGAGGCAGGTGAAGTGAGCGCCATTTGTGCCGGAAACCTTCACCACATTGGCCGCCTGTCAAGGCCAACCGGCTTCGCCGGAGACACAAGACTAGAAGACGCAAGACAGAAGACCTGATTCGCCGAACCGCGTACCATCGCATCGGGGAGCGCAGTCGGCTCGACTGCCACAAGGGCGGCCCGCCCGCGTAGCACCTCCTCCAACACCCGCCGCGAACTTTCCCGCCCCACCGATCTTGAGCCTTGAAGTCTCGCCCCTCTTTGTGCGTCAATATACCCCCATGCCTTTGCTCAAAATCGCCAGCTTCCTCGTCCTGAGCCTTCTTTCGCTTACCCTGGCCCAAACCTCTGCCCAGGAGACACCTGGCAGCAACCGGCCCAACATCGTGCTGGTGATGGCCGATGATCAGGGGTGGGGAGACATGGCCTACAACGGGCATCCCCATCTCAAGACGCCCAACTTCGACGCGCTGGCGGCTGAGGGCATCCGTTTCGACAACTTTCACGCCGCCGCTCCGGTCTGCTCCCCCACCCGGGGCAGTGTCATGACGGGGCGCACGCCGAACCGCTTTGGGTGCTTCTCCTGGGGGCACACGCTCCGCCCGCAGGAGGTCACGATTGCGGAGGCGCTCAAGTCCGCCGGATATCGGACTGGGCACTTTGGCAAATGGCACCTGGGTTCCGTGCAGAAGGACAGTCCCGTGAATCCAGGCAACAGTGGGTTCGAGGAGTGGATCTCAGCCCCCAACTACTTCGACCTCAATCCCGTGCTCAGCGATCAGGGACGTGCGGTTCCGTTTGAAGGAGATAGCTCGGACATCACGGTGGATCTCGCTCTGAAGTTCATCCGCAAACAAGCGGAGGCCAAGGAGCCCTTCTTTACGGTCGTGTGGTTCGGTTCACCGCACGCGCCTCATCAGCCACTGGAGTCGGATCGTGCGCTCTACGAGAATCTCGACCTGACCAAGGCACATCAGAACTTCTACGCAGAAATCACCGCCATGGACCGCGCCTTCGGCCGGCTTCGCACCGAGATCAAGGATCTCGGCCTGCGGGACAACACCATCCTCTGGTATTGCAGTGACAACGGCGCCCTGCCCAAGGTGGGCTCCACGGGCGGTCGGCGCGGCAACAAGGGCAAGATCTATGAAGGCGGCCTCGCCGTGCCGGCATTGCTGGAGTGGCCTGCCCGCTTTGCCTCGCCCAAGGTGGTCAAGCTGCCCTGCGTGACCTCAGACATCTATCCCACTCTGCTGGATGTCGTGGATGTGACGGTGCCCAATCAGCCCGTGCTGGATGGCATCAGCCTGTTGGGAGTGATCAGCGAGCGGGACAAAGAACGGGAAAAGCCCATTGGCTTCTGGGATCGAGGAAAGAAAGGCATCCAAACCCCTTCGAAAGTGTGGATGGACGAGCTGCTCGCTGCGCAAAAGGAAGGCCGCGAGCCCAACGATCCCGCTCGGCTGAATCCCGATGCCGGTGTCATCGGTGAGGCCGAATCCACCAACCAGTTTCCTGGTCACGCTGCCTGGCTGGACGGCCAATGGAAGCTCCACCGCATCGAGGATCCCCAGACCCACGATGTCACCTGGGAGCTCTACGATCTGGGTGCCGACCTCGATGAAAGCCGCGTCCTCTTTGCCGAGCAGCCCGATCGCCTGCCCGCCATGCAGGAAGCCCTCAACGACTGGCTGAAATCCGTGGTCAAGAGTCTGAATGGCGGCGACTATCCGAAGGCTCCGTGAACTCGTGCTTGGTTTTTGACGCATGAAATCCACTCTCCGAGGCATCTTTCTCACTTCCGAAGATCCGCCCACCACCGCCGCGTTTTATCGGGATGTGGCGGGGCTGGCCTGGGAGGAAGTGGGCACCGGCAGCGGCTACGTGTACTGGAAGCTGGATCGCGATGGCGTGCAGCTCGCTCTGCATGATGCCAAAGCTTTTGCCACCCACACTCATCCCGCATTGCGTGAATCCAACCTCACGCACCTCTACTTCCAGATTTCCGATCAGAAGGCCTTCCTTGAAAAGCTCGTGGTTATGAACGTGCCGGTGGATTCGCAGGATGACGTGGTCATCACCGTGGTGGACCCGGACGGAAGACGGGTGATGTTTGGCACGGCATGACAGCGCCTATGGCAGTTGGGGCGCTCAATTGGTGGAGTGACCTCACAGTGGAAACCACAATTGAATTCGCCGATGTCCCCCTACTATGTGAGTGACGATATGCGGATCGCCTGGATCGCTATCACGCATATCAGAAAGGCGACCATGCACGTGGAACGATGGGAGTCCACGACCATCGGGGCCAGCCGGTTGCACTATCCTGCGCAAGTTGATCTCCAGTCCGGCGAGATCCCCATTGTTACGGGCATATTCTCAAACGAGGATTGGTACATCTGGACTACCCGACGACTTCTGAGTTCTTTCGCAGGCAGCATGACACAAATGCCGGCAGATGAAATTGCCGGCGGTGAATTCGGCAACTTCAAATACGGCCCATCTGGAGAGGTGAGTTCACCTCTGATTGGGGGGCTTAATGTGGCTGCGCTCCGGTCCAAAAGCGGAGCGGTGCTTAAGATGACCTATGAGACAGGATATGCGGCCATGGCTCCGATCTACTGCCTGAGCTACTGGCTGCAAAAGCACCCTATCATGGAACGATTGATGACTCCCTCCGAAATGGAAGCATACCGGCGACGCAAAGCGGATGATCAACCAGGCCAATGATTCAATGGAGGACAACCGAGCGTATGAGTTTGCTCTCCAATGTTGATCTCTTCCTTGTCCCATTTTTCTTTCACTCGGGCCAAAGTCCGAGTCGCAGCCCTTGTCTGCTGTCTCGTGGCTTGCTCTTTGACCTGCGTCTCCACCCTGCAGGCCGACATCACCCTCACCCCCCTAAAAGAAGGAGCCAACCAGGTGGAGCTCACTCCCTTGGACAATGGCGAGTGGGAGGTGCGTACAACGGGGCCGGATCCTTATTTTCACGTTCGAGTGGAGGGGGAGGGGCTTGATCTCGTAAAGGAGCCCATCCTGTCGTTTGAGTACTTCAGCCTCACTGGCGTTGGGCGCATGTTGGTGTTTGTCGGTTCGTTGCTCGATATCCCGCATCTGGTGACGGTGCAGGGTGTGGGCCGCAGGGAAGGGTGGGGGCAGCAGGCGATTGATCTGCGGGATGCTTCCGCAAAACCTGCCCTCCCGGTCAGAACGTTGCGCCTCACTTGGGGAGAATCGCCTGGATTAGTTGCCCGCTTTCGGAACCTGAAGGCCCGTGCGGCCACGGCTCAGGAGGCTGAATTGGCGGCAACCAAGGATGCGCGGATCAAAGACGACCGCGCGCTGGCAGAGAGGATGAGGAAATATCTCAGCCAGGAGTTTCCGCACCAGATCACCGCTGTCTCCGCCGATCCATCCCAGATCAAGATCGAAGGCCGGGTTGCCGACCCCAATCAGCCGTGGTTGCTCGCGGAGGTGCCGATGTGGGAGGACGTCACGAACTTGAAACACCCCGCCGCCGTCCACGCTATCCTGGCGGATGCCCAAGGGGCCTTCACCGTCAGCGTTCCGCGCGACACAGTGAAGGATCGCGATCTCCTCCTCTCCGGCTGGGTCGTGGTGCAAAGGACTGCGGAGGGAGTGGAGCCCGTTTCCGCGCTGCGGTACGTGGAAAAGCAAACGCCCCGCGCCGATTTGTCCCTGATGCAGCCCCGGTCCAAGAAGGGGCTCGGCGGTTGTGAGTTTGATCATGAGGACATGGACAAGCTCGGCATCACCTCCGTGACGCTGAACATCCTGCTCAATCACCTGCTGTCCCCGACCCCCGGCGAAGGGAAAACGCCCTACACCTATGCTGGCCGCACCTGGTATGTGAACGAAGGCGTGCTGGCTGGCTACGACCGCTACATGACCATCGCGGCCAGGAAGCAACTGATGGTCTCTGCCATCATCCTGCTGCCCCAGGAGCGTGAGGCCGCGGAGGGGGCGTGGATCAAGATGGCCGGGCATCCGCATGCCGAGCCCATCGGCCTCTACGTCATGCCCAACTTTGCCACCCAGGAGGGCGCGCAGGCCTATGCCGCCGCCATGAACCTGGTCACCGAACGCTACAGCCGCCCGGATGGCAAGTACGGTCGGGTGCACCACTGGATCATGCACAATGAGATCAACAGCGGCTTCTACTGGACTAACGCCGGCGACAAGACTGATCTCACCTACCTCGACCTCTATCAGAAATCCATGCGCGTGGCCTGGTTGCTGGCGGGTCAGTATGATGCCCACGCCAAATCCTTGATCTCCCTGGAGCACGGTTGGACCCTGAAACTCGATCCCCGGGCTTATGCCGGTCGCGCTTTGTTGGAATACCTCGTCCAGTTCAGCAGGAAGGAAGGTGACTTCCCTTGGGGCATCGCCTATCACCCGTATGCGGAAGACCTCCGCAATACCCGTACCTGGGAAGATCCGGGTGCGACCTTTGATTTCAATGCCCCGTTCATCACCTTCAAGAACATGGAGGTGCTGGACGCCTGGGCCCGCCTGCCACGCGTGGCTTATCAGGGACAGCCTCGCGAGATTCAGCTCACAGAGCAGGGGCTGAATTCCCCCGACTACTCAGAAAAGACCCTGGCCGATCAGGCCGCCGGCATGGCCTACGCCTGGAAGAAGATCGAATCCCTGCCCACCGTGACTGCGTTCCAGTACCACCTCTGGGCCGATGATCGGTCAGAAGGCGGATTGCGCCTGGGGTTGCGGAAATTCCGCGATGACGCGGGAGACCCCTTGGGCATCAAACCCATCTGGCATCTCTACCAGGCCATAGGCACTCCGGAGTGGGATAAGGCGAGTGCGTTTGCTTTGCCCATCTTGGGCATCAAGAGTTGGGATGAGGTGCCGTATAAGGGGAAAATTATGAATGAGGAATGAGGAATTGTGAATGCCTGACCACTGTCGCCACTTCCATGTCAGAGCTGCGCCAGAAGTTTCATTCCCAATTCATAATTCATAATTTAGAGTGGAGCTCCACGTCCACCCACACCGCCGCATGATCACTCCACGGCACCTTCGGATCGCTCTCCAGCTTGCCGTTCACCGATCCTTGGGCCAGCACTGTCCACTCCCATCCCTCACCGCTGCCAAACACGTGATCAATCCGCGGCTGGTCCGTGGAGAGTAATTTCCACGCCCCCGCCTCCGCCAGCGGGCTCAGCACATCGCTGTCCGGAGTGTTGTTCCAATCACCCGTCCACAAGGCTGGCAAACCCGTCTCGCGAACCTTCTTCACCCACGGCACCAATTGTGTCCTCTGCGCCAGTTGCGTGGCGTGATAGCGGTTCTCTTTGTATCGTGCATGCAGGTGCGTGTTGCCAAAGGAGAGCCGCCGCCCTTCACCCAGGTCCAGGGTGCAGAGGGACAAGCCCTTGCCTGCCCACCAGTCACCATGTTGCAGCGCCTCGGGACGGCCATTGCTGGCATAGCGGATGAACCCTTCCGTAAGGATCGGATAGCGACTCACCGTGAGCAGCCCACTGCCCACGAGGCCGCTGTGAAAGTAGCGGGAATGCTCCAGCCCCACCGCGCGCAGCGCCTGTGTCAACTCCGCCCGGTCTGCCTCCACGAATGTTTCCTGAAACCCCACGATGTCGGGCTTCAAGCGGGCAACCTCCTCGGCCACCTTTCGGAGTCGTTCCGCACGGCGTGGCGTGATCCAGCGCAGTCCCCAGACGTTCCAGGTGACCACGCGCAGTTTGAGGGGAGGGGATTTTTTCCAGGCGTTCAGATCAATCTTGGGAAAGGCGGTCGGTTCCGGAACTGCAGGGGCTCGCAGGTTCCAGAGCAGCAACGCGCCCACGATCAGGCAGACCCCGATGGTGATTTTGAGGAGGCGACGGAACCAGTGTTTCACAAGGGAAGGAAGGGGCAGAGTTGGGCGCGCAGATCAAGGGGCAAGTTGCACGTGCGTGGCGCGAATGAGGATTGCGATCGCCGAAAGACAGAAGGCACCCGATGGGCCTACCGCTCCGCGGTAGAATTGCCGGCGCGAACTATCCATGGGTGGCACTCGCTACGCTCGCTTCACCCATGGCTACGCATGGCGAACCCTCCGGGTTCAATGCACAATGTGCCAACGTACAATGTCCCTAGGTTTGTCAGGTGAACTTCGACCACTGTATCACCAAACTTGCTCTCCGAACCCGGAGGGTTCTCCATGATTAGCCATGGGTCGGCCGAGTGAAGCGAGGACTACCCATGGAAAACGGCCAGACTGTTTCTACCGCGGAGCGGTAGGCCCATCGCATCCGTCGTCTCCGGATTTTCGCACCGCTCCCAGCCCCCAATCTTCGCCCACCCTGAAACCTTTCCTCCCTACGCTGGTTGGACCCCAAACACCTTTCCGCCCGCTCACATGGCACCTATCCTCCGTACCACGCTCCTTCCGCTCCTGGCGGCCATCGCTGCCGCAGCCGCCTTGCAGCCGCTCTCGGCGCAGACTTCATCTGGCGTGACCGCCCATCGCGATCTGGAATACGTGCCCGATGGCCATGAACGTCACAAACTGGACCTCTACCTGCCCGCCAAAGCGGAGGGCAAGGTCCCGCTCATCATCTGGGTTCACGGCGGGGCCTGGCAGGCTGGCAGCAAGGACGGTTGCCCTCCCTTGCGCGAAGGCTACGTCGCGCGGGGTTACGCCGTGGCCAGCATCAACTACCGGCTTACCAGTCACGCGGTGTTCCCGGCCCAGATCGAGGACTGCAAGGCCGCCGTCCGCTGGCTGCGGGCCCATGCGGCAGAGTATCGCCTGGACCCGGACAAGTTCGGTGTTTGGGGCAGTTCCGCCGGCGGGCACCTCGTGGCCCTGCTCGGCACCAGCGGGGAGGTCAAAGAGTTCGATGTAAAAACGAACCTCGACCAGTCCAGCAAGGTGCAGGCGGTGTGCGATTATTATGGCCCCACAGATCTGGTTGCCTTTGTCACCCGGCCGGGTTATGAACGCCATGCCGATCCGACCTCGCCAGAAAGCAAACTGCTGGGCGGCGTGGTGATGGAGAACAAGGACAAGGCGGCGAAGGCCAACCCGATCACCTTTGTGGACAAGGCCGATCCTCCTTTCCTCATCGTGCATGGCGACAAGGACGCCACCGTGCCGATCAACCAGAGCGAGCTGCTCTTTGATGCCCTGAAGAAAACCGGGGTGAGCGCCCACTTCCACACCATCCACAATGCGGGTCACGGTGGTCCGGGGTTCTCAGGAAAGGACATCGAAGACATGGTGGCCAAGTTTTTCGACCAGCGTCTGAAGGAGGGCAGCACCACGGTGGATGCGCTGGTCACCGACAGCACAGCCAAGGAAGTCCCCGCTGGGCCTGGAGCCGCGCAGGGCGGACGACGTGGCATTCCTTGGGAAGTCATCTCCCGCAAGGATGACAAAAATCAGGACGGCAAGGTCACCAAGGAGGAGTTCTCCGGCCCAGCCCCGTTGTTCCAACGCTTGGACACGAACAGCGACGGAGCTGTGACCCGTGAGGAGCACGAGGCGGCGATCAAGGAGAGGCAGGGTTCAAGGTGAGAACGGCGGGGCTTCGCTGAGATGCATCGTTCACGCACTGAACCGGCGGGACGCCGGTGGCACGCACAGCCGGGACGGCTGTGTCACCCCAACACAAACGCCGTCTTCGCCAGGCGCTGGCCGTTGACCGCTACTTCCACCACGTGCTTCCCCGCGTAGTGCACGCGAGTCGTGAAATCCTTGATCTGCTGGCGTCGTGTCAACGTCACGGACTCTCCGACGGCCAGATCCAGCTCCTTCCACTTAAACACCTTCTCCGTCGCGCCTCCGGATTTCTTCACATAGTGAATGACGTAGTCCACCACCAGCCGCTGGGACTTCTTTGCCAACGACTTGAGCTGCAGCTCAAGCACAAGGTGCTGGCCCAGTTCGATCTTCTTGGGGTTCACGGAAAACACCAGTGCCTCCACCTCTGGAGCCTCGCCTGCTCCCACCAGACCCAGTGCCCGTGCATCCCCTTGCTTGATCAGCGTGCGCAGGGCCCGCTTCGCAATCCATGCCGTATGCACCTCCCCCAGAGGCCAGCCCGAGAGCCGGTCCATCATCCACTCGGGATGATCCTTCGCGATGTCATTCAAGTGATTCGCGACCGACTTGCGCACATACAGGCTGGAGTCTGCCTTCAGATTTTCCAGGATCGGCAGGGTGGGGGAGGGATCTTTCACGAGTTCCTCCAGTCGAAACGACCACGGTAGTCTCGGGCGTGAACCCTCACTGGCCAACCGACGCACGGCTTCGTGCTCGTCCCCGGACCACTTCTTCATCACCTTCAGCGTCCTGGTCAGATCGCGCTTGAGGAACTCCCGCACGGCAAACTCCGAGGAGCCATACACCGTGAAGTCCTTGAGCGCCGCCATGGAGGCCTCGAAGTCCTCCAACCCATACAGACCCACATAATCCGGCAGCACCAGCGTCACAAAGTTGTGATCGATCCGTGGAGCCAGTTGCCGCAAGGCATCCAGCGAATGCCGATAGGGCCCTGGGAGCCCGGCATGGAGACTCTCCGTCATCCTGCGGAGTCGCTGCATGAGGCTCAGATCATCCAGTCCCGGCAGGGCCTGGGCCAGATATGTCTTCTGCTTGAAGGCAGGGAGCACAGCTGCCATCTCCTGCCCGGTCCGCCGGAATCGAGCTTCATCAAACCAGTCTTTCAGAGCGGGAGCGGAGGGAGGTGCGTCGGATTCAGGCATCGGAGGGCAGATGGAGGGGGAAACGGAGGTTCTCCAGAAAGTAGCTGCTGAGACTGACAATCCTATGTCAGGAGTCCAGCAGACTTTTTGGCTGCCTCCCACGTGAGGTCGCCACCCCGAGGAACTCCTTGCCACGGCAAAATCACCGCGCATATTGCCCGCTCCCGTGTCCCCGTAGTTCAATGGATAGAACGAGGGTTTCCTAAACCTTAAATGCAAGTTCGATTCTTGCCGGGGACGCCAGTGTAAACGGTTCCAACTGAACGACTGGCGTGAGTGTCCCCCAGGATCCTTGGAGGCTCCGGGGTAGGGGAGACACCTTCAGTTTCCCTGGGGGGGGCAGCCAGACCCTCTCAGGTGAGCCATTCTACGGGTCCCGGCTGAAGCGCACTTCACAAAAACGAGGTGGAGAGACGGAACTGCCGCCCCTCCACCGAAAGCCATGACGATTGAGCAGATGCCGGCTCTTACTTCACCTTCAGTACCCCGCGCATGATGATGGAGTGTCCCGGGAATGAGCAGACATAGGGATACTCACCAGCCTTCTCGGGGGCGGTGAACTCGATGATCTGTTCTTTTCCATGATCCAGCAGCTTGCTGTGCCAGAGGATTTCCTTGCTCTCGGGAATGAAACCAGTCTCAAAGCCCTGGGCACCCATCACCAGGGCCTTGTTGGCGACCTCATCGATTTTTCCGGGATTTACCAGCAGGATGTTGTGCGGCATGAAGTCGGGATTGGCGAAGATGAGCTTCACCTTCTTACCCGGTTTCACGGTGAGCTCTTTCACATCATACATCATGCGCTCAGGCACGGTGGCGATGCGGATGGTGGTGAGCTCTGGAGTGTCGCTGAGGATGCCGGATTTCTGAGCCTTCGCTTCCACATCGCCGGCGATGATGCCGCCATGCAGGGTGGATTCGACATTGTACCACAGGTGCTGCACCACGTGGGCAGCGTTGCGGGCATGCGGCTCAGGGGACTTCAGGAGCTGGCCGAGCAACTCAACGTTGCGCACATTGTGCTGCTGGTGGAGCCAGAGGCCTTCCAGCAGGTGATGCGCGTCCTCTTTCTTGTTTGAGTCGAACTGTTTGAGCCACTCCGTTGTCGCGGTGATCACTTCTTTCGAGTCACGGGCACTGAGTTCGATACGGGTCCGGTGGCGGATGCTGTCCGTCGGGTGCTTCAGATTTTCCAGCAACGCAGGGATGGGCTGGCCAGCGATGGCCACAGGCTTCTGCAACTCGCGTCCGGTCGCCGTGATGCGGTAGATGCGTCCATGGGCGTGGTCACGATTGGGGTCTCGCACGTTGTGCTGCATGTGGCCGATGATGACATTGTGCCAGTCGGCCAGATAAAGCGAGCCATCGGGAGCAAAGACCGCATCCGAGGGGCGGAAGTTCTTGTCGCCGCTCATAAGGAAGCCGCGGGACTTCTCCTCCGCCACGGTGCCGTCTGCTTGGGTGACTTTGACGGTGAGTTCCTCGCCCGAAGGTTCACCCCAGACGGAAGCCTTCTCCGCATCGCGCTCCAGGTGATACTGCTTCACGCCCAGGAATCCGATGACGTTGCAAATCAGGAAATCGCCCTGCATTTCCGCGGGGAAGTGCTGGCTGCTCACCACCTCGCTTGCGGTGACGGGGCGCACTTCCTTCTTGAGCAGTTCATACATCTTGAAGCTGCTGCCCTCGGGGCGCACCTGATACGCGCGACCGCCGGTGCCGTCGGTGGCATACTGATACCCCCAGTAGTCGAACGAGGTGCCGTGCGGATTTGGGGAATTGTCTGCGTGTTTTGAGATGGTGAAGCGGCGGGGATCAAAGCGGTACATGGCGCTTGCAGATGCCTGCAGTGACGGTCCCCACGGATGCTCGTGGTTGTGCTGCATGAAGACGCCACTCTGCCAGTAGATGCCACCATCCGGGCCGTAGATGAGATTGTTGGCGCCATGGTGCGTGTCGCTGCTGTCGAGACCCTGCAGCATGATGATGCGCACGTCCGCCTTGTCATCGCCATCCGTGTCCTTCAGGAACAGAAGTTCGCTCTGCCGGGTGACGAGCACACCGCCATTCCAGAACTCGAACCCGAGCGGGTTGTTCACTTTTGCAAACTCGGTAGAGCGGTCAGCCTTGCCGTCGTTGTTGTCATCGTGAAGGATGATCAAGGCATCGCGTGACTCCTTCAGCGGCTCCCACTTTGGATAGTCGGGCCACACCGCCACCCAGAGGCGGCCTTTGACGTCGAACTGCATCTGCACAGGATTCGCCAGTTCAGGAAACTTCTGCTCATCGGCAAAGAGCTGCACCTCGAAGCCCTTCCGCACGGCCATGTGCTTAATGCCTTCCTCGCCGCTGATGTAGGTGAGGCGGCCTTCCTTCTGCGCGCTGCTGCTCTTGCTGGCGCCGCCGACGTTTGACTTCACTGGTACAGGAGTGGGCACATTGCTGTCATCGATCTTCTTGTCTCCCCCGGTGATCCTTGCCCACACACGTTCGTCACGGTTCGCGGTCATGACATCGAGCATGGAGAGCTCGTGCTGCAGGACCACGCCGTTGGTCTGGCCATCCACGAAGGCCAGCGTCGAACGGCTGCCCCAGACGTCATTGCCATCAGAGGCGTGGTAGCGCTGATACCAGTGGTAGCTCTTGTCGAGCACGGCCTCTCTCAATGGATCCAGAGAGGCCGACGCGCTCACCACTTTGCCGAGCAGGGCGGTGCCAATCACTTCTGCGAGCTGACGATTGCCCTCATCGGTAAGGTGGACCCCGTTGATCGTAAGCGGTTCTTTCGCGGCCTTGAAGAGCGCCAGCGAAGGATGATACAAATCAACAAAGGCAACGCCCGCCTCTTTCGCCGCGGCTTCCGTGGCCTTTGTGTAGGCTTCGAGCTGCACATTGTGCGCCTTGCCGTCGGGGACATTCGGATTGTGCGTGTCCTCGTGCGCGATGGGGCTGAAGAGGACGATGCGCGGGAACGACTTGCCATTCGGCTTGGTGCCGCGCGTCTTCTTCACGAACTCAAGAAGCTGCGCTTTGTATTCATCCGGTTTGTTGTCGTAGGACTCGTTGTAGCCAAAGAAGCCGAATACCACGTCCGCCTTCACATGCTGCAAGTAAGTGGCCATCGAGATCTGGCCCGGGCTGCGCGGGTAGGAGTTCGGGCGGTCCCCGCTGGTGGTCATGTTGCGGAAGCGCACCTGCTGGTTCGCCAGCTGGCTCTGCAAGACTGTCTCCATCCAGCCATCGTGCTGCATGCGCTCCGGAAGACCGTTGCCGAGAATCGCGACGACTTCACCCTTGCTGAACGTGAACGGCAGAGGGTCCTTGTAGTCAGCAGGTACCTCGGCAAGCGGCGGTTCCGGTGGGCCGGAGGGGCTGCTTCCGCTGGTGTTGCCTGACTTGCCGTTTTTTGAGGCAGGTTTGCCCGGCTTGCCGTCGAAGGTGAGGTAAGTGAGTTTGCCCTTGTCCTTGATGTCGACGGTCATCGACTCTGGAGCTTCAACTTTGGTGGCGACGAAGACGTCTTTCCGATCCGCATTCAGGAGCCGCAGCGTGAAAGCATCGAGGCGGCCGGAGAGTCCTTCGCGATTCCAGATGCCGATTTTCTCAATATCCGTCGCCTTGCCGAGGTCGAGTTCCCACCAGGGATTGGGCTTGTTCTCCTGAGTGTGGGTCTGGCCGCTCTTGCCCCAGTCAGAGCTTTTGTTGCCATCCAGCGCCCGCTCAGGGCTGCCCCCGTGAGTCGTGGTTGATTGGGTGGCTTTGCCGGTGGGAGCGATGTTCTTGCCTCCTGCGATGACTTCCACCTCGGCCAGCGTCAGGGTCTCGCGGTCTCCGGGGAGTTCGATGCGCACGAAGCGGGCTGGCTTGCCGGTCACCATAGGAGCAGGCGCGGCGGTGGGAGCGGCTGGTTTGGCGGGTTCGAGCTTGGCTGCAGGCTGGGGTTTGGGGGCACCCTTGGTGTTGTTGTTTGCCGGGATCGGACTTTCGTAGCCTGCATACATCTCTGGCTTGATGCCGCGGGCGTACGCGCCACCGGCGAAGGTGTTGGGCTTGAAGGGGCCGACGAACTCAATGTTGAGATCCGGTTTGATCTGGTCCTCCAGGCCAACTGCCCAGAGCATGCCATTCACGACGAGGCGGCGATATCCGTCATTCGTGATGTCTTCCGAGGTGCCGTAGAGCGTCGTGAAGACGCGGCCTTCTTTGCCAGACGCCGTCTTGTACGTGCGCGTCCACTCACTTGGCATGGGAGGCTTGGTTGCATCCGCAGGTGAGTCGGAGGTCATGCCGTTGAGCGGTTGCGCCATGGTCAGAATCTCGCCGCTCGTCGGCTTGCCTACATAGCCACCGGCCTGCACCCACACGTCCTTCACCCCACGCAGGATGGGATGTGAGGCCTTGTCCGGCACGATGGCAATGCGGGTGCTTTGCTTGTGATTGGTGCCATAGTGCCCCACCCATGTCTGGCCGAGCACCTGATGACCGAAGCCCAGTTCGTAGTCGACACCTTTGTAATCAAACGAGTACTTCACAAAGGGACCGTCCTTTGGAATCTTGAAGCCATGCGTTGCCGTCCTCAGGCCGACCACTGGGCCGCCGCGGTTCAGGTAAGCATCGAAGTGCTTCATCTGATCTGCGGGAAGGTTCTGAAAGCGCAGGAACACCACCGCGAGGTCGGCGGAATCGAGTGCCTCCATGCCGGGGATGTTGGGAACCTCGCCCGCCACGATGTCCCCCTGGGCGTCGATGTCGAAGAGCACCGTGCACTTGAAGCCGTGGTGTTTCGCCAGGATGCGGGCCAGTGCCGGGAGCGACTCCTCCGAGCGGTACTCATGGTCACCCGCCAGGAAGACAATATGCTTGCCCTTTCCTGGCCCAGTGGTGCCTTCAAAGACCAGGGGCGCCGCGTCCGCCAGGCCTGCAGACACAGCAAGAACGAGCAAGGCGCGCGTCAATAAACCGGCGAAGCGAGGGAGTAAATTCATAGGAGGATGGACAATACGTACCGTGCAATCACATTTGGTGATCCGATTAGGACAACTTTTGGTTCAGACCCGCCCTGGAACTTTCTTAGGATCTGTTTGGATAAAACGCCCGACGATTCTGGCTGCGGACGCCACTCGGGCGTGAGTGGAGACCGTGAATCCACCTGCCGTAAGAGGTAATTTTGAAGCGAAAAAAGACTCGCGTCGTTCACCAAACTCCCCAGATTGCCGCGCCGTGGATCTGACGTTTGTTTTTCCCTGTCTCAACGAAGAAAAATCCCTGGGTGAGTGCATCACCAAGGTTCGCCAGTCGCTGGAGAAAGCGGCCGGGCTCCGCTATGAGATTGTCGTGGCTGACAACGGCAGCACCGACCGTTCAAGGGAAATCGCCACCTCGCTGGGAGCCCGGGTCGTGCCGGTCACGAGGAGAGGCTATGGAGCCGCGCTCAGTGGCGGCATTGAGGCGGCAGAGGGGCGGTATGTGATGTTCGCCGATGCGGACAACACCTACCTCTACGAGCACGCCCTGCCGCTCTATGAGGCGACTTCGACTGCCGATGCGGACATGGGCATCGCCTCGCGCATCAAAGGGGTCATCAAGCCTGGTGCCATGCCCACACTGCACCGCTATCTGGGCACGCCGGTGCTGACCTCCCTGATCAACCTGTTCTTCCAGGGGAAACTGTCCGACTGCAATTCTGGCTTCCGCTGCCTGCGCAAAACCTCGTTTCAGGCCTGGGCGGTGCGTTCTTCCGGCATGGAGTTCGCCTCCGAGTTGCTCATCAAGGCGCTCAAACACCGCGCCCAATACGTGGAGATCCCCTCTGGCCTGAATCCCAACCCGCCGGATCGCGTGCCGCATCTGCGCACCTGGCGGGATGGCATGCGGCACCTGCTCTTCATCTTCTCAGAGCGGCCTCAGATGTTTGAGTGGCTTGGCCTCATTGCCGTCGTGTTCGCCACTTTGCTGCAGATCCTCGCTGTCATCACCGGTCCCGTGAATTTCCTGGGGCTGAATATCTTTGACCTCCACAGCCAGGCGCTCCTCCTTCTGGCCGGGTTGGTCGGCACGCAGTTCTACATGTACTCCTGCATGTGCTACCTGCGCTCCAGTGACAAGCCGGCAGGCATCACGCGCTGGCTGATCAACATGGACGAGGGCACTCTCTTCTTCCTGCTTTCAGGCGTGATGCTGGCCATCGCCCTCGTGGTGCTCTCCGTCTTCGTCATCTGGGCAGGCTCCAGCTTCGCGGGGCTCAATCTCACCCACACCCTCGTGGCCATTGTCCACTTCCTCAGCGTCCCGCTCCTCCTGTGCCTCGGCCTGCTGGGCTTGCACACGCTGAAGCGGTACGAGCGGTAAATGCCTACGGGATAAGGGCGATTCTCTCAATCGACAGCCAGCCCTGAGTGCCGGGATCTTGAGAGAACAGGGTCAGTTTGTGAACGGCGCGGAGCACTTCCGCGGCATCACTTCCCTCCTCGAGGGGGATCAGGAGGTCATTGTCACCCGGGTTCACCGTCGCCTGGAGTCGCAGACGGCGGGAAGATTCCTGTCCGTCCACCCGCACCCCTAGTACGAAAGGGGCGGCCGCTCCTGACCTGCATCGGATGGAAAGCTGGGCGAAGTCTGCCCAGCGTTCGGTCGGCGGCCAATACTGCAGGCTGGTGTGGCCACGCGGTTCTACTGGCAAAACCACGGTACCCGCCTCGTATTCGAGAGGACGCTCTACTCCACCTACCTCCATCGCCCAAAAAGGTGTCGTTCCCAGCCAGGTGAAAGGAGTCAGATGCGGAAACGCCTTTCTCCCCGGGATCAATGCGCTTCCGTACCTGATCAACGGCCAGGAGGCGGTGAGCACGAGCAGCACAGACACGGCGAGCAGTCCCCACTTCCGACGGCGCGACTGATACCACGCAAAACGGAACGTCAAGCCAGCCAGACCTCCAAGCATGCCGTGGAGCCCGTCGCGCCAGTCCGGATTGCGGGAGGTCAGCGCCTGCATTCCTTCCATCAAAAAGGGAAGCAATACCAGGCACGATACCGCGAGGAACCAGCGGAATCCTTCGCCCGGCCTCCCTCGTCGGGGTGCCAGACTCCATCCCAGCGCGGCAAAGAGGGGCACATGACCCCAGTCCCAAAGGAGAGGCCCCCAGCCAGAGTCCCCAGGTTGGGGCAGGGGGAGCAGCAACGCCACGCTGATTCCCAGAATCAGTGCGCAAGGGCCAAAGATTCCCAGCTTGGAGAATGAAGGGAGCCCTTGCTTCATCGCGAGCGGCATAAGAGTACGGTCAGATCGGAATCGGTGCCGTTTCGATGCCCGTCACTTTTCGTGCTGGCCGCCGGAAGGGGAGTGTCAGCAGGAACTGCAGGTTCTCCTTGAGCCATTCATCCCGCCTCGGTCCCGTGTAGTGTCGGCAGACGGTGTGAGCGTCTTTCGGGAGGTCAATGGTGTATTGCTGGTAGGGCAGGAACTGAAAGTCGCGTAGAGCCAGCGCATAGGCTGTTTGCTCCACGAAGTGGGCATTCAGGCGGCGATCCAGATCAGCGGATTCAAGGAAACTTTCCAGGACTTCGCTGTCGAGTTGTGACCGGCGATACAGCACCACCCCGGAGTTCACCCGGGAGCATTCTCGCGGGAATCCCGCATGATCTCCGAACTCGAAAGGAGTATCCCCATTGCCCCGGGTTACCAGCGGATGAGGACATCCTCGTTCGAGGTGCTCCACCATGAGCTGGGGGGGCTGGAACCACAGAATGTCTGAGTCCAGGATCATGATGGGGCGGGAGCCGGCCACGCAGTAGGGATCCAGGATCTTTTGCAACAGGACCGACTTCAGCGAGTACCGCACACGCGCTGCCGTTGGCAGATTGGCCGTCATGGCCTTGTGGATGGCAGGATCGATGTTGGAATGCACCCGCACTCCAGTGAAGCGCTTCTGGAGAAAGTCGATGTCCTCCTGTTCCAGGCTGCCATCACTGTGGATGTGGAGCCCGAATGGCGCTCCGGTCCAGGCCTTGCAGAAGCTCATGAGCCCTGCCGTGGCCATCGGCACATCCTTCCTGCAGCAGAGCAAGTGAACATCGAAGTCAGACTGGGCGGCATCCATGGCCACGGCCATGGGTGCGGAAAGTGAGAGCCAGCTGCGGAGGAATTTACGCAGAAGATCCAGAGACATGATACTTGGCAGGAGCCAGAGCTACGAGATTTGGTTGGGCGGGGGCTCTGGAGGTGGACCGGGAGCGGCTGCTTTCCCGGGAGGGAGGGATCCGGCTGGCCCAGGAGTTCCCAGCGCTGTGGTGGTGGAGGGGAAGAGCCGGTTCCTGAGTTGCAGGAAGGGCACCTCCACGATGCGGGTCATGACAAAACCGACCACAATGGCCAGGAGCAGGGCACAGAAGATCTTGGCGGCAAGCGGATAAGGCAGGGACTGGAAAAACGACAGCTTGGCCACCACGCGGTACACCGGTATATGGACCAGATAGATGCAGTATGAGGCCGTTCCCACCGAGGCCAGACCTTTGAGCAAGGCATGGCTGCGGCCCTGCCACACCAGGGCCAAGTAGACGACATAGCTCGTGGCGAGAGAGACCAGCAGGTACAGCCAGGTCACCTTGTGGAACCGGTCAATGCTGCTGCCACCAGACAAGGCCACCAGCACAAAGGTCGTCAGCGTCAGGGTGATCGCGGTCACCTTCCAAACGGGCTGGCTCAGCAAGCGCCAGGTGGCGCCCCGCCAGTGCAGATAGGCTAGCGCCGCACCGATGAAAAGGGCATCAATCCGGTGGTGGGTGTTCTTCATAGTGTTGTCCAGCGAGCCCGACACATACGGGGCGAACTCCACGATCCGAAGCACGAGGCACGCCAGCGCAAAACCCGCTGCCAGCGAGGGCAGGAAGCCAAATACCTTGGCGGTGGTCACCTGTGTTGCAGCATCCGGACCACCACTCGAACGACCCCGCAGACTCAGGCTGAGCCACACCAGGGCGGCAAAGAGGAAATAAAAATGCTCCTCCACGGCCAGGGACCACGTCACATCCATGAGCCCCCCTGAGCCATAGTTTTGCAGGAAAAGGATCTCCCGCATCAGCCGTTCGGGTTCAGGGCGGGAACCTCCGGCCACCATCAGCAGGATGTAGCCCGCCAGCAGGATGTAGAACGGCGGGTAGATTTTGAAACCCCGGCGAACGAGGAACCGTCCAACGTTGACGGAACCGGTCCGCACATGTTCCTGGATCAAGAGGGAGCCGATCAGGAATCCTGAAAGGACAAAGAAAATCGGCACCCCCACCCAGCCCGGAACGAAGAGCGGTGCATAAGGGGCAAAGGATGCCTGCTCCGCCCTGCTCACGCTCAGATTCCCATCAATGTGATGCACCAGCACGATGAGCACGGCAAACGCCCGGATGACATCGAGCATCAGATTCCGCTGGCTGGAACTCGTGATCATGATGAACGGATGCCCCGGGGGGATTCCACGAGGTTCAATGGAAAGACATTGGGAAACTCGCTGTGCAGCCCCTCATACAACGGGCGCAGCTCCTGCCAGTCCTGCTCCCGCACATAGCCGGGATAGGGATTCCAGCACATGGCCGCCAGATCCCGCGTCCAGCGACAACCCTGTTCGACTGCGTGTTTTTTGAGCTCATTGTTGAGCCTGGTGATCGCGTGGTGGCAGGAAAGGTGGTCCACCGCCCACTGCCGTGGCTCCAAATGTGGGGCAGCCTCCAGCAGCGCCGCCAGTTCATGGTGAATGCCCCGCTGCGGGTTGAGGAGCCTCCCTGTATGTTCGTTCACATATTTCCTTGATCCCACGTGGGCGTCTGCCCGCATGCCTAGCGGCGTGTTGGCAAAGAGGGCCTCCATCGCAGCCACACAACTGCCCTCGCGGCGGCTCATCAGCACCGCCGTTTTGCTGTCGCACTGGATCTCCCGCACTTTCTGGATGGGCAGGCTTTCGAAGACCTCCAGCTCTTGTTTCGCCCCCAAGCTGCGCGCCGTGGCGGTGATGCTCTGCGCGGTCCGCCCCGCCTCCTTTTGGCCGATGAGGGCGACCTTGAGCGATGCAGGCAGCTTCGCCAGCGCGGCGAAGAGTTCGTAGTGCCGTTTGAATGGGGCCCAGTTGGCCACCATCAGGATATCATAGGCGCGGGCTGCGTGGGGCTTGGGGTTGAAATTGTCGGGATGGATCCATTCACACGGCATGGTGCTGACGCAGCGGATCCTCGGGTGATAGGCCTCCAGCTTGGCGATCTCCGCAGGGTTGCCGGCCTCCAGGTAGAGAGTACCCGGCACAATCCGCAGCGCCCATTCCAGCAGCCCGTAGCTGGTGGGGGACCAGCTTGTGGAGAGTACTAGATCATACCGGTTCAGAAGCTCGGCCGGGTCGGCCAGCCCTCGCAGCAGGCGGTACAGATTGTATTCGAAGGCCACATAGAGCACGCCTTTTTCACCGTCTAGTCCCGGAGGTTTCAGGATCAAACTTCTTGAGAGCACTGGGTCGCCCTCATAGATCTGCCGGTAGCGCTCCAGCAGGGGAATCACCGCCGCTTCATTCAGGAGCGCCTTTCCATCCCGGTGGGGATTGACGCGTCTTTCGACCCAAGGGGACTCCGCACCCTGATAGGCCAGCAGGCTCTGCACCGGGTCTCTGCGCAGGACTCCTGCCGCATGCTGCAGCAGGGCCTTGGCATTGCGCAGGCCGCGGTGGTGCGTCAGCCCGTCTTTCAGTCTGGTTTGGAGGAGCTGCATCCGCGCCGTTATTTCATCGGAGCCAGCAGGTCCGCGTATTCTCGGGTCATGCGTTCCAGCGTGAAGTGTTCGAACGCCCGTTTGCGCAGTCGGGCGGCCTTTTCGTCCGGGGATGGGGACAGCTCACCCCGCAGCACTTTCTCCAGCGCACTGGAGAGTCCGGAGACGTCCTTCTTCTTGAAGACGACCCCGTCGGGGCCCATCAGTTCGGGGAGCGAGCCAGCATCAGAGGTGATGACAGGCCGTCCTGCGGCCATCGCTTCCAGTGCAGAAAAGGCACAGGCTTCGTCCCACTCGCTGGGGATCACCACGCAACGTCCACTCATCATCAGTTCCGGCACGTCCTGTCGCTGCCCTAGAAACTCCACCTTGCCCGCGAGCGGGCTGTCACGCATCTCCTGGATGAGTGGTTCCTTGAGCGGGCCCTCGCCGGCGAACTGAAGCGTGGGACAGTCCGGCCATCGCTCCGCCATCAGGCGGTAGGCCTGGAGCAGGGTGGTCACTCCCTTGTAGGAAGCCATCTGCCCGGCAAAGACGATCGCGTCCCGCAGTTCACCTGGCGTAGGGGGAGTTTGGAAACGCTGTAGAGGCACGCCGTTGTAGATGCGTTTTAGCCGTTCTCCAGGTATCCCCAGTCGGCTCGTCAGTCGGCCTGCCTTGAAGTCGGAGACCGTGATGATCTTTTGATATCGCTTGGAAAACATCCGCCCCCGCAACCGGGTCGCCAGCCCCTTCCATCCCGTGCGCACCGGGATCTCCAGGGAGCTCTGATCAATGTAGTAGGCCTCGGTCACCGGTCGCATTCTCACAGTGCTCAAGACGGTCGGGCTGAGCATGGGATAGAATCCCACTACCACTGAGGTGGGTTGGAGCTCGGTGATTGCCGCCTGAACCACTGGTTTGTCGAATCGCCCGCGCAGTGCGGGATTCGCCCTCAATTGGCCTCCTGCAGTTTCCAGTTCTTGCTGGAACCATTCCGGCCCGACCTCTGGGAGGAGCAGGCAAAGTTGGGAATCCCTTGCGGCCAACGTCGCCGTCAGATCCAGCAGCCACGCCTCCCAGGTGCGACGACCGCGAGGAATGAGATCCATGACCAGCAGCACACGGTGCCTGGCTCTACGGGTGTTGGAGGAACTTGGCATCAACAAGTGGGACGAAGTGGACAGAGTTGAAAGCACCACCGGGCAGGCGGCTCAAGCCGTGCGTGCCTGGAAAAAACGATTGCGCAGGGCGAGGAAGGGCGTTTCCACCAGCCGGGTGGAGATCACCCCCAGGAGGATGGCACCTGCCCAGTAGATGGCGGTCAGCGTCCACCAGTTCAAGCCGCCCGCCTCATTGAGCCCGGGTATCAACCCCAGCCAGCGTGGCAGGGCCAGGTGCCAGAGGTAGATCCCATAGGAGTTCCGACCCACAAACGTCAATGCTGCCACGGCCCACTGTTTGCTTGGCTTCATTGTTGCCAGTCCCAGCAGCAGTGCTCCGGAGGCCAGGGCCAGGAGGGTCAGGCCGGCGGTGTACATCAGCCAGTGAGTTTGGCGGGTGATCAGGAAAAAGGGCAGGAATCCCAGGACGCCTGCAAGGTTGAGCGGCAGCGTGTGCTTTTGCGCCCAGGCGGGAAGCTTGGAGTTCGGCCGGTGCCAGTAGCTGGCAATGAGCACTCCGAAGGCCAGCGTATCCAGCCGCAGATGGGTCTTGTACAAGTGCAGGTACTCAGCAAAGCCCGGATGCAAAGAGGCATTGTAGATTCGCACTCCCAAGCAGATGGCGCAGACCGCCAGGAGTGACGCAGACAGTGCCTTCCCGTTGTGCCAAGGCTTCCGCTCCCATAGGCACCATGCCGCTACCAGCGCCACGAGGGTGTAGAAATGCTCCTCCACCGCCAGAGACCAGGTGTGTTGCCAAAGCCGGTGATAGTAGTTCTGTAGAAACAGAAGCTCACCCGCCACAGCCTTCCATGGGATGCCCCCGCCCGACAGATACTGAACGACCACCGTCACGCCAATCAGGCAATACAGGGAGGGGATGATCTTGAACGAACGGCGGACCATGAACCGCACGACCCTGACCGACCCCGTTTTATGCCATTCCGCAAATATTAATCCAGACACCAAAAAACCGCTCAGGACAAAGAAAAGATCCACCCCTACCCATCCGCCCGTGCGCAGCATCTGAGTCACCTGATGCAGGGGGCGGCTGGTTTCCTCGGGACACACAGGGAAGTGGGATCCCAGCACGAGCGCCACGGCCAGGCAGCGCAGGATGTCCAGCCCTGGCTGCCGCTGCCCTTGCATTCGCGGGGGCGGTGCCGGTGCAGTCTCTCCCTTTGACGCGGAGTGATCGCACACGGCAGGTGCGGAGCGGACGGCTTCGGTCATGATAACCGCTGATAGCTGCTTTTTTTGGAGGGGTGCAGCAGCAACCCTTCTTCCCGGTGCTTTTTTTGACGCCGGGTGCTTAGAAAGAGTACTTGCTCTTCAGGCCAGCTTTGCCAAGCATGCGGCCCACTACCTTGACGATGCGAGACCGCAGGTAGTAGAAATAGAGTCTCCAGTCGATGCGACCAAACACTCTGGGCCGGGTGCCCTGGTTGAGCTCCTGCGCCAGCCTGGGCAGATCATTCCGCCGGTCGTGGATGATCTTCACCTTGGAGAAGCCGCCGATCGCGACGGGATGCCAGACGCGCAGGTTGTACTCAGGCGGGAGGATCAGCACCCGGGCGTTGCTCAGGTACACCGCCTCTCTCAGGGAAGGCTGGTTCTGGCGTGTGCCGCAGGCAAACTTGTCCTTGTGGATGCGGGGCCAGCTTTCCAGCAGAGCCCGTACAGAAGGAGTGATCCGGTAGGCGATCACTCCGCCATTGATGGTCGGGAGACTCTGCGGGAGCGTCTCCATGGCGAGATCACTGCGCCAGGGATCATGAACCACGGCGATCTCGAAGTGGTTGAGCGCCTCAAAGATCTCACTGCAGTCGTCGCAGACATAGGTGTCCGTGTCCAGATGCAGCGTCTTTTCAAAGGGGCTGCGCAGCAGGGGTTCCACCACATCGTGGAAGGAATGTTCTGCCTTCACCACCGGAAACACAAAATCAAACTCCTTGGTCACCGGGTGATCCACCAGATCGGTGAAAATCGCTGCTGGCAATGAAGGCATCTGAAGCTTGGCACTTCTTCGAGAGGCCACCGCTTCCTGCAAGTGTCGCAAGCCAGTCGCGACGTAGTGCAACCCTACCTCGCTCATATTTCAAAAGGGCCAGCGATAGCTTCTTGCATTCAGCGTGAGTGGAAAAACCTCCTGTGAGAGGGCATGATAAGCGATCAAGCTCCAATCCGAGGGGGATATAGGGCGATGCTTTAGAGCATAAGAACTCTATCACAGTTGAAATGCAAGTATGTATTTTAATGGAGACGATAAAAGTCGAAAAGCTGCCGTGATATACTCCCATGGGTGTATGCATGCTTCTTTTGCTCCAGCCCCATGCGGCTTATTGCCGGGCAGTGCTCGTTTCCGAGCCGCTGGTGTTCCCTCCGGCCGACTTGCGGCCGAAGACACGCTTGATGGTGCCAGTCAGACCCAGGCTTTGGGCACGTTTCGCCAAGGTCTTGAGGCGGATGCGGCACCAGGTGAGGAAGAACCTGACGTGCACCGGGCCATAGTAGAGTGGCGGGTGGCTGGTGTCGTGACCTAGCAGTTGAGCCAGATCTTCCAGGCAGGGGCTTCGGTCATGCAGGATCTTCACCGAGGCAAAACCTCCGAGCACGACCGGATAATTGGTCCGGAAATTGTACTCGTTTGGGAGCACGTAGAAGTTCACTTTGGAGTGAAACAACGTGTGGCGGAACGCAGGTTGATCCGCCTTGCGCTTCTTGGAGAACACCGTCTCGTAGCTTGTTTCCCAGTCAGCGAGGAACTTGGACACCAGAGGATTCTTGTTGAAGACCACGACCCCGGTGTTGAATGAGGGGAAGGTGCCCGGAAACTCTTCGAACTTGTACTCGTTCCGGTACACCTCATGGGCCACTGCCAGATCGAACCGCTCCAGCGACCAGAAGATATCCTCACAGGGCTGGCAGATGTAGGTGTCAGTGTCCAGATAGAGGGTCTGCTCGTAGGGGCTCTCCATCATGGCCCGGATCTTGGCCCGCCGTCCCATCTCTCCTGTTGCAGCCGGAAAGACATGATCAAACAATCCTTCCGGCACGGTCTGGTCGGTGAAGATCGAGAGCGAAAGGTCAGGCATCAACTTCGTCGCCTGCCGCGCTGAGATCAGCGCTTCTTGAAGGTGCTTCTCGCCTGTGGCCACATAGATGATACCCCGGTGCAGTGAACGGCGAGGCATGGATGTGGAAGGAGCGGGCATGGAGAAACGCACCATAAACGGGCGCTTTGCAAGAATAGCAATGCTACAGCGAAAACAAGTGCTAAGCGAGAATGTTCTTGATTTGTTGTCTCAATATCAAGGGTAAGAATTGAGGGGGATCGATTCACTCTTCATCGTGATATGATCGGTTTGTCCCTTTCTTATGCACTCGCTTGTTGAGGGAGGCACGACGGCCTCAAAACTGGCCCGACATCCGGGCACCTTCCGGTCGTGAAATTCGATGGCGAACCGGCGCACCTTTCCGATCCACGGAGCCGCTGCTGAGAAAATGGCTTTCTCGGCTCCTTCCACATCCACCTTGAGGATGTCGATGTGGGGCATCTCATGTTGTTGCATCAACTCCGGTACGGTCACCGTCTGCACCGTGCCGTCACCGGTCGATTCACTGCAGAAGAAGGACACGCTGGCATCGGTCGGGTTCGCGATGTTGACCCGGGTCGTGGTGGGCCAGAGGGCCGCGAGCGTGGGTTTGATCTTTGGATAGGCGCTGGCGTTGCGCTGGAGCAGGTCCCAGTTCTCCTCCGCTGGCTCGATCGCGATGATGGTGGCCTCGGGAAAGGCGATGGCATAGAAGATGGAGGTGAGGCCGATGTTGGCTCCTGCATCGACGATGTACCTGGGGGAGGAGGCGGCTGAAGGGGCCGCATATTCTCCAGAAATGAACACTTCATCCCAAACACCGACATCCACGGTGCCTCTTCGGACCGTGGCCGGATACCGTGCCCTGGGAGGTTTCACGCTCACGAGCCTGCCTTTCTGACCGAGGCGCAGTTTGAAATAAGCCCAAATCCCGTATGGGCCGCCGTAGGCAGCAAGGTAGCTCCTGAGATTCGCAAACTGCCTGTGGAAGGGGAGGGGCATCAGTGGGTAGAGACGTCGCGAAAGTGAGAGGGCGTGTTTTTGGCCACACGGCGGAGGCGGCTGCGGACACGTCCGCGAGCATCACGCATGGGACGAGGCCTTGCTACTGACAGTTTCCAGCTGAGTCAGCACAGCGTCCAGGACCACCTCAGGGTTGATTTTTCGAAGACACGCCCGGTCGTAAGGGCAGGCAGAGCACAGCCAGCAGGGGGAGCAGGGCATGTTCGTGTGCAACTGGATGGCTAGCGGGTAAGGATAGACTGGCGCTTCGTACCCGCCGACAACGATGACGGATGGGACCCCATAGGCATGGGCGACATGCATGCCGCTGGAAGGCGGGCCCACGAACACCGTGGCATGCGATATGGCTGCGAGGTAGGCTGACACAGACGTCGAGCCTGCGATGGAGACAAAGTGCGGATGCCGGGGTGGAGTGGTGAAAAAGGAGCTCTGCCCGAGCTCCACCACCGTCACATCCGGAGGGAGGGATTCCACCAGCTTTGTCCAATAGGCCAGGGGCCACTGCTTATTGGGCGTCCAGGCGCTCGCCACCGGCTGGATGACGATGATTCTGCCAGCTGTCGGATACTGGCCTCCCGGAGTACCGGTTGGGAAGCTGGGAAGAGGAATAGGGTACTTGTCGGGAACCAGTCCCAGGCGGGAGGCCATCTGTTCGTTGATGGACTGCTGGGTCTTGCCAACATAGCCGAGTCCTGTGGAACCTTTGGGGAGGTTTCCTGCGTCATAGGGAATGACCTGGATGGTGCTGGGAACCTGCTTGAGCACTTCCGCGAACCGGCTGTGGAAGGTGACCCTTGCAGAAGGCCTGCGGGCGGCAAAGCTCTGCAGGACCCCCCAGATCATCAGTTCATCTCCCAATCCACCCGCCACGGAGTATGTGCTGAGGTTGCTAGGAAGGAAGCGAGCTCGCAACCGCATGCAGGCCAGGACGGTGCGAGGCATCGCTCGCATGCAACGTACAAAGACCTGCCGCTGCAGCTTCGCTGCGACTCGACGCACTATCGTTGGAATTTTGCCGACCACTGATCCGGAGAGGGCATTTCTGATCCGGCGGGTGGACACCCGCCTACTAGGGATCAATCAGGATGTTCGACAGCCGGTTGGCCGGGAACTTCAACTTTAGTGCCTCCGCCTTGTCCTTGTGGGCGGCGAAGAGGTTCACGTGCTCACTGAAAAGGTAACGTTGGACGGCGCGGATGCGTACCAGAGCCAGAAGTTTCGTGCTTTCGACGCCGGGGCCGCCTTGGGTATGGAACTCCTGGGTCAGGTGGGGCATCCCTGGCTCCCTGGAGTCAATCCACGCCGGAATGTAAAGCTGGTACCCTGCGTCTTCCAGCCAATGGAGGGGGGAGAGGGTGTTGGTCGGCTTTTCCCGCCAGTTCTCAAGGATGATCCAGGGTTTGGCAGACTGGATGGTGGCAGAGGCGCCTTTCAACACGGCGAGCTCGTGGCCTTCCACGTCCATCTTGATCAATGAAGGAGGGGGGAGAGGAAGGCTGTCAGCGGTGGAGCAGGCCATCCTGGCTCCGCCACTGGATTCATCCACCATGCCCAGGCCGCTGTGGAGATTGTCCGCCAGTTTCATTCCCACCTGGCCGGATTTGTCTGACAAGGCTACCTCATGGCAAGTGATCACCTTCTGCAGGCCTGCTTGTTCCACGGCGCTGGCCAGATCCCAGTGCGACCGCGGGAAGGGCTCAAAGGCGTGAATTGAACCTGAAAACTCCGGATGGGCCGCGAGATGAAGGCTGAAGTAGCCCCAGTTGGCTCCAATATCCCAGAAGCTCGAGGTCTCGGAGGCAAAGGTGTCGATGAGCGTGCCGGTTTCCACCTCGTAGCCCGACCGGTACTTGGGCAGGTAGATCGCATGAAACTGGGTGTTGTGAGCGTCAAAGGCGATGGTTTTGCCCCCCTTGGGCAGCGCCAGTTCAAAGCGGCCTGTGGAGGGGAGGCGGAGCTGTTGCGAGAACCGGTAGGCCCGGCGGGCCAGTGCCGCGGCCAGATTCCCGCTGCGGGTGCGCCGGCCCCCGTGATAGGCAAAGGCATAGAGGCGCGCCTGCCACGGCAGGGACGCGATCTTGAACGGATTCCTGGGCACCACCGGGCGGCTGGGATACTCCTGCTGATCGCTCAAAGATGAATTCACGGAAACTACCACGATGATGAATGGCTGACGGATGAGGTGGCCTGGGCGGGCGACGCCGTTTGGTCCGCGGGGATCTCTACGATGCGAGGCGGCCACTCTGCATGAAAATCTTTGAGAAGTTCTGACACAATTGTTTCATAGTCCCGTCGCAGACCTGCCGGGAGGGCGAACAGGGAGGTCACCCGTTCCCAGAACAGGGCGCGGTCCTGCCGCCAGGTGTTCATCAACCGGCGTGGGAAGAGGTGGGCATTTCTGCGCAGGTGCATGCGCAGGAGGCCGGAGTACTCAACGGCGGCCCAGGATCTGGGGCCGAGCACGCGCTTGCGCCATCCAGGCACCTGCTTCCAGTGGTCGGGCACGCCGCTCTGGGGGTCATCCAGCACGCGCTCCAGGGCCTTGCGGAAGATCAGAGACTGCCCCAGATCGAATTTCCTCGATGCCTGGCCGGGCCGGATGCGCCAGGTGGCGACCCGGTCTGGAAGGGCAATGACATCTGAGGCGAGCGCGGCCCGCAGAGCCCACTCTGCATCACCCAGATAGGAAAGATCCGTGGGGTAGAGGCCGGACTTCTCCAGCAGCCGGCGGCGGATGAGCACGCCTGTGATGCTGCCGATTCCCAGGGGGAAGCCAGCCAGGAGCAGCGCGAAGGTCTCGCGGGAAACTCTGCCCGGGCGACCTTGCAGCGCCGCGCCCAGATACTTCCAGATGCGGGGTTGCGGACGGGGCAGGATTTGGTCGTTGATGTCAATTTCATCGACTTCCGTCATGACCATGTCCACGTCCGGATTGGCCAGCAGCGGGGCGGCCAGAATCTCCAGGCAGCGTGGATACATCGTGTCGTCCGCCGTTGCCACATAGACGAATTCTCCTCGAACCCGTCGCAAACATTCATTCCAGCCCGCGTAGAGCCCCTCCTTGGGAACCTGGTAGAGACGTACCCGCGCATCTGATGCCAGTTTGGAGAGATACTCCCAGGTGCCGTCGTCTGAATAGCTGTCGCAAACGATCAGTTCCCAGTCGCGCACCGTCTGGGAGAGGATGGAATCTGTCCGCTGTTGCAGGAACTCAATGGCGTTCAGCGTGGGCAGGCAGATGGATACAAGCGGGCGCTCAGAAGTCTTCAATGCTGGATTTGGCTGGAGGACGGGGCGTGTCAAAATACGTGTGGGCAGTTTTGCGGCTGAGAATGGAAGCAGGGAGTGAGCCGGGTTCGAGACTACGCATGCGGTGGACGCTCCAGCAACTGGAGTGTGGCGGCCAGCACCTCACGAGGATGTATTTCCTGAAGACATTTTCTACCGTAGGTGCAGGCATCCCGGAGCCAGCATGGGGCGCAGGGTTCCGCCCGGTAGAACTGCTTCGAAAGCGGGTAGGGATGAGGCACCTCGTATCCACCAATGATGATGGAGGACGGTACTCCATAGCCGTGGGCGAGATGCATTCCGGCCGAGACCGGGCCGACGAACACGTGGCTTGCCTGAATGGCGGCGGCGTACTGAGCGAGGGAAGTTCGCCCCAACAACTCCCGGTAGCCGGGATGGGAGGGCGGGGTGGTGAAGATGCTGCGGGCTCCCAGTTCTACGACGGTGCAGGAGGGGGGCAGCCCCTCCAGGAAGGTTCTCCAGTGGGCTTCTGGCCACTGTTTGTTGGGCGTCCAGTTGCTGGCCGTGGTTTGGATGGTGATGAGGGGGCCGGGTTGGCGGCATTCCGCAGGCACTTCGGACTCCGGACGCCGCGGCAGATCTATGCGAAACTCTGAGAGCGGCATTCCCAGGTACTGTGCCATCTGAACCATGACCGGGGCATCGTGCTTGGCAGCGTAGGTCAGACCCAGGGCGTTTTTCGGTGTGGTCCCCGGTGCCAGCCTTTGCACTGCAGAGAACCCCGCCATGCCTTCGAACAGATCTGGATGCCGGGTGTGAAAAATCAATCGCAGTTCAGGGTTCGCGCGGGACGCTGCCTGCGCCACTCCTGCTGCCATGACCTCATCGCCCAGGCCGCTGGGGATGGCGTACACCTCCAGCTCGCGCCGCTTCCAGGGGGCGCTGATGTTCGTCCGCCAGGTTCGCTGAAACGCGAGCTGCAGCATGGTTGCCCGCCGTTTCCAGACGGGACTGGCCAGATACTTCAGCATGGAGGGCTGGTTCGTCGCACACTTGTCATGATACTCGTGGGTCAGGCCTAGGCATTCACCGGCGTACCAGGGCGTCTGGCCTGTTCCGCAGCGGCGGAAAGGCGTACGTGATCCTTCTCATACAGAAGCCTGAGGGGGATGGCTTTGAGCACTTCTGACCAGGCCTTGCCGCCGCGCAAGTGAAGGAGGGCGGGGAGGTAACCTATTTCCGCAAGCAGGAGCGTAAGCCACCTGGCCTCGGCTTCAGAGCGGGTTTTCTTGAGCAGTTGGGCAAAGGGTAGCTTCATCTCCTGCCGGACATGTCGATGCAGCATGCGGGTGAGGCGCAGCCGGCTCAGGCGGGCCAGCCGGTTCCCTTTCAACCCATCATTGCGCTCCTTGCGGGGCGTCTGCTTCTTGCAGATGAAGCGGCTGAAGACGGAGTGCGGATCCGGTTCATACCAGCAGGATTCGCGGAAACTGATGGCCCGGCAGCCTTCTGCGATGGCACCGTTGTGCAGCTCGTACCTGATGGAGAGGTCCACCTTGCTGTTCAGATCCCAAAAGTAGCTCATGGTCCCCAGCGTGTAGCTGAAAAAGGCCTCGATCACGCGGTCATCAAAGGTGATCTCGCGCGGAGCGTCGCCCCAGATTTCGCGCATGGGCTGGCGGTCGGTTTCCGTGATGGTGCCATCTTCATGGATGTCCACCACGCTGTAGTTTCTCACTAGCACGGGCAGCTGGGTGGCTTGCTGCATGCTGGCGACATTGCGCTCAATCAGCTCCGGGCCAAACAGGTTGTCATCCTCCAGCACGCAGGCATAGCGGGATTCCGGGAAATACTTTTCCGGACCGAAGGCCTTGCTCAAGTTGCCCACCATGCCGAGGTTTTCCGGATTCGGGAGGTACTCGATGCGCGGGTCGGCCATGGACTCCACCACCTGACTGCCCTCCTGGCCGGCGGAGTCGTCGAACACTGCGGCCTTCCAGTGGGGATAAGTCTGGGCGAGCAGGCAGCGCAAGGCCCTGACCAGGAGTTCCGGGCGCTTGTAGGTGATGACGCGGACTTCGACGAGGGGACTGGCGCTAGAGGACATCGGAGGACAGGATGAGGCGAAGGTCAAACTGGGAGGTGTTGCGGTCAGGAAGGCCGGTCGGCAGCGAGTGCCAAGGCCGGTGGCCAGTCGCACGGGAATGTGGCCAGTAAATGGTTGGCATGCTCTTCCCAGGAGGAGGTCGGCATCGGGGGGAACGCAAACAACCGGAACAACTGGTGGAAAAACAACTGGGGATCCTTTCTCCCCACTCTCAAGCACTGGGCGAGGAACCGCCGGGGGGTGGCACGGGCCACAAACCGGAAGAGGGAAGAGAGCTCCTTGTAGCTCCATTCGCGCTTGAGCATCAACTGGTCACGCCAGCCCGGGACCGTCTTCCATGCTTCAGGGAGCCCGGCCTGGGTATCGTTCAGCAGATCTCTCATGCTGTCGCGGCAGAGTCGTGCATCGTCCATGCCCCAGTCCCGGCTGGCTTGGGCCTCATGGAGTCGCCAGGTGGCCAGCCGTCCGGGAATGAAGGCGACCAGCGGGCTGACCAGCAAGGTCCGCAGGGCCCACTCACAGTCCGCGTTCATTCCCATATCCGTGCGGAAGAGGCCAGTCCTGTCCAGGAGCGAGCGTCGGAAGGCAAACCCGGTCACGCTGCCCCAATTGTGATCGAAAGCGCAGGTGATGAGGAACAGCGCCCGCCCATCCACATCATGGCGTGCGTTCATCCACGGTTCGATGAACTTCTGAAAGGTGGTGCGGCGCACGGTCAGTTCCTGGCCCCGGCCGTCGATGGCCCGGTACCCGCAGTAGGCCACCGCGATGTTTTCGTTGCCGTCCATCGGTTCGGCCAGCCGCTCCAGCAGTTCTGGGGCGCAGGTGTCGTCCGCCGTGGCGATGTACACATACTTCCCGGTGGCCCGCTTCAGGCACTCGTTCCAGCCGGCATAGAGCCCCTCCTTGGGCACCCGGTGCAGGTGCACACGCGGATCGTTCGCCCATTGGGAAAGGTATTCCCAGGTGCCATCTGTGGAGTGGCTGTCGCATACGATCAGTTCCCAGTCTGTCAGGGTCTGCGACAGGATGGACTCCAACCGCTCCTCCAGGAATGCACGGGCATTCAGCGTGGGGAGGCAGATGGAAAACTTGGGCGCGGACAACTGGGGGGCGTTGGATGCCACGAACGATGGATGAGAGGGAAGGAGGGAGCGAACCTGCGTACGCAGGACAGCTCAGGACGCCTGCGTGTTCTTGGGATACAGGACGAAGTTCTCCCGACCCTGAGAGGAGAGGTGCTCCAGGTGCTCCAGGTTGTGGATGGCCGCCATGGTGGTCATGTCGCAGCAGAAATAGCCGGTCTCCGCAGCGAAATCGAGGAGCCAACCCAGCGGCGTGCCGTAGGCGTGAAGATTGAGAGGGTTCCACTCCAGCACCACCGTGGGGCGGCAGCTTGCGAGCAATTTCCTGGCACCTTCCAACACTTCCGTCTCGGCTCCTTCCACGTCGATCTTGATCAGCGAAACCGGCGGGGAGCCGATGGATTCCCAGATGGCGTCGAGCGGCGCGGTTTCCACCTGCACCTTGCGCTTCATGGAGACGCGTCCCGTGTCGCGCATGCCTTCGAAGGCGGCGTGCGATTCATCAGCCAGGACGAAGTCCACCGTGCCCGTGTTCCGGCTCACGGCCTTGCTCAGCGTCTGCCACCGGTCGGCATAGGGAGAATGGTCCCGCGTTTGTTTGAGATAGGGGTGGGAGTTGGGAGACGGTTCGATGGAAAGAACCTTCACGCCTGGCTTTTGGGCCAGGACCGGGGCCGACATCAGTCCCAGGTTGGCTCCTACATCCAGAAACCAGGTGCCCTCCCGCGCCGCCTTCACCAGATAGTGGCAGGTGTCTCTCTCAAACACACCCTCATGGCGCAGCCGGGTGTAGAGGACGCATCCCTTGGGGGCATAGACTTGGGTGCCGAAGTAGGGGAAGTAGCCGCGGGAATTGAACCGGAGGTGGCCAATCCGGTCGTTGATGCGTTTGGAAATATAGGACAGCATGACGGGGTCTCGGAAGATGGTGGCGGGAAGAGGTAGTGTTTAAGCTGAGGCGGTTGGCGGAGCAGAGTCAGGCGTCTGCCAGCGGGTCTTGAAGTCGAGCAGGGCAAAGCCACGGTGCTCAGCCGGGTAGGTGGGCACGCCCAGGGCGGAGGTCTCAAGGACGGTCATTTCCATGAGGTCTGTAAGATTGACGTTGGTAAGGCCGGAGTGAAAGTACAGGCCCAGATTGTAGGTGCCGGGAACCAGGTTGGCGGTGGCAATATCAAACACCAGATCGGTGCGACCTGCCGCGAGTCTCATGGGAGCGAGCCCTGTTTCCCGCCCATCTAATATGGCGACCCGTGTGCCCTTGGCGTCATAGATGAGGATGCAGGCGTCCGTCATCCGTGTGGCGACGGAGGTCTCCAGGCTCACGGTGATTTCCGCGCGGGAACGGCTCGCCACCTGACCCGGTGAGACCTTGAGCGCGTCCAGAGTGATCTCTGCCGAGAGGCGTTTGGGGAAGTGGCTGTTACCCCGTTGAGCATTGCTCAGGTAAAGATTGATCTCCGTCTGCACATCCCGCGTGGCGGAGACCAGGGTGCCTTCCTGCATGCGGATGACAGAATTGCAGAGGGACTGCACGGCGCTGAGGTTGTGGCTCACAAAGATGACCGTCCGCCCGCTGGTGGCGGCCACATCCTTCATCTTGCCGATGCAGCGCTGCTGGAACTCTGCGTCACCCACGGCCAGAACCTCGTCCACAATCAAGATATCGGGATCGAGGTGGGCGGCGACGGCGAAGGCAAGCCGCACATACATGCCGGAGCTGTAGCGTTTCACCGGGGTGTCCACGTAGCGTTCACATCCGCTGAACTCGACGATTTCATCGAGCCGGCGCACGATCTCTGGCTTGCGCATGCCCAGAATGGCGCCGTTGAGGAAGATGTTCTCCCTTCCGGTGAGTTCCGGGTGAAAGCCCGTTCCGACCTCAAGCAGGGCTGCAATCCGCCCGCGCACCTTGATCTCTCCGCCAGTGGGGCTGGTCACCCGGGAGAGCAGCTTCAGCAGCGTGCTCTTGCCGGCGCCGTTCTTTCCAATAACTCCCAGCACCTCCCCGCGCCGCACGTCGAAGCTCGTGTCACGCAGGGCCCACACGTAGTCGCTGCTGGCCTTGGCGGTGCGGTCGTTGACGGCACCCAGCCGGGTGTAAGGATCCTCCTTGCCCCGGAACCGGTGCCACCAGCGGTTCAGGTCGTGGGCCAGCACGCCGGTGCTGACCTCCCCCAGACGGTAGAGTTTGGAGAGATTGCGGACGGAGATGACAGTGTCGCTCGGCATGGGGTAGAAAGGATTCTCAAACGGTGTCCACGAACGTCTTTTCCACCCGGTTGAAGATGATGATGCCCACCAGAAGGGTGGCAAGGGTGAACCCGGCGCTGTAAGTGAGGGAGCCCCAGTCGAAGGCCCCGACCCCCAGGTAAACCGCGCGATAGGCCTCGATGACCGGGGTCATGGGATTGAGCTCCATCCAGGAGCGGTAGCGCTCCGGAACGGATGAGAGAGGGTACACCACCGGCGTCGCATACATGGCGAGCTGGATGCCGAAGGTCACGAGGAAGGAAAGGTCGCGATACTTGGTGGTGAGGGCGGAGACGATGATGCCCACCCCAAGGCCCAGAGCAGCCATCATGACAATGAGCAGCGGACTCATCAAAGCAATGCCCGTCCAGTGTGGAGTGATGGGTTCGCCTTTCGCCAGGTACCAGATCAATGTGCCCAGCAGGAGCGCGAACTGGATGGCGAACTGGATGAGGGTGGAGATGACGATGGAGATGGGCGTGACCAGTCGAGGGAAGTACACCTTTCCGAACAGGTTCGCGTTGGTAACAAACGTGGTGGACGTCTTGGTCACGCAGGTGGCGAAGTAGTTCCACGGGGCGGTGCCGGCGAGGTAGAAGAGCAGGGGCGGCAGGCCGTCTGTGGAGAGCTTGGCCACCCCGCTGAAGATGATGGTGAACGTCAGCGTCGTGAGCAGGGGCTGAATCAGAAACCAGAGCGGGCCCAGAATGGTCTGTTTGTATTGCGCCACGAAGTCGCGCCGGACGAACATCCAGAGCAGGTCGCGATAACGCCAGAGATCTTCGAGGTGCAGTTCCAGCCAGCCGGACTTCGGCCGGATGATGAGATCCCAAGTCTCGTCGTCGCCGGTTTCCAGCGGGGCGATGTCAGCCGCAGAGGCCTGGGTTGGAGAGGGCGGGTTTTCCATGATGACTGAAATAGCTCGGGGGCAGGGGAATCAGAATCAGGGCTGCGTACTGGTTTGCTTGGGAGCCCGATTCAGAGTGCTAAGGGGTGGGAGGCCCGCCGCTCTTGCCAGTTTGCGGAGGGCGAAGATCATGACGAGGAGGAGCGACTGGCCTGTGATGCCAGCCAGGCCTCTCCCGAGCCGGACATTGTCCCGGCCCTCTGTGTGGTCGCCGGCCCAGAAGCAGTGGTAGGCAAGTTTGTAGTGCAGGTTGCCCAGGTAGAGTCGCACCTGTTGCTGGTTCGCAGGTGTCATCGCGGGCGCGTAGTGCTGCCAGGCATAGGTGACATCATGCACACAGCGTCTGCCGGTTTCCTGAGACCAGAGGGAGCGGTGGCTTCCGTCTTCATGTTTGGTCCATGAAGGGGCGGCCACGATGCCGGTTTTGATTGCAGGGTCCATCAGCAGTCGGGCCATGAGCAGCCAGTCGTCTGCCATCATGGCCTTCTCATACCAGCCGGTTCCCAGCTTTTCTCTACGGAAGAGCATGGCGCTGTTGGAGAGGGGGGCCATCCTGCCCAGATAGAAACGACAGGCCTGATCGTGGGTCATGAGCCACGACTTCTCCGTCTGGTGGGCAAACAACTTCCGTCGAGACGGGCTGGTGGCGAGGCAGTCTGCGCGGTCGCGAATGCCGGAAATGCGGAAGTTCATCCAGATGGTGTCCGCATGGTGATGCTCGATCGCCTCGACGGCCCGTTCCAGAAAATCCGGATCCCACTCATCGTCGTGGTCCAGAGAGATGACATAGCGGCCTGTGCACAGGGTCAGACCCCGGTTTCGAGCGGCTCCCGGGCCCTGGCAGTTCTGGGGTGTGTAGCTGGTGACCGCGTACTGCGCCACCAAAGGCCTGAGGTCCTCGTTGCCTGAGTCATCCACCACATGCAGCTCGAAGTCCCGGTACGACTGGTTGGCCACGCTTTGGAGCGCTCTGGCCAGAGTCGCCGCTTTCCGATAAGCGGGAATGACAATCGAGACTGTAGGGGCAGCGGCTGGCACAATCAGATTTCGTCACGCTGCCGCCATTGGTCGCAGAGAGTTGCGGCCATGCTTGGAATTGGGTGGAGAGCAGTCCTCAGAGGGCTCCTGTCGCAATGATTTGAACTGATCTGGATCAAAGAAACCGGGCGAGCAGCTTGCTCCCCAGCACTTTATCCAGACGTTGATGGAGTTGCTGCGCCGAACGCAGCCGCCGCCGAATTTCCGCCTGGTCGGCGGGGGACACCTCTTCGTTTGCCGGTGTCGCTGACGCTTTCTGGGTGGAGCTTTGCAGCGTCTTTTCGATCTGGGTGCCTGCCGTCTGCAGCTTCTTCCGGACTCCCGGCATCAGCCCTTCCTTCAAGATCACCGCAAAATCCGTCTCCGCCTCGTAGTAGTCCTTGCGGTCTCCCGCCACCCAGATTTGGCGGACTGCCTGCCAGGAGGCGAGTTGCCGAAGCACGGTGCTGGCGCTGGCCTTGCTGACCCTGAGCGTCGCGGCAATCTCGTCCAGCGACATCGGGCTCGTCGCGAGGTATAGCATGGCATAGGCTCTGCCGATCATCCGGCCCAATCCGAAGGCATGGGAGGTGTTTCCTCCTGCTTCAATGAAACGATGTCGTTCTGCCGCCCATGAAAGGCCCTGGTGGGTCGAGGAGTTGGAGAACATTGTTCAGAAAATTTTGAACGTTCCCAACGAATTGCAACTGACATTTGTTCCCATTGCTTCGTTATTTGCCGGATTACTCATGGCGCAGCCGCGTGAGGGCCCGGGTCTTGGTCACCCCAATTGCCCATCTTAAGAAGGGGAGCAGCCCCAGATGCCGGCGGATGAGGTGGCCGTGATCGCGGTTAAACGCCGGGTCTCCGTGAGCGCTCAGGCCGCCCTGCTCGAAGTCCGCCACCACAGTCTCAATGTAGTGCTTGGCGATGCGGGAATCGCCGTAGCAGCGCATGTTGAACTCCCAGTCTGCACATGCCGGGTAGGAAAGGGAGAATCGTCCCACCAGCTGGAAGATGTCCCGCCCATAAAAGGCGGCTTGGTGACAGATGTTCCGGTGGCAGAGCCGCCAGGCGTCGAAAGGGCCGTCATAGACCTGTGCTCCCCGCATGACATTCCCGTACACCAGACTGGAGTCGCTCGCGGGCAGTTGGTCTCGCACGGCGGCGAGGGCCTGGGGGCGCAGGGCGTCGCCAGCACCGATGAAATAGATGTACCTGCCTGCGGCCAGGTTGAGAGCCTCGTTCATCGCATCATAGATGCCGCGGTCCGGTTTTCCCACGTAGTGCAGGCGGCCTTCCCGGTGCAAAGGGCTGCGCTTTACCAGCAGTTCTGTGGATGGGGAAGCTCCGCCATCCATCACCAGGACCTCCAAATCGTCAAAATCCTGACTGGCAATGGAGTCGAGCGTCTTCCCCAGCTTGCCATCGGCGTGCAGGACGGGGAGAATGACGGAGAAAAGCAGTGGCATTGAGCAGGGCGTGCATCCTTCTCACTTTCAGTAGGTAAGTGCACGCAAAAACCTTAAAACCTGTCACGCAAATGCTCGTCAATTTGCGTGTCATTGTCGACAAGGATTCTCCATCTTGTTGCAGACAAAGGCACCCTCTGGCATATCGTCCGTTGGAAATTCTGGACATCCCATGAGCTCTGACCACTCAACCGAATCAAGCGGCACTCTCCCAGGGGTGTCGATTGTGATACCGGTTTACAATTATGAGAGGTTTGTAGGGCAGGCGATCCGCACCGCTCTGGCTCAGGCGTATGCCGGGGAGCTGGAAGTCTTGGTCGTGGATGATGGCTCCACCGACGGCACGCCTGGGATCGTTGCGGCCTTTGCTCCCAAGATCACCTGCCATCGGAAGAACAATGCCGGGTTGTCTGCGGCCAGAAACACCGGGATGGAACTCGCCCGACACGAGTGGGTGTTGTTCCTAGATGCCGATGACGAACTGGAGCCGCAGGCGGTCGCGGAATTGGTGCAGGCACAGCTCAACAGCGATCGCAAGGCAGTGGTGGTGGGCTCGCTGGGGCGCATGATTGATGCCAATGGCGACTGGCTGTCACCCGCCTCCACACAGGTGGGCGGGAAGGTGGGCAGCTTCACGGCTCATGACTTTGTATTGAGAAACCGCTTTGCGCCGATTGTCCTGGCGAATCGGAAGGTGTTGCTCTCGCTTGGAGGGTTTGATCCGGCGCTGAAGGCTTCTGAGGATCGCGACATGTGGATTCGTGCCGCCACGGCCGGTCCCGTGTTGATGTTGAAAAGCGTGCTTCATCGCAAGCGTGACCATGGGACGAACATGTCCCGTCACGCCGTCCGCCAGACGGATTCCATTCTACAGGTGCTGGCCAAGGCTGCGGCCAATCCTGCAGTGGCTCTCACGAGTAACCTGCGCCGGGAGGCGGAAGCTATTTGCCTTTATCAGTCTGCCCGCATGCATCTGGCAGCGGGAGATCGGGCCGCGGCCATGAGGCAGTGTTTCCGCTCGGTCGGCCGACGCTTTTGGGTCCAGCACGCCGCCGCCTGCGGTTATCCCCGGGGGTTCCGGTTCCGCTTTCTTGCCCTCGGCCTTCTCTCGCTTTTTCGGGGATCGACAAATCCTCCTGGCCAGCCGGCTGCTATGGCTGGATCAACTTTGGAAAAACGTCCTGCCGACTACACCACCACTTCATGAAAGACCTTGTACAGAATCGCCGGCGAATGACCCTGGGCCAGAAACTCAATCTGGCAGGCCTTGCCGTGCGCGAGAACGGACTCACCTGGACCCTGCTTCTGGGGGTTTACGGAGCCGCCAGCGCGGTGGCCAACAAGGCGTTTGGGGGCATGCAGGTCCTGCGGGAAAAGCGTGGCATTCCTGGAATGAACAGCCGGGCGATGAACCGTGCGATCTGGGAAAGCTGGAACTGGGACGGTGGTGGTGACGAGTGGACTCCTAATGAAGAGTGGAAGGCCAGCCTCATGAAGCACATCCTCATTCCTGCGGTGCCAGCGGGTGCCGTGGTGGTAGAGATTGGGCCCGGTGCCGGACGGTGGACAGGGGAGTTGCTCAAGCATTGCTCCTCGTACCAAGGGCTCGATATCTCCGCTACCTGTGTGGAGGTCTGTCAGGAGAAGTTTGGCAAAGATCCAAAGTTTCGCATCGGGCTCACCGATGGAAACTCTCTTCCCGGAGTCGCGGACCAGTCCGTGGATCTGGTCTGGTCCTTTGACGTCTTCGTTCACATCAATGATACTGATGTGGAGGCGTACCTGAGGGAGATTGCCCGGGTGCTCAAGCCGGGTGGGAGGACCGTCTTGCACCACGGCTCCGCCGGCGGGGCGCACGGCGGATGGCGCAGTAACCTGACCACCGCGAAGATGAACGAACTTGCTGCCAAACATGGTCTGGTGGTGAAAAGCCAGATCGATGGCTGGCAGGACGGGGGCACCTTCCATGCCGCTGGCCTCTACGAGGACATCATCACCACTCTGGAGAAGCCCGGGCATGGCTGATCGACTGCGGATCCTCCAGGTGGTAGACAGTCTTGAGCCGGGGGGCATGGAAAATGTCCTCGCTCAGATGGTCTCCCGCATGGATCCGGGAAAGTTTGAGTTTGAGGTCTGCTGCCTGACGAGGGGCGGGCCATTCGAAGCGCGCCTGCCATCAGGCATGCCGGTACATGTGCTTGGCAAGTCGCCGGGATTCTCCTGGGGCACGGTCACGGCTCTGCGGCAACTGGTGAGAGCGCGGGGCTATGACGTCGTGCACACCCGCCACCTGGGTGGGCTCATTTATACCACGCTTGCCTGTCCCCGTCGTGGTGCGCCGCATCTCGTGCACTCCGAGCACACCATCTGGGACGGAGCCGAGCTTTCGTCGAAACGCCGCTGGCAGCGTCGCTTCCTCTATCCGCGAGCATCGGCGGTCTTTTCCGTCTCGCAGCAGCAGATGGATCAAATGATTGCCATTGGGCCGGGGCATCGGCGGCTGTCCCGTATTTTAAATGGCGTGGACTGCGTCCGTTTTGCTCCTGCGCCTGATAAAGAAGCGGTGCGTCGTCGTCTTGGCCTTGCCCCAGCGGGGAGATGGCTGGGGATTGTGGCGAGGTTTGGTGCCCAGAAGCGGCACATGGATCTCCTGGAGGCCTTTGACGCGATGGCGGCGGAGCACCCGGAAGTCCACCTGCTGATGGTGGGCGATGGGGGGCCAGAGAAGGGGCGGGTGTTGCAGCGGATGGAGCAGAGTCCCTTCAGAGACCGCGTGGTTTGGGCCGGATTCCAGCAGGATCCGGCGCCCTGGTATCAGGCGCTGGATGTGCTGGTGGTGTCCTCTTCCAACGAAGGATTGCCGAATGCGGTGCTGGAGGCCATGGCCACCGGGCTTCCTGTAGTGGCCAATGACGTCTGCGGGGTGCGTGAGATCGTCCGCACGCCGGATCATGGGTGGGTGGGTAACTACGGCACCATTCCCGCGCTGGCTCAGGGGTTGACGGTTGCGGCGACGGCTTCACCCCAGGAGCTTCTAGAGCTTGGAGGGAACTCCCGGAAGCATGTGGAACAATTTTTCTCGCTCGATGCCATGGTAAATGCTTATGATGCGCTCTATTCGTCGCTTTCTGGGGCAGGGGAATGACATTTCACCTGACAAGCTTTATTTTCGCTCGACAGAATGCCTATCTGCCGGACATCAGGTGACACGCGCCTGATTTTTTTCGGGTTCCAGCATTACCTTTCTCTCCCCTCATGACCAACCGATCTCACAGCAAGGACATCTGGCTTGCAGTGAGGACACACTTCTTGCTGGACGGGCTCATCCTGATGTTGGGTGTGGCCTTGGGGTCGGTGCTGCGGTTCAATGACCCACTGCCCGAGCGGCTTACGGATTACCTGCCAGCAATTTTGGCGGCGGGGTTTGCCCTTCCGTGCATGATCTACGGGGCAGGGCTGTACTCCAATCGTATTCACATCCGGCACCGTTATCGGCTGGTCGTGCTGGCTCTTTGTTATGGTGGGTCGCTGATCCTCATGCTCTCGCTGGGGTCGCTCATTCTGAATGCCCGTCTGGGGCGCGGTGTGTTGTTGATCTCGATGCCGCTCACCTATCTGATGCTGGTGCTGCATCACGGGCTGCTGATCCGACGCAGTCTGGGCGTGCGTGACCGGGTGGTGATGCTTGTCTCCAGTGATGCGGACATGCTGGTCTGGCAGCGGCTCAAGAAAGTGGGCGCTCCGTTCTATCAGCTCACTGGCCTGGTGGACACCCGGCAGGAGTTCACCGAGGGCGGCGCCTCCGTTGATCCGGGGCATTCCGTCCTGGAAGATTTGCCCGAACTGGTGACGAACCTGCGCATTGACAGTGTGTTGTGCACCAAATCCCAGCTCCGGGATCCCCGGCTGGCAAACGTGCTTCGCAATGTTTCCTTTTCTGGAGTGCGTCTGGTGACCCTGGCCGACATCATGGAGGACGCCTACCGGCTGGTGCCACTTTCTCTGGTGGACCTGGAGTGGCTGCTCCACGCCAGCACCCTGCCGCACCGCTCCTATGTGCGGAAGTGGAAGCGCCTCTTCGATGTAGTGATCTCTCTGGTGGTAGGCCTGCTGTCCTTCCCCATCTTGTTGGCAGGCATGATTTGGGTGCGCCTTGCTTCGCCAGGCGGTCCGGTCTTTTTTAGACAGATCCGCAGCGGTCGTCTGGGCAAAACTTTCCAGGTGCTGAAGCTGCGCACCATGCGCGTGGATGCGGAAGCTAATGGCCCGCAGTGGGCGAAGAAGAACGACAACCGCACTTTTCCTGGCGGCGGATTGCTTCGGAAGTTCCGGGTGGATGAGATCCCGCAGTTGTTGAACATCCTCCGCGGGGAGATGAGCTTCGTGGGGCCGCGTCCTGAGCGCCCGGAATTTGAAGATCAGCTCGCTCTGGAGATTCCTTACTTCCGTGAACGACTCTTGGTGGCTCCTGGCCTCACGGGCTGGGCGCAGGTCAACTATCCCTATGGGGCCACGGTGGATGATGCCCGCCGGAAGCTGGAGTATGACCTCTACTACATGAAGCACATGACGATCACGTTGGATCTCTTCATCCTGCTGGATACCGCCCGCATTGTGATCGGTGGCGGTGTCAATCAGCGCTCAGAACTGGAATCGGTCGTGCGGGATCTTGCTGGTGTGGCCTCCAGAGTGGATGCAACGGCCAACACCCTTGGTTGATCTGGATGTTAATCGCCGCCGACTGTCTGCCTGTGGAACGCTCCCCTGAATCCCTACGTCATCATTTTGAGGTCGAACGCGAACTGGCCAACCGGCTGAGGGCGAGCACCCGGGAAGAGCGGCCTGTCTTGGTGCCTCGTCTGTATGCGGAACTCTACAAGCGGGTGCCGGATCATCCTCGAACAGATCGTGCCAAAAGTCCCGAGGCTGCCGCAGCGGCGGTTCGCAGCCAGCTGCGCCTGCTGAGTTCCTTCATGGGACCCAAGTGCCAGTTTGTTGAATTCGGTGCCGGAAGCGGAGAGCTTTCACGTGCAGTCCGCGGAAAGGCGGGGCGTGTGGTGGCCGTGGAGGTCTGTGAGCAAGGGGATCGTCAGCCTGCCAGTGAAGAGGGGGTGGAATGGGTTTACCACGACGGATTGTCCATCCCATTGCCTGATCGCACCTTCGACCTGGCATTCAGCTATCAGGTCCTGGAGCATGTTCACCCCGATGACGTGCCCGTGCATCTGGCCGAGGCTGCCAGAATCCTCAAGCCGGGGGGGACTTACGTGCTCAGTACTCCGCACGAGTTCTCCGGGCCGCATGATATCTCCCGGTACTTCACCTCCGGGTTGGAGACCTTTCACCTCAAGGAATGGACCTACGCCGGCCTCAGCGCAGAATTGCGCAAGGCGGGTTTTGACTGGGTGGGGGCTTTTGTGCGGGGTCAGCACGAGGAGAAACGGGGCCTTTGGCTCTGGCTGATCATCGAGACCACGCTGCGCTTTCTTCCTCAAAAGCTCCGGACGGTTGCAGCCCGCAAGATCCTCAATAATGTGGTGGTGAGTGCGACGCGTGGGGCGGAGCGCTGAGCGTGGAACCCTGTCCATGGATTTCGTAACCGTCGTCCTCGTCCTGCTGGTTTACTACATCCGTCCTCAGGACTGGGTGGCTGGACTCATCGGCGTCGGCATCGTCACCCCGATCATGGCGGTGGCGATTTTTGCCATGGTCTCCCGGGCCAAGGAGGAGGGAAGGAAGCTGCAGCTTTTCCTCACCCCTTTGGATTGGTGGGTGCTGGCGCTCTACATCTTCATCGGCGTCACGCACCCCTATCCGTATGGGGCTTTTAAGGACTCGCTTCCGCTGTTCGCCTTCTATTTTGTGACGGTACAGGCTCTGCGTTCCGTGGAGCGGTTGCGCAAGTACCTGATCTACTGGCTGATTGCGCTCACCGTGCTGGCCATGTTTGGCCTGCTCAGCAAGGTGGGGATTGATCCCACTGGAGCCCAAGCGCTTACCGCCTCAAACAAGGGCCGTCTGGCGCTGGGGACGTGGATGCACAACAACCCCAACTCGTTGGCGCACTCCGTCGTGGTCATTGTCCCGCTGGCGTATTTCCTGTTTTTCTGGAAGGGCGGGGTCATGAAGAAGACGGTGGCGATCATCCTCTGGGTCATCGCCTATGAGTGCGTGTACCTGACGGAATCGAAAGGCGCTGTGCTCGCAGGTTTCGCCACCCTCGTGCTGGCCTGGGTCTTCGGGAAGTCCAAGATCGTTCAAGTGCTGGCCATCACAGCTGCACTCGCGGGGGGCGGTGCCGCCATCAGCGTCATGCCGCGTATGAGTGAAATGGGGAACCTTCGTGCGGACGAAGGGGTGCAAGGCCGCTTGCTGGCCTGGGAGCAGGCGCGAACCGCCAGTCGCAACCATTTCACGGGTCAGGGGTGGAAGACATTTCGTGCCACGATCCAATGGCAGAAGATGTGGCTGAACAAGGCGACTCACAGCGGCTACGTGCAGGTGGGGGCGGAACTGGGACCCATGGGACTCGCTTTGTACGTGGGCCTCTTCTGGCTTGGACTTCGCTCCCTCGTTTTGTGCAAGACCAAGAACCAGATGGAAGAGTCGTGTCGACGATGTCTTTTTGCCCTGCTCGTCGGTTTTGCCATCTCGAACTGGATGATTGACCGTGCTTATCACACGGAGTTGTTCCTGTTCTTTGCCGGAATCTCGGCGTTTCACCGGATCATGCTCTTTGACAAGGCCAAGGAGAGCGCGGCTGGCCTTAAGGCCGGGGGCGCGGGGTTGCCCGAACCTCTTTCAAACATTGTGCCGTGGCCTCCTCAGCCGATGCCCGTGCTGGCCATGGCTGGCAATGCTCCAGGCGGATCGGACTATTCAGGATCCATGGCCATGAGTGGCTCAGGGGCAGTTGTTGATTCCGATTCTGATTCTGATCCGAATGAGGGCGGCACCCGTGGTCGGGTTGCTGGGATCTGGCAGATCTCTGAAGAGGTACTGAAGACTCTGCCAAGGTGGCTGGTAAGGCCAACCTTGGCCGATATTGGACTGGCGGCCCTCGGGGCCTGGTTGGTCTTCTTTCTCTGGGACTACATCCTCAAGAACCTTTAGCCACGGCCGATTGCGAAGCCTGGTGCATGAGCGGCTCGCACAACGTCTTGAACTTCTGGGAGGCGGCCTGCCAGGAAAAGTTCTCTTCCACCAACCGACGTCCTGCCAAGCCTAGTTTCCGGGCCTTTTCAGGTTCTCGAAGCAGGGACAGGGTGGCGTCCGTAAAAGCAGGCAGGGTGTCGGCAATCAGGGCGTGCTCGTCATGCTTCACCGGCAATCCTTCGACTCCCACGGAAGTGGACACCACCGCCAGTCCAGCGGCGAGGGCCTCGAACACCTTGATGCGCGTGCCGCCTCCCACCTGTAGAGGGAGGATCATGACGGAGGCCTGGGCAAGATAGGGGCGCACATCGGGCACCGTGCCGGTGACGACGATGCTGGGATCTTGTGCAGCGAGTTCTTTCAGGTCAGCAGGTGGGTTTCTCCCGATAATGAGAAACTTGGCGTCTGAAAACGCCTCGCGAATCGCTGGAAAACACTCTTTAAGAAAGCTGCGGACGGCCTGGCGGTTGGCCTCCCAATCCATCGAACCTAGAAACGCCACGGTGTGCGGTTCGGGATTTGCAGAGGGACTGAAGTAAACCGCGTCCACACCGGTGGGCACGTCGCCCAGTACATTGGGCATGCCGCATTCCACTTTGAAGTAGTGGGTTTCTTCAGGAGAGACGGTGACCTGGCCGGCGACTGCGGATGCGCAGTCGGACTCCATGGCCGCAGTGAGCTGTGCTTCCCGCTGGAAGATCCAGCGTTTGAGTGGGTTCTTGACCGAAGTGGCATGTCGACGCCAGATCAACGATTCGACGTTGTGTTGAAATGCCACCACCGGGGCCTGGGGAGGTGAGGGCAGATGTTTGAGGTGCACCCACGAAACCAGATAATCTGAGACGACCAGGTCAAACGAAGTGCCGCCAGCGTGCTGGTGTATCCAATTGGAGATGCCGGGGGACACATAGCGTTGAGCCATGTAGGGCAGTTGCCCCCACAGGCTATTCCTGAGAGCGCCCCAGACGAACTCCAGACTGCCCCGGCGGGAGAAGCGATGGGGGAAGGCGATCAGGTGATCGCAGTACTCGCCCGCCTTCTCGGCGGCATCCGGGGTGTCGTCGGGCGTGGTCGGACAAAGATAGGTGATCTCAAAATCCTGCTTCAGGATCCGCAGCATGTGATAGGTGCGGAGGCGGTCTCCGCCGATCAGCGGGTGCAGCAGGCGACAATTGATCCACAGCAGTTTCGGTCGTGCGGGACCGGAAGTGGTTGGCGGGGCGAGGAAGGTCTTCTGGATGGGGCCCATCGGCGGGTGATATTGCGGGTCCGCGATCAGCGGCTGACGTTGCCGAATTCGGCAAAGAGGGCGCGGTGTTGTGAGGTGCGGCTCGGCTCGGCCTCGTGACGCAGGGTTGCCCAATCACCCTTTGAGTGGAGGGCGTAGTCGATGCGCAACCAGGGGCGGAACAGGGCCAGAGGATTGTTGGTTTGCCCGGGAAAGGTGTAGCCATAGCCCTGGCCAGCCTCGTTATGGCCGTCCACGAGATGTTCACATAGGGTGCGATGAAACGGCCCGAAGGGGGGATTGTTCATGTCCCCAACGAGGATGACGGGAATCGTCTCCTTGCCAATCTGGTCGGAAACCTGGCGGATCTGGCGGAGGGTGACCTCCCAGTACGCTTCGCGGTTGTGACGCTTCTGGGCCAGGGGAGTGCCGGGGATCCCGAGCACTCCAGAAAGAAAGCCCCCGTTGCGTTCAGACTGGAGCATACCCCGGTGAGTGGGGAAGTGCATGTTGTACACGGCAACCCGGGTGCCCGCCCAATCAAGCTCAAACCGCGCCCCCAGCTCGGTGCGCTGAATCTGGCCCTGCTTGTTGGGCTGGTGCTCGAACACTATTGGCTGTGTGCTGAGGATCGGGAACTTGCTGAGCAGCAGAAACTCGCCCGAGCTGGAGCCGTGGGAAAACTCTTTGTAGCCATCTGCCTCCAGGTAGGATTGGGCTCGACCGCCGGAATCCTGCAGGGCGAGCAAGTCCGGCTGATTCTGATTCTTGAAAGGCTGCAGGCTGGTGCCCTGGCTTTGACCACGGTTGTAGGTCATAACCTTCAGCGTGCGGGCGCCTTGAGGCGAAGGGCTCCCGAAAGAGAACTCGTAGCCCAACACCGGCCCCAGGAAGCAAAGGGTGGCCAGAAGCAGGGGCGCCCCTGACCGGAGGAAGTCAAACAGCAGAGCTGGAACAAGCATGGCCAGCCCCGGAGCGCACCAGAGCCAGGCGGGAAGAAATAGCAAAAATGCGGGGGTGGGGTTGTGTTGTCCCACCCAGTGGATCGCCAGCGCTGCCACGAACAGCCAACCCAGGCTCATCCAGGAAAAAAAGCGGATGACACCGCGGATCAGGCTGAGAAGCCATCGGCACCCCTGCATGGGAGTGACCGTTGCGTTTTCGACGGAGGGGGCGTCAGAGCCAGACATCGGGCACCAAGCTTAGAGAGCCGCGTCGGGTGCCTATTGGCGGGAGGGCGCAGGAGTGTCCACAGGATCGCGCAAAGTGGGCATCTCCGTAGGCGACAGATTTCTGGGCCGGGTTTCCATCTCGACCGGGGTTGGTTCAGGGCTGGCCGGGGCACCGGTGTGGTGCTTGTAGATCGAGGCCACCACCATGGTCAGCGTGATCAACACCGCGAGGGCAACCAGCGTTTCAAGCAGGGTAAAGCCGTTCTGGCGCAGCCGGGGCGAGGCGGAAAGGCTGGCGGTTGAGGAGACAGAGAGGACGAGCATAGAGTCAGGGCGGGCAGAGCTTCAAACCCAGCCGTCGTAGAAGGCGGGAGCTTTGAAGCGCTTCAGGCATTTGAAAACTAGAGGCCGCGGCTCACGCCAGATCCGCGTGGCGGCACGCTGGAATTGGTTCCGCCGCCGAAGTAGGGGTACTTGTAGTCCCTTCGAGAGACACACCCGCTCAGCACACAGGCGATCAGAAGAAGGAGGGCGATCCGTGGCTTGGTAATATTGCTCATGGCTGCGGGCGGATATAAACAGCGTCCCATTACCGCTGGCTTGGCAAAAACCAAGAAGAGAAAATGAGAAAATGCAGTTTGGGTATCCAACTGGGTAATGCAGGTGGCTTGGAAGCTGCTGGCGAACTTGGAGCGGTCCTTGCCTCGAATTGACGTTTTGTTAGCGAAACTAAGGCTTGTCAGGCGTCGAAATCTGCTTTTTATCAATGGGTTGTCGATTATTACTTGAAGTAAACCCTGTATGCGAGAAGCCGCCCTGAATTTTCTTCAGCTTAAGGTGCAGAACCTGATCGATCCCATCTATTGGGCGATCGTATTTGCCTGGCTGGGGCTGGTGGTCACCAGCCTTGCCAGCATTTGGGGGCGGGCTCAGAACAACGTCTTGAAACTGTTTTGGTCCGCCATCATTTTGTTTCTTCCATTAGTGGGCCTTTACATTTATTTGTTCTATTGCTTATTTGCCGCCGACTACTCGGCCTTTGAACGGTTTGGGTTTTTCAGGAGGAAGCTTCAGGACTGACTGCGTTATGGGATCTATTCGCCCGCACTACTTCGCCCGCACTCAGCTGGCCATCCTGCTGTCATCCACTGCTTTTGTTGCGGCACCGCTTTGCGCCCAGCAAGGTGGAAATACCGTGGCAGTGAATTTGCTCCTCCCTCCTGCCTTCCAGGCTGCGGAAGGAGCTCCTCCGCTGGGTGATGCCCCTCCGAACCTCCGTCCACCTGAGTTCGAGACCATTCAGCCACTGCCGCCCACGGCACAGCCTGCTGCACCTGTTCCGGCGCCTGCCGTTCCCGTTACCCCGGTTCCTGCCCCTGTTCAGGGCGTCCCGACCCAGGTGCCAGCCCCGGCCCCTGCTCCGGTAGCGCCGCCGACATTTACGCCGGCTCCGACTCCCGCTCCAGAGATGGTTCCCGTGGTGCCAGCGCCTTCCGTGGCCCCGTTGGATCCGCAAGTGCCGCCTGCGATGCCGGTGCAGAGTGCGACCAAAGATCCGGCTCCCTATCAAGCCAGAAAGGCTCCTCAAGCTGCCCCCGCCGAAGTCAACACCGCCCGTGAGACCATGGTCAACACGCAGGCGGATTCTTATTATGAGACGGCTCCGGCCGTCCAGGCCCGTCCAATGGGCCGACGTTCGTCAGGAGCGGGCCGCGTGATCGGCCAGCGCTATGAAGTGCCTCAAGCCCTGAGCCAGTCCCGGGTGGATAGCCCGTTGCGACCCATTCCTGAAAACTCTGCCCCGCCATCGCAGGGTGGTTATTTCCCGACCCAGGCCGAGTCTCCGATTCTCGCTGGCGGGAATGCGGACTATCCCCGTGCCAAGGGTGACCGCGGCTACTGGGCTTATTCTGGTCTCTGGCCGGTGCGTTCAGCTCCAGACAACTATTACCAGCGCAATGGGGCGTTCTACGACCGGTTGGAGCGGGGTCTTCGCACGGTGATGCCGGGCAACAACGCGCTTTATCATTCACCAGATCCAGATTTCCTGACGGTCGATCTGGACTACGGCTTTGGAATCTTCTCGGAAGACATCGCGGCGGATCGCGTGATGCTGAAGCTTGGCCCGTTGTACCTTGATTTCTTGGGCGTGTCCGCGTCCATGTTGTACACGGACTACTCCGGTGACGCCCCGTTGCCAGAGGGAGTGGACAATGATGGCTGGATCAGCATCATCGGCATTCCCATTCGTGCCGCCTTGCGGATCACCGACCAGATTTACATCACTTCCTCCATGTTCTTCTACTTCCTGCCCGGGGAAGGGGAGGTTGGGTTTTCCACAGGGATCGGTTCCGGCTGGGCTTTGGGCACGAACGCCCGGCTCAACGTGGAGTGGGAGAATGGCCCCTGGATGTTCCGTCTGTATGACTACTTCGGTGTCTCCAACTCCCTTGCCGACTTCTATGAAGGTTGGGAAGTGGGTGAGGTGGATGCCGTCGGACGCTATCGCTTCGGTTCTGAGATCCTCGACAGCACGTCCCGTAGCGAATCCTTCTGGGATCCCCGCTTTGGCGGCTACCGCAATGACATTGGATTTGAGTTCCAGCGTCCCTTCCAGAACGAGTGGTGGCTCCTGGGCAACGTGATTCATTCCGACTACTGGGCACAAGCGGATCTGGATGACCACAACGACGCAGATCAGTTCAGCCTCATGTACAGCTACATGGGAGACGACTGGATGTTCGCCCCGAGCTTTGGTTATCAAGGGGTCACCCCGGATCACTTCGACACCATGTCCCACCAGGTGTTTGCCCGTGTCACAGGGCGCGTGACCGAGTACCTTTCCATGTACGGTCAGGTCGGTTACTTCTGGCAGAACGGTGAAAACGCCAGCGAGGACGGTTCCTTCACGTGGGATGTGGGGGTGAGCCACGACCTTACGCAGTACACCCGCCACTCTCTGTCTGGTGGGCAGGTTTACACCCTTTCCGAGCAGCTTGACGAATACCTCGGCCAATACGTCCGCTACACCATCAACCACTCGGTCAATGAGCGCCTCCGTCTCGGAGCCTACGGCCAGTATCAAGACTCCCGTCGTCTTGGGGATGGCGCGGAATTCCAGGGCTGGACCCTCGGAGCTCAGGCTGGCTACAGCCTGGGTGATGACACAGGGATCACCGCCGGGATCACCTATCAGAACAACGAAGCTGCCAAGGAAGGCACTACGGATGAGGAAATCTGGATCTACTACGCTACGATCCAGCGTCCTCTACTGGCTCGCTTGAACGGCAACGTCACCTACCAGTATCTGGATCAGCGGGGTGCGAAGGGCAGTAATGTGAAAGAACATTTGTTAATCATGGGCGTGAACTACGTGTACTGATCCGGCTCCCACATCCTTGGATTCAATCCTCCTCCGAAGCTTAACCACCTCTGCCATGAAACTATCAACCAAGGCCATCTGCTCCTTCGCGGCCCTGACCGTCACGATCTCCACTCTGTTGAGTGGCGAGCCTCAAAGTGGTGGTGGGATCTCGAACCGGAACAAAGGAACCGAAACCAAGCAGGATCTTCCTGGCGACTTTCATTCCTACTACGGTCAGAAGCTCAACCGCTATCGTGACCTGAATCGTCGCATCGCCCGTATCGACCTGGATGCAGACCTCAACTATGACGGCTCCATCCGCCAGGGGGATGCACAGGACCAGGGCGGCTTTGAGCAAACTCCTCCAGGGTTGATTCTCGGGGAAGGGGAAATGTCGAAGATCGTCATCGAAGTGAAGCCCTATCGCATTGACTTTGAAGGTGATGTGGTGGTGGGGCTCGAAGTTTGCGGCATCAATCGTGCGGCAGAGTCGGGCGAGTTTGGTTCCTTCGAAGAAGAGCAGCAGTCTGTGGGTCGCGTTCGCGTTTGGCGTGATGCCGCCCGCACGGAGCTTTTGCTCGACTCGGCCAATCCTCAAATGCGTCTCATCGAGTTTGCAATCAGCGCCGAGCGCTATCCTGCCAACCTTCCGAGCATCATTCCCCGGTTCGTGTATGTGGAAGGCGTGAAGCCCTCCGGTGCCTATCTCGGTGACGTTCGGATTCTGGGAACGGTAGCCCACCGCGGCAAAGGGGATCCCACCCGTGGCGTGGATACTCCCAGCCCGCCGCTCAAACTCTTCCGCACTGCCTTCGATCACATCCTGATCACTGTGCAAGAAGAGCCAGTTCGCAAAGATTTCGTTAACAACAACGCCGAAGGGGTTTGGGTCAGCCCAGCCTCCCGCTCGACGAAGTAATCTTCGCACCGGAGTTTCCAGATTTGATGCTCAACGGTTAGCTAGTGCAAGTGTTGCATTTTTGATCCGGAGGGCGACTTTCGCGACCGCCAGGTTATTGGCGGTCGCTTCAAATTTAGGCCACGTGATAGTTTTGACAGTACTCCTGTGACTGGCATCGAGATTTCACCCAAAGGTTCCCAGGCCCCAGTAATTAAATGTCGAAAACCGTTCTGATGCTCCGCCCCCAGCCCAACCTCTCCTCACCCGGAAAACCCGCTGAATTTAGTAGAGCAGCACGATGCACCGCCGGTCTGCTGGCGTTTCTGATCGCGGGGCTGGTCTCTTGCAAGACCAAGCCGGCTCTCGACACTCCTCCGTTCGACCCGTATTCGGCTCCAAGAGCCCAAGCTCCTACGGATCCCAAGAACATCCCCATCCGCCCTGGTGAGTCCGTGGACATTTATGTCCTGGAGGATGCCACGCTTAATGGTGGCTACACCGTGCGTGCCGAGGGGCACATCATCTTCCCCACTATGGGGAGAATTCAGCTGGCCGGGTTGACGCCCTCCCAGGCAGAGGCACGGATGAAGGAGCTTCTGGAGAGTCAGAAACTGCGGGTGGCCACTGTCATCCTTGACCGGACTTCCATGGTGGGTGGTAGCCAGTCCAGTGCCACGACGCAACAGATGCTGGTGTACATCACTGGCAAAGTGGCCCGCCCTGGGCAGCACAACCTTACGGTGGAGATTGGTAAAACCATGGGGGTCTATGAAGCCATTCTGATCTCCGGTGGATTCGCCCGTTTCTCCAACGAAGCCAAGGCTTATGTTTTGCGCCAGGCGGCTCCGTCCCAGCCCAAGAAGAAGATGCCCATTGATCTGAAGGCTGTGGCAGATGGCAAGCTTCCAGACATTCCCATTCGAACGGGGGATATTGTGGTAGTGCCAGAAAAAGTATTCGGATTCTAGAGACTCAAGCCGCTTCTTGGGACTCCCTTTCCAAGCCGGCCCATCCATCCTTTCAGAGACGCGACATGCAGACCAGCAACCAGAAAGCCCTGCCGGTGGGGCTGAATATTCTTACTCAGGTTTTAGGCTATCTCAAATACGGCCGCCTGATGGTGTTGCTGATGATTTTGGGGTGCCTGCTTGGGGTCTGCTATTTCATGTTCACCCCCTCGGTTTATTACTCCCGAGGGCTGATCGACATGAAGTTCTTCGCGCTGCCCATCACCTCGGACAGCATTGAGGCGATCAGTCAGGCTCGCGCCCAGCGCAATGTCGCGGGGCAGCTCAGTTCCCGTCAGATGCTGGCTTGGACGGCTCACCGTCTTGGCATTGGTCAGTCCACGGACAGCTATGAGAAGCTGCGTGATGGTCCGCTCCGCAAGGTGTCGGTGGGTATTCTCGACTTTGCCACCCTGCAGGTGGATGTGTATTCGCCCCACCCTTGGGTGGTTCGTGAGTTCCCCAAGGCTCTTGTTGACCAATATGAATCCTACTACCGCGAGCAGCGCCTCGCGTGGATGGACGTGGCGGTGAAGAAGTATCAGGATGAGCTGGTGCTGCTCAAGCAGAAGATTGACGCCAAGCTCAAGGGCCAGGTGGACTTCGAGCGGACGAATGCCATCACGGAACTGATGATTGAACAGAATGCCCTGGCCCAGGTGCCGGTGGATCTGCTCCGTGCGCAGCACAAGCTCCGCAAATACGATGACGTGCGCAGCGTCATCACTGCTCGCCGGGCGGTCGGACTCGATCCTTTGGAAGAACTTTCCATCCTTGAGAACTCCAAAAGCATCGCCACGGAAAAGAGCACCGTCGGCCAGGTGCTGCCTGCTACGGGCGACATGAAGGATGCCCTGACTCATCCCGCCCTGGCTTTTGGTCTGCCCTCCGCACAACAGGTGGTGGTGCAGCCCTCGATGATGGAAGGCCTGCGCCCCTGGCAGCAGCTTGAGCGTGACAAACGCACGGTAGAAAAGGACGTCGAAGAAGCTTCCCGAACCTACCTGGAAGATCACGATGTGATGAAAAAACTGCGGGAGAAACTCCGGCTCATCAACGAGAGCCTGACCGCAGAATTGGACGTGGAGCGCAAGCGCTTCGACGTGGACTACCGTCGTGTGCAGCAGGAGATTGTACAACTGGAGACCAAGATTCCCGAGTACGCCAAGTCCACGGAGAAGCTGAACAAACTTCGTCAGGAGTACACGCTGGGCCAGGAAGGGGATCTTGCCTGGAGCAAAGCCTACACCGATCTCTCCAAGCTGGTGACCACCATGGAGTTTGGCGTGGACAAAGAGCGCGTCGACATCCGGTTCAGAGAGTTCACCACACTGCGTGATGACAACCCCGTAAGTCCGACCAAGTCCAAGCTGGCCATGATGGCGCTGGTTCTTGCCGTGGGGTTGGGCTTGGGCGTGCCCTTTGCCCTGGAGCAGTTGAACGACCAGTTTACGAGTCTCGAGGCGTTTGAGAAGGCGACCGGGATCAAAGGCATCGGTGTGGTGCCCAAATCCACCCCGGAGATCCTGGAAAACATCACCCGACCGGTGGAGGATGAATCCAAGAAGCCCAACAACGTTCTGGAGTGCTACCGGGTGATCCGGGCCCACCTCGCCTTGCAGGCGGGGAACAAAGAAGGTGCCAAGGTGATCATGCTCACCAGCTCCCGGCCGAGCGAAGGCAAGACCACGACGTGCGCAAACCTGGCCTGGGCGTTCCAGTCTTCGGGAGCGCGAGTGCTTCTCGTGGACCTCGACTTCCGCCGCGGCCGTGTGCACCGTCTCTTCAGAGAAACTCGTGGTCCCGGCCTTTGCCAGGCGCTGACGGGTGAGATGACGTTGGAGGAAATGAAGCGTCACACACCGCTTCCTCTTTTGGACTACTATTCCCGTGGCGACACCGTGGCGGGCTCATCGGAACTGCTCTGCCGTCTTGGCCTTGAGCAGGCGATCGAGGAGTGGAAACACGACTACGACTGGATCTTGCTGGATACCCCTCCTGTATTGGGATTGAGCGAGACCACCTCCCTGCAACGGGTGGCTGATGGGGTTGTCTTGGTGGTGAAATCAGAGATCACCCACCGCCGCGACGTGATCGAGGCCATCGGTCACATCCAGAAAGCCGGGGCCAAGCTCTATGGCGTTGTGCTCAACAGCGTGGACCTTTCCAAGATCTCAAACTACTACAACTACTACTACTCGTCGGCGCACTACTACCAGATGTTCGATGACGAAGAAGAGGGGCTGTCGCAGCCTCAGACCCGTAACGCTGGCAAGCCCAAGGTGCGGATCTCCAGCACTTCGTTGAAGTAGTTTCCTGATTCAGCCCCCTCCAGATGTGGAGGGGAGGATTGGATCCTCAATCTTCCAGGCCCCTGTCACCTCACGGTGCAGGGGCTTTGTACAGGTAGTCACGGTAGCGCTCCGGATCTCCTTCGTGCCCGTCCTCCGCAGCGTGCAGCATGTTGATCATCTCCCGGCTGGTCACGTGGTGAAGCTGGACTTTGCTTCCATTGGGCAACTGATGTTTGGCGGCGGAGTGGAAGGCTTCGGCAGGCGATCCCAGCAGCGTGTGGTAGTTGCGCGGGATGCCGCCATGGGTGTGCAGCTTGACGAAGATCCAGGGGGCACCTTCTACGACGCTGGGGCATAGCTCCAGCCAGAGCTGCCAGCGCCCCGCGGTCCAGGGATTTGCGCCGGAGATCTCAGCATTCTCCACGCGGGGGATGAGGTTCCACTTCCGTCGGTCCCAGTTGAGCCCCAGCGGCCCTTGCACCAGAAGCAGGTGATCCTCGCGATCACGCAGTGGCGCGGTGGTGCCTTTCTTCACCGCTGTGCCGGTGTCATGTGAGTTCGCTGCCGGCGTGTCTTGAGCGTAGTAGAGGGAGTTGATGGTGCGCGTCTGCGTGAAGTGCGGCGCGGAAGGCATCGTGAAATCGGCATAGCAGCCCTTGCGCCGCAGAATGCCTAGTTCGTCGGATACGCCGCAGTTGCGTCCGTCCGCGTCGCCGCAGTTGTCGAGCGCCCAGTTGCCGTGAATGAATCCAAAGCGGACTCGACCGTCTCGATCTGTTCCCAGGCAACCCATCCGACGAAGGTCGGCGATGCCAGCATCGAGTTTTTCCTCGAGGCCTGCCGCAGTGTCATGGTGATGGTGCAAGTGCACCTCCACTTCGCTGCCCGTTCGGCGGCAGAGGTCGGCCAGGTTGCCGACGATTTCCTCGTGATGCTGCTCCACGGGATAAAAGAAGGTGTGCTTGTAGCCGACTCCCGCGGCATCCCGGTAGCGTTCGGCGAGGTCTGGCAGGCGGGTGTTCCAGTCCGCCATGGCACGGCGCGCTCCTTCCAGATCCGTGTCATGAAACGGCTCAAAATGATCGCAGACCGCGAGCATCACGTGCCACGTCTCATGCTCCTGCCAGCGACGACGGGTGCGATTGAGATAGGGGATGAGCCAGCGGTCAAATGCTCTCAGCATGGAACAAGGTCACGGAGTGGGTGGAGGGGAGCGGCGGGCCGGAGGCTGACGCCACAGCCGGTTGGGGTCCTTCAGGGAAGCGAGCCAGGCAAACAGTGCGCGAAGATTGGCGGTCTGGAGCAGGAGGAAACCAGCGGGAATAGAGAGCGCCTTGTGTTTGATGCCCGGGAAAAGCATGCCTGCAACGGCGAGGGCATAACACAGCACTTGGCCTGCGAACGCCGCGACAAACAGCGGATGGTGAATGAGGATGGCTGTGACCACGAGTAGCAATCCCAGCATCCAGGGTACGGCGAGCCGGAGGTACTTGTGCGAGATGACCTGCCACCAGATGGGGCATCGTCCGGGTAACAGCCAAGCGGGGTGACGCAACAGCATCTGGTAGTTGCCCGCCAACGTGCGAAGCTTGCGGCGGCTCTCCACTTCAGGATCGAGGGTTTGCGGATCGAAAGCCTGGGCGGCCGGATTGAACAAGACCCGTTTGCCCTGCATCACTGCCTGCATGGGGAGCACCACATCATCGAGGAGCGTATCCGCAGGCAGGGGGAGATAGAGATCCCGGCGCAAGACATAGATGGCTCCGGTGCAGCCCACCACGGAGTTGTATTGCCCCTCCCATTCGCGGAGCTTCTTCTCCAGTTTCCAATAGAGATCCACGCCCTGGCCGCCTCCTGCCTCGGAGCCTGCGATCTCCAGTGAGCCCGACACGGCACCGATTTCTGGATCGGAAAAAGGAGCTGCGAGGTGTTGAATGGCGTCCTGGGCAAAGGTCTGGCGGGCATCGCAGAATACGAGAAGGTCGCCTGTGGCCACGCTCGCAGCGGCATTGAGCCCAGCCGGTTTTCCGGACTTCGTCGGCTGCTCCAGGACTTTGACCAGAGGGCTCACTTTACGGGCCACCTCCGACGTCTGGTCCGTGCAGCCATCGCACACCACGATGAATTCCACCGGACCGGGCCAGGTCAGAGAGGCGAGATTTTGCAGGCGCGGCTCGATGCGGGCAGCCTCATTGTGCACGCAGAGCAGCACGGAAAATGTGGGGGGCGATCCCGAGTTGTCCGGCTTGAGAGGGCGGGAAAACTTCCGTGCCAGCATGGCCATGAGCACCGGATAGCCCACGTGGACATAGGCCAGCATGAGCACGAGTCCGGCAAAGACAGCCATGGCCAGCGGATCGCTCATGGACGGCAAGAGGTGGATCTAAGGCTTCTGAAACACCAGCAAATACTGGCCGCCCAGCGGCAGGCCGGAGAGCGCGGGTTCGGTGGGGCGCAGGAAGGCCAGGGATGAAGGGTAGATGAAGTAATAGGTCCGGTCGAGGAACGTGAGCCCGCCTGCGGAAACCAGCTTTCTGGCCTCCAGCGGCCATAGCATGATGGCGTCCCGGTCAAAGGGGACCAGGTGCATCAGCAGGCGCACGATGGGGTTCCACGGGTTGTTTTCCCAAAACGCAAACACCCCGCCAGGCTTGAGAATACGGACGATCTCCTGGACGCATCCGGCGCGTTCCACGGGCGGGATGTGATGGAACACCCCGTTGCAGAAGGCCATGTCCATGGAATTGGACGGGATGCCGGCCAGATCGTGGGTGAAGGAGATGCGGGCAGAGCCCGACCCTCCATGCTGACCGTGCGTACGCGTCGCTTCAGTGACCGACTCCGTGGAGGGGTCAAAGCCGAGGTATTCGTTGATCCCTAGAACTGAAGTAAGCTGGGGGGCGGAGGTGCCGGTGCCGCAGCCGTAGTCCAGGCAGATCTTGGGCTGGCCGAGCTTGAGGTGGGCCAGGCGCTGTTGCAGCCAGCGCACGCGTCCTTCCGCATAGTACTCCTTTTTCTCACCGGTGAACTTCAGCCCCTTGTTGAGGGCGGCATCATAGTCACCGGCAAACTCGTCGAACTCCTCCTGGCGGGCTTTGGCTGGGGACGGTTCGGGAGGCATGGAGAAGGGGAACTCAGTTGGGTCGTGGTCGGGCCTAGCTGTACGGCGGAACGGGCAGGATCACAAGTTGTCCCAGTACCACTCCAGCGCCTCGCCCAGACCGTCCGCGACGGAGTGGGTGGGCTCGTAGCCCAGCAACCGCTGGGCCTTGGAAATGTCTGCCATGGAGTGCTGGATGTCGCCAGCGCGGAACTCGCGATAGGTCGGGGTCAGGCCGGCCAGCTCTGGGGCGCGGTGGGCCACGGCGTCTCTCAGCGCGTCAAAGAGCTCGGTCAGGGTGGTGCGTCCGCCCAGACCGACGTTGAAGGATTCGCACTGCAGGTCAGGATGTTCTGCCGTCGCGGCCAGGATGTTGGCCTGCACCACGTTCGCCACATAACAAAAGTCGCGAGTGGTGCTGCCGTCGCCATTGATGAAGACTGGCTCCTGTTTGCGCAGCAGGGAAATCCAAAGAGGGATCACCGCCGCGTAGGCTCCGTGGGGATCCTGGCGGGGGCCGAAGATGTTGAAATAGCGCAGACCCACGCTTTCCAGGCCATGGCATTTCTGGAATGTCGCGGCGTACACTTCGTCCATGTACTTGCTCGCCGCATACGGAGAGAGGGGCGTGCCGATGCTGTCTTCCCGCTTTGGCAACACGGGGTCATCGCCGTACACGGAGCTGCTGGAGGCGTACACCACCCGCTTCAGACCGTGCTGGCGGGCGCTGATGAGCAGGTTCAGGAAACCAGTCACGTTGGCGTCATGAACCTCGCGTGGCTTTTCGATCGAGAGCGGCACCGAGCCGATGCCGGCCTGGTGCAGCACGTGATCGGCTCCTTCCAGGATGTGAAGGCAGTCATCCAGCAGCCGCACATCGCGTTCGGCGAAGGTGAAGCGACTCCAGCCCTCCTCACCCACCGCTTGCTGCACTTGTTCCAGGTTGTGAAGTTTGCCCGTGGCCAGATTGTCCACTCCCACGACGGTCTGGCCGGTGCGGAGGAGTTTTTCGACAAGATGCGAGCCGATGAATCCGGCGGCCCCGGTCACCACCCAGCGACGGGGCTTGGCTTCAAGGGTGGAGAGAACGCTCTGGTACCGGCTCATTTGCTTGATTGGACTGGGGTTGCAGCGCGCCCTGCTTCGACTTTTGCCGCGTCGCTTGCAAGGATAAATTTGCACATTCGAATATCTCGCGGCATGCATGGCGCGCTTCACATCCGTTCGCACCATGAGCCATTCTGGACCTGAACCTGTTTCCACGCTGCAGACTTTCCCCGAGCCGGCCGCTGGGCGGGGGTGGGGTGTCTGGGCCATGACTTGGGCCGCGTTTTTTTGCGTGGCCCTGTTTCTCCAGTGGCGTGGCGGAGCGCATGGCAGCGATCTGGGCGGAGATCCTGATGAAGCGGCTCACGCTGTCACCAGCCTCATGGTGCGGGATTATCTCCTTCAGGCACCGGGGCAGCATCCTCTGCGGTTCGCGGAGCAATATTATGACCGTTTGCCCAGAGTGGCTTTGGGGCACTATCCGCCGGGCTTCTACGGACTTGCGGGGGTGTGGCTCGGGTTCAAGCCCACACAAGGGGCGCTGCTGATGTTGCAGGCCGTGCTGCTGGCCGCTCTGGGGACGGTGACGGCCCGAGTAGGGGCGAAGCTGGTTGCGCCGTGGGTGGCGGTGGGGGCTGGTTTGCTGGTGATTCTGGCTCCGCCCATCCAGCAGCTTGTGTTGCTGGTGATGTCGGATTTGTTTCTTGCGTTGGCCTGTCTGGTGGCGACGTGGGCCATGGCAGCCTATTTGGAGAGGCCGTCGAAGCGGCTCGCCCTTGGCTTCGGCTTTGCCGCCGCCCTGGCCATCTTGATCAAGGGTTCCGGTCTCATGCTCGCCTTGGTGCCACCTCTGGCGATTGCCATTTCAGGTCAGTGGCGGTTGGTGCTCCGGCCCTCGCTGTGGTTGGCCCCTTTGCCGGTCGTGGTTTTCGCGATGCCGTGGCAGCTCTTTTCTTACAAGTTCACGAAGGAAGGTATGAGTGGACTGCCTGTGACCGAGCACTTTCGGCGTGCTTTCGGCTACTATGGCGATGCCGCCTCGCACTATCTCGGGTACCCAGTGCTGGTCCTGCTGGGGTTGGCCGCACTTGTCATGTTGATGGGTTGGTTGCGATGCCGACGCCCCTCGGCCTATGAATCGACACTGTGGGCATTGCTCTTTGCCGCATTGGTTCTGATCTTCACGGTGCCCGCCGGCATGTCGGCTCGCTACCTTGTGCCTCTGGTGGCTCCGGCGTTCCTGCTGCTGGCGCACAGCTTGTGCGTGTGGAGCCGGGCGATGGCCCTGCGGCCGGTTTGGATCGGCGGAGTGGTTGGCCTTGGGGTCTTGCTCCTTTCGCTGGTGACGACAGGGCAGTGGATGCCGAAGGACAAAAACGTGCACGGTTACACTGCGGCAGTGAATGCCATGGTCGCCACACTGCCTGCACAGGCGAAACCTGTGAGTGATGCGTGGCTGATCTGCTCGGACGCGAGAGGAGAGGGCGCGCTCATTGCCGCCGCCGCGTTTGATGCGCAGGTGCGTCAGCGTCCCAGCCTTCGCGTGTTGCGTTCCACCAAGGAGCTCGCCAGCATGGATTGGCTGGGGCGTGACTACACGCCCGCGTTTGCCACCGAGACGGCCTTGCTGGAGCATCTGACCAAGAAGTCCGTCAGCTATGTGGTGATTGACGAAGGGGTGCCGGGGGCCAACCGCATGCCCTATTATTCCCAGCTCAAACGTGCGCTGGAACAGTCGGGCTCCGACTGGCTGCTCTCTCATTCTCTGCCTGTGGTTCGTGGTCGCGAGCAGGGCACGCTTCTGGTATATCATCGTGAGCATTCTCCTTAATGGAGATGTGCCGAAAGTTTAACTCTATTCTGCATGCGTCCCCGGCTGCTCTTTGTCTCCAATCTTTTTCCCGATACGAAAGAACCGTATCGCGGTCTGGACAACGTGACGCTGCTGCATCATCTGAAGGATCGCTGGGACATCCGGGTGGTGGCCCTGCGGCCCACGCTGAGCGCATGGCGGGGGGCAGGGTTGAAGTTGTTGCCTCGATCCCAGGATGAGGTCTTCCAGCCGCGTTATGTCCCGGTGCCTTACATCCCCAAGGTGGGGGATGCGTGGAACCCCGGGCTGATGTACCGGGCCGTGAAACGGGAGTTGGTGAAGGTGAGGGCAGAGGGGGCTTGGGACGTGTTGCTGGCGAGCTGGCTCTACCCCGACGGTGGGGTCGCCACCCGCGCTGCCGCCTCGGCCGGTACGCCGACGGTGCTGATCGCCCAGGGCTCAGACGTGCACAAGTATCTGAAAGTACCCCGGCGCAAGCAGGCCATTCTGGAGGCCGTGAAGGCGAGCCGTGGTGTCATCACGCGGAGCCGGTCTCTGGCGACACTGCTGGGTGAAGCAGGGGCGGAAAAGTCCAAGCTTCATCCCGTGCACAATGGCGTGGATGTCTCGTTGTTTCATGGGTGCTCCCGAGAAGAAGAGCGAGGCAAGTTGGGACTCAAGGACAAGGTCACGGTGATCCTCTATGTGGGCAATCTCCTGCCGGTGAAAAATCCCGAGCTGCTCCTGCGGGCCTTTGCCCGGTTGCGGGCAGGATGGCAGGGCGCGCCGCTCCAGCTCCGGCTGGCGGGCAAGGGGCCCATGAGGGAAGGGCTGGAAAAGCTGGCGGCTGAGCTGGGAATTTCAGACAGTGTTTATTTCCTTGGTCCCCAGGATGCCGGGCAGATCGCCTCCTGGATGCGGGCGGCGGATGTTCTGTGCATGAGCAGCCACAATGAAGGCCTGCCGAACGTGGTTCTGGAGGCCATGGCGAGTGGCCTGCCCGTGGTGGCGACCGATGTGGGCGGCATTCACGAAATCGTGGATGCCCCGTGGAAAGGCGCGCTGGTGCCGCCGGCGAACGAGGAGGAACTGACCACAGGTCTCCAGCGTGTGCTGGAGGAGGCCCCTGACCGCCAACGCATTGCGGCCTATGGCTCTGGATTGTCCTGGGGTGTCACCGCCGGGGCATGCGACGGGATTCTGCGCGCTGCGTTGGAAAAGTGAAGGGGGCGCAGCCGTGAATCGAGCTAAAGCTCCGCACTGCTTTCAGCATCCATTGCGGACGTAGTCCGGTTGTCCCAACCAGCTGGTGAGCGAAGCGATCGATAGGCAGCTTCCATGACTCAGCCATTGTTCCCCAGGCTCCGCTTTCGCCTGCCCGCAATGAGCCCAAGCATCTCCCGACAATGTCAGCGACGCTCTGCTTGTAGTACAAACAGAGCTTCCCACTTTCGCCAGCTTCAGTCGCTTGACGATGCTTCGCAAAACTCTCACAATCGGCCGATGTCTGAAAAGCCGGAGCCCAGCATTCCGTCCCGCCCCTATGACGATTCTCTTTCAGAGGTCGACCCGGCATCGGCGGCGCCCTTTCCCGAAAATGGGCAGACCTCGATCGAAGCAGAAAGGAAGCGTCTGCAGGAGTTCTACTCGAACTACCCGGCGGTGATGTGGACTGGAATGGCTTCAATGCTCCTCCTGATGGTCGCGTTTGGGGTGATGCTCTGGCACAATTTCGTCACCAGGATGCCCTTTGTGACCGTGCAGAGTTCGCTCGTGGCCTGCGGCGTGGCGGGAGCATTGTTCGCCGCTCTTTCTCGCAAAATGTGCCCAATCGAGATGGAGCAGCATCGGCGAAGGGTGAGGCGTGACATGAACACCCATTTGCTTCTGGCGGGTCTGAATCTGGCGCTGCTGCTTTGGGGGCTCTGGAAACGAGGGGCGCTGAGCTGAGTCAGGCTGGAGGCTTGCCTTTGTGCGGGGATCCGTGTTTGCATGGGGCGAATGTCACGTTCCTTCTTTTTCGCCACCACCGTCCTCTGTCTGCTGTTCTGCTCGTCCTTGCTGCCCGGTCAGACGCCCCAGGTGGGAGAGACCCGGGTCGCCAAGTGGAAGGACGATCGCAAGGCCGCTTTTCTGCTGATGTTTGACGACAGCTGGCCGAGCCACGTGCAGGTGGCTGCGCCGGAGCTTGTGAAGCGGGGGCTCGTCGCCACCTTCTACATCAATCCGGGGAAAGGGGAGTACCTCAAGTTCGCCACCGACTGGCAGGAGAAGCTGTGGAAACAGGGCATGGTTTACGGAAATCACACCATGACCCACAAGGGTGTGAAGGACCTGGAGAATGCGGAGTGGGAGATCGGGGAGTGCGCCCGGATCATCCGGGAGATGGTGCCGGGAAAGGCGGAGCGTCTTGTTTCCTATGGACAGCCCGGGGTGGACAAGGATGCCTGGAACATCACCCCCGCCCAGCTTGAGGAACTGCTGAAGAAGCACCATATGATCGACCGGCCACCCTTCACGGGGCACGGGGCGGTTTATCATCTGAAGACCACCGAGGAGATGCTGGCGCTGGCGGACAAGGCGATCGCGTCAGGCGGCATGGAGTACCTCGTGGTGCATGGCGTGGAGCGCACCACCCCGCGCCTCGGGTATCAAGATTTCTGGCCTCTGCCGCAAGCCGTTTTCTTCCCCTTGCTGGATGCCCTGAAGGAGCGGAGCGATCGTGGCGACCTTTGGATCACGGACCACATCTCGCAGCATCAGTATGAAACGGAACGGAATGCCGCTGTCACCAAGGTGGTGGAGGCGGGTGAGAAGGCCATCAAGCTCCAGCTGACCACCACGGCCGATCCAAAATATTACGACTTGCCGCTCACCTGGGTGACCCGTGTTCCAGCAGGTTGGAAGAAGGTGAAAGTCGTCCACGAGGGCAAAGAACAGAAGGTGTCCGTGCAGCCAGATCACACCGTGCGGTTCGACGCGCTGCCCGATGGCAAACTGCTGCTGTTGCAGCAGGAGGACGGCTAGGGGACGGCTGGTGTGTCGGGGGCGCGACACAAAATGAATTTTTCCCGTATCTCTTTCTGTCGGAATACGTTTAACCTCACGTATGCTCCGACTTCGAGTCACCGGCAACGGCTGTGCAAGCCGCCGGTGGAGCGTCCTCTGGTGTGGATTGGTAGCGGGGGGATTCCTTGCCTCCGCCGCTTTGCTCCCTGCACAGACGCTGGATTTGAAGCGGGTCTTTGACGAGCGCAATCTGCCTCCGGTGCGGGTGCTCATCCAGGAGGGCGAGTATCAGCAGGTGGCCCGGTTGAGCGAGTTGTATATCCAGAACGGTGCGCCTTCTCCGGAATGGTGGATATTGCGATTGGAGGCGCTCAGAGCTTTGGGACGGAAGGACGATGTGCTGCGTGTCGCCAAGGAGGCGGCCCTTGCCCACGGCAATGACTTGAAGACGCTCATGGCCTGCCATGATGCCGTGCTGGCCTACGGCCAAAGGGATGCCGCCGCAGGGTATCTCCAGCAGGTGAATGCCGCCGCAAAGAAACAGTCTGCCAGCCAGCGCACCGCCCAGGATCTGGTGGTGCTAGGGCGTGCTGCCCTCGCTGCCGGGGCGGATCCGCAGAAGGTGGTGGCGCAGTTCTACGTGCCTGCCAAAAAGAAGGACCGCACCCTGCTGGACGCGTATCTGGCGGGTGGGGAACTGGCGCTCCAGAAGTCCGACTTTGCCAAAGCGGCCGATGAATTTCGGGCAGGGCTCAAGGAGCACAGCCAGAACAATGACCTTCGCTACGGTCTGGCACGCGCCTTTCAGTCCTCCGACCGGAAGCAAAGTCTGACGCTGGCCCAACAGGTGGTGGAGAGCAATCCCTCGCACGCCGGGGCGCTGCTGTTGCTTGCGGAGCACTCCATTGGAGCTGAGCAGTTCGCGGAGGCGGACAAGGCCCTAGACGCTGTAACCTCCGTGAATGAGGATCACCCCGAAGCCTGGGCCATGAGATCCGTGCTGGCCACGCTGGTATCCAACCGGGAGAAAGAGGCTGCGAGTGCGAGGAAGCAGGCGCTGGAAGCCTGGGCGCAAAACCCGGAGGTGGACTATGTCATTGGTCGCTGCCTGTCCCGTGCCTATCGCTTCCAGGAGGCCAGCGATCATTTGCGTGAGGCGGTGAAGATGGACCCCAGTCATCTGGAGGCCAAGCTGCAGCTCTGCCACGCCCTCTTCCGCCTCGGCCGTGAGGAGGAGGCCTGGAAGCTAGGCGAGGAGATCCGCAAGGCGGATGCCTACAACGTCCAGGCGTACAACATCGGTCTGCTGGAGGCCGAGATGAAGGGGTTCGCGGTAAGGACAGAGCCGGACTTTGTGCTCAAGATGCCCATGCGGGATGCAGCTATCTACGGCGACCGGGCTCTGCAACTGCTGCGTGAGGCAAAGGAAGTGCTGTGTGCCCGCTATGGACTGGTGCTGGACCATCCGGTGCTGGTGGAGTTCTTCCCCTCGCAGCAGGATTTCGCGATCCGCACCTTTGGCAATCTGGGCGGACAGGGCATCCTGGGGGCGTGCTTCGGCACGGTGGTGACGATGAACAGCCCGGGCAGCGTGGCGGCCAACCGCAGTAACTGGGAGAGCACGCTGTGGCATGAGTTTTGCCATGTGGTGACCCTCACGGTGACGCGGAATCGCATGCCGCGCTGGCTCAGCGAGGGCATCTCCGTGTATGAGGAGCAACGGCGGGATCCGGCCTGGGGCATGCGGATGTCCGGCACCTACCGGAAGATGGTGCTGGATGAGAAGACTTTCACACCGCTGAGCAAAATGAGCGGCGCTTTCCTGAACCCGGAGAGCAGTGATCACCTCATGTTTGCCTACTTTGAGGCGGCGCAGGCGGTGGACTGGATGATCGCCACCTATGGGGAGGCCAAGTTCCAGGGTGTGCTGAAGGATTTGGCAGAGGGGCGGCGGATCAACGAAGCGCTGGATCGTAACATGGCATCCGTGCAAAAGATGGATGCCACCTTTGCCGTTCACCTCAAAGGGAAGGCCCAACAGTTGGGGGCCAAGGCTGACTGGACCGAGCCGGAGAAAGATGCGCTGGATGTGCGGGACGCCTCGGCCATGGCGGCGTGGCTCAAGGATCGGCCCAACAATCTCTGGGGGTTGCGGCAAGCTACGCGCCGCTTGCTTGCCGGGGAGCGCTGGTCGGAGGCGCTGGAGGTCTCACGCAAGTTGATTGCGTTGTTCCCTGAAGACCCTGAGCCAACGAACGGCTATCAATTGGCCGCCCAGGCTTACCGTGGGCTCAAGCAGCCCACTGAGGAGGCTGGCATGTTGCGGGAGTGGATGGGGCGGACGGCGGATGCCTCCCAGGCGAGCTTGCGCCTGATCGAACTGGAGACCGAGGCCCGCCAGTGGCCGGGTGTGCTCGTGGCGGTGAAGCGGCTTTTGGCCATCGATCCCTTCCTAAAACGCCCTCACGAGGCGATGGCGGCGGCTTGTGAAGCGCAGGGGGATTGCGAAGGCGCGGTGGTGGCCCTGAAGCACCTCATGACCTTGGGGCCGGACAATCCTGTGCAGGTGAACTTCGCGCTGGCACGGCTCTTGCAGCCCACGGATGCCAAGGCCGCGCGTCTGCACGTGCTGGATGCTCTGGCGGAGGCTCCCCGCTTTCGTGCCGGTCATGAACTGCTTTTGAAACTTCAGTCTCCTG
>NZ_BATQ01000152.1 GCF_000739635.1 Verrucomicrobium sp. BvORR034 | reverse complement strand
TTTCCCCTGATGGCATTGGTCCCGCATGCGGGACGTTCTGGGGGCAAATGTTCAGCGCGTCGCTTCCTCGTATCTCACCGGTAGCGCACGGGTAGGCCGTGGGCTGCTTCTAGTCACGAACCGCTGCTTCGATCACGGCGATGTCGATTTTCATTTGCTTCATCATGGCTGCCATCGCCTTGGTGGACACATCCTTGTCGGCACTCGTCGTCAACTCCGTGAGCCGCTTTGGGTAAACCTGCCATGACACCCCGTAGCGGTCCTTGAGCCATCCGCAGTGGCTTTCCTCGCCGCCATTTGCGGTCAGAGCTGCCCAGAGCCGATCCGTCTCGGCCTGATCGTCCGTCGCAACTGAAATCGACACCGCCTCAGTCAGGGTGAACATCGGTCCGGCGTCGAGTATTTGGTAAGGCACTCCCCCTAGCGAGAAGTCGATCACCGAGAAGGCACCATGTCCGGCGTCGCCATGAAAGGCCGTCTCGATCCGGCTTCCTGGGATCAGGGAGCAGTAGTATTCAGCAGCTTCGCGGCCTCGCCCGTCGCGGAACCAGAGGCAGGTGCGGATGGAATTCGCCATAGTATTGTTCGTTGTTGGTGGGTTGATAAATTTCGCGTCGTTCAAGGGTACGACGAACAAGCGAGTGACTTCAGGACATCCATTTTTCAGTTTTCACAGTTATGAGGAATTGGTTCGGTGGCTGAACGACTCAAGCTCAGCGACCCGGCCCACGGGACGCCAGATTGCATCCGCGCTTCCCTACCGCGCATGGCTGGGGCTCACGCGACGCTCGGGCCGAGAGTGATGACGACACTACCTCTCTTGTGTCCACGATCTACGTACCGATTCGCATCGACCATATTCTCGAACGGATAGCTGCGATCGATGACCGGTGTGAACCTGCCCGCCGCGGCAAGTTCCCCGAGCTGGCGAACGTACTCGGGCCGCTCGGCGGCTGGGCCGGCGATGACTCTCTTGCCGCTCGTTAGGCTGTGCCAGGGTGCCTTCAAGAGCTCTGGAAGACTTGCCAGAACGAGGAGCAGTCGTCCGCCTCTGCGCAATGCAGGCCCGCTCCGGGCGAAAGGCGCGTTACCCACAGTGTCAACGATGACGTCAAATGGCACCTTGGACTGGGCGAAGTCGCGTTGCGTGTAGTCGATCACCTCGTCGGCGCCGATGGATCGCACCAGCTCCAGATTGGCAGCACTGCAGACGCCTGTAACGTGTGCGCCAAAGTGCCTGGCAAGCTGCACTGCGGCACTGCCTACTGTGCCAGAGGCACCATTGACGAGCACGCGTTCGCCGCTGCGTAGCTCACCCCTTCGGAAATAGTCCAATATGGTTGCTCCGCCGAAGGAGAGCGCAGCAGCCTGCTCGAAGCTCAGATTCGATGGCTTCAATGCGACAGCGCCATTCGCCGGCAAGCACTTGTATTCAGCGTGGCAACCCAGGCCGGCGCCTGTGAAGGCAAAGACCTGATCACCGACTTTGAAGGACGTGACAGCGCGCCCCACTGCTTCTACATCGCCTGCGAGTTCGGATCCGAGAACCGGCTTCCTCGGTCCTCGGATGCCGATGGCGAGACGCCCCAGCACGCCGAATCCACGAGGCATCTCGAGGCTGCGCATCCTCCAGTCGGCGGAGCTAACCGTCGTGGCACGGACCCGAATCAAGAGTTCGTTGTCTCCTGGCGTCGGTCTTGGTTGCTCGGTTATCTCGAGAACGTCAGGAGAACCATACTTCTGGTAGGTGATGACCTTCACTGCTTCCCGCTTCCAGGTTCAATTCGCATAGAGGATTCGTGTCCGTTCTGGGGCCAGACCACTCCAAGCTGAGTGACCTCGAAACCTGTTCGGCCTGTTGCGACGTCATCATGATTGGCTCCCCCCCATTGGGTTCAAGCCCCTCACAACGAACTCTCCGGCCCACTGGTTTACCGGGTCACTGAATTACTGAATTACCGATTCTCCGGCGCAGGCTTGCTGGAGGCCATGTCTTGTGGGGGCACGCGGAAGAGCTTGCCGGTGTAGGGGCATTTCACTTCCATGCCCACGGGAAGGCCGGTCACGTCCACGAGCTGGTGGGCCGCAGCGTAGGGGCTGTTAACATACCCAGGGCGACCCTGGATGGGGGAACCGTAGGGAATCTCAGGAGCTGGAGCGGGTGCTGGCGCTGGGGTGGTGGCGACAGTGGGATTCGCGGGGGGATTGGAGGCGGCCCCTTTGCTCGTGCTGGCATTTGGGCCGTCAGCCCCGGAAGTCGGGTTCGAGCCGGAAACAGAGTTCGAGGAAGGACCGCTGGCAGGGCCGGCCATGTCCTTCAACTGCGGAGGAGCGGGCTTGGTGTCTTCCGTCTTGGCGAGGCCCGTGGGGCCGGATCCGGAGCCAGATCCAGACTTGGGACTGGTCTTGGGCCGCACGGTTGGAGCTTCTGGAGTCGCTGGGGCAGTGCGGGGGCGATCTGCCAGTTCTGTCTCAGGGCTGGACTTGGGTTCAATCCCAGCTCCGGCGGGTACGATGAAGGGTTTGTTCGTGTACGGGCAGACCATGGTACTGCCCGCTGTGCTGCGCTTCACATCAATGAGCCGCGGCGGATTGGTGTAGGGTGAGCGCACATACCCCGGTAGTCCCGGCACCGCATGAGCGGTCAGGGTGCCTTCGGGCGGAGTCATTGGGGTGCTGCTGGCCACATCGCGTCCTTCCGTGCGGGCGGTGCCTGTCTTCTGGGAGTTCGTCGGCGTGGCCGGCGTCTGGGCCATCAGCGGGCGCGGTTGGGAAGGCGTGTTGAGGATCGGCTTGGACGCCGGGCCAATGGGTTTCACCGGCCCGGGTGCATCCAGCGGACGGCGTGGAGTGCGCATCTCATACGAGATGTAGGCGAACAGGCCGTCGTGGCGGATCTTCTGCCACGCCTGCTTGGGCGGCAGCGCGCAGGAAGCAAGGGTCAACAGGGCGGTGATGGCACACCCGACTGGGGCCAAGTTACGAAGGCGATGGGCGCTGCTCATGATGACGCGATTGACTCGATGGCGGTGCTGGGCAACTGATTGTAAAAACCCGGCACCTCATTTGCAAGTCCGGCAGTTGAGAGTAATTCAAGTTTTTTTAAAAATTGCAGTGAGCGGGTCTTTTTGTGGATGAAATGGCAAATCATATCAGTGGGCAAGCCGGCTCTTCCCTGGGCCAAGGCGGGTGTGGAGGATTACTCCAAGCGCTTGCGGCGCATGGCGCAGGTGGACATGGTGACGCTCAAGGAGGGGACACCGGAACAGGTGGGGGATCGCGCGCTGGAAGCGGCCAAGGACAGCTGGTGCATCGTGCTGGATGAAAAGGGTCGTCATCTCACGAGCATGGAGCTCGCCAAGTGGATCGAGAAACAAGAACTCACTGGCAGGAAGCGAGTGTCCTTCCTCATCGGAGGGGCGGACGGGCATTCGCCCAAGGTCAAAGCGGCTGCCAACGAGCTCTGGTGCCTCTCTGCCATGACTCTGCAACACGAGGTGGCGCTCGTCCTGCTCCTGGAGCAAATCTACCGCGGCTATTCCATCCTCAGGGGGGATCCGTATCACCGGGAGTGAAGGGGGGTGGAATTTTAAAATTTTTTCAGGGTCTGGCTAATTAAGTCTTGCTTGAGAAGGTTCGCAAAATTACTATCCGGGGCTGAACATTCAGGTGGCGTTAATTTATGGGGAATCCGCAAGCATCCATTCTTCGGCAGGTGATCGAAGGTCACTCCCAGCTCACGTCGGATGCCCCTGAATCACTCGGCGCTGCCGCTTCTGCCTCCGGGGCGAATCCCGCAGCCGTCCCTGCATCTGCTCCCGCCTCTGGCGCAGCGCCTGCCACGGGCAAGGTTCCGGCTGTGCATGCGGGGCATATGAAGCTTCTTTTTGAAAATGCGCCGGTGGCCATGGCGATGTTCGACCAGCAGATGCGCTATCTCCTGGCCAACCGCCGCTGGCTGGAGGACTTCAAGCTCACCCAGGTGGATGTGGTGGGGAAGAGCCAGTACGAGTTGTTTCCTGCACTTCATGCCGGCTGGCGTCACGTGTATGAGCGGGCGCTGGGCGGCCAGGTGGTGCGCAGTGACCGGGACGCGACAACCCAGGACGGCCGCCCCGTGGTGTATCGCTGGGAGGTTCGCCCCTGGCGGCACATCGACACCAGCATCGGCGGTGTGATGATCAGCTGTGAGCATCTCTACGCCAGCCCGGGCGGAAGCGAACGAAGCACCCAGGAGGAGTCAGCCCGTGTTGACTCCTCAGACCCGGGCGCCGCGCTCTGGCAGGCCAGCCTGCCGCTCATGGCCCTGGACGCCGAGGGGCGTATCCTGCGCATGAGCCGCGGTGTTTCCAGCCAGCTCCTCTCTGAGGGGGTGGTGGTCGGGGAGACTCCCATGTGGGAGGCCTTTGGCGAGAAGATCGAGCGCGGGCCGCTGCAACAGCATGTGCTGGCCACGATCAAATCCGTGCTGGAGGGCGACCATCCACACGCTGTGATCAATGTGTATGGCGATGCTCCCGGCGCGCTGCAGAACGACGATGCGCCGCCGGATCGCTGGCTGGTGTCCCAGGCCCCGGGCGGTCCGCTCGGTATGGAAGGAGATGCCGTGCTGGCGGTTGGCCTTGCCGGACTGGCAGGACTGGAGCCCTGCGGGTTGCAATCCTCCATCGTGCCGCCTCCTGCCTCCGTGATCTTTGGCGAGACCAAGCTGCCCCCGCGTCCTGCCACGGTGGTGCCCATTCTGGCCCCATCTCCGCCTGCGCCCACCCTTCTGCCCACCGTGGCTCCGACTCATACCCTTGCCCCGGCGGCTGCGCCTCTGCCGCAGAGCCATGTGGTGGCTGCCGTGGATGAAGCCGTGCAGCGTCGTCTCGCGGAGGAAGTGGCCCGCATGCGCATGGCCCTGAAAGAGGCTACCGATTCTGAAGGTGTGTCCCGCCAGCGTGAGGCTCGACTGCGCGCCGTGCTGGAGCTCGCCCCGTGTGGACTCCTCGTACTCGATGAGCGGGCCCGTCCCCTCTATTGCAACGCCCATCTCCACCTGCTGCTGGGCCGCCCTCTGGCGGACGGTCGCACCATGGAGGAGTGGCTGGCGGAGGCCTGCCGGGATGAGGTCCATCGTGAGCAGGTGCTGCTGCAATGGCGCGAGGGCATCTGGCGCAAGCAGCTTACCCTCGCCATGGCTCTGGTGAGTGCTGAAGGCGTGGTCAAAGACATCGAGATCCGGCCCGTTTCCCTGCCCGGTGGCGGATTGCTGGCCATGCTCCAAGATGTGACCGATACCCGGAGGAGCGAGGAAATGCTGCGCTCCACCGAGGCCAAGTTCCGCACGCTCGTGCACGAGAATCCTCTGCCGGTGCTGTTGGCCGACCGTCTCGGTGCGGTGTTCGATGCCAACCCTGCCGTGGAGTCTCTGCTGGGCTACACCCGTGCCGAACTGCGGCGCATGCGACTGGATCGCTGGCTGGATTCGGAAAGCGTTACCCGACGCGCCTCCACTCTGCGGGATTTGCTGGAGCGCGGGGAGCGCTCTGCCTGGACCACGGTCACCGTGGTGCCGCGGGAGGGGGATGCTCTGAAGGTGGACTTGCGTCTCGCCATCGTGCCGGATGCCCTGGGCCAGCCTCTGTTCACCATTCATTTCTTCCAGCCCAAGGTGGAGCCACCGCCCGCGCCTGAGCCAGCCCCAGCCATGGACTGGACGCACCCGCTGTTCGCCACTGCCGCCGAGGTCCAGCCTGAGTACGCTCCCGCGCCGCCGGCTCCGGTGGAGTATCGTCCGCTGGTGCTGCTGACCACAGACTTGCACGGTCGCATCTCGGACTGGAGTCCGGAAGCCGTCGAACAGTTCGGGTTCGAGGAGACAGAAATCACCGGGCGCGGCCTGCACTGCCTCTTTCGCCCCTCGGATGCCACCGGCTTCTATGGCGAACTCGCCAGCCTGTCCAGTGATCCTGATGGGGAAGGGCACCACTGGGCCTTCTACCATCGCGACAAGGGGCGTCAGGAAGGTGTCTTCAAGATTCAGAAACACCCGGAGGATGGCGACCTTTCGATCTCCCTCCTCAAGGACCTCCCTGCCTCCGCTCCCGGAGTGGCCAGTGCGGCCGGGCACTTCACGGCAGATCCGGGACATGCTGGAGCCACCAAGGTCCACATCCCCGCCTCGGCCTTTACCACGCGGGCTGAATCTCCGCCGGAGCCTCCGGCACCTCCTGCTCCAGCGAAGCCGGATGCCGAGGACTTGAAGCGCGAACGCATCATCCTGGGTGAGTCCTATCGGCGGGTGAAGAATCACCTGCAGATCATCACCTCCATGCTCAACCTCCAGTTGAGCACGCTGCGCAATGAAGAGGCACGGGACGCTCTGCGCTCCAGCCAGAACCGCGTGCGTTCGCTCGCCGCGCTGCACCAGCATCTCTATGCACTGGCCAGTGGGGAATCCAGCGGCTTCCATGCTTTTGCGGATGGTCTCATCTCCCACCTCCGGGAATGCTACGAGGTGGCAGTGGAGCAGGTGCAGCTGGATTTGCGCGTGCAGGATGAACTCCTGCCGGAAGACTGGCTCATGCCTCTGGCGCTCTCGCTTAACGAAATGGTCTCCAACGCCTTCCAGCATGCCTATGGCGACGGACGAAGCGGCCAGATGACGGTAGAACTCCACTGGGATGATCAAAAGGCTCATCTCCTGGTGAAAGACGACGGCGTTGGCATGTCGCCAGACTTTGACGACCACCGGGGCAATGGGCTGGGCATGAAGATCTTGCGCGTCTTTGCTGGCCAGCTCGGCGGCGAGGTGAAGGTGCAGGGACAACCGGGTGAGGGGGTCAGTTTTCATCTGGAGTTTCCCGTGTCAGACGCGCCCCGCTCCTAGTGCCAAGCGGCACGGAAGTGCCCAGGGGGTGCGTTTTCAGTTGCAACAGGGGACAAATTACAGTGATATTAACTATCGCTGGAAACTATGGTCCCCTCTGCCCCTATCCGTGTACTTCTCTTGGACGAAAGATCCCAGTCCGGTGGCGGCGTGGCGGGGGCTCTTCGCGCCCTCGGGCATGAAGTCGTGGGAGTGACGTCGGCGGATACGGCCGTGGGTCCCGAGCCCTTAAAGCTGGCGGAGGAAACCTCACCCGATGCGGTGGTGGTCTCGCTTTCGGCCGCGACGGCTGAGCGCACGCTGCAGGTGACCTGTGATCTGGCGCTGAACCGCCGACTGGCTGTGGTGCTGGTGGTCTCGCCCGAGGTGGATGCCAGCCTGCTCGTAGCGGCCCAGGATCTGCCTTTCTGCCAGATCGCGTGGGAACCGCTTCGCACTGGCGAGTTGCGCACCGCGTTGGAACTGGCCGTGGCGCGGCATCAGCGGGCTCTGCTCAATGAGCGGCGCGAGCACCTCGTGGTGCAGGCGTTTGAGAGTTTGAACGAAGCCGTGATCGGCACCGATTTTACCGGGCGCATCCGGTTTATGAATGACGAGGCGGTGCGCCTCACGGGCTGGGAAGAGGCCGAGGCGTGGGGCTGCGCCCTGGATGAAGTTTACCAAGCCACCGTGAAGACCGGCGGAGAGGTGCCCTCACCCCTGATGCGTCGTGTCGATCTCCGTCATCGCATGGGCGGGGCCACGCTCTGTGAAGAGCGCATGTCCCCGGTGCGGGATGAGCACGGCAGCATCAATGGCATGATCATCACCTTGCGCCAGCTCAGCGCCCGCACCTCCGCAGTGGCGGGCGTGGGCGAGGCAGGGGCCAAGAACCGCCCGACGGGTCCGGTCACCGCCGGGGAGCAGCCCGCTCCGCTGGCAGACATTGTCGAGAGCATCTCTGATCCCCTCGCGGCCTTGGATGGTCGCTGGACCTTCACCTACGTGAACAGCAGCGCCGCCCGTCTCTTTGGCCGGGAGAAGGCGCAGCTCGTAGGCCAGAGCCTCTGGGAAGTGCTGCCACCCAGCGTGAAGGCCGCTCATGAAGAGGAGCTGGACAAGTCCCTCCACCAGCGCGTGACTGCCACGCGGGAGATCTTCCTGGAGGAGACCCAGACCTGGTTTGAGGCTCGAACCTACCCCTTCGGCAGTGGATCGCTGTTGCTGCTCAAGGACATCACCTCCCGCAAGCTGGAACTGGAGCGCAACCATCGCATGGACCGCCTCGAGTCTCTCGGCCTCCTGGCCCGCGGGTTTGCTCATGATTTCAACAACCTGCTCACCGTGCTGCTGGGCAACCTCTCCCTGGCGGAGATGCGCTTTGGGTCCTCTGGCGAGAAGCTCATGGAGCTGGCCACGGCCAAGCAGGCCACCTTCCAGGCCCAGAGTCTGGTGCAGCAGCTTCTCACCTTTGCCCGCGGCGGCGCCCCCATCAAGCGCATGGTTTCCCTGGCGGACCTGGTGCGCGCCTTCTTCTACAACCACCAGCGGGTGGACCGGGTGAATTACTTCGTGGAGGTCCAGGAGGACATGCCTGAGGTGGCGCTGGATCCCAACCAGTTCCGTCGTTTGCTCTCGAACCTGGTGCGGAACTCCGAGCAGGCCGTGCGCGCCACCGGCGGCGATATTCGTGTGCGCTGTGAGGCGGCGGATGCAGCCCGCATGTTCCCCAAGGAAACGCTTTCTGATGAACCCGGTTCCCTGGCTGGCGTCACGCTGGAGATTCATGACAATGGCGAGGGCATCCCCGCCAAGAACCTGGGCCGCATCTTTGAGCCGTATTTCACCACTCGCACCGACGAGAATGCCACCGGCCTGGGGCTGACGGTTTGTGAATCCATCGCCAAGGCTCACGGCGGCGCGATCTCCGTGAGCTCGCATGTGAACACGGGCACGATGGTGCGCTTCTTCCTGCCCGTGGATTCCGAGGCCGAGGTGGAGGACGCCGAAACGGTGGATCTCATCAGCTGCTTCCTGCCTGGCCCGCCCGCCACGCCCCGCATCCTGTTGCTGGAAGACGACCATCTTGTGCGCGCCCTCATCCTGCGCGGTCTGGAGAGGGAAGGCTATCAGGTCGAGGAAACACTTGATGGCAATGAGACCGTGCGGCTATACCAGCAGGCGCTCTCGGACGGCAAGCCTTTCGACCTTGTGGTGCTGGACCTCAGCATCCCCAATGGCATGGGCGGCCTCCGTACGATGGAAAAGCTAAGAGCGCTGGACCCCGGCGTGCTCGCCATCGTCAGCAGCGGGTATTCAGATGACCCCGTCATGGCCCAGCCCGCCTCCGCTGGCTTCGCCGCCGTGCTGCCCAAGCCGTATGAGCCGTTGGAGTTGCTTCGGATTGTGAAGTCCGTGCTCTCCACGCGACATGGCGGGATGGGACGGTAAGTCAGTAATTCGGTGATTCAGTAATTCAGTGGGGCTGCGTGCTGTGGGCCGATATCGAGGTGGAAGTCCCTCGAATCGGCCGCCTCCGTGCGATGGAAAGCCGGCTTCACCGCTTGAAAGCGGAATTCAAACCCTCTCCGTTCCACATGCGGGACGGTCAGGACGCAACTACCTACCGAGTCGCTCTCGCGATGGACCTCAGTGTTGGAGTACCGACTTTAGTCGGCCGAAGCTCCTCAATCGCGCCCTGAGCCGACTGAAGTCGGTACTCCAGCCCCGGTGCGGAGCGGAGATCGCCATCTGGCTGTCCCAGTTGGGTTGGAAGTGGAGGCGCGACATCCCACCACCCACTGGTTTACCGGATTACTGAATTACCGGTTTACTAAAACAGATCTCCCTGCGTGTCCCGCGTGGCCGAAAGCGGCACGGGCAGGCCCAGTTTCTTGTACGCGCTGGGCATGGCCACGCGGCCGCGCGGGGTCCGCTTCACATAGCCCTGCATGACCAGATAGGGCTCATGCACGTCTTCCAGGGTGCTGGCGTCTTCGTGCACGGCCACGGCGATGGAGTTCAACCCGACGGGTCCACCGGCAAACTTGTTGATGAGCGCGTCGAGGATGCGTTTGTCCATCTCATCCAGGCCGTCCTCATCGATGTCCAGCATGAAGAGGGCGGCGGCGGCCACCTGACCGGTCACGGCCTGGTTGCTGGTGCGCACCTGGGCATAGTCCCGCACCCAACGCAGCAGGTGGTTGGCCACGCGTGGGGTGCCGCGGGAGCGCTTGGCCACCTCACGGGCACCGTCGGGTTCCATCTGCACCTGAATGAGTCCGGCGGAGCGCAGCAGGATCTTTTGCAGCTCATCCACCGTGTAGTAGTCCAGCCGGTTGGGGATGCCGAAACGGCCGCGCATGGGCGCGGTGAGCATGCCCGCACGGGTGGTGGCCCCCACAAGAGTGAAGGGCGGGAGGTCGATCCGGATGGTGCGGGCCTTGGGCCCCTGGTCGATGATGATGTCCAGCCGGAAGTCCTCCATGGCCGGGTAGAGGTACTCCTCGATGCTGGGGTGCAGACGGTGGATCTCGTCAATGAAGAGGATGTCCCGCTCCTGCAGGTTCGTCAGGATGCCGGCCAGATCCCCGGCGCGCTCAATCTGCGGGCCGCTCGTGGAGTGGAGCTTGGAGCCCACAGCTGTGGCGACAATGTGGGCCAGTGTCGTCTTGCCCAATCCGGGCGGGCCGCAGAGCAGGACATGGTCCAGAGTGTCCCCGCGTTGCCGTGCCGCTTCCACCATCAGCACCAGCCGCTCTTTCACCCGCTCCTGCCCAGTGAACTCGGAAAAGTCCGGCGGGCGCAGGGCCACATCGTACGGAGATTCCGGTGCCGTGGTCGTCTGGTCGTAGAAGGTCTGGCTCAAGCGGCGGGCGAGGTGATGGGACGGGGCTCGGGCACGGGACGTGCTGTCAGGTACAGGAATAGGGCAAAACCGGGCTAGTCGCGAGGCCGGTTCTGCGTGACGAAGACTTAACCGACAACCCTCGCATTTTCCACCATCAATAGTTTAAAGGAGCCTTCTGATTCCTGCATTTCCGGCTTGACGATGCGGGCTCTTCTAAGCGATATGCGAGTCTCTCTCAACATCCTCAAGGCAACCTCCCGTCTGGTATGACACTCAACAAGTTGATTCGATGCACGCACACCGCAGTTTTGGCGGGTGCTCTCTCCGCGATTCCCGCGTACGCGCAAGTCCCTGGGGCTGGTCCTAAGAAGCTGGTCAAGGAGGTGCAGATCATCTCGGTGGGAGGCGCCAAAATCGATTCCAGCCGTATCATCGCCAACATGGCCACCCGCGAAGGCACGACCTTCGAAGAGGAAGCCGTGGATCGCGACATCAAGAACCTCTACACGACAGGTCTGGTTGAGAGCGTGGATATCTCCACGGTAGACGTCGGCGGTGGGGTGAAGGTTGTCGTCAAAGTGACCGGCCGTGGTGCGATCGGTGAAGTGGCCTTCGTGGGCAACTCCGTGATCGACAGCGAGAAGCTGCGCAAGTCCGTGGAAGTGAAGGTCAACGAGCCCGTGGACGAAGCCAAGCTCTTCGCCGGTGCCACGAAGATCCGTGAGAGCTACGCCAAAAAAGGCTTCGCCGATGTGGGCGTGGAGTACAAGATTGAGTCTCTGCCCACCGCAGGCTTTGTGCGCGTGGTGTACAGCATTGCTGAAGGCCAGCGTGGCATCATCAATGACATCCGTTTCGAAGGCCTGACCGCCGTGAAGGAGAGCACCCTGCGCTCCAAGCTGCAGCTCAAGGAAAAGCGTCCCTGGCACCTCTGGGGCAAAAGCGGCAAACTCAACAACGACGGCCTACAGGAAGACATCCGCACCGTCGAGCGTGCCGTGCAGGACGAAGGCTACGTTTATGCCAAGGTGGTGCAGGTGCGCCGCGAGCCCGTCAAGGATGACCGCGTGGACCTCGTCTTCGTCCTCGACGAAGGCAAGCAGTACAACGTGGCCGAAGTGGCCATCGAAGGAAACACCGTCTTCACCCATGACGAGCTGACCCCGGCGCTCACCCTTGAGACCGGTGCCGCCTACTCCGCCACGGACATCTCCAACGACGAGAAGATGCTCGGCGAGTACTACGGCTCCCGTGGCTACGCTGACGCTCGCATCGACACCAGCGTGGTGCCTGCCGGCCCGTCCTCGGTGAAGATCCTCTACCGCATCGCGGAAGGTGAGAAGTCCTACATCAACAAGATCAACATCGAAGGCAACACCAAGACGAAGGACAACGTCATCCGTCGTGAGCTTGCCTTCGCTCCGGGCGAAGAGTTCAACACTGTCCGCATCGAGAAGAGCCGCAGCCGTCTGTCCAACATGGGCTACTTCAGCCAGGTGGACTTCCGCAACAACCCGACGGGCACCCCCGGGTACAAGGACATCGACATCAGCGTCACGGAGCAGTCCACCGGTTCCATCAACATCGGTGCGGGCTTCAGCTCCATCGACAGCCTGGTCGGCTTCTTCTCCCTTACCCAGACGAACTTCGACATCACCAACTGGCCGAATTTCACCGGTGGTGGCCAGCGCTTCAACCTGGACGTCCGTTACGGTGACAAGCGCCGTGACTTCAGCTTGAGCGTGGTGGAGCCCTGGTTCCTCGGTCAGCGTCTCTCGCTCGGTGGTGAAATCTTCTACCGCGATCTGTACTACCTCAGCGACGAGTATGACCAGCAGAACTACGGTGCTGCGATCAACCTCCGCAAACCGCTGGGTGAGCACGCCTACGCTGAAATTTCCTACACGATCCAGAACGTCACGATCGACAACATCGACGAAGACGCTTCCCAGGCGATCAAGGATGAGGAAGGTGAATTCCTCCAGAGCAAGATCGACCTCTCCCTGGTGCATGACACCCGTGACTCGGTGTACATCACCCGCAAAGGTCACAAGATTTCCGGCGGCGCTCTCGTCTCTGGTGACTTCCTTGGTGGCGATGTCGGCGTGTACGGCCTCAGCCTGGAAGCTGCCCAGTACGTCAGCCTTCCGATGGACATGATCTTCAGCGTGGAAGGTGCTGTGCGCACGGTTGACACCCTCGGTGGTGGCGACGGTGGCGTGCCGATCTTCGAGCGCCTCTTCCTTGGTGGTGCCAACAACCTGCGCGGCTTCGACTACCGCGATGTGGGTCCCAAGGACGAGAACGGTGAGCCTCTGGGCGGCAAGACCTCCGCTTATGCCACGTTTGAACTGAGCTTCCCCATCATCGAGAAGGTCCGCGGTGCGGTCTTCTATGACGTGGGTGTCGTCAGCGGCGACAGCTACGACTGGGGTGGCGATGTGAACTCCGACGTGGGTGTCGGTCTCCGCCTCTTCTTCCTGCCTACCGGCCCCATCCGTCTTGACTTCGGTGTGCCCATGCAGGCTGACGAAGAGAACGACTCCGGCGGCAAGTTCAACTTCAACCTCGGCTACCGCTTCTAAGAAACACTTATCACTGATGAAGGGGCCGCTGCGCAGGCGGCCCCTTTTGCTCTCCGCCTCCACCCTTGCCAGCTAGTATCATGAAATACCTCCGTATCATCGCCGTCATCTGTTCCCTCGCCGCCCTGGCACCCGCCGCCGAAATCAAAATCGGTGTGGTGGACCTCAGCAAGGCCTTCGCTGAATACTACAAGACCAAGGGTGCCCAGTCCCAGCTCAAGGAAAATGCCGACAAGGCCAAAGAGCAGCTGGCTGACCGTTTCGCCACGCTGAAGAAGCTGGCTGACGACATCGAGAAGATCAAAAAGGAAGCCCAGGACCCCGTTCTGAGTGAGTCCATCCGCGCCAAGAAGCGCTCCGAGTTCGAGAGCAAGGCCCAGGAAATCCGCTCCCTGGAGCGCGACATCAATGAGTTCCGCCAGCTTCGTGAGCAGCAGCTTCAGACCGAAGGCATGCAGCAGCGCAAGGGTCTCTATGAAGAGATCCTCAAGGTGGTGAACGACAAGGCCAAGGCCGACCAGTATGACCTCGTGTTCGACAAGAGCGGCATGGGCGCCATGGGCCTGCCCTTCCTGATCCACGCCAAAGAAGGCACCACGCAGGACTTCACCGCTGAGGTGATCGTGGAGCTCAACAAGGACGCCCCTGCCGGCGGTGCCGCCCCGGCTCCTGCTGCAGAAGAGAAGCCTGCCGCGGCTCCGACCAAGTCCAGCTCCAAGAAGAAGTAATTTTCCCCGCCTCCCGCAGGCAGGAAATCTTCTCCGGTAAAACCGACTTCCACCCTGCTTTGAACTTGCGTTCAAAGCAGGGTTTTGCTTTTTAAGCCCGTCGTTTCCCCAAACCGTTTGTCCTCCCTCCCCATGAACATTTTGCTCAAGGAACTGGCCACGCTGCTCGAAGGTAACATCACCCAGGGCGATCCCAATCTGTTGATCACGGGCTTTGGCTCCATCCAGGAAGCGGAGCCGGGTCACATCACCTTTCTGGGCAATCCCCGGTACGCCCCGGCGCTCAAGAAATCCCGTGCCAGCGTGTTGCTGACGGGCGAGGATTTCCAGGACATTCCGGAATCCATGGCCGTCATTCGCGTGGCGAACCCGACGTTACAGTTCTCCATCGTCATCCAGAAGTTTGGCCCGCCCAAACGGGAGATTCAGACCGGTGTTCACCCCACGGCAGTCATCAGCGAGACGGCAAAGCTCAACCCCGAGCGTGTGTACATCGGCCCCCATGTCGTGATTGAAGATGATGTGGAGATCGGTGATGGCACGGCAATCTATGCTGGTTCCTTCATCGGCCACGGTTCCCGCCTGGGGGAGGGGTGCCTGCTTCATGCCCATGCCGTGATCAAGGACCACTGCATCCTCGGCGACCGGGTCATCATCCATAGCGGGGCCATGATTGGGACGGACGGCTTCGGTTACGAGTTCAGCAACGGCCGTCACCTCAAGATCGACCAGGTGGGCATTGTGCAGTTGGACAATGACGTGGAAGTCGGATCCTGCACCACCATTGACCGTGCACGCTTCGGTCGGACCTGGATCGGGGAGGGGAGCAAGATCGACAACCTCGTTCAGATCGCGCACAACGTGGCCACGGGGAAACATTGTCTCATCGTCTCCCAGGTCGGCATCTCCGGTAGCACCCGCCTGGGCAACTATGTCATCCTGGCGGGGCAGACGGGGGTGGCTGGTCATCTCCACATTGGCGACAAAATCACGGTCATGGCCAAGTCCGGTGTCACCAAGGACCTCGCGGAGTCTGGCTCTTACACCGGATTTCCCGCCAAACCCCTCATGGAGGGCCGCCGCGCCCTCGCGTACCCCGGCCGCGTGCCCGAGATCCTGGACCGCCTCAAAGCCATGGAAAAACGCGTCCAAGAGCTCGAGGCCAAGCTCGGTGCTGGCCAGGAGGCGTGATCCTTGAAAGTGAGGGTGAGTTTGCGGAAATAGCGAGCTGCCTTTGATCTCACACAAAGGCACGAAGGCATAAAGGGGCGGGAAGCAGAGGGCGAGCGCTTGTTTGAAAAGCTTGATGATGAGTTCGAAGTCTCGTGGCTAGAGCACCTCAACACCGCGGGTGGAAAGGTCGCCATCGCGAGCAGGTCCTGAAGGGCTCAAAGAGTCCATATGAGGGGTGGGGCTCTGGGCTATCGGTGTCGTATAAGAACTGTGCCCACATCGGAAAGCAGATGTCAGGGGTGTGTTTGGTTCTACCGCGCCCCGCGGCCGTGAGGCACCCCTTGGGCACTTGGTAACACTCCACGGGCAAACATCGCATACCGGGAAGTTAGTGCCTGCCAAGGAACCTGGGGGGCGAAACGCGGTCTGCCGATTTCTCAAAAATGGCCTTGTGCCGGAGAAGCCAGGGGAGCGCACGCATCTTGCGTGCTGTTTCCGGCATCTTGCCGGGAACGTCAGTCAGCGGGTGGCCTCGCGAGGTGCAATCAAACATTCGTGCAACGCCTCCACGTCAGTCCCTTAGGTTCCTTGGCAGGCACTCGCTGAAGCGTCTGCAAGCTTCGACCACTCAGCTGCCGGCACCCAATTTCGATATACTCACATTCTCCGCGAGCTGGCCGCGACATTCTGCCACAGTGCCCCCTCAGTGGTAGCGCCGTTCTGTTCTCTCCTGTACCGCACATCGGCCCCTCCAGCCTTCCTCCACCGTTTTCCCATTCTTTGTGGCTTCCTGCCGAGGGGTGAGAAAAAGGCACCCCCTGCCGCTTGCCCTTACTTTTTACCGTTTCCTGCATTAAACTCCCCCTATGACCCGATCTAACCAACCTCCCCAGCTGCCGCAGTTCCCGCAGATTCCCCAGATAAAGGTCAACTTCCGCACCCTCGGTCTTGGGGCGGTGGGGCTGTTCCTCGTGATTGGTGTGCTGACCAGTTTCTACACCGTACCAGCGGAGTCCGTGGGCGTGGTGCAACGGTTCGGCCGCTATCTGGAAACGAGTGGCCCCGGCCTCCGCTTCCGCATTCCCTTTGGCGTGGACCGCGTCACGGAGGTGCCCGTGCAGCGCCAGCTCAAGATGGAGTTCGGTTTTTCCACCGGCTACACCACGAATGAGTACCAGAGCTCCCGGGAGTCTGACGCAGAGAAGAACATGGTCACGGGCGACCTGAACGCCGCCGAGGTGGAGTGGGTGGTGCAGTACGGCGTGACGGATGCGCGGGCTTATCTCTTCCATCTGCGTACCCCGGAGGCCACGCTACGTGATGTCGCGGAGAGCGTGATGCGTGAGGTGGTGGGAGACCGCACGGTGGATGAGGTGCTCACCTTTGGCCGTGAGGACATTCAGACCGAGGTGCGCAAGCAACTGGTGACCGTGGTGGACCGCTTGGGCATGGGCTTGCGCGTGGAGCAGGTGCAGCTGACCAACGTGCGTCCCCCCGCGCCCGGTGCAGCGCTCGTTTGACGAAGTGAGCCGTGCCCAGCAGGAGCGGGAACAGCTGATCAACCAGGCCAACGGCGAGTACAACAAGGTGGTGCCCCGGGCTCGTGGTGAGGCGGAGCAGAAGGTCAGCGAAGCGGAAGGTTATGCCGTAAAACGCGTCAACGAAGCCGAGGGCGACGTGGCCCGCTTCAATGCCCTGCTGACCCAGTATGAAAAAGCCCCTGAAGTGACCCGCCAGCGCATCTACCTGGAAACCATGGCCGAGGTCATTCCAAAACTGGGTGGCAAGATCATCCTGGATGACGCGGCCAAACAGTTCCTGCCCCTCATGCACCTCCAGCAGCCGCAACCCCAGGTGCCGGTGCCTTACCAGCAGCCCGCTCCTCAGCGTCAGGTCACCCAGCCAGTGCGTTGATCCTGAAACCTCCGGCAGATTTCCATCCGTTCTGTTCCCTATCTTTTTCTCATGAAAGCTTCCATTTACATCCTGTCCCTGGCAGGTGCTGTGCTGCTGCTCTTTCTCTTCTCCATCAGCGCCTACACTGTGGGCGAGACGGAGCAGATCATCATCACCCAGTTCGGCGAGCCCGTCGGCGGTGCCGTCAACAACCGGCTTGAGAAGAATGAGGCCGGCCTTCACTTCAAGGCCCCCTTCATTCAGCAGGTTCACCGTTTTGAGAAGCGCATCCTCGAGTGGGATGGCCCTTCGGACTCCATGTCCACTCGTGAGAAGCTCACCGTCGTGGTGAATGCCTTCGCCCGCTGGCGCATCTCCGATCCCCTCCGCTATTACCAGAGCCTCCGTGACGAACGCAGCGCCCTCTCCCGCATCACCGACATCGTCGGCAGCGCCACCCGCGGTGTGGTGGCCAAGCACGACCTCGTAGAGGTGGTTCGCAGCGACAAGACGCGCAAGGTGGAGGTGGAGAAACTCTCGGTGCAGGGCATCGCCGTGGTGACACAGCTTCCTGCGATCCAGTACGGTCGCTCTGTTCTGGAGAAGGAAGTCCTGGCTGCCGCCGCAGAGAGCGCCAAGGCCTGGGGCATTGAGATCCTGGAGGTGCAGTTCAAGCGCATCAACTACAACCCAGCCGTGAGCGACAAGATCTATGACCGCATGACCTCCGAGCGTATGCAGATCGCCGAACGATTCCGCTCCGAAGGCGAGGGCGAGGCAGCCAAGATCATTGGCCGCAAGGAGAAGGACCTTCGCGAGATCGAATCCAGCGCCTACCGCAAGGTTCAGGAAATTCAGGGTGAGGCCGATGCCAAAGCTACCGAAATCTACGCGCAGGCCTACAACACCAGCACCTCCGCCGCCCAGCTCTATCAGTTCGTCAAGACCCTGGAGACCTACAAAACCACCCTCGGCCGCGACAGCACCCTCATCCTCACGACGGATAGCGACTTCTTCAAGTACCTGAAGTCCATGAACCCGGAAGGAAAGGCAGAATCGGCTGCAACACCCGCGGTGAAACCAGCGCAAGCCAAAGCGACGCCAGCACCTGCCGTGGTTCCAGCACCTGTTCCGGTGCCGACCCCTCCGCCAGTGCCAGCGCCAGCTCCGGTGGCCCAGTAATTCGGTAGTTCCCGGCTGTGCGTGCCACCGGCGTCTCGCCGGTTGAGCGCGATGAGTAGCACGGTTGGGCGTGTCATAGCCAATAAAGGCTGCGGCACCCTGACCTGCGGCATTGGGTGCGGAGAATGAGAGTGGGTAATTGGGACATTCGTCCTTGCGGCGACTGAGCCGATGGAAACCATCGGACTACGCTGCAGCGTGGCTGCAGGAGTAGTCCGACGGTCCCCGTCGGGTGGTGAGCAGAGCGGTGGTGCGGGAAATGCGGCGATACCTGCTGGCCGGTATGGCGCGTCTTCCTGCACGTGAGCTTGCGTCTGCTTGACGTTGCCTGTCGACTGGAAGCGTTGGGTGTTTCAGAGTGAGTTCGCTGAGTCAATGTCGCGGACGATTTGATGGCCCATGTCGATATCCAGAATACGTTGCCCCACCACGTCCGCTCGACTTGACCAACTCGCCTGTCTAAAATCCGTCATGGACTATCCTTCCCTCGAAGCTGCGTTGAAATCGTATTTTGGCGAAGACTGTGAAATCACTCAGGAGGAAGACGAAAGCGATGCCTGGCGCGGTATGGTGAATGGTGTGAAGATGGGCATGTACGAGGACCTTGTGAAAGAGGCCCGGCAACTGCTGACCCGTTCTGACCAGGAGATCTACGAGTACTTGCGGGCAAAGGCCCCGGCCTGGGAAATGGAGTCGCCTGCACTGGCCCGTCGCAGCGTCGAAATCCTCTGGATGTATGTCGATGCCTATACGGAATAGTCCGATTCATCTGAGACGGCTTGTGCTGCTGAAGTGACACAGCCGTCCCGGCTGTGCGTGCTACCGGCGTCCCGCCGGTCGGGTATCTCTCTGCTGGCACTTTCATCGAGGAAATCAAGTCCCCCTCTTCGGCTTGCCTGGATCAGGCAATTCGCCTATCTTGAGCGATGCCCACCGAGGAACAGATTCTGGAGCGAATGCCCGTTTGGGACGCGTTGTCAGAGCTTTTCCTGGATGACGAACTGTCTCAAGAGGATTGCCGACGCATGGCGTCGGTTCTTGCGCAAAGCAGATACAGCGTCGAAGCACTACAGGAAATACTCCGGCATGAAGTCTATCCGGCCTGCTCTCTGAACTTAATCAGCGTGGCGGGTGCCTGGGGAGCTTGGGGTGAAGATTGGATTCGGGAGCGCATCGCTCCGCGATACAACCAGCGGCCCCTTGTTCATCTTCCTGCCTTCCAGTGGGGAGCCATTGAAGGGACCTGGAGGAGCGTGAAAACCCTGCTGACCGAGCAACGCCGAGAAACACGGGCAGAGGCAGCTAGTCTCTAACGGCAGTGCCCGTGGCGACGCAGCCGTCCCGGCTGCGCGTGCCAACGGCGTCCCGCCGCTTGGAGGTCGCGCTGCTCGTACACCTGTAGGATCTGATGCCGTGCGGTTCCTCCCGGAGAGAGGCCTTCGTTTGACATGCAAAGAATGAAGCACTTTGAGCGTGCGCGTCACTTTATTCTGGCCGTGCCCAAGGGTGGCTCTATGATTCATCCACAAGATGCAATCGCTGTTTCTTGAGCCCGCAAGATCTGGAAAACTCGCAAAATGTGCGGTTTGCTTCATCCTGGCTTTGCTGACCTCCTCCTTGTTGGCCCTCGGCATCGCTGGTGCTGCGGTATGGTTGCCAGTGCCAGACAAGCTTAAGGTACCAATCGCACTGCTGCCATTTGCGCTGTGGGCATGCTGGCTATTGCAAGGAGCATTTAAATCCGTGCAACTTCTGAAACACGCGACATCCTTGGACGCCTCGGCCAAAGAGTTTCAATCGATTCAATACGCATCGATCCTCCTGTTCCTGTTTTCCGCTGTATGCTACTCGCGGGGCCTCTTCAGCGACGTCGGTCAATGGACGATCACGATCCAGATCTTTTTGCTGCTCTTCTACGTTGTCTTTTTTGTTTTCGGATTACTCGCTCGAGTCAAGCTTTCGACCTCGAGCTGGATCAACTTTGCGTTACTTCTTGCGTCGCTATTCCTGTCAATCAAGGGCGTAGCGAGAGACATGGTGTCCCAGTGAATCGATCTGATTTTTCTCCACCGCCACCACGAGTTTCTCACGCCATTGCGCAATACCGCCTCCGGCTCCAGCGTTCTCATCTGCCAACAATCTTCCCAGATGTTCCGTCGTCTTTTTTCGCGCTTTCTTAATCGTGATGCTCCATCGCCCGTGAATCCGGAAGCGGGTGGTGATGATTTCGAGTTGCCCCCGCAATTCCCACGAGTCAGGGGTGTTTATCAATTGACGAAGGAGTGGCAGGTCACGCTGCCGGGCGAGTTTGCCTTGCGATTTGAGCAGGGGGAGTTCGGAACAGATCTGGTTCTCTGGCGCAAGGGCATCACTTGCTGGACCACAGTGTACACGATGAAGGCTGGGGAAACGCCCGCGTCGACTTTGGAGTGGATCAGGCGGGACGCTCCGGAAGCGGCGGCAGTGGAGACTTTTCTCACCCCGGATTCGAGTCCCATCCGGTACGCGTACCTGCTCCATGAGACAGAAGAAGATGCCCCAGAGCGCTGGGCCCTCTATAGCTTTGCGTTTGGGCAGAGTGGCCACATCATGATGTCGATTTACTTCGACGATAAAGACGACATCGAGCTGGCCAAGGAGATATGGGCAAGCCTCACTGAGGAAGCCACTTCCTGATTGGAAGTGGCAAACCGCAGGCCACTTTTGCCTTGCCGCAACAAGCCATGTTGAGTCCATCCATCGTCACCGTCGCCGATGCCTACTGGGCCTCTCATCTGGGCTGCCCTGGTGACCAGCTGTTTGCCGAGCCACTGAACATTATCACCCATGGGGAGGAGCTCTCCGACTATCGGGGAGCCTTTGCCTTGTTCCGGAATGAGGCGGCGATCGCCTCGGTCCCTCCGACCTGTGTGGACAAACTCAAAGTGCTGCTGTCGCCGGTGCTCTCCGGTTGTTCTCCTGAAAGCTTTGCTACAGCGCTGGCCCCCGTTGCTTCGATGGTCATTGGTCCCGCCTACATCGGCTATGCAGAGGCAGTGACTCCACCGGAGCATCCCGCACGAAACCTCCTCCCTGACGACGCATCAGCCCTTGATGCCTTGCAGCAAGCTTGTGATCCCACCGAGTGGGAGCACGGAGGCAGTTATCGCACCCTCGAGTCAAACGTGGGTTCCATCCGTATTGCCGAAGCCCTCGGCTTCCTGCAATATGCGACGTCCATGGCGGTCCGGTTGAAGTGAAATGTTTGCCGATGCTTGCGATCTCGCATTCTCTGTTCTTGATGCGCGGCTCTTGACGTTTGCGCCCCTCGATAGCACCCTTTTTCTATGGCTGTGGCCACGAGTTCATTCAACATCCTTGAGCGGTTGGTTTACGATGAGGTCAAAGATTCAGAGGCCTCTGCTCCACGACTGTTGGTGCGTCGTCGTTCGATCCCGGTCTCTGAGATGCTGCGGCGGTTTGCCGATTTTGAAGATCGACCAGGCTATCCGGTGAAACTGCTTTTGGAGGCTCGTGATCCAGCTGATTGGAAGTCAATGTTCACGCTGGATGAAAAGGCCAATCGTGTCGAGAGAGAGGTCATTGAGTTGGACTTTGCCACCTACTCCGATTTCAAGAGGGATTCCCAACAGCAGATCGTGTTTGCATTCTCCGCACCCGTTGCCGTGGATGGAGGATCCCTGCTGTATGGAACGTGGACTCGTGGCGCGCTTTGGGCGCGGGGCTTTCTTTGCCTTTATCAAGGCGCCTTCGAGTCCCCCGGAGGATATGAGACTCTGAACATCTGGCAATCATGAAAGCAACTGGAAATCGCTTTGACCCATCTCGGGAGATTTCATCCGCGTTCATCGCCAGAGTTTGTGAAAGGATCAGCACCTGTGGCGAAGTGTTTGTGGTTCTCAGGTATCTTCGGTCAGGCGGGCAGAGGGACTATGTGTTCTGTCGGTCTGAGACAGAATTCCGTGACTTGGTGGAGACGCTTCCCGTCGGGACCGACACGGTTGTCTTTCAGCTCCCGCAGCTTCCCCTAAGAGGGCTCTGCTCACAGTCTCTCATAGATCGTGCCCTCGCTGAGATTCCCGAAGGCGATGAGTACTTGATTACACGTTTGAGATGGCCATCCTCCAATGCGAATGCCGATACGGGTTGGATGGGGGATTCCCATGCTGAACTCGTAGATGACTTGAGGTGCTTGCTCGGTGAAGAGGTGGCTATCGGCGTGTGTCCAGGCTTCAATGGGCCGGACAGCGAGGCCATGATCTCCGCATCGAAGGGAGGGATTGACGGCCCTCGCTAGGTGCCCTCGTTGACTTCTATGCGCTTGCTGGGACCATTTTGACTTGAACTGACGATTGAGAGGTAACGTTGGCCCGAATGGCGCATTGCGTATCCCGCTGTCCCCTCTCGAATGAAAACTCGCGAATTCTCGATGGAGCACCCCCGTGGCTTGCGCATTCATCGCAAGTTGGGTGAGTTCGAAGCCGCGCTGCTGAACGGCGTGGAACGGCATGACATGAAGACCGGGTATGTTTGGTACTACCTGAAAGACGAGGCAACCAATCCAGGCCGGTTGAATGTGGGGCTCTGCTTCTTCAATGGCACATTGAAAATCGTTTCGCTGTCCGTCCGGGATGAGGATCTGGGAACAAGCTGGGACGACTTCTCTGAGGAAACGGAACAGCTCAGAGCGGCGCGAACGGAGGCATGGCTGGCCGAGCATGGGTTCCCGACGGGCGAACATGCCTGGGGCAGCATTTGGGCTGGCTTTGATGCCAAGGGCGGTTATGGTAGTGCTGTTATCCGATACGACTGAAAATCATGAGATCGTGATGACTTCAATCGCATCCTGATATGGTTCCTCAGATGGAAACCTCACTGAATCTGGAAGAAGCAGAAGGAAAAGCCGGGGGGCGAGGGGCGATGTTCCTATGGCTTTTGGTATTGTTGCTGGTGTGGGCCAGCCCGTTTGCCCATATTGGGTGGCAAGTCCGTCAATCCTCAAAAGAGCTGGATGCCTTTGAGGAAGAATTTAAACGGCGGGTCAATCCAGATGAACTGCGGGCGTGGGTCATGACGCAACTCGAGCGGCACCCTCAAGGGGGAACTGTGACCCTCGGGAGATCAGACTGTCCGTCCAGCTTCCCATCACTGCGGCAACATGAACTATGGGTGTTTCTCTCCCGCCTTGAGGAGGCCCATCCACGTCCAGGGGTGCAGGGCGCGTCGCTTTTTTGGAACTATGGGTACTTGGGTATGAAAGTTTCGGTGTACCTGAATGAAGATGGAACTGCGGCAAACGTGGAGTTCATTCAGCTCTGGGCCAAGGGGGTCACTTTTGAGCGGATCTCCAAGTAAGGGGCCTTTCCGTGGGACCTATTGCTCAGCATCGGCTCCAGCAAAGTAGTGCAGAACTTTAGTTCGTCAGTCGAGCAGCCCCAGTCTCCCATTGCTGGTTGCGCTACCAAGGTGCAAATTGAATGGACGCTTTATACTTTGAAGTCATTAACGACGCGCAATCAATCCCCCTGAGATCCCGCAGATTCAAGATTCCCACCTCCAACCTTTCGTATTGATGCAACCCATCGAGTTTCACCATGCCTCCGAAGAAGAAATTGAGAAACTCGCCTCAGCTTTTTGTGACCAGCACGGAGATGAAGCGAACGGCATCATTCCTGATGAAGAGTATGACAAGCTTTTTGGTCACCTGGCTGCCACACTTCGTAAACATGCCACCTTCACCGAAAGCAGTCTGGATGCCGATGCAGCCTTCAGCGGCTATCGCTATGTGGATCAGATCCCTTGGATCACCATCGTTCCTCGGAAGGCGGCCGGTCCATCCGTAGCCTTGGCGGCAGCACTAGAGGCCGTCAGCGCTGCCCATCGTCCGTTGGCAGTTTCGTTCGACTTCGCTTCAGGGGCGTTGCTTGTACTGCCGCCCAATCGCGTTTACACGACCTTCGCCGCCTCTGTACTTGCCCCGATAGTTGAATGTAGTTCCCAACCATCGCACTCATGACGCTCACCAAACTCCAATTGCGGTCGCTGAAAGTCTATTTGGGCTGGCACACTCAGCCACCCACTTTCTGGGTTCTTGCGCGATCAAGCCTTCGATCTTGGTTGGCATTGGCCGTCGTCGCAGGGCTGGGGTATCTGGTCGTAGAATCGGGCTATCCAGAGGCGGGTTGGTTGGTCATTGGCATCATGGGTGGAGCTTTCTTGCGCGACATCGGGCGGTATCGAGTTTTGCTAAAGGTGTGGCCAGCCCACGAAGAAGTTACGAACTGGGCCCGCGTCAAAGAGGTGCTTGAGGAACAGGATGGAGCAACAAAGAGCCAGGGCTAGCCGCAGCACGGGTTTCAAACTTTCGGGCAGGCAAACTTCATTAGCTCTGATGACTACTTCACATGCACGGCTCGAAAGCGTCCTTCGCGAACCGGACCCTGCTCATGCGGTATTCGCACTGGCACGCAGCTTTCGTGATGAAGGGATGACTCAGCTTGAGCTCTATCGCTTGTTCGACTCGTTTCGCGCTCTTCATGAAAACGACAAAGATGAAAGGCTGTATGACGCGATCCTGGACACCATGGATAGCATCTTGGGATGGTGCAGTCCCAGTAATCGTCTCTATGAGACGGACCTGCCGGCTGACGACGTTTGAATGCGGTCTCCGAGCACTGCTGCCAGGCCCTCCGCCGACATGTTGTTTGAAAACCTGGTCGACGCAGTCGAAACAAAAACAAGTCATCCCTAAGCATGCCCCGCCTTTGCATCATCGCTGACACCCACGGCAAGCACAGGGATCTGACCATCCCGGAGTGCGACTTGCTGATTCATTGCGGAGATTTCTGCAACATAGGCCAGCAAGAACAAGAAACGTTCGAAGACGTCGACGCCTGGTTTGCCGAAATTCCCGCAGGTCAGATCATTTGTATCGGTGGGAATCACGATGCCCTGCTGCAATACCGGGAGTTTCGCTTTTCTCAGGCCATCTACCTTGAGGATGGCGGTGTAGAGGTGGGTGGACTGAAGGTCTATGGATCGCCTTGGTGTCCTGATCTTGCAGGATTTGCCTTTTACTCTGAAGAGCAGGACCTGATGAGAAGATGGAGGCAGATCCCGGAAGGCATTGACCTCTTGGTGACGCACACGCCTCCGTTTGGAGTGTTGGATGTAGCGAGCTCAGGGGATATCCATCTTGGCTGTCCGCACTTGCGGAGGGAGCTGGAGCGCATTCGTCCGCAGATTCATGCGTTCGGCCACGTGCACGCCAGCAGCGGCGTTTTGACGAAAGGCGGTATCCATTTTGTGAATGCTGCCGTTGTGGGCGGTCCTGGCGGCGAGGTCAGGAACAAGCCTGTGAGTGTTGATGTTGTGTGAGGCGGCAATGATTGCAGGAGGAACAGGATTGGCTCTGCAGTTATGGAAGCGTGCGCCGTCACGAGCCGGCGGTGGAGATTGAATTAGTAGCTGCGTTCGTGAGAACGCGGTCAGGATGGGTGAGAGGGTGGCGCGAGGTGAATCAAATCGCCGGGTCGCTCGGGCGGTTCCACATTCGAACAAATGCACCCACAACATGCCTGCTTGTCACCTCTGTTCCGTCTTGCTAGGGTAGTCAGCAAATTGCTGAGACCCAACCGTGCAACGTACAAAACGATGAAATACCCCTTCCTGTTCTTCTCTCTCTCCCTCTTCTGCACACTGCTCTATGCCTCCTCGGCTCAGGCTCAGCAAATCGACACGCGACGCCACATCGAAGTGGACGCGATCGCCAAGATTGCTGCGGATGTGGACCGGGCTTCCTGGCAGATCAAAGTCAGGGGAGAAGCCGCTTCGCTGGCTGAGGCATCGAAGATGCTTGATACTGCCACGGCCTCACTGCGTGACCGGCTTGCGAAGAACGGGTTTAAGGAAAATGCTCTGCGCCTTAGCGGTATTGCCTCCGGAAAGGACTACGATACCACTCGCGAGGGGCGGGTCTTCAAAGGGTTCTACGCTGAGCGGGCCGCGATCGTGGAAATTGGCGATTTATCCAGGCGGCAGGCTCTGGAAACGGCGCTGCTTGAAGATGATCATATTGAGATCGTAAGGGTGGAGCTGCGCACCTCAAAACACGAGGAGCTCAGGAAGCAGGCCTTGCTGGCTGCAGTGGCTGCCGCAAAAGAGAAGGCTGACGCTCTGGCGAAAGAGGCCGGGGTGCAGATTGGCACGCTACTGTCTTTGCGTGAGGGGGCTGTCAACAATGGCTGGGTGACGCTGACCGAGAACCGGATTGTGCAGCCCTTCTTTGGTCAAAACAACGCGGCGGAGTTTGAGAAGCTGGAGTATTCCGCGACCGTTACCGTCAAATACGAGCTCAAATGACCCCGCGGGCCTTTTGGGGACACAGCCGGTGGGGAGGGCTACCGCGAGTTGCCAAAGTGGTCGCCCTCTTCATCAACCTAATCTAACTTCGCTCAATACCCTTATGAGCATTCTTCGTGAGATCTTCCTGTTGCTGAGGAACACCCTGCTGGTGACGGCGCTGGCGTACTTTGGCCTCGCGATGGGATCTGCGATTGGCGTGCCATCGTGGTTGCTGGGCCTCTGCTTTGTTCCTGCAGTCGTGCTGTTTCACTGGCTGTCATCGGATGCTCGTCCTCAGTGGCGGGAGACACTGGGATTTGCCGGCATTTTCACGGTCCTGGTCACGATGCTTGGCGTGACTCTTCCGTTGGTGCCTGAACCTTATCGTGATGCCGTTTTTCTTTTGTTGGTTCTGGTGTTTCCCGTCGACAATGTGGTTCGAAGACTTGGAAACGCGTTTCAGGGACGCTCGTTAAATACGACGCCCAGAGGTCAGACTGGGAGGTGATTCTCTCGGCATTCCCATCACTTTCCGCTACATGAGCTACCCCGTTCCCACCCATAGCACTCCGTTAGGATGTCTCGTCGGTTTCGTGGCCCTTTTCCCGGCCGTGATCTCGGTGCTCGGGTGGTGTGGGCTGTATCAGTGGTCTCAATTGCCGACCAAGGCACAGGTCATCGACAAGAACTTCTGGGCTCTTCTCGCGGCCGCTGTCTTGGGGCCTCCCCTCGCGGCCATCCTCATGAAAGTCGCAAAACGCATCCTGAAGGCGACAGATTTTCGTGGGTACAATCCCAGCGATTCGCGTGAGCCGACGATCAAGTTTTAGTTCGGAGCGCTATTCTGATATACCTCCCGCAGTTGTATCCCATGAAACCCAATCCAAGATCTGTGTTTGGCAAAGTCCGCTTCGTCGCGTTTGGCGAGGACTACAAGGTGCGCGTGGTGAGGGTGGGTGGAGATCTCAGTGTGCGAAGGGTCAGCCTGGGGGCTTTTAGCCCTGGCCTGTGGGAGGAGGTGAAAGTGGGGGAGGACTTCAAGATTCGTATCGTGAAGATGGGTGAGGATTTCACCGTCCGCTATGTGAGGCTGGGCGAGGGCTGACTGCATCCATCAATGCATCATGAAACGCTGTGAAATGGAAGCCTTGGCCGCCTCATTGTGCGACTATCTGTGTTCGAGGAATCACGACATCACAGGCTGGTGGGGCATCGGGCGGCTTTGTGAGATCGCTGAACGGAAGAGGAAGCCTGCCTTCAGCTTCAAAGTGCGGCCGGGTGAAGTTCTCTGGATCTGCGGCTACGAGGTCTCCGGTTCGCGGAGGATAACGGACAGGCTGGTGAAGCATGGCCTGAACTCCATCGAAGGGAGGATCTCATTTCTCTCTGCAGGTCGCTATGGCAACGGGCTCAAGAGGTTCTATTGCACTGTTGCCATCGCTGTCACTCAGGATGGGAGGACCGGACTTGCGATGCGTCATGTCGAGTGCTGGCCGCACGACTCCTTTCATGAGTCGCGCCGGGGAGGGGAAGCGACGTAGCGTGAATGCAGCGAATCGCGCTGCTCTTTCAGCCCGCCGGGAACTTCAAGCTACGACACGCCGACCAAACGGGATCGGTACCGTAAGCCGATTGACACACTACTCCGACACGAAGTTCCCGGCGGGCAAAGGCGGGGTGCAAACTTCAAACTTCAAACTTCAAATACGAAACTTCAAAAATCAAATCAGCACCAAGAACCAGGAACTCTCAAGCCGCCTTCCCCGTGAGAGGCACCACCTCTTGGTGCTTTCCTAAAACCCAGCCGCTCGCGCGATAGGTCTTCAGGAGACGGGCGGAGTCCTCTGCGCGGGCGAACCACGCCACTTTGGTGAGGGCATCGGCCAGCATGGCGGTGGGGGCCGCGACGGTGACGCTGCGGCTGCCGGGATTGGCGCGGCGGGTGTGGGGATGGATGAGCGGGGCCACCCAGGCACCTTCGGGCATCTTCTTGCGGCTGAAGTAGCTGCCCGTCGTGGCCAGGGCACCGTCCTTGAGCTGGATGGCGTGGTGGGAGGTGCCGGGCTCTGAGGGATCGCGCAGGTTCACCAGTTGCGACTTGGCACCAAACACCCGCAGATCGCCGCCTGCATTCACTATGCCGCTTAGGCCGCCGATACCGCGGAGGATGTCCACAGCCTTGTCCACGGCGAAGCCTTTGGCGATGCCGCCCACGTCCACATAGGCCCCGCCATAGAGACGGGCCTGGTGATTGTCATAGAGCTTGATGATGCCAAAACGGCACAGCGGCGGCACCTTGGTGCCCTGCCCGGGCAGATAGCCCAGATGCAGCAGGGAGCCGGCAATGCACACGTCGAAGAGCCCTGCCGTATCGCTCTTCAGATTCTCTGCACAGCGCAGGACCTCGATGGTCCAGGGATGCAGCGGTACGGGGCGACCGCGACCATCGGTGTTCAGGCGGGAGATGTCGCTGTGCGGATCGTGAAAGCTCATCAGCTTGTGCACGCGCTCGATCTCTGTGAAGGCGGCGCCAGCCAGGGTGTGCAGCGTTTTTTCATCCCGCTTGCCCTCCAGCGTGATCTCCACCAGCGTCCCAAGCAGGGGGCGGGCGCGTTTGATGCGATTGTACTCCGGCATGACAGTGGGAGAAGTTGGCAGGGAAGACGGGCCTCAGCACACGGTGAACGCGGTGGCTGGCAGAGGAGAGGGGTTCGAGAAAGCAACCGCATGGGTGTGCAGCAGGCGGCGCATGCCGGCGGTGATGCTGCTGCAGGAGAAGGTGGCACCGCTCAGGTGGCGGATATCTCCCCCCACCGTGAGATCAGAGTCCACCGTGGCTCCCACGAACTGCTTGCGCCAGGAGGCGTTGCGCACCTGCTGGCCGTAGGCCTCGCGGTACTTCATCACCTCGATCTGCTTCACCTGCCCGCTGGAGGCGATGCCGCAGGCATAGGTGATCTCCTCATGCTTGCCCGTTACGGTATCGAGGAAAAACACCCCTCCGCCCGCCGTGCGCCAGGCGCGGACGTGGCGGTCCTTCACCTTCACCCCGGAGGCATGCTCCACCTGACGCTTCTGGCGCTCGGTGAGGGTGACGGAAGACTCCGTGAGCGTCTCCCCGGGAAAGATCAGCCTCTGGGCCTGTTCCAGGCTCAGGAACACCTCGGCATGGCAGACCAACGGGGCCACGGGCAGGCTGGCGACGCTGGCGATAAAGCGGACGGTCATGACGGGAAAGGGGACCCTCGGACCCCGAGGTAGGTGGAATGCAGTTATTGAGACAAGATCGCAAGAGTAGTGCATGAAATTGATGCAGAGGTCAACCATTATCTGCGAACAAGTCTCAATAACCGCTTTTGATTGCGGTTGTACCTGGAATTTCCCCTCGTGCGGCGCTGCCGGGCAACATTTCCAGCATCCAAGCGCAACCTTTCCACGCAAAAAGTTGTGTGACCGCGCCAACCCTGCTAACGATGCCTCTCGCCACTTACGGCGGCGTGGTCACGAGGCGTGACTGGGCCGGGTGGCCTGCCAGCGGGGACCGGGATGTCCCCTTGTTTAAGTGTCCCATGGATCAGGAATCGGATGAAAACCTCATGCTACGTGTTGCCGCGCGGGATCAAGCCGCGTTCGGAGCACTGTACGACCGGTTTTCCGGCTCTCTTCACGCGCTGGTGAGGCGCATATTGGAGGACGATCAGGAGGCGGTGGAAGTACTACAGGAGGGGTTCCTCTACCTGTGGGAGCACGCGCCGTCCTACGACCCCACCCGCAGCAAGGCCTTCACTTGGTCCGTCGTGATCTTCCGCCACAAGGCCATCGACCGCCTGCGCGCGCTGCGCCGTCGCACCCGGGTAGCGGACAAGGCGGCAGAACTGCTGCCTCCTCTGGATGACACCGCGGAACGTTCCGACCATGCCGCGGACCGGCAGGAGCGCGCCGACCTGGTGCGTCAGGCACTGCTGGCCCTGCCTGAGGACCAGCGCAAATGCATCGAATGGGCCTTCCTTAAAGGCTACACCCATCATCAATTGTCAGAACTCTTCGGAGCCCCTCTGGGCACAGTGAAAACGCACATCCGCCGCGGCCTGGTACGGCTGCGCGACTTGCTGAAAGGAGGTCTGTCATGACAGATCGTCAGGAAGAACAGGCCGCCATGTACTCGCTGCATGTGCTGGACGAGCATGAGAAGCGCATTCTGCGCAGCGAGATGAAGGTGGACGCCCGCCTCCGCGAGGCTGTGGCCGAGTTTGAGGAAACTGCCGCCGAAATCGCCCAACTGCTGCCTGAAGACGCCCCTCCGCCGGAGCTGCGTGCGCGCCTCCTTGCGGAGATCCGCCGCTCGAAGCGCTCCAACATCGTCACTGGTGTCATCTTTGGGCTCATTCGCAGTCCGTGGGTCGCCTGGGCTGCCGCAGCGGGACTGGCCTTCGGCGCCTTCCGCCTGTGGGAGGAGAAGCAGCAGATCGCCGCCCAGATTCCGGCTCTCCAGGCCAGTGAAGTACGGGCCAAGGCGGAGACTCAACTGGCCGAGCAGGCCAAGACTGAGCTTCAGCAAAAACTTGCTGCTGCCACTTCCGACACCACCGCTCTCACAGCTGAGGTGTCCCGGCTCAAGCAGGCCAATGCCGTCTCCAGCATGGAGATCGCGACGCTCCGCTCTGGCATGAAGCGCTACGAAGAAGGCGTGGCCGTGGTGGTGTGGGACAGCAATGCCCAGCAGGGGCAGTTGAAAATGGACAAGATGCCGCCTGTGCAGCCCAACAAGGATTACCAGCTTTGGGTCATCGACAAGGGCAAGACCAAGCCGGTGGACGCCGGAGTGGTGAAGGTGAACGACCGCGGTCGCGCCACCATCACCTTCAAGCCAGCGCAGCCCATCACCGACGCCTCCCGCTTCGCCGTGAGTGTGGAGAAGGAAGGCGGCGTCCCGGAAGGGGAAGGCAGCATCATCATGATTAGCCCGTAGCGGGCCGGAGGCCCGGCAGCCAGTAATTCAGTGCGTCAGTGGGCAGTGGGTCAAGGTGTTGGGGCTGGAGTCGTACGTTGTGCGCATTCCAGCTTCCGAGTGCGCTGATCGACCCCGTAGTGTCTGAGTCGTCAGCGTCAGCAAAAGGAGCGAGGGATATTCCTGTCCCGGTCTCTGGTCGTCCTATCTCGCGTAGTCGAGCCTTTCCGCCCTGCCAGCACCAACGGAGAGGGTTGGAGTTCCGCGTTTACGCGGTCACGCCCGCGAGATCCATGATGCGTTTGAGTGAGGCGACGTCCAAAGGATCTTCCGCAAGCTGTTAGACACACAACGACCCATCCAGCCCCAACACCTTGACGCACTGCCCACTGACGCACTGACGTACTGGCCCAGACGCACTGACCTACTGGCTGCCAAGCTTCCGCTTCAGCAGATAGTATAGTGTCTCCAGCCTCCCGACCTCGGCACCGGCGTTTGCCGCGCGGCGGAGGGGTTCGCCCCAGATGGCGTCGAGTTCGACTTCGCGGCCTTCTTCAAAGTCGATGAGGCTGCTGGTGCGGTAGCCGCCCATGCCTTTGGTGGATTTGATCATGTCGTCCGCCAGGGAGGAGGGGATCTCGCCGCCCAATTTACGTGCGGCTCCGATGACTTCGTGCATAAGCGCGCGGACCAGGTAGGTGAGGGAGTCATCCGCCAGGATCTGGGCGGTATCCAGTCCGGTGCGTCCTTCTCCGCCAACGATCGAAAGGCCGTTGAAGGGGATGTTCCACACCAGCTTGCGCCAGCGGGCGGTGGACAGGCTCTCCTCCACGTTGCAGACGATGCCGCAGCGTTTGAACTCGGACGCGATCTCATGCGTGCGGGGCTGGGGCCAGCCGGAGTGTTCGCCCAGGGCGATCAGGCCCTGCGCGAGATGCTCGATCACGCCCGGGCCTGTGCGGTTGATGCACACATGGCACAGGCCGCCCAGCACCCGTTCCGCTCCGTAGCGCTCGGCCAGCAGTTCCTCATTGCCCAGGCCGTTTTGCAGCGTGAGCAGCATGGTATTCTCATGCAGCAGTGGCGGGATGATGTCGTGCAGGGCCTCGTTGGAGGTGGTCTTGAGCGCGATGATGACCAGATCACACGGGCCGATGTCTGCGGCGGTGCGGTGGACCTTCACTCCCTGCAGATGGGCGTCGCCCTGCTTGCTCAGGATCTTCAGACCATGGCGCTTCACGTGGTCATAGTCGCTGCGCATAAGGAAGTGCACGTCCCGCCCGTACTGGGCCAGACGCCCGCCGTAGTAGCAGCCGACCGCCCCGCTTCCCACAATGGCGATGCGGTAGTCGGGCAGGTGATGATTGAGAAGAGCCATGAGAGATAGAGGAAAGGAGCAAGAAGGGAGTATGCGACGACCCATCAAGGCATGAAGCCGTCATTTTGCCTACGCCTCAAGCGGTTCCCACGTTGCACCTGCGCTGGGGCGTGGCATGATCCTGCGTAAATGTCGGAGCCACCCCGCCGCCGTCGACGCAATCCTGTACCCGAACACCGCTGGTTCGATGAGGACGAGGAGCAGGATGTCGTTGCGCCACGCCGTCGTGGGCCCGACCGCGATCAGGATCGGGAGCGGAATCGCGCTCGCGATGAGGAAGGCGATGGCGACCCGCCTCGCGAGCGGGGACGGCCCCGGAAGGACACCTCGCCATCCGGCAATGAGCCGCGCCCGGAGAGCCAGACCGGCTGGGGCCCGCCATCGAAGTTGACCTGGGTGCTCTTTGGCCTGCTGGCCACCGTGCTGGGGGTCTTTGCCTATCTTCGGGATGAAGCTCCGCCGTTCGACAGCGATGTCATGCCCGGGCCGGCGGAAGGCAGCCCGCCCTCGGACATGGCGGCTGTGCGCCGCATGAAGGCCATGCTCTCTGCCGCGCAGTCCGTGCGCCGGGAGGGCCTGCCGCAGACTCCCGTGTGGCAGTGGGACACGCCGACCCTTTCCGCCCTGCTGGAGCAACATAGCGCCGTGTTGGATAATTTCCGCGATCTCCTGGAGGAGAAGGATCTGGAGTGGCAGCCTCGCTCCACGGAGTGGAAAAAGGCCGACTTCGGTGCGGATCGTGCCTGGCCTGCCGTGGTGCTCATGAAGCAGGTGGAAAGCGCTTACCTCTCCCGCCGCGGGCAGGAGGAGGCGTCGTTCCTTGCCGCTATCGACATGGCCGTGCTTGGCGGGCTGCTGGAGCAGCTCGATGCCTGGCCCTCCCTCATGGACCGCTCCCTGGCGTTCCACGAGGCTTCAACCGCTTCCCTAGCCGAGCTCCTGCGCAACACCCAGCTCGATGCGGGCCGGCTCAAGCGGCTGCAGGAGGTGGAGTTCAAGCCCTTCATGCCCTCCATGGAGCGGTTGCGCGCCGCCATGAAAGGCTTCTATGCGTATGAGCGGAAGCTCCTCATCGGCCCGGCGCAGGATGAGCCCCCGCTGCCCCCATACTACCTGCCTGCACGCACCGGCTGGGTCTTTTTCAAACCTCACGCCACGCTCCGCCAGTTCGCAGACAGCTTCCGCGAACTCCAGAAGGAGCCCGTCCTGGCCGCCTATGCGCGGGGTGGCAAGATGTCCTCCCGCCTGGAGCACCGTCAGCCCACCCGGCGCCCGCTCTTTGACCCCAACTGGTCCGGCACGGAGTACTACCAGTCCCGCATTGGGTTCTATGAAACGCTGCCCGATCGCGTGCACCTGGCCCGCTTCCGTCATGATGCGGTGATGACCCTCTTTGCCATCCGCCGCTATGTCATCACCGAGGCCCGCCTGCCCGCCACCCTGGACGCGCTGAAGGGCGGCTACATCGACTCTGTGGGCATCGATCCCTACACTGGGGAATCTCTCCGCTACAACCCCGAGAAAGGCTGCCTCTACTCCATCGGTAGTGATTACCGAGACGAGGGCGGCAAACCCGGCCCCGTCGCATTCGCTGATGCCGCAGAGCCCACCGTCGCCATCGGCATCGGCATGGCCCGTGCGGGATGAGTCCGGTAAATCAGTAATTCGGTAAAACGGTAATTCAGTGGCTCGGTGGAGTGCGTCAGTGCGTCAGTGCGTCAGTGCGTCAGTGCGTCAGTGCGTCAGTGCGTCAGTGCGTCAGTGCGTCAGTGCGTCAGTGCGTCAGTGCGTCAGTGCGTCAGTATTGCGTGTTATTTCATGAACCCGGAGGGTTCGCCATGCATAGCCATGGGTCGGTCGAGCGGAGCGAGGACTACCCATGGAATGGGGTAGGGACGACTTCTACCGCGGAGCGGTAGGCCCATGGCGTGCTGTCACTCCCCGCCTCCAACCCCGCCCCTGAAACCCTCCAATGGCCCACTGGTTTGCTGAATTACTGATTCACTGAACTACCGATCCTCTGGATCGCCGTCCGTCCGCCCACATGCCTCGCCGTTTCCGCCGCCATCTCACTGGCCAGGCGGGCGCAACGTTGCGCGGGCCACTGCTGCATCCACCCATGCAAAAAGGCTCCGTGATAGACATCACCGCAGCCCGTGGTGTCCACCACGTCCGCGACCTGCACGGCGGGTTCATGAAACGATGCCTCCCCGCGTGGCCAGACCCAAGAGCCCTTCACGCCATCGGTAATCACCAGCAGCTCCGGGTCATCCTCGCGCAGTATCTCCGCGGCGGACTCCAGGCTGCTCGCCCCGGTGAAGGCGCAGGCAAACTCCCGCGCCAAAATACGCAGCCCGCTGCCCTGTACCAGATCCCGAATGGACTCGCGATATCTCCCGGCTCCGCCGTCGAAGGACACGGGTACTCCGGCCTCCTTCGCCCAGGCCAGCGCCTGACGCGCAGCGTTCTCGTGGCGACCGTTGAGGTGCACCAGGCCCACCTTGCCAAAGGATTTGCTTAGGATCACCTCAGCATCCGGTTCGGGGCAATTCGCAGGGTGGAAAAAGATGTGACGGGCCCCATCGCGCTGCCGCACCAGGATGTGCGCCAGCGCGGAGCGCGCGCCCGGATAGATGGCGATCGACTCGGTTCGCACTCCCAACATACGCAGCTCTTCCAGGATCGCCCGTCCGGTGGCGTCGTCCCCCTGCGTGTCCAGCAGACGTGCGGGCGTGCCCAGGGCGGCCATCACACACAGGGCTGTGGCCACCGGCCCGCCACCCTGTTCATGCAGTTCCAGGGCCTGGGTAACCCCGTCACCCGCAGGAAACTCAGGAACCACTACAAAACGGTCCCATGTCGCGGCTCCGATCCCGAGCACCTCAAGTGGCGGTTCGGCCGGGTCCGTCCCATGAGGGGAAGTGTGAAACATGCGGGGAACTTAAGTCGAAAAGTGAAAAATGATAGCCAGCCGGAAATAGAGCCGTAGCCCTCAATTCTCGGTTGTCATCCTACTTCACCTCTCCCAAACTCCGCGCCCATGAGTCAAAGTCCTGCATTAACGTCAGATAACACCCCATGGTGGAAGGGCCTTACGAGCTACCACTGGTTCGTCTTCGCCATGGCATCCCTTGCCTGGATGTTCGACTGCCTTGACCAGCAGCTCTTCATTCTCGCCCGTGGATCGGCGATGAAAACCCTGCTGCCTGAGGGGTATGACGCCAGCCTTTACGGTGGCTATGCGACATCCATCTTCGTGGCAGGTTGGGCAACAGGGGGCCTGATCTTCGGTTCCGTGGGCGATCGCATTGGCCGCGCCAAGACGCTGACAATCACGGTGCTCATGTACTCCGTTTTTACCGGTCTCTCGGCCTTGTCCAAAGGCTGGATTGATTTTGCCATCTACCGTTTTATCACGGGTCTCGGAGTAGGCGGCGTCTTCGGCCTTGCTGTGGCTCTCACCGCTGACGCCCTTCCTGACCACGCCCGTGCGGGTGCTCTCGGCACGCTGCAGGCGCTCTCCGCCGTGGGCAACGTCGCTGCAGGTCTCATTAGCATGTGGGTGGGCGGCCTGGTGGAATCTAAGGCCATCAGTCCTGATTTCTCCTGGAAGTTGATGTTCCTTGTCGGGGCTGCGCCAGCTTTCCTGGTGGTGTTCATTCAGCTGAAACTGAAGGAGCCTGAAAAGTGGGTTAAGGCCCGTGAAGCTGGCCGCGTGGCCGGGGTGGCCTTCGGGTCGTATAGTTCTCTCTTTGGCGTCGCTCGCTGGCGTCGGTCCGCCCTCCTGGGCATGGTGCTCTGCGTCGCTGGTGTGATCGGTCTTTGGGGCATCGGGTTCTTCAGCCCGGAACTGGTCGGCGGGGTGATCGAGAAGTCCCTGGTTGAGGCCAATGTGCCGGCCAATGAGATCGCCGGTGCCAAGGCTCGCTGGATTGGGATCAACTCCATTGTCCAGAACATCGGGGCATTTATCGGCATGATCCTCATGACGAAGCTGGCGCAGAAGATGGGACGCAAGCCCGCCTTCGCCATCGCCTTTGTGGCAGCCTTGCTGGCCACCGTGGGCTTCTTCCAGTTCTTCGGCGGCAAAGGTGACGTGTGGATGAGTGCCATCATGGGTGGGTGCCAGCTCGCGCTGTTTGCCGGCTTCGCCATTTATCTCCCGGAACTCTTCCCCACCCGTCTGCGTAGCACTGGCGTCAGCTTCTGTTACAACGTGGGTCGTTTCGTGGCGGCGAGTGGTCCTTTCACGCTGGGTGCCCTTCAGGCGCACCTCAAGGCCGGGGCGACCACGACGGAAGCGAAGTTGGATGCCTTCCGCAACGCGGCAACCTACATGAGCGGCATCTTCCTCCTCGGATTGATCGTGCTGCTGTTCCTTCCCGAGACCAAAGGCAAGCCTTTGCCGGAAGATGCCTAGTACTTATTCCAGTATCTGGATCTCAAGGGAGAAGGTCTCACGGCCTTCTCCCTTTTCTTTTTTTGCAATCCACCGGGTGATCACACTCGCAGAACGTGGCTGAACACGCTAGCCTGCCACCATGACTGCCCAAGAACTTGCCGCCTCCGCCCAGAGCGATCCAGCTCCGGCGGATGATCTCTCTGAAGAGGCCAAGGCCCTCTGGTACACCAAGAAAGGTGACTGGCACGAGGCCCACGAGATCGCGCAGGACATCCATACTCCCATGGGCTCATGGATCCATGCGCTCCTGCACCTCATTGAGGGAGACATCGGCAATGCCGGCTACTGGTATGCCAAGGCCCGCAAGCCCACGAAACGTCCGGCGGAAATCGATGCCGAGTGGAACACCATTGCGCGGGAGGTGCTGGGGTCATGAGCAACGACGAAGTTTCCCCTCCACCGATGCCGCAGTCTCCCTCCGGCGGTCCGCCGCCTCTGCCCGGGCACGTGCCGATGAAGGCGCGCTGGATCACCTGGGTGATGGTCTCGGTGTTGCTGCCGGGGCTGCCTTGGCTCTTTGCCGAGGATGACAAGGATGGCTCCATCCACTTTGCGCTTCTTGCCATTGCGCTCCTCTCCCAGTTGGCCGCCTCCATCTGGGTGGCGGTGGGCCTGGCGCGGAACCGGGGCGGCAGCGGCGGCGCGGCGGTCGGCTTCTCCATTGTCTTTATGCTCGCCAGCGTAGCCATCGGTACCGCCGTCTGGTTTGTTGCCTGCATCGGCTTCCTCTCCACGCAGAACTGGCATTAGTCCGCCGGTCGCACCCTCTCCCTATCCCCCCATGTCTTCCCGGACGCCTGCGGGCGCGAGCACCCTGCTCAAACAAACCACCTCCCGGTGCCCGGTCTGCGGGGCCAAGTGCCCTGCCCGTGTGGTGAAGCGGGGCGGTCAGGTGCACATGGAGCGCACCTGCGCGCTGCACGGTGAATTCAGCGCCTGCCTGGCCAGTGATGAGCGCTTCTACTGGCTGGCCCAGGGCAGCGATGAAAACCGGGGTGGTGCCTGCTGCTCCGGCGGAGGCTGCTGCTCGGCAGAGGGGGCTCCCGCGGGCACGCTGGGGCGCAATGCCTCCGGCCGGGAGGAAGGCCCCTTTGAGGTGCTCTCCACCTGCCTGGCCCTGATCGAGATTGTTAACTCCTGCAACCTCGCGTGCCCCACCTGCTATGCGGACTCGCCGATCGGTACGGGCATGAAGGTAGATGCGGTGCCGCTGGAAGAGATCCAGGCCCGCGTGCAGGGCGTGGTGGATCGCAAGGGGGGCATCGAGATCCTCCAACTCAGCGGCGGGGAGCCCACGTTGCACCCGCAGCTCTTTGAACTCTGCGCCTGGCTCAAGGCGCACCCCAAGATCGACTTCACGCTGATCAACACCAACGGCGTGCTCCTGGCGAAGGACCCGGACTTTGCGAAGCAGCTCAACGCGGCCTTTCAGGGCACCGGCGTGCAGCTCTACCTCCAGTTTGACGGCGTGCAGAGCGCCGGGCAGAAGGCCCTGCGCGGCGGGGACCTGCGCGCCATGCGGGAGCAGGCCCTGGCCAACTGTGCCGCGGCGGATCTCCCGGTGACGCTTGCCATGGCCGTGACGCCGGACAACCTGCCCAACCTTTGGGACGCCGTCAGCTACGGTCTGGGCCAGACCTCCGTCCACGGCATCACGTTTCAGCCCGTGTTCGAGAGCGGTCGCGGATTCGCCGCCTCGGCCCGCGGGCATACGACGGGCGTTCCAGACTCGCCTTTCCTGAAGACGGTACGGTCCAAGACGGACCGGCTCAACACGGCGGACATCCTCCTTAACGTTGTCGCCCAGTCAGGCGGGAAACTCAAGTTCGAGGACTTTACGCCACTGCCGTGTGGCGACCCTAATTGCGCCACCATCGGCTACCTCATTCGTCAGGGCGTCAACGTCTGGCCCGTGAGCCAGTTTCTGGATTTTACCCAACTCCAGGGCTTCCTGCAGGACAAGATGCACTACACCCTGGACGACCTGGCGAAATGCGGATGCGACAACACCGAGCTGGGCGAACTCCTGAAGCTCATGGAGCGCACCCGCAGCATGGCCTTCCGCATCATGGTGAAGCCCTTCATGGATGCCTGGACCTGGGATGAGGACCGCATCGACCGCTGCTGCACCCATGTCATCCGCCCGGATGGGAAGCTGGATTCGTTTTGCCGGTATTACTCGGGTTTCCCGGATGCCAAGCCGGCACCGTGAGGCCCGCTGCGCGGGAGACAAAAGACTTCAAGACGCAAGACGCAAGACCTGAGACGGGGAGAGGGGTGGGAGTTGAATCGATGAAGGACCTTCACCGTCCCGCATGCGGGACGGAACTCCAACCCTCCCCGTTTCGCCAGCAGGGTTGGAGTTCCGCCTCTAGGCGGTCAGGACACAAGGACCCAGTGCGTTTCTCTCACGACCGTCCTCAGTGTTGGAGTACCGACTTCAGTCGGCTCACGGTCCGCACTATCCCGTGTTGTCGTGACGTCGGATCATTGTCACCGGGTGGTGTTGGAAATAACTAAACACCGCCAATGTTCATAAAATGATCATTTGGCGGTTCTAATTCATCACATTCTCCTCCCAAGATTCTCGCTGTCACGCCCGTAGATCGTAAATGAAACGGCGCACACTCATGTCATTGGCCTTGGGGGCAGCGGCTCTGCCGGCGGCGGAGCCGGACGCGGACTTCTTCATCGAAGGCTATGCGGGAAAGGTGAGCGTGACCCAGGGGGAGGAGGTGCCGCTGCACATCACCACCAGCGAGCCCGCCTGTGAGATCGAAGTGGCCCGGCTCGGTGCCAAGCGCGAGGTGGTGTGGCAGAAGTCCGGCGTGGTGGGGAGTCGGCAAACCGTGCCGGAGGATGCCCCCTCCAAAGGATGCCGCTGGGCGGAGACGGTGCGCGTGCCGGTGGGGGCGGACTGGAAGTCTGGCTACTATGAGGTCCGCTTGAAGATCGCGGATGCAGGGGGCAAGTGGACCCTGCGCAACCGCCGCACTGCAGAGGCCTCTGCGTTCTTCATCGTGCGGCAGGCCCGCCCCGGCAGCACTTCCAAAATTCTGCTGCAGCTGGCCACCAACACCTACAACGCGTACAACAACTGGGGTGGCTTCAGCATCTATGCCTACAACAGCCTCTCCAACAACGCAGGCCATCGGGTGAGTTTCCAGCGACCGGCCGCCTCGCAGTACTCCCGCTGGGAGTTGCCCTTTGTGCAGTGGGCGGAGGCCAACGGCTATGTGTTGGAGTTCGCCGCCAACAATGACCTGGAGTTTCATCCCGAGATCCTCGCCAACTATCACATGGTGCTGAGCGTGGGCCATGACGAGTACTGGTCCACCCCGATGCGGGATCAACTGGAGGCATGGATCGGGAAGGGGGGCAATGTGGCCTTCTTCAGCGGGAACACTTGCTGCTGGCAGGTGCGCAATGAGGACGGCGGCGATGCCTTCACCTGCTGGAAGCAGAATTATCACCTCGATCCTGTCTTCGCCACGCGCGAGTACAAGACGCTCAGCACGCTGTGGAGTCATCATCTGGTGCAGCGCCCGGAGAATCAACTCACCGGGGTGGGCTTTCTCTGGGGCGGTTACCGGCGCAGCCATGGCCAGTTCATGGAGGAGCCTGCGGCCTACAAGGTGCACCGCCCGGACCACTGGATCTTTGCCGGTACCGGACTGCGTCGGGATGACGATCTGGGCGGCAAGGACACCATTGTGGGCTACGAATGTGATGGCTGTGAACTGGAGTGGAGGGAGGGGCTGCCCCAACCCACCAGCCGCGATGGCACGCCCAAGGAATTTGAGGTGCTGGCCACCTGCCCAGTGCGCTGGCATCCTGATGATGCAGAGTGGTATGAGCGGTGGGAGAAGGGGCGCATCGGTGCTGCCTGCATGGGGCTCTACACGCGCGGTGGCACCGTCTTCACTGCTGGCACCACGGACTGGGCGCATGGCCTGCAGGGCGGGGATGCTGCGGTGCAGCGCATCACACGGAACATCCTGGACCGCCTCTCGCAGAAAGTGGGTTAAACATCTCGTGGGCCGTGAAACACCTCGTTGCTCTCTTCATCTCTGGACTGGGTTTCGCCATGCCTGCGGTCGCCCTCACTCCAGAGCAGGCGGCCAAGATCGCCCCGCTGCCTGAGTCGGCGAAACAGGGCGGCCTGCTCTTTGCCGATCTCAATGACGATGGTCATGAGGATCTCATCGTCTCAAATCCCCGGCAGTATGGTGTTTACCTCTATAACCCGGTGGAGAAGAAGAATGTGCAGTGGAGCCGGGGCTGGACGGAAGTGCTGCGCGAAGGTGTGGCGGGGGACCCGTACAGCGTGCCCTTGCTGATAGATAGTGCTGGGAAGGCCACGGGGCTGGTGCTTGATGCGGGTGATTTGAAAAGTGCGGAGGGCAAGGTGCTCATGACCCGCCAGGAACTGCTGCGCGTGCCGGGGCCGCCGCCGCTGTCTGCCGAAGAATCGCTCAAGAAGCTCCAGCTACGTGCTGGCTACACGGTGTCCCTCGCGGCGAAGGAGCCTCTCGTGCAGGACCCGGTCTTTGTGGACTGGGATGAAAAAGGGCGTATGTGGGTGGTGGAGATGGGCGACTATCCCTTTGCCCCCGGGGAAAAGACTACCGACGGCCGAGGGGGTGGGGGCAAGGTGTCGCCCTTGCAATCTGGCCGCATCAAGATCCTGGAGGACACGGACGGCGACCATGTGTATGACCGGGCGACGGTCTTCCTGGACGGACTGCGTCATCCCACGGGTCTGGCCTTCTGGAATAGCGGCGTCTTCATCTCCGCCATTCCAGAGATAGTGTATGCCCGGGACAAGGACGGCGACGGCAAGTGTGATCAGCTCGAACCGTGGTTCAAGGGTTTCACAGCAGGCAATCCACAGCATCTCGTAAATGGCTTCGCCTGGGGGCTGGATGGCTGGCTCTATGGGGCCAACGGCGATAGCGGCGGTGAGGTCACCAGTGTGAAGACGGGCCGCAAGGTCAGCCTGGGCACCTATGACTTCCGCTTCCATCCGGACACTGGCGAGTTCCGGCTGGAAACGGGTCGCTCCCAGTATGGCAAGTGGCGGGACGACTATGGCAACTGGTTCGGCAACAACAACAGCACGCTGGGCTGGCACTATCACATCCCCATGAGCTACATGGAGGCGCATCCAGACAAGGTGCCTGCGTCCATTCGCACCGTCCTCAATCCGGATGTGAAGGTCTTCACCATCAGCCCGCCGGTGAAGCGATTCAACCACGCAGGTGCCACCCATGTGCTCACCGCTGCGTGTTCGCCCATGCCGTGGAACGACGGTACGTATGACGCCCTGCTCATCTGTGAGCCGGCCAACAATCTCATCCGTCGGGACGTGTTGGACTACGCGGCGTTTCCGCTTGCCAGCCGCCGCCATCCTGATGATGCGGAGTCAGAGTTTCTCGCCAGCAAGGACAACTGGTTCCGCCCCACGCAGGTGCGGGAAGGGCCGGATGGCGCGCTTTATGTGGTGGACATGTATCGGATGGTCCTGGAGCATCCCGAGTGGATCCCGGCCGGCATTACACGAGGCATTGACTTGCGGGCGGGCGAGGAACTCGGGCGCATCTACCGCATCAGCGGTCCCACCGTGAAGCCGGGCGCGCCTGCGCGGGCTCTGGAGCCGCAGGCCGCCATGCGCTCCAGCATTCGCTGGCAGCGGGATGCTGCGCAGCGGCGGCTGTTGGAGAAGCGGGATTTGGGAGCTCTGCCATGGTTAAAGGAAATCGCCCAAGACGAAACGCTGCCTCTGCCTTCCCGTTTGCAGGCTGCGTGGACGGCCGCCCTGCTCGACGAATCGCAAAGAGCCGCGTTGATCAGCCTTCTGGAGGTTTCGCACCCCAGGGTGCGTGGTGTCGCCCGCGTGGCTGCAGGCAGTCAGAACATCCATCCCGATGAACTGGCCGTCTGGTTCCCGGCCAGGGTTGCTCCAGGTGCTGCTTCCTCGAACCTGCCCGTCCTGACTCGCAGCAATCCTGATCGTGCCAGGGTGGTGAAGGAGTATCTGGCGAAGGTTGCCGGGCTGGAGGGCAATGTCGACCGTGGTGAAAAGGTCTATCAGAAAGCCTGCATCGCCTGCCACCAGCTCGGCCATGCCGGTGTGGAAGTGGGACCGAATCTCGCCACCGTGGCCGCCAAGCCCGTGGAGCAGCTCATGGAGGCCATCCTGGATCCCAATCGGGCGGTGGAGCATCGCAATGCAACCACCCGGGTCACCAAGAAGGACGGCAGCATCCTGGCGGGGCTCATTGCTGCCGAGACCCCCGGCGCGATCAGCCTGCGTCTGCCCGGCGGCGTGGATCTGCCTGTGCTGAGAAGTGAGATTGGTTCGATGAAGACCTTGCCGATTTCACTCATGCCAGATGGCCTGGAGAGCATCATCTCACCTCAAGACATGGCGGATTTGCTGGCGCGGTTGCGGAAGATGTGAGCGGGGGCCGGGAGCGAGCAGGGTGGACGTCATGGAGGTGTTGCCGGTGATTGGCAGGAAGAAGGCGAAACCGGCTTCAACACCTGATGATCAATCGCGTGCGTACCCAAGGTAGCCTCGCTCGAAGCTCGGCAACCTTGGGCTGTGTTACATATCCCCTTCAGGGATAAGCATCTCTTGTGAGTGGAGGTTGTCATCCAAAGATGCTGGGGAGCGCACGCATCCTGCGTGCTGTTTCCGGCATCCCGCCGGGAATGTCAGTTAGCGCGTTGCCACAGAAATCGAATCCACCCACCCATCAACTCCCGCCACAGGAAAGGTAGAGGAGCCGTCCCGGCTCTTGCGCCCAGCATGTGAGTGACCGATTGAATCTCACCATCCTGTTGATCTGCCTGCCGACCCAATTGCTTTCGTGGGTCCTTGATCGGTTGCTCCCACCGCAACCAAGAGCCGAGACGGCTTTTCTACCTTTCTTCTGGCATGCGCTCCCCGCGGAAAATTCCCAAGACACATCCGACGGATGCACGATCATTCACCTGCATCGCACCCGCTCGCGCTCCCCATTCCTAATTTTTAAGCCCCGTGCATTGGTCCGACTCCCTCAGTGCCTCCCCTCCCTATCGCTGGATGCTTCTCGGGGCGCTGGCGCTGAGTGCGACGTACTGGTGGATCCGCTCCAGGAAAAATCCGGCGATGCTGCCGGTGTACATCGGTGCCTTGGGCGGCGCGTTTCTGGGCGCGAAGGTGTTGTATCTGTTGGCAGAGGGCTGGCTGGATTGGGGCATGGCGGACCGGTGGTTTCGTCTGGCAACAGGCAAGACGGTGGTGGGCGGTCTTTTGGGCGGTTACGTCGGGGTGGAGTTCATGAAGTGGGCCATTGGCTACCGGAAGTCCACGGGCGATGCCTTTGCCTTGATCGCGCCGCTGGGGATCGCCCTGGGGCGGGTGGGGTGTGTGCTCCAGGGCTGTTGCCTGGGGCTGCCCACCACGAACCGCCTGCTGGCCATGCGTGATCCCGAGGGCGTGCCCCGCTGGCCCTCCGCTCCGGTGGAGCTGGCGTTTCAACTGGTCATGTTTGGCGTGCTTATGGTGCTGCGGAAGAGGCCTGCATGGCAGGGGCGGCTCTTTTTTCTGTACCTGCTCTGCTACGGCGTGTTCCGCTTCCTGCATGAGTGGATGCGGGCCACCCCCAAGCTGGCCGGGGTGATCAGCGTCTATCAAATCGCCGCCCTCGTGATGGCCGGGCTGGGGGCGTACATGCTGCATCGCAGAAAAAAGTTGGCGCCGGTGTAACGTTGGCGGTGTAATGCCTCAGTAAGAGGTAGAGCCCGCTGTCATGAACCCGACCTCCTCTGCCCATCCCTCCACCCCGTGTCCCCGGTGCGGGAGCGCCGTTACGGCCGAGGCTCCTGGCGGGCTGTGCCCGGCCTGCCTCATGGCGGGGGTGATGGAGACGGAGCCGCTGCCC